>JAVXHR010000014.1:0-12124 GCA_036656795.1 Lachnospiraceae bacterium | reverse complement strand
TCGGTTTGTCCGGGTCTTCCGGTTTTGGTGGCTCCGGTACCGGTACTGTACCTACCGACATAATCTGAGATAAGCTATACGCCTTTCCATCAATGTATACTGCCGGGAAACCTTCGTAAAATCCCACACCCGATACAACGCCTTTTGTTGTCTCAAGTTCTTTTGTTTCTTCATTCTGTCCCGTTACTACGGTTACTTCTTTCCCCAGCATAGATGATGCATAGGTAATAGTGGAGATATCTGCCACATTGGTCATCTGCGCTGACATACCATTCATAGCCGTTACGGACGACATCTGTGTCAACTGCTGCATCATAGCTGCGTTATCCATAGGACTTGACATATCTTGATACTTTAATTGTGCTGCTAATAACTGTAAAAAATCGTCCATCTCCAACTTATTCTTATCAATCTTTTTCTGATTTTCCGCATCACTCGTTGTTCTGGTGGTGCCTTTTGCCGAATAAGCTGCCGGATTAAAATCAACACTCATACTTTCACCTCACTGTTTCTACTAACCTTCTGTTTCCATACCAGCGACTAAACCAAGTCTTAATTGTTGGATAAAATCAATGCCGATATCCTGTTGTTCTTTCTTACTTTGATTACTCTTATTTTGTTGTTCTTGTTCTTGATTCTGATGTTCTCCATGTTCTTGATTCAAGTAATTTTCTTCACTCTTTTCTACATAGATTGCCGTTGGACTCCCTAGATTTTGTTCCATAATAGAACCTAATTCTCTAGCACTTTGTGCTAATAATTCTGTGGTCTTTGCATTAGAACATACAATAGATACGGTAGTGCTGTTCTGTTCATATGCAATCTTAATTGCAATCTTGCCAAGATTCAATGGTTCCAATTGTACTTCAAAAAATTGTTCCTTATTGGATGCCTTTGTCAATAAATGCTCTAACACTTTCTGTGGAATTTCTTCCGGTACATTGACCTTTACCGGTATCACATCTTTCGTAATTGCTTCACTTACTTCCAACATTGATTCTTTCGGAAGAATGGTTGCTGCACTTGCCGCTATCCCGCTATCTATAGTTGTTGCATTGATAGTCTGTACTTCTGCTTTGAGGTTCGACTTCTTTTGTTCTGTCTGAGTCAGTTCCACACCAGAAGCTTCTTTTGTTAACTCTCCTCGTTGGACTTGTATCGGAGAATTCTCCAATTGCTTTAGTTCTACTTGTGATGTCTGTGCTGCCCGCAAATTTTGTTGCAACATCTGGGGAGATTCTTTTCCTTGAATTTCCGAAGTATTTTGTAATACCTTCGATGTCTGAGCTGTTCCTTCTTGTGTTTCCCTTGAAGACATTGATTCTATAGCAGGTTGTCTACCTTTCTCCATTTGTGCAGGTTCTTGAATAACTTGCTCAACTGCATGTCCCTCTGATACACCTTGTGAAATAGGCTCTTTTATTAAAAAAGTCTTTTTCAATGCATCGACTAATGCCACACTTTCTTTTACCACTGCTGTTGCTTGCTGTGTTCCCGATTCTGCCGCCATTGTAACTTGTTGCATCGCTTCCAATCCAGATTGCTTTTTCACTGTTTGGTCTGCTATCCCCATTATTACACTCTGTATATTTGTATCTTGTATTTCAGATACAATACTTTGCGTTTCTGATATAGTTGTACCAACTGTGCTTGCTTGTAGTCCGGTTATTAAGGTTCCATCTTGAGATAAAATCCCCTGTAATGCCTGTGGTTGTAACTCAGGATTTAATAATCCCATATTCTGGTTGTCTCGATGTCCATTTTGTAACATACCCTCTAACAACTCCGCCGAAAAAGGAACCATTTTTTTTCGTTCTTCATCTTGTTGATAAAACAATTCCTGGAATTCCCGTCCTTTTTTCTCAGACTTATGAAGATTGGTCGCTTCCAATTTCGAAGGTATCACCGGCATCTGCATACTACTGATTGTACTCTCCATCTTGCTTTCCTCCTTTCTGCATTAATTAATTCTTTTGATGCACATTACGCATCATCTATAGTAATCTGCATAAGCAGTATTACCCATTATTAGCAGTCATTCTCGTATTAGAAACAAACTCTTCAATAAAGCGTTCCTGATCCTTTTGTTCGTCTTTACGATACTGTTCTTGTTTTTTTTCTTTTAGTTTTTCAATTGAAGTTGTATCCTGTTTAGCAATAATTACTTCTTCTCGTTTTGCTTGCTCTTCTCTCTTTATAAGGACAAGTGCTTGTTTTGCACCCTCGATCTTTTTTTGTAGCGTATGTAAATACCCCTCATGATTCAACATCTCATTAATCTTAGCACCCTCTACTTTACACCGTTCAAACTTAGCTGCACAATCCTGGAATTCTTTTTCCAAATCTTCGATAATATTCTCTTGCTTAATAACCCTTATTAATATCTGGGCATGTTCATTTTTCAAACTGTCCAATACTTGTCCTTTATAACTTAGGACTGTGTCCAATGGAAAACTAAACTTCTTCATCGCCTATCTACTCCCTTTCACTATTGCAATATTTCTTCTAATTTTTCCACGGATTCTTCATATGTAGGGCTTTCTTCAACATCCTGTTTTAAAAATTCATTTACCTGATCAATTTTAGACATTGCAAAATCAAGTCTCTTATTTGTTCCCGCCTTATAAGCTCCAATGGAGATAAGGTCTTCATTCTTCGCATAGACACTTAAGATATCTCGCACCTGTGATGCAAGTTCCCGATGTCTTGGCGATACAATATTCGTCATCAAACGAGATATGCTGGCATTAATATCGATTGCCGGATAGTGATTTTCATTAGCTAGTTTTCTACTAAGTACAATATGACCATCTAAGATACCTCTAACTGTATCTGCTACGGGTTCATTGGTATCATCACCCTCCACCAGTACTGTATAAACACCTGTAATAGAACCTTTTAAAAACTTTCCACTTCGTTCCAATAATTTGGGAAACTCCGCATATATAGATGGAGTATAACCTCTTGCCACCGGCGGCTCTCCGATAGCAAGACCAATTTCTCTTTGTGCCATTGCAAAACGTGTCAAGGAATCCATCATCAACAATACATCTTTGCCTTGGTCTTTGAAGTACTCCGCAATTGTCGTTGCAACTAATGGACATTTCATTCGCAACATAGCCGGTTGATCCGACGTTGCCACTACAAGAACTGAACGTTGCATCCCTTCCGGTCCGAGGTCTTTTTCTACAAATTCCCTTACCTCTCTACCACGCTCACCTACTAATGCAATCACATTGATATCCGCTTTGACATTCTTAGCAATCATTCCCAATAATGTACTTTTACCCACACCACTTCCTGCAAAGATTCCAATACGCTGACCTTTTCCAACAGTATTCATGCCATCAATCGCTTTAACGCCAAACTCCAGTTTTTCATCAATGGGAGGTCTTGACATTGGATTAATATATGGGTTCTCCACATAATAATATCTAGGAGATTCAAATGGACCTAAATCGTCCATAGGTGCCCCTAACGCATCAATAATCCTACCTCTTAGGAATTCTCCCACCGGAATCTTTAATCGCTTTTTTGTATTACGCACGAAGCTTCCCGCTGAGATTCCACTCATATTCTCATATGCCATCAATTGGACTTTATTTTCTTTAAACCCTACAACTTCTACCGGAATCTGTTTTTTTGTGTCTTCATTATATATCATGGCAATATCACCAATACTAGCTCTTCCACCGGAAGATTCCATGGCCATACCTACGATATTCTCAACTTTTCCTATATGGCTGATTGTCTCTGACTTTAATATCAGATCCGGTAAGTCCTTTAACATATGTCTCTCCTACTTACACCCTTGCATTATTTAAAATATCTTTGATATTCTGCAATTGTGTATTTACACTTACATCTATGATTTCCTCCGGAAGTTCTACAATACAATTTCCTTCTTCTTCCGTATCCATCACTACAATCTTTATGTTATCCGAAATATGTGACAGTTCGTTCACAAGATCGGTATCACCTTTCATCATACGACCGGCATCATTGGCTGTTATGTATATCTTCGCCCAAGAGGACTTTTCAAGCTTATCTGTTGCCGAGATAATCATGCGCTTTATAATCTCACCGCTGGAGCGTAAACTTGTTTTAATAATCTTTTCTGCAACTGCCAATGCGATTTTCTTTAAATCGTCAATGTAATTATCCAATACTTGTGTTTTTTTCACCTGCATCTGCTCTACAAACGAAATCAATTCATCTTCAAATCGCTTTGCCTCTTGATATAATTGTTCGGTATGGTCATCATAAGCTTTTCTAAAACCTTCTTCATACCCTTCCTCATACCCTTCTTTTCGCCCTGCCTCAAATCCATCATTTTTTATCTCTTCTGCTTGTGTCCTAGCTGCTTCCAATATTACCTGTGCCTGTTCTAATGCCTCCGCCACAGTTTCATCAGCATTGGTATATGTTCTTACCATTCTCCGATCGGCATGAGCTTTATCCTCCGGTGTTGTTTCCTCCGGCTTCGTTGCATCATCTTCACCATCTAGGCTCTGAAAGTCCACAAAAAACTGGTACGGTTCTACACATTTTTGTTCTTCATTGGTCTTAAGTACCTTAGACAATTATCTCTTCCTTTCCGCCTTTATTGATAATAAGCTCGCCTTCTTCTTCTAAGTGCCTAATCGTATTAACGATTCTCTGCTGTGCTTCTTCTACATCTCTTAAGCGAACGTTAACAGTAACTTCCAAATCAGACTTGATGCTCTCAGACATACGTGCTGACATATTGGAAAAGATAAGGTTGGATATCTGTTCGTTTGCGTTCTTTAGCGCATATACCAAATCTTTCATATCACAATCACGTACGAATCTCTGAATAGATCTATCATCCATTGTAATAATATCTTCAAATACAAACATCTTCTTGCGAATAATATCTGTAAGTTCTGCATCTTTTTTACCAAGCTCATCAAAGATAAGTTTTTCATTACTTCTGTCCATATGATTCATAACATCCGCAATGTAGTTAATTCCACCAACCGTTGTATAATCTGTGGTAAGTATGGTTGAAAACTTCTTCTTTAACTCTTCTTCTACAATCTTAATAGCTTCTGGTGATGCGCTGTCCATTCGGGCAATGCATTCTACTACCTGTAATCTTCTTTCCTTGGGCAGTTCTTCTATTAACGCTGCTGTCTTATCAGAATCTGCATAGGCAAGCACAAGCGCTATCGTCTGTGCCCGCTCATGTTGCAAGATAGAAAACAAATTCTTATTATCACTTTTTCTTATAAAATCAAAAGATCTCTGTTGTAGAGATTTTGTCACTTTGTTCAATAATGAAGCCGCTGTCGATTCGCCAAATGCACGTTCCAATACCGTTCGAGCATATTCCAAACCTCCATCTGTCACTACTTTCTGCGTCAGACAAGTCTTATAAAAATCATCTAAAACCGCTTCTGTACTGTCCGCCTCTAAATGTCCGAGCTTTGCAACTTCAATTGTTAATTTCTCAATATCGTCCTCGCTCATATATTTGTATATCTGTGAGGCCTTATCAACCCCTAGCGATATGACAACTGCGGCGGCTTTTTGTTCTGGAGTCAATTCACTACTCATTTCCATCTTGACCTCCTCCATTTAACCATTTCTTTAACAGTTGTGCAGATATCTCCGGATTCTCCTCCGCAAAATCTCTAACGTTCTGCTTCAGTTCCATACCTTTTTCATTCTGCAAATCAATAATATCTTGATTATATGTTGACTTTGTTGAAGCCACTTCCACATAGCTGTCTTTAATTTCAGGTGTCCGCTTCTTTCGTTTCTTTTTCTTCTTTAAAATCACTAATACTATAATTAAAATCACAAACAACACAATGCCTATAATAATAAGGCTCATGTAGCGTTCCATATATTTAGCAACGCTATCTGCTGCTGCCTCTTTCTTGGGTTCTTCATAAAATGGTGTGCTTACTACCGCTATCTTTGTCTGGCGATCTGCCTCAGCAATTCCTGCGGCATTTCCAATCAATCCTTTTAAATCTGCCGCACGTACGGTCCCAAAATCTTTACCGTTAATTGCTACAGATACTGTCAAATCTTCCAATACTCCCGGATTAATGGTACCCTGCTCCTTAATCTGATTAACCAAATACTCCCTATAATAGCTGTCACTCGCATAGCCATCCGCTCCGGCTGCTGTCCCCGTATTATAAGTAGGCACATCCGCATTCGTTTCTGTCCCTGCCACTCCTCCGGTCGTTGTGGCTCCTGTATTTGCTCCGGAACCGGATTCTTTTTGCACGATTCCGGTCTTATCATTTTCATCTTTTTTTTCAGGTGTTGTGTATTCCGTTGTTTCTCGAACCAGTTGTTCCATATTGATGATGCCTTTTGCTGATACTCGAACATTTCCCGGTCCATAGATAGGTACTAGCACATTCATTACATTTCTTGAAATCTGATTTTCAACAAGTTCTGCTAATTTTGTACTATCTGTACCACTGGATGAACCCGAAGACGAGGTGTCCGCTGAAACTTCAACCCCGTTACCATCGAATACCGATACATTCTGGAATGTTAATCCTTGAATACTGCGAGACACTAATCTTTGAATTGCAACTGCCTGTTCACTCGTAGGTGAACCACCATCTTTCATAATTACCGTAGCTGTAGCACTTGCTCCATCGGTGGCTTTGGATTCTTCCTCGTTTGACTTCAATGCATATTTATCATCTTTTCCAAGAGCAATATTAACCTTGGCATCTTTTACTCCATCAAACAACCGTATCGTTGCACCTATTCGATCCTGCAATTCATACAATTGATAAGTCTTCTTATCAGAATCTGTTGTCATGAGTCCTGCATTATCTTTAAATACATCGTATGTAAATCCACTGGTGGGATATCCCGCAAAAACCATCTCAGCTTTTGTTGCATCTAATACTTCTTCCTTCACGAGGATATTACCATCTCTGTACTGATATTCTGTACCCGAATCCTGAAGCTTTGTAATAATCTGTTGCGCTTCTTCATTACTGACGTCCGAAAACATAACTGCATACGGTTTATTATTAAGAACTACTGCAACACCAACTGCAAAAGCAATCACCACAATAGTCCCGATTATGATATTTCTTTTTGTCTTACGTGTGAGGTTCTTTATCTTCTCTAATAATTCTTTTATCTTTTCCATGTGTTGTTGGGTCTCTTTCTTCTGTTACTTCCATGTGTGACTTCGGTTATACATTAATTTTAATCATCTCTGTATACGCTTCCAAAGCTTTATTCCTTAATTGCACCAACAACTCTACCGATAGCTGTGCCTTTGCTGCTGCAATAGGAACTGTATGGGCGTTGTCTATCTGCCCTGTAGAAAGAAGGTATTCCTGGTTTGCAAGTTCCTGTTCCGAAGAAGATACATTTTCAATTGCATTTTCAAACACATTTTTAAATAAAGAGCTTCCATCGCTTCCCTTAACTGTAGGGGTCTCATTCCATTCTGCTGCTGATTTCACCACATTAATTGGTGTAATAAATGACTGACTCATACTTGTTGCCCCCTTCTATCTATCCTTTAATTACTGTACGGTATCTTGCAATATCGCTGTTTACTGAATTCAATAAATATTGATACTGTAATGTTGTTCTTGCAAGTTCCACATTTTCTGTATCTGTATTCACATCATTCCCATCTAGCCTTGCTGATTCCGGATTTGTATTGCGAACAGTTGTCCCTGCCTCGTGAATAATGTTGCTGATTTCTTGTCTGTTTCCCGTCATACTTGCAGCCTTTAATTTATTGCTGAATTCTTCTTCAAATGTTACGTATTTGCTCTTATAGCCGGGAGTATCAATATTTGCAATATTGTTCATTGTTACCTGTTGCTTCTGCCACAAAAAATCCAAGGATTTTTCTGACATGGAAACCGTATTGCCTATGATAAAACTCATACTACCACTCCATTCTAAACATCTATTATTGTTATATTTGTTGTACTCAACGTCCAGTTTCGCTATGTTAAGATACTTCTCATATAATCTTATCTTTTTTTCCATTGTTTGTCAATCATCGCGCTTGTTTTTTCAATCTTTTTTCGACATTTTTTTTATTTTATGTTCTTATTTTATGGTTACATTATATATCTTTTATATTTAATCAATAAAAAGGGATACCGCTTCGCTCCCCCTTTTCTTACTTGATTTCATTTTTCACTTTCTATCTGCTTATATAGATTGACTGAATTTTGTTTCATAGTCATCAATGTCAGTGGTACTGTTGTCCGAAGAATTAAGTGCCATTTGAAAATCCATCTGCATCTGCATCTTCATGCTTTCGATCATGTACAAACACATTTCCTTTGGATTAGATAAGCCCATCAGTGGAACCTGCCATTGTGTTATATCTTTGTTTTCTTCTATATTTCCAATTTTTCCTGTCACTTCTTTTCCAATTGTGATGGTTTCCTGCGCATACCCTAAGACGCGTTTAATATAATTACGTGTTTCTTTGAACGGAGGCACTCCACCATACTTTCTCACATTTCCACTACCCGCATTATAAGAAGCTAATGCAAGTTCTACATCGCCATTATATTGTTGTAGCTTTTCTGCCAGATACTTTGCTCCACCCATAATATTGCTTCTCGCATCGTATGGATCTGTCACTCCTAACGAAGCTGCTGTAGCAGGCATCAACTGCATCACCCCTATTGCACCTGCCGAAGATACATCATCGGCATTAAAATTAGACTCCGCTTTTGCAACCGCTTTCAGAAGATTCAGTGGCACACCATAGGTATCAGCTGCCTCTTCAAAGATAGCATCCATGCTTTCTGTGCATCCTGTAACCGTTTTATTGAATCTTCCATACGCATTGGCTCCTGTAGGCTTTATCCCCTGCTCTGTCTGTGCCAAGCGTAGGATATCTTGGAACTTTGAGTAAGCCGAACTATAAGCAGTATGGGTTGACTGTAATTGCATCCGTATATCATTGGCATTATTTCCGACATTTATTCCATTAATTCGACTCATATTCCACCTCTCTGTTCTATTCATATTCCTTATATTTATATTAGCTTTTTTTTAAAATTCTGTCAACTTCCGACATGATTCCAACTTGATTACGCTTTTATTTATTGACATTAACCTAACAAACAATTACTATCTAACTATAAGACACATCATAAGGAGAAATTTATGAAATTTTGGCGCAGCACACCTAAAACAACAGATAGAAGCCCCGAAGTACCTGATTCACAATCTACGGAGCCCATCTCTGAGGACGATAACCATCACCCTTTTCATGACCTAGATGCTTTTTCGCCCAATATGCTAGCATCATTACCTGATGCTGATGTCTATATTGCACAAGATGCTCCTCTTGATCATACGTCCGAAGAAGAGGAAGACATCGCACCTGTACTTCCACCCAAAGATGCAACAGTGCATGTATGGGCTACGAATAATTTTATGTCTGTTTACATGGTGGCGACACCGCCATCTAATGGTGGACTTGACATTACCAAAGATCAACTTATGATTGCCATTAAAGAAGCACAGGTAACTACCAATATAGACTACAAGCTTTTGGTTCAAATCATCTCCGAAAAAATGTATAATCAAACCATGCTAATTGCCAGTGGTACACTTCCTGTCCCGGGAGAAGACGGAAAAATTATCGATTATTTTTCTCGTCTTGCAGAGATACGGCTAAAAGAAGACGACAAAGGTACTATTGATTTTAAGCATCTGAATATGATACAGAATATTAAAAAAGGCACAGTAATCTGTGATATCATCCACCCGGTAGAAGGAATTGACGGGATCGATGTAACCGGGAAGAAATTGCCCGCTCGCGCGTCCAAGCAGGCTCATATTCCAGCCGGGCAGAACACTTGCATCTCCCCGGACGGCAATCAAGTACTTGCCTCTTCCTCCGGTCATGTGATTTTTGAAGGTTCTAATTTTAATGTGTACGAAAAGTTAGTAATAAAAAGTAATGTAGATAGTTCTGTTGGCAATCTGGACTTTGATGGGGACATCGAGGTCTTTGGTGATGTCCATAGCGGATTTACTTTGATTGCAGAAGGAAATATTATTACTCATGGTCTGGTTGAGGGTGCCACTCTGACAGCCGGTGGAAATATCAGTGTCCTAGGAGGAGTCAATGGAAATATGCAAGGAATCTTGCGAGCTGGTGGTGATATTGTCACTCGGTTTTTGGAAAATTGCACTGCCTACGCAGATGGCTCTATCTATGCGGAAAGTATGATTAACAGTCAATTGTTCTGCAATAACGCTCTATCTGCTACAAAGGGAAAAGGGATTATTATTGGTTGTCACATCTGGGCTTGTACCGTAGATGCCAAGATTATTGGCACACTGTCAAACCATCTGACAGATATCTCTCTTGGACTACCATTTAATCTGGCGCAAAAACGTAAACAAGCAAGTCACACATTGGCCGAATTAAATAACACCTATTCGCAGATGCAAAAAAACATTATATACTTAACCAGTCTTCACACACTTTCAAAACAAAAAGAAGCGATTTTAAAAAATCTTACAGATCAAAAAGCGCTTTATGAAACAAAGATATCCAGTGTAACCAAACAGATTATGGACTATGATAATTATGTATTTGATATTGCCTCTTGCCATGTTTGTGTTACGAACTTGAATCCTCCAGTTCGCATCACCATTGGCACTACTTCTAGAAGCATCAGCGAACCACTGACCCGATGCAATATTTATCTATCTTCCAAAGCTGCCGATGATATAGTGATTGGAACTTATTAATTTAATTTCGGACAGGAGCCTTTAGTCATGCGAAAAGTTTCTATTAAAAATCTAACACCGGACATGTGCCTGGCAAGACCTGTACTCTTTCAGAATACACTCTTGCTAAATCGTGGTGTGGATAATCTTGGGAAATACGTGAAATTTCTGACAAATATTGGTATTCAAAGCCTTTACATAGAAGATTCCATTAGTGAAGATATTGATGTTACCGAAATCATTTCGGAGACAACTTTAATCAAATGTAGAAATGTATTGCAGAACACCTTTGATACATTTACCAATACCGGTTGTCTTGAAACTTCCGCTTTGTCTACTTCATCAGCAGTAATCTTAGACGAGCTTCTTTGCAGAGATGATATTCTAGTTAGTCTTGACAACATCGGAACAACCGATGCCAGTACCCTCTCCCATTCTATGAACGTCACTATCTATGCATTGCTTCTTGGAACTGGACTTGGATATCCCAAATCACGACTTCGCTTATTAGCAGAAGGTGCCATGCTTCACGACATTGGGAAAACGGTATTAGACCAAGAGATTCTATTCAAGCCCGGAAAGCTTACTCCACTTGAATTTGCTCATATACAAAAACATTCCGAATTAGGATATGAGATTCTGAAAGAAAACTCTTTGATGTCTGCAGTCACAAAGAACGTTGCCCTATACCACCATGAACGATTAGATGGGTCTGGTTATCCAGAGGGACTAAAGGGAGACCGAATTCATGCATTTGCTCGCATCGTTGCCATTGCAGATATTTATGACGCTCTAACCATGGACCGTTGCTACCACAAAGCCCTCTCCTCCTCTGCCGCCGTGAAGATCTTACAACATGATGCCGGATTAAAACTGGATCCTGACTTTGTATGTAAATTTGTCAGCTTATTAGCAATCTACCCAAATGGCTCTTTAATAAGACTCTCTGATGAACGCATCGCTATTGTCAAACATCAAAATCATAATATGCCATTCCGTCCAGTAATTCGCGTATTGCGTGAAAAAGACGGAACAAAAGTGCGCCCATATGAGATGGATTTGACCGAAACATTAGCCGTTAAAATTGCAGATGGTGACGTGCAAGACACTGAGCTTTTATAAAAATCTTTCTTAAAATTAAATAATATTCTAAATTACCTTAAGTATTATCATTAAGCGCTCGATAATACAACTAAGAAACAAGTTTCAACATCTATTCTTGAGCAAGTCGACGCTCGAAGAACAAGCACATGTATTGGGTGGTACCACATACAATCGCTTATAGGAATTGTTTCTATATGTAACAATAAACAAAGGGGGAACAAGGATGTTCCTATCCCAACATTTCAAGGAGGAAATACTATGAGAATACAACATAATATTG
>JAVXHR010000013.1:0-55298 GCA_036656795.1 Lachnospiraceae bacterium | reverse complement strand
AGTCGGTAGAGCA
Organism: Lachnospiraceae bacterium; assembly: GCA_036656795.1. Lineage (GTDB taxonomy): Bacteria > Bacillota > Clostridia > Lachnospirales > Lachnospiraceae > CAUPWF01. Next base: position 55,285 of record JAVXHR010000013.1, on the reverse strand, counting down.
GAGGACTGAAAATCCTCGTGTCACTGGTTCGATTCCGGTTCGAGGCATTCATTAAACACTTGACTTCCAGAGCATTGGCTGAGTATATTTGGCCTAAGCATATGGAAGTTGTTTAATATAATCTTATAGTAGTTTGATCAAGGGATATTAGCTCAGTTGGTAGAGCACTTGACTTTTAATCAAGTTGTCCGGGGTTCGAATCCCCGATGTCTCATTATTGAAAAAGGTCGCAACCCCAATAAATATCAAGGGTTGCGATTTTTTATATATGCTGCTTTTCATAAGATAAATTTTGCATTAAAGACTATAAATATATTGCGCAATGAGTTATAATAGACTCTATCTAAACTTTATAAATCGGAAGGATTAAAATGAAATGAAGCAATTATCAAAAAAAAATCGTATACTAGTTGGACTCACATTATTTTCAATGTTTTTTGGAGCAGGGAATCTGATATTTCCACCCTTTTTAGGTGCATTAGCAGGCGGTAAAACGTGGAGTGCTATGATAGGATTTATTATAACGGCTATAGGATTCCCAATACTTGGAGTTGTTGCGGTAGCAAAAGCAGACGGATTATCTGTTCTTGCAGGGCGAGTACACTCAAAATTTGCATTTGTATTTACGTTGTTGATTTATCTGTCCATTGGACCTTGTCTTGCAATTCCTCGTACGGCGAGTACATCTTATGAGATGGCAATTACACCATTTCTAGGAGATATGATCCCAACAGCCCTTGCACAAGTACTATATTCAGCAATCTTCTTTATCATTGCTTTTATAGTTGCAATGAAACCTGAACAATTGACACAGCGGTTGGGGAAGATTATGACACCATGTCTATTAGTTCTTATTTGTATTATTTTTGTGGGTTGTATTGTGAATCCAGTAGGAGCTTATGGAACAACCACAGAACTTTATAAGAGTAACCCTGTTGTAAAGGGGTTTTTGGATGGATATCAAACAATGGATACCATCGCAGCGTTGAATTTTGGTATTATTATCTCTTTAAATATACGGGCAATCGGAATCAAAGATGACTCCGTTGTAGTAAAAGAAACGATTAATGCAGGGATTATAGCAGGTGGAGTGTTGTTACTGGTATACGGTGCATTAGCACATATTGGTGCACTTGCAGGTGGAGCATTTTCCAATATGGAGAATGGTGCAAATGTAATGACAACTATGGTTCGATTCTTGTTTGGAAAACCTGGTATGATTATTTTAGCTATTATCTTTTTTATTGCGTGTATGAATACGTGTATTGGATTATTATGTTGTTGTAGTAAATATTTCTGCACGATTGTGCCTAAAGTATCTTATAAGCAATGGGTTGCTATCTTTGCAGGTGCAAGTTTTGTTGTATCAAATGTAGGATTAAGCAAGATACTAGCAATCTCCGTGCCGGTGTTATCAGCAATTTATCCGGTAGCAATTGTATTAATTATCTTGTCATTCATACACCCAAAAGTTGGAACACGCGATTATGTGTATCAATTAAGTATTTTATTAACAGGAATTGCAAGTGTTGTTTCAGCATTATTTCAGTGTGGGATTAAAATCCCAATTTTAACAACAGGAATACAGATGTTACCATTTTACGAAGTGGGGCTAGGGTGGATTGCACCTGCTGTTGTGGGAACTTTAGTAGGCACATGTATACATATGTATTATAAAAAGACAGTAAAAAGTTAGGAGGAACTCATATGGGAAAAGGAATAAAAAAACTTATACTGATAGCATTAGTACTTGTTTTAGCGTTATCTATGGCAACGTCATGTGGAACAAAAGATAAAAAGGTGAAAAAAGATATAACAGAGGATATAACAAAAAAAGATGAAAAAAAAGAAGTGAAAAACGAGGGGAAAGAAAAGACATCAAAGCCAACCTCAGAAAATCTAGCAGGCACGACCTTTACCTCTTCAGATGGGAAAATAATGTTTACCGTTCCACAAGGAACATGGATCTGTACAGATGATTCCAAAGGATATGTAAACTTTACTTCAGAAGAAGGGGCAATTAATATTGTGGAGGCGCCTAGCGCGGATATTAAGATGCCGACAACTAGGGAGGAATATCTGACACAATTAAATGGTACTAATCCGGATTTGCAATGTGAGATAGAGAGTTTTGAAAGTGGGGAAACAGATGGTATTAATTGGTATAAAGTTGTAGTATCCTATAGTGGAGAAAATGAAGACAAATACAGTGTAACATATGGCGAAACGGTAGGGGATACCATTTATACGGCAAGTGCTGTATTAAAAACAGACAATCAAGATACATTGGCCTCCGTAGAAACATCTATGTTTGGTGTACAGGTATTACGATAGACCAAAGCAAGGATAGGTAGATATAGATGAGTATGTTATATGATAAATTAATTGCATATAGTACATCAGATTATTATGGATTTCATATGCCGGGGCACAAGAGAAATCAACAACTATTGGATGTGAAATTACCCTATGATATAGATATTACAGAGATAGATGGTTTTGATAATCTTCATCATGCAGATGGAATTATTAAACAGGCACAAATGAGAGCAGCAACATTATATCATGCAGACGAGACTCATTTTCTAGTTAATGGAAGTACGGTGGGTATCTTAAGTGCTATCTTAGGTTGTACTAAAAAAGGTGATACGATTTTAGTAGCCAGGAATTCTCATAAGTCAGTTTATCATGCGATTTTTTTGAATGAATTAAATCCGATATATGTCTATCCTAAGTTTCTAGAAGAGAATCAGTTGAATGGTGAGATTGAGGTTGAAGCTATTCAAGCGCTGGTAGAAGAGCATGTGGAGATTCAAGCAGTGGTTATTACATCGCCTACCTATGATGGGGTAGTATCAGATGTTGCGAGGATAGCAGAGTATGTACATAGGAAAGGTATCCCACTAATTGTAGATGAGGCACATGGTGCACATTTTGGGTTTCATTCCTATTTTCCTGAGAATGCGAACACAAAAGGAGCAGATATTGTGATCCATAGTCTGCATAAAACATTGCCGGCATTAACTCAGGCAGCATTATTGCATATGAATGGGCACCTGGTAGATCGGGCAATAGTACAGAATTATCTACAGATATTGCAGACAAGTAGCCCATCTTATGTATTGATGGCAAGTATTGATACTTGTATTGAGATGCTTGAGACGAGACGAGAAGAGGTTATGAATCCTTATGTACAGCGACTGACAGAGACACGAGCGGAATTACGATCTTTACAACATATGCAGATGGTGGAGACTCCAAACTATGACAAGTCAAAGATTGTAATATCGGTGAAAGATACAACAATTTCTAGTAAGGAATTATATGATTATTTATTGGAAAAGGATCATTTGCAATTAGAAATGGTGGCAGGAAATTATGTGCTTGGTATGACTTCTGTTGGAGATACCCAAGAGGGATTTGTACGGTTTGTCCAGGCGTTACAACGTATAGATCATGGTCTACAGTATCATGTTGGTGTAACCATAGAACAAAAACTTCCATGTGCAGAAATGGTGTGTGGGAGTGCGTGGATTTTGGGTAAAATGCGAGAATCATTGGTTGAAGAAGATGAATTCAGGAATCTCCCATGGGAAGAATGCAGAGGGTATATTACCACAGAATACGCATACTTATATCCGCCGGGGATTCCATTGATGGTTCCGGGGGAACGTATAACAGAAGAAGTGATAGCATGTCTTACTCAATATCGCGCGTTTGGCTTTTTGATAGAAGGCTTACATAAAGAAGGGTATATAAAGGTGTGGATACATGGGTAGTATATTTTATATAATGGGAAAAAGCTCTTCCGGAAAAGATACATTATACAAACAAGTGAAAGAATGTATTCCTACACTTCAGACAATTGTACCATATACAACACGTCCAATTAGAGCCAATGAGCAAGACGGAGTAGAGTATTTTTTTGTAAATGAAGCAAAAAGAAAGCAGTTGGAAGAGACAGGAAAGATTATAGAATTGAGAGCTTATAATACTGTTCAGGGAATATGGAGATACTTTACGGTAGATGACGGACAGATTGATATAGAACGTCACAATTATCTTGTGATTGGAACGTTAGAATCTTATGAGAAGATGCAACTGTATTTTGGAAAAGAGAGAGTAGTACCATTTTATATTGAGGTAGAAGATGGGCTACGATTGCAACGGGCATTGAATCGGGAACGAGAACAGAATGCACCACAGTATGCAGAGTTATGCAGGAGATTTCTTGCAGATGAGAAAGATTTTTCTTTAGAAAATCTAATGAGAGTAGGAATTAAAAAACCTTATGTAAATGAGGATTTGGAAACATGCAGAACAGAAATTATACTAGGTATTCAAAAGAAGTTGTGATATAATACAGGCAAAGAGTAGCAAGAAGAAGAGGTGCACATGAACGGATTTAAGGATGTTGTAGGGCATAAAGATATCATTCAATATATACAAAGCGCTGTAAGTCTGGATAAGGTCTCACATGCATACATTTTGAGTGGGGAACGTGGTTCGGGAAAGAAGTTATTAGCGAACCTGTTTGCTATGACGTTAGAGTGCGAAAAAAAAGGTCCGGAACCATGTGGAGAATGTCATTCCTGTAGACAAGCCAATAGTGGAAATCATCCGGATATTATACGTATTACCCATGAAAAACCAAATACCATCAGTGTAGATGATATTCGTCAACAGTTGAATAGCGATATTATGGTAAAACCATACAGCAATCCATATAAGATCTATATTATTCCAGGTGCGGACATGTTGTCACAACAGGCGCAGAATGCATTATTAAAGACAATTGAAGAACCACCGGAATATGCGATTATTTTTTTATTGGCAGAGAATGCAGATAGTTTATTGCCAACAATCACCTCAAGATGTGTTATGTTGAAATTAAAGAATATTAAAGATACTTTGATAAAAAAATATCTCATGGAACAACTGGGCATACCGGATTATCAGGCGGATATTTGTACTGCGTTTGGACAGGGGAATGTTGGAAAAGCAATTATGCTGGCAACGTCAGAGCATTTTAATGAAGTAAAAGAAGAGGCAATCCAATTATTGAAATACATTAATGAGATGGAATTACATGAAATTGTGGCAGCGATTAAACGCATTATGACCTATAAATTAAGTGTGAATGATTATCTTGATATTATTATGATTTGGTATAGAGATGTATTGCTTTATAAAGCAACAAAAGATGTGAATGGAGTAGTATTTTCTGACCAATTGAATTTCATTAAAGAACAAGCAAGAAAAAGTTCCTATGAGGGAATTGAAATAATATTAAATAGTTTAGAGACAGCTAAAGCACGTCTAAAAGCCAATGTTAATTTTGATTTAGTAATGGAATTGCTGTTATTGACAATAAAGGAGAACTAAAAGATGACAAGAGTAATAGGAGTCAGATTTCGCACAGCAGGGAAGATATATTTTTTTGCTCCGGGGAAATTGGATATTAAACAAGGAGCTCAAGTAATTGTAGAGACTGCAAGAGGGGTAGAATTTGGGAATGTTGTAATGGGTCCGAAAGATGTGGACGATGAAGAAATTATGCAGCCATTAAAGGTAGTGATTCGTGTAGCAACAGAAGAGGATAAACGAATAGAACAAAAGAATAGAGAAAAAGAAAAAGAAGCTTTTGAGATTTGTTTAGAAAAGATACGTAAACATGAGCTAGAGATGAAACTAATCAATGCAGAATATACATTTGATAATAATAAAGTACTTTTTTATTTTACCGCAGATGGAAGAATTGATTTTCGTGAGTTAGTAAAGGATCTTGCGGCAGTATTTCGTACCAGAATTGAACTTCGTCAGATTGGAGTTCGTGATGAGACAAAGATACGTGGAGGAATAGGGATATGCGGTCGACCATTATGCTGTAACACATATCTTTCGGAATTCGCACCGGTATCAATTAAGATGGCAAAAGAACAGAATCTTTCATTAAATCCAACAAAGATATCTGGGGTGTGTGGTAGATTAATGTGTTGTTTGACTAATGAACAAGAAACTTATGAAGAGTTAAATAGTTGTCTGCCGGCGATGGGTGATGTTGTTACAACAGTAGAAGGACTGAAAGGACAGGTTCAAAATGTAAGTGTTCTTCGTCAAACAGTCAGAGTAGTTGTATCATTGGAAAATGATGAAAAAGAAATTCGAGAATATAAAGTAGAAGAATTGACATTTAAACCAAAACGCAAGAAAACGGATATTAAACTTTCAAAATCAGAAATGAAAGAACTTCAAAAGTTAGAGAAGACAGAGGGAGAATCAAAGCTTGAAGACAACTAATCTAAAACCGGAAGAGAGATTGGATGATCTACAGATTAATGGATATGAGATTATACAGCGCGAGGATAGATTCTGCTTCGGTATGGATGCAGTTTTACTTTCTGGGTTTGCACGAGTAAAAAAGGAAGAGTGTATACTTGATATGGGAACTGGAACCGGAATTTTACCCATTTTACTGGAAGCAAAGACAGAAGGGGCACATTTTACAGGGTTGGAGATACAAGAAGAAAGTGTAGATATGGCACGCCGAAGTGTGATTCATAATCATTTAGAGCAAAAGATTGAGATTGTTATGGGAGATATGAAAGAGGCAGCCAACATATTTGGTGTTGCCTCTTTTGATGTTATTACTACAAATCCTCCCTACATGATAGGAAACCATGGACTAAAAAATTCGGATAGCAGCAAAGCAATTGCCCGGCATGAGGTGCTTTGCAATTTAGATGATATCTTAAGAGAGAGTGCAAAAGTATTGAAAATAAAAGGACGATTTTACATGGTCCATCGGCCATTTCGATTGGCAGAAATCTTATCCAAGATGGTAGTGCATGGAATTGAGCCGAAACGAATGCAACTCGTCTATCCTTCAATTGAAAAGGAACCTAATATGGTTTTAATTGAGGGAATGCGTGGAGGAAAATCAAGAATGACTGTAGAGAAACCACTGATTGTGTATGGAGAAGATGGGGCATATACAAAGGAATTATTGAAGCAATATCACGAGATTGGAATTAAAAGATAATTTATTCCATTGTAATACCAAATAGAAATGGAGGGTTTATGTCCGGAATATTATATTTATGTGCAACACCCATAGGAAATCTAGAAGATATGACATTTCGAGCGGTGCGTATATTAAAAGAAGTAGATATTATTGCAGCGGAGGATACCCGTAATAGCATTAAGTTATTGAATCATTTTGAAATTCATACACCGATGACCAGTTATCATGAATATAATAAGATTGAAAAAGGTCGAAAATTGGTGGAGAAATTGCAGGAAGGACTGCAGGTTGCTCTAATTACAGATGCTGGAACACCTGGAATTTCGGATCCCGGTGAGGAGTTAGTGAAGATGTGCTATGAGGCAGGTATAGAAGTTACATCAATTCCGGGGCCGGCTGCGTGTATTGTTGCGTTGACGTTGTCGGGCTTGTCTACTCGTCGTTTTGTGTTCGAGGCATTTTTACCATCGGATAAGAAAGAAAAACAAGCAATATTGAAAGAATTGATAGATGAAACACGTACCATAGTTCTATATGAGGCACCACATCGATTAGTACGGACATTAAAAGAACTACGGGAGAATTTGGGGAATCGAAATATTACAGTATGTAGAGAACTTACCAAACGGTATGAAACAGCATTCTTAACTACAACAGAAGATGCAATTGCGTACTACGAAATTCATGAACCAAGAGGTGAATGTGTAATTGTAATAGAGGGAAGGAGTAGGCAAGAATTACAGGAGGAAGCAAAAGCTCAATGGTTAGAAATGGATATTAAGGAACATCTGGGACGATATATGCAACAAGGGATGGACAGAAAAGAAGCTATGAAAAAAGTGGCGATAGATCGTGGCATTCGCAAGCGAGAAGTCTATCAGGCACTACTGATAGAGGAGCAAACAGGCGACAATTTGACTGAATAATAAGTATATGCTATACTGTTTTTTAGTTAAAAAAATATCAATGATATTTCATAAGAGGAGGCTATATCATGGCAACAAATTATCTGACAAGTACACAAGAATACACTGAGTTATTTTCAAGTCCAATGGCAATCATTATAAGCTTGGCGCTTTTGGTCATTACGATTGCTGGGTGGTGGAAGATGTTTGAAAAAGCAGGAACAGCAGGATGGAAAGCAGTGGTTCCATTTTATTGCGTGTATTGTATCTATGAGATTGCCTTTGGTAAAGGGAAGGGTTGGTTATTTATCTTATTACTGATTCCTTGTGTTAATCTTGTATTATGTATTATCTTGAATATTAAGTTATCTCATGTATATGGAAAAGGAACTGGATTTACAATAGGAATGGTGTTATTGCCCGTTCTATTTTATTTAATTCTTGGATATGGAAATGCAAGCTATATTGGTCCTGATGTAACACAAGAATAGTTCGTCAACTTGTATAGTAATTGTTATAAAATTTGTTCAACTCGGTTATAGACTGAGTTGAACTTTTTTTATATACTTTTACCTATGGTAGTGAAACAGTTGAATAATAGGAGGAAATAAAAATGGCAAGTTTATCATTGAAACACATTAATAAAACATACCCGAATGGATTTGAAGCAGTAAAGGATTTCAACCTTGAAATTGAGGATAAGGAATTTGTTATCTTTGTAGGACCATCTGGTTGTGGAAAGTCAACAACACTTCGTATGGTTGCAGGATTGGAAGAAATTACAGATGGAGAATTAAGGATTGGTGATAAAGTAGTTAATAATGTAGAACCAAAAGATAGAGATATCGCAATGGTTTTTCAAAATTATGCATTATATCCACATATGACTGTATATGATAATATGGCATTTGGTTTAAAACTTAGAAAAGTACCAAAGCCAGAGATAGATAAGATGGTTCGTGAAGCAGCGAAGATTCTTGATTTGGAACCATTGTTGGATCGTAAACCAAAGGCTTTATCAGGTGGACAAAGACAACGTGTTGCTATGGGACGTGCAATTGTTCGTGATCCTAAGGTATTCTTGATGGATGAGCCTTTATCTAACTTAGATGCAAAACTTAGAGGCCAGATGCGTATTGAGATTTCTAAATTACATCAAAGACTTGGAACAACAATTGTCTACGTTACACATGATCAAACAGAAGCGATGACATTGGGAACTAGAATTGTTGTTATGAATGCAGGAATTGTACAACAAGTAGATACACCACAGGTATTATATGATGCGCCAAACAACTTATTTGTAGCTGGTTTTATTGGTTCACCACAGATGAATTTTTTAGATGCAGAGTGTGAAGTTAACGGAGATAAGGTATCTCTTAAAGTAGGACCATCTTCTCTTGAGTTGCCACCGGCAAAAGCTAAAAAGTTAATTGAAGGTGGATATGCAGGTAAGATAGTTTCACTTGGGATTCGCCCAGAAGATGTGCATGATGAGCAAATGTTTATTGAATCTTCACCAAATACAGTAATTGAAGCGACGATTCGTGTATATGAGATGTTAGGTGCAGAAGTGTATCTGTATTTTGATTATGAAGGATCAAGCATGACAGCAAGAGTAGATGCAAGAACAACTGCAAGAACAGGAGATACTGTGAATTTTGCATTTGATGCAGAGAAGATTCATGTATTTGATAAAGAAACAGAACTTACAATTACCAATTAATTGTTATTTAGTGAAAATTTTATAAAAATAATGATGAGACTATGATTGTATGATAGAATACGATCATAGTCTTTTATAATTGGGAGGAGCAGAATGGAATTGAAACAAGGGGATATCAAGGATAATAAACGATTTATTATAATAGCAATAGTAATCTTAATTGGGGTATGGAAGTATCAAGTGGTTTTAGTAGGATTAGAGTTTGTTTTGCATATTATTTTTCCATTTATACTAGGTGGCGCAGTAGCATTTATTATTAATGTTCCAATGAGCTTTTTTGAGCGCCATGTGTTTCATAATAAGCAGATGAAAGATTCTAAGATATCAAAGAAATTAGGGCGTCCACTTAGTTTGCTGATTGCAATTGGTGCTGTGATAGGAATATGTATGGTTGTTATCTTTGTGGTTGTACCACAGTTGGGAGCAACATTTGTTAGTCTTGGAATGAATATTCAAGAATTTATACCAAAAGCGCAGATATGGTGTGAGCAGTTGTTTCAGAATAATAAAGAAATTGTGAAATGGATTAATAATTTAGAGATTAACTGGGAGCAGATTGCAGAAAGTCTAATTACCTTTTTTAAAATTGGAGCTGGAAGTGTCTTAGATGTATCTTTTGCGGCGGCTAAAAGTATCATTAGTGGAATGACAACGTTTTTTATTGGGTTTATCTTTGCATGCTATATTGTCTTGCAAAAAGAAAAATTATATATTCAGGTTGAAAAAGTGCTTTATGCATTTCTCCCATCTAAGGTTGTGACAAATATTTTAGGGATTTGTTCATTATCTTACAAGACATTTTCTAGTTTTTTAACAGGGCAATGTTTAGAAGCCATTATATTGGGAACTTTATTTCTTATAGTATTAACAATTTTACAATTGCCATATGCACTGTTGATTGGGATCTTGATTGCATTTACAGCGTTAATCCCTATCTTTGGTTCATTTGTTGGCTGTTTTGTAGGAACCTTTTTAATACTAATGGTGAATCCATTTCAGGCACTTATTTTTCTCGTTATATTTTTAATTTTACAACAAGTGGAGGGGAATTTGATTTACCCTCATGTTGTAGGTAACTCGGTAGGACTTCCATCTATCTGGGTGCTGGTTGCAGTCAGCGTAGGGGCAAGCCTTATGGGGGTAGTAGGTATGTTGGTGTTTATTCCGCTTACCTCAGTGTGCTATACGATTTTTAGAGCATATGTGTATGAACGATTAAGAAAAAAGAATATAAAGTTATAAAGAATAAGAAGATACTCGCCATCATATATTAGTTCAAAGTATAGGTTGGGGGGTATTTTTATGCTTAATTATCTATGGGGTGGAATGATTATAGTAGGAGTATTATTTGGCGCTTGTACAGGCAGATTGCCGGAGATTACAACGGCAGCATTAGATTCCTCTAAGGAAGCAATTACATTATGCATTACAATTATGGGAATTATGGCATTCTGGATGGGATTAATGGAAATTGCAACAAAGGCCGGAATTATAGCGGCAGCTTCCAAGAAGATACAACCGATTATTCGGTTCTTATTTCCTGATATACCAAGAAATCACCCAGCAAATGATTATATAGCAACAAATCTAATTGCGAATGTATTGGGGCTTGGCTGGGCAGCAACTCCGGCAGGACTAAAGGCAATGGAATTCTTAGATGAATTAAATACAAAAGAACGTCAAAAGAGAAGAATTGCATCTAATGAGATGTGCACTTTTCTTGTAATTAATATCTCATCATTGCAATTAATCCCCATTAATATGATTGCTTATCGTAGTCAATATGGAAGTGTGAACCCAACGCTTATTGTTGTGCCAGCAATGATTGCTACCTTTATATCTACATTTGCAGGGGTGATCTTTGCTAAGATCATGTCCATAAAAAAATAGCATGGCATGCTGCAGTTAGAATGAAGGATATAATTTTTTATTGTGCAATAAATACAATTATGTTATAATTCGTGTAATTAAATTACAAATAGTGCATAGTACCAACGAAAAGCGGGGGTGAAAAAATGGCAAAGATAAAAGAAGACAAGCATCAAAAAAAAGAAAGTGGTACAACGAGTATCAAGACAAGAATTATAAAAGTAATGGTCCTTGTTGTCAGCATTGCAATCATCATAGTTGGAGGGACAGCCATCCTTTTAAACTATAATAGTACAGTGAAGATGTTGGAACAGACCATGACAGAAACAGCTATTCTAGCAGGGGAAAGAACGGCACAAGAACTTCAGCGATACGAGAACATAGCGAGAGAATCAGGAAGTATTGCAAGATTAGCGAATCCAGATGTTTCTATTTCTGATAAAAAGGCGTTGGTTGAACAAAGAGCCAAAACGTATGATTTGCAACGCGGAAATGTGCTGAATGCATCAGGTGATAGTATTTTTGAAGATAAAAATTATAGTGATCGTGATTATTTTCAAGAGTCTATGAAAGGAAAAACATTTGTATCCGATCCACTTATTAGTAAAGTGACGGGAGAACTTACAATTATAGTGAGTGCACCATTGTGGGAAAATGGAATTCCAGATACAACTGTAGTAGGAGTTGTATATTATGTCCCCCAAGAGACGTTTTTAAATGATATTATGACATCGATTAAGATTAGTGAAGGTAGTGGCGCATACATGATTGATAATTCTGGTGTTACGATTGCCGACACTACATTGGAGACGGTAAAGGAAAAAGAGAATATTGAAGAACAGGCAAAGACAGATAAAAAATTAAAAGCATTGGCAAAGAACCATGAAAAGATGCGAAAGGGAGAAACGGGGTTTGGAACTTACACATCAGGAGGTAAGCAAAAATTTATCTCGTATGCACCTGTTTCCAATAGTGAAGGCTGGAGTATAGCAATATCAGCACCGGTAATGGACTTTATGAGTAGCATGCGTAATGCTATTGTCATCACGATGTTCTTGCTTCTTATAACAATTATAGTGTCAGTAGTAGTGGCTACAGTAATTGGTGGGAAGATTGCAAATCCAATCAAACTATGTGCACAACGCTTGGCAAAATTTGCAGATGGAGACCTGGACACTCCGGTACCGGAAGTCCATACCAAAGATGAAACAGAGATACTGGCAAACTCTACAAGTAAGATCGTGAACAATGTAAGTTTTATTATTAAAGATTTATCTGTGGCGTTTGGAGAGATATCGCAAGGAAATCTAATGGTAGGTAGCCAAAATTCTGCACTTTACATAGGCGGTTATGAAAAATTATTGACATCGATGGCAGCATTACTTGCGGACTTAAGGGGTACTATCAATCAAATTAATCAGGCATCTGATCAAGTCTCAAGTGGTTCGGAACAAGTGTCATCAGGAGCACAGGCACTGTCTCAGGGAGCTACAGAGCAAGCATCTTCCTTGGAGGAATTATCAGCAACGATTGCGGATATTTCTGACCATGTAAGTGCCAATGCCCAAAGCGCTCAAAGTGCCAATGCTCTTTCAGATGAAACGGGGAAGGAGATTATAGAAAGTAATCAGAAGATGCAGGAGATGATTGCTGCAATGGACGAGATTACAAACACATCGAATGAAATTGGAAAGATTATTAAGACCATTGAGGATATAGCCTTTCAGACGAATATTCTTGCACTGAATGCAGCGGTTGAGGCGGCGCGTGCGGGAGAAGCCGGTAAAGGGTTTGCAGTTGTTGCAGATGAAGTTCGAAATTTGGCTCAAAAGTCGGCAGAAGCTGCTAAAAACACGACAGCTTTAATAGAAGGTGCAATCAAAGCCATTAAACATGGAACAGAGATTGCAGACGATACGGCCGGGTCGTTGAATGAGGTTGTTGAAAAAGCAACTATGGTTTCCCACACAATCAATGTGATTGCAACAGCATCTTCGGAACAAGCACAGTCCATTGAACAAGTAACACAAGGCGTTGATCAGATATCAAGTGTCGTACAGACTAATTCAGCAACTGCAGAAGAAAGTGCGGCAGCCAGTGAGGAACTAAGTGGACAGTCACAGATATTAAAAGAGTTGGTAGATAAGTTCCGATTAGAGTAAGCTATTAAAAAGAAAGGCAATATGGTTATGTTACAGAAGAGGTGTGCGTATACTGTGTATAAAGGTAATATAGAGGCAGGATAATTGTGGCAAACGTATTTGTATATCTTTCAAATTTTATCATTCCGGTAATGATTCTGGAAATCGTGTTTTATGGCATGTATATGCGTATTCATGTGTATGAAGAATTTATAAAAGGTGCAAAAGATGGAATTATGACTGTAATTAAGATTATGCCAACATTAATAGGACTTATGATTGCAGTAGGTATATTACGGGCTTCTGGGTTCTTAGGGTGGCTTGCGGAATTATTGGGAAGAGTGACTGGATATATAGGGTTTCCGGGACAATTAGTTCCTCTGATGGTCATCAAGATGTTCTCTTCTTCAGCTGCAACAGGATTGGTATTAGACCTATTCAAAGAGTATGGAACAGACTCTAGAATAGGTCTAATTGCTTCTATAATGATGAGCTGTACAGAAACCATTTTTTATACGATGAGTGTGTACTTTATGACTATAAGAGTAAAAAAGACCAGATGGACATTTGCCGGTGCATTGATAGCTACACTAGCTGGAATTACAGCAAGCGTGGTGTTGGTGGGACAGATGTAGAATAAGTACTTTCAACTTTTTCTGACAAGGAGATGCTTTCGGATAATATCGAAAGGAGCAGGACCAATTGTCAGAATAGATTTGTGAAATTCAGTTTGTGAGAAGTCGTCACCTAATTGTTGGAGGGCTTCTTTTTTCAAGTCTAAAAATTCTAGATATCCAATATAGTATTTCAGATAATTTCCGGGGCAAGAGACAATGAGTTCAAAGATAGATTTAATGGTGTCGATATCTTGAATTCCGTAACTTTTAAAGAAGTTGATAGTGTCCAGTAAATTCCAGCCGTCATAATGAATGCCCATATCGGCCAATGCATAGATTCCAAGAATAGAGGAGGCATTTCGTTGTAAAAGAAGAGCTTGATTGGGAGCTAAGGGTGCCAGATAATAAGAACACATCTCGGCATAAGTTGCCCAACCTTCTACATAACCGTTAAAATTTAATAATGTACGCAATGGATCCGGGTGTAGGCCCAGGTAATAGGTAGTCTGGTATAGGTGACCAGGGTAGCCTTCATGGGCAAGTGTTGTATAAAGTTCAATTCCGTCAGGAGTATTGCTTTGATTCACGTAGATTATGTTTTCAGTAATATTATCAATGGGAGGAATCATATAGAAAGCAGGACTTAAATAGGCTTCCATATCTTTAGCAACATATTTGACTCGAGTAGTTACGTCAGGAGAGCGGGGAAAGGTTTTGGCTATCTTAGCATTTAATTCTGATAAGATAACCGTTGGGTCAGAGGAACAGGTGACTTCCGGAATCGATGGTGTGCTGTCGGGTAACTTGGATAACGTGGTTTGAATGGATTGTAAGTCTTTTGATAATTGTGTATGGGTAAGTTTTTGCAATTGTGAAATACTTCGTGAAGAACCTGTTTCTTTTGCTACCACATATTCATAATAGGATTTGCCATCAGGAAGATGGCTTAATCCATTTTGATTTTTACCGGTATCTTGCAAGTCGGTTAGAGCTGTAATTAAAGTTTGATAAGCAGGGAAGACACAGTTTTTTATAAGATCTTCATTTTGTGTCACATAAAGCTTATATTGCTCATCTGAAAGATCTTCCAAGTGGTCTAGTCGATTTGAAAATGATGAAAAAAGAAAGTTATTTGTGTCCATGTCTATAAATGAGTTACATTCTTTTATAATGGACTGGGCAATATATGTAGGCATGAAAAGCCCAGAAGAGGATTTTAGCCGTTCAAATTCAATTAAAGAATGAAAGTATTCTTTTGTGGTAGAAAGAAGCGCTAGATAATCTTCGATGTCTTTGGAGTTATGAAATTGGAATTCGGAGAGTAAAACAGGAAGTTGTGACTGCATTCCTATTAGAGGGGCTAAAGGTTCTTCGTATAGCAGAAAGTTTGCTCCTTTCATGGAGGTGTTAAGGAAAGCATCTAATACTTCGTAGGTTAATCGATTTTCAGAAGAAAGAGTATCATAAGGAAATTGATGCAAAGCGCTTTTACAGTTTTCTAAAGAAGCAAGACAGGCAAGAGAGTCTGTACTATAGGTTCCATATGTGATAGGAGCATCTAAGATACCGTAGGAAGTGGGGTTTTGCAAAGTATAGTGAAGATTCAAGGTGTTGGAAGCAACTTCTTGTTGAAATAGCATATTGGTAAATATTCGAAAATCTTTATCGGCGGTGCTTCCAACTACAAAATGGTTGCAGCTGGAAAAGAGAGTGCATGTCAGAAGACATGCGATAAGTGGAAGTAATAAGTGTTTCTTGGTACGTTTGAGCATGGTATACTCCAAAAGGGTTTTATATAAACTATGCAAAAGGATTTGTAACATACATAAAATAATAGGCATGGTTAAACAAGAATAAAAATATGTGTGATAATAGAGGCTAAAACTTGACATTATAGACGCCCTGTGATACGTTTTTTGATAGACATATTTTAATAGTAAAAAAGGTAGGGAGATTTTATTATGGAAAACAATAAATATTATATTACAACGGCAATTGCTTATACATCGGGCAAACCACATATTGGAAATACTTATGAGATTGTACTCGCAGATGCAATTGCACGATACAAAAGAAGCCAAGGATATGAGGTGTTCTTTCAAACAGGAACAGATGAACATGGACAGAAGATTGAGCTAAAGTCGGAAGAGGCAGGTGTCACACCAAAAGAATTTGTAGATGGTGTTGCAAGCCAGATTCAAGGGATCTGGGATATGATGAATACATCTTACGACAAATTTATTCGCACAACTGATGAATATCATGAGGACCAAGTGCAGAAGATATTCAAAAAATTGTATGATCAAGGGGACATATACAAAGGGTATTATGAGGGAATGTATTGTACACCATGTGAATCATTTTTCACGGAATCTCAACTAGTAGATGGAAAATGTCCGGATTGTGGACGCGAAGTGCAACCGGCAAAAGAAGAAGCATATTTCTTTAAGATGAGTAAATATGCCGACCGTCTTATTGCATATATTAATGAGCACCCAGAATTTATACAACCGGTTTCTCGAAAAAACGAGATGATGAATAACTTTCTGCTACCGGGATTACAAGACTTATGTGTATCAAGAACTTCCTTTAAATGGGGGATTCAGGTAGATTTTGATCCACGTCATGTAGTGTATGTCTGGTTAGATGCATTGACAAATTACATTACTGGCATAGGATATGATGCAGAGGGAAATAATGCAGAGCAATTCCAAAAAAATTGGCCTGCAGATTTACATTTAATCGGAAAAGATATTATTAGATTTCATACAATCTATTGGCCAATATTCTTAATGGCACTTAATTTACCACTGCCCAAACAGATATTTGGTCACCCTTGGCTATTACAGGGAGACGGAAAGATGAGTAAGTCCAAGGGAAATGTATTATATGCAGATGAGTTGGTAGAGTTCTTTGGTGTAGATGCAGTACGCTATTTTGTGTTACATGAGATGCCTTTTGAGAATGATGGAGTGATATCTTGGGAATTGATGGTAGAACGTATGAATTCAGAGCTTGCAAATACATTGGGCAATCTGGTAAATCGTACGGTGTCTATGGTTAATAAATATTTTAATGGAACGGTGTGCAATAAAAATGTAGCAGAAGAGGTAGATGCAGAGTTAAAACTTATGGCAACAGAGACAGAGCGGCTTGTGAAAGAAAAGATGGACGAATTACGTGTTTCAGATGCACTTACAGAGATTTTCAATCTATTTAAACGGTGTAATAAATATATTGATGAAACAATGCCTTGGGCATTGGCAAAAGAAGAAGATAAGAAAGAGCGACTTGAAACAGTATTGTATAATTTAGTAGAAAGCATCACAGTAGGAGCTCAATTGCTAGAACCGTTTATGCCTGCTACTGCAGAGAAGATTGCAAAGCAATTAAATGGAGGAAACGTAACGGAAACACCTGAGATATTATTTGCTCGATTGGATATAGAGGAAGTGCTTAAAAAGGTAGAAGAGTTGCACCCTCACGTAGAGGAAATTATAACGGAAGATACAGAAGTAATAGAGATAGAAGCGAAACCGGAGATTACTTTTGATGATTTTATGAAGATGCAGTTTCAAGTGGGTGAAATTCTTGCATGTGAAGAAGTTCCAAAATCTAAAAAGCTACTTTGTTCACAAGTGAAGGTCGGTAGTGAAGTGAAGCAAATTGTATCTGGAATTAAAGCACACTATACAGCGGCGGAGATGGTAGGTAAAAAGGTGATGGTACTTGTAAATCTAAAACCAGCTAAATTAGCAGGGGTGCTATCAGAAGGAATGTTATTATGTGCTGAAGATGCAGAGGGAAAGTTAGCATTAATGATGCCGGAACATGCAATGCCAGCAGGAGCTGAAATCTGTTAGACCTCATAAACAATAGATAAGGACGCATCCCAAAGATTGGGAGTACGTCCTTATCTACCATTTTAGCTCAAGTGAACTTCTTTTGCATCTTCAGGGTGAAAATCATTAGCCAAATCATAGATATTATGACCGGTTGATTCTCCAAGGATACGTCCTTCCAATGAGTAACAACGGATAAATCTTCTTCCGTCTACGCTGGACCAGTGTTCAATATCCCAAGTAAGGTAACCATCTGCATCAGATTTCTTTTCCGGAAGTATTAAATCCACTTGTCGGCCACCGGTAGCCATAAGTTCTACAAGTTCTTTGTTGCTGGCTTCTAAATCCAGCTTCTTTACAGCATCATACACTTTCATAATTCATCCTCCATTTATGTAATACTAAAAGTATATCGTGTTTGTCTCATTAATTCAAACACAATTTGTAAAATTCAAAAAACTTGTAAACAAATCCAAAAAAATATATAATAGCAGAATATAACTTAAGGGGGAATTCCGATGATATTTGACAGTCATGCTCATTATGATGATACACAATTTGATGAAGACAGGGAAGAAGTATTGGCATCACTTTTGACCCAAGGAATTGGAACGGTAGTGAATGTAAGTGCAACATTAGATTCTTGTGCAAAAGTGGTAGAACTCGCACAGAGTCACAAAGAAATCTATGCAGCAGTTGGGGTTCACCCAGATGAAGTGGGGAGTTTAGATGAAAGGTCGTACGAAGGACTTAAAAGGCTGTGTGTACAGAACAAGGTAGTGGCAATTGGGGAAATTGGACTGGATTATTACTGGGAGCACGAGCCTCATGAGATACAGAAAACTTGGTTTATAAGACAACTTCAATTGGCACAGGAGATGAAATTGCCAGTTTTAATTCATAGTAGAGAAGCATCAGAAGAAACATTTGAAATCATACGTGAATATGGAGAAGGTCTGACCGGAGTAATTCATTGTTTTTCCTCTTCGGCAGAGATGGCAAAAGAATATATTAAGTTAGGATATTATATTGGTGTGGGTGGTGTGGTTACATATTCCAATGGGAAAAAACTAAAAAAAGTAGTGGAAGAAATTGGTTTGGAATCCATACTATTAGAAACAGATTGTCCGTATCTGGCACCTGTGCCTAATCGAGGAACACGAAATACATCTTTAAATCTGAAGTATGTAGTAGATGAAATTGCAAGGCTAAAAGAAGTTACTTGCGAAGAAGTAATAGAACAAACAGAGATAAATGCAAAAAAAATGTTCGGATTATAGAAAAAGAATGTTATAATAAAAACGATTCAATCATTCACCAAAGGAGATGGCAGATGAAGACCCCAATATTAGGAACCCCACAGAAGACGATAGAAATATTGCAAAAATATCATTTTTCATTTCAAAAGAAATACGGACAGAATTTTTTGATCGATACCCATGTGTTAGATAAAATTATTGAGTCGGCGCACATTACAACCGATGATTTTGTACTTGAAATTGGACCCGGGATTGGAACGATGACAGAATATCTGGGGCAGGCAGCAAGAGAAGTAGTTGCAGTAGAGATAGATAAAGCATTGATTCCTATTTTAGAGGACACGTTAAGTGAGTATAATAATATAACAATTATTAATCAAGACGTATTAAAGGTAGATATTGCGGCATTGGCAAGAGAATACAATCATAATCAACCCATTAAAGTTGTTGCAAATCTACCATATTATATTACGACGCCTATTATTATGGGATTATTTGAGAGCCATGTACCGATTGAAAGTATTACGGTTATGGTACAAAAAGAGGTGGCAGATCGCATGCAAGTAGGACCTGGAACTAAGGACTATGGAGCACTTTCTTTGGCAGTGCAATATTATGCAAAACCAAGTATTGTTGCAACGGTTCCACCGAATTGCTTTATGCCTCGACCAACGGTTGGATCGGCAGTAATTCGATTAGAACGTTATCGGGAACCACCGGTAGAAGTAGAAGATGAGAAATTGATGTTTCAGATTATACGAGCGTCATTTAATCAACGACGAAAGACTCTAGTGAATGGACTGAACAATTCGCCGGAGATTCAAGCAACCAAAGAGACAATAATACAAGCCATCACAGAATTGGGAAGAGGTGTCAGTATTCGAGGTGAAGCGCTGACACTTTCGGAATTTGCATTGCTTAGCAATCTGATTCATCAGAAACTGTAGATACCGGCCAGGAAAGGGGATTTGTTATGATTAAACCAAATGAACAGGTACTATTTGAAAACACACCAAAGATTAATGAACTCGCGAAATTATGTGAAAAAAGCAATGCCATTGAACGGGAACTCTATACCAAATATGAGGTAAAAAGAGGGTTGCGTGATGTTAATGGAAAAGGTGTATTAGCGGGATTGACCAACATATCAGATGTATGTGCTACAGAAATGATTGATGGTGTGGAGGTTCCGTGTGCGGGAAATTTATATTATCGAGGATATAATATTCAAGATTTAGTAAAGGGATTTTTAGATGCACAGCATTTTGGGTGCGAAGAAACGGCATATTTACTGTTATTTGGTGAGCTACCTACGGTAGAGCAGTTGCGTGGATTTCATGATACATTGGTAGAACGAAGAACGCTACCACCTAATTTTGTAAGAGATGTTCTGATGAAAGCGCCAAGTAAGGACATGATGAATAATATCTCGCGTTGTATCTTACAGTTATATACCTATGATCCAAAAGCAGATGATACTTCAATTCCAAATGTACTTCGTCAGTGTTTGAATTTGATCAGTCAATTTCCTCTCTTGATGGTATATGGATATCATGCATATAACTATCGTCATGGGAATGATTTGTTCATTTATGCCCCATCTCCAAATGCATCTACCGCAGAAAATATCCTAATGATGCTAAGGGAAGATAGAAAGTATACAAAACTAGAAGCAAAGATTCTTGATATGGCCCTTGTGCTTCACATGGATCATGGTGGTGGTAATAATTCAACGTTTACCACACATGTGGTTACATCTTCAGGAACGGATACCTATTCTACAATGGCAGCGGCCATGGCATCTTTGAAGGGACCGAAACATGGAGGTGCAAATATTAAAGTGACTCAGATGTTTGAAGATATGAAAGAACATCTTTCCGACTGGACAAATAAAGAAGAAGTACATCAATATCTGGAAGATTTATTGGACAAGAAGGCATTTGATAAAAAAGGATTAATCTATGGAATGGGTCATGCTATCTATTCTATATCAGATCCCAGAGCAGAGCTATTTAAAGGATTTGTAAAGCAACTTGCCCATGAGAAAAAACATGATGAAGAATATGCACTTTATGAGATGGTTGAACATATGGCACCTGAAGTGATTGGTGAGAAACGCAAGATTTATAAAGGGGTAAATGCAAACGTCGATTTTTATAGTGGCTTAGTGTATAGCATGTTGGATTTACCAAAGGAATTGTATACACCAATTTTTGCAACAGCTCGTATTGTAGGATGGAGTGCACATCGTTTAGAGGAGCTTAAAAACGTAGATAAAATTATTCGACCGGCATATAAAGCATTGGCAGAACATAGAGAGTATGTAGAATTCCCAGACAGATAAGAGGGTGTTGGTATGAAACAAGAATTTTATTATCCATCACAAGATGGTGTTACAGAGATTCATGCGATAGCATGGAAACCAGAGAGCGATATAAAGGGGATTCTTCAGATTTGCCATGGAATGGCAGAGCATATGGAGCGTTATGATGAATTCGCTAAGTATCTCTGTGAACGTGGGTATTATGTGATTGGTCATGATCATCTTGGACATGGAAAATCGGTACAAAGCAGTGCAGAGTATGGATTCTTTCATGAAACAAGTGGGAATAAAATTGTGATTGGAGATATACATAAACTTCGAAAAATCACAGAACAAAAATATCCGAAAATTCCTTACTACATAATGGGACATAGTATGGGTTCGTTCCTGGTAAGACAGTATATCAAGATGCGTGGAAAAGGTTTAGCCGGAGTCATTATCATGGGGACCGGTTATCAACCGGCTATATTGCTTCGTATTGGGAAAGGGTTGTGCAGGATAATTGCATTATTTAAAGGCTGGCATTATAAAAGCAAGTTAGTGTATAAGATGGCAGAAGGAAGTTACAATAAGATATATAAGTCTCCAAAGACAGAGGTAGATTGGGTAACTGGAGATGCAGAAAGACTACAGGCATATATAGATGATCCACTCTGTGGATTTCATTTTACAGTGAATGCGTATTATCATATGTTTACAGGAATGCAAACCTTAACTACAACAGATGGGGTGGAAAACATTCCTAAGAACTTGCCCATTTTTTTTGTGTCAGGGGAAGAGGATCCTGTAGGCGATTGTGGAAAAGGTGTAAAAAAAGTATATGAAAAATATGTCAATAGTGGAATGGAACACGTAAGTCTGAAACTGTATCCGGGAGATCGACATGAGATTCTAAATGAAACAGACAGACAACAAGTGTACGAAGATCTGTATGAATGGTTAAAATAATAAAATCGGGGACGGGGTGTTTTTCAAAAACACCCCGTCCCCGATTTATTTCTAAAGGAATGAGAGTAAAGTGCAACACCACTGGGATTTCCCCTCTGTGGTGTTGTTACTTTATGAGGGGGGATAGTGAGCTGTTCATCACTATCTAAATACAGTATAATCGAAAAATGTGTCCAAAATATGTTGAATATATAAAAGAAAACGAAATTTTCTTAAGGAATGATTAAGAAAGTTCTTGACTTGCTCTTAAAAAACATCTGATAATCTTGTATACTATAAGAGAGGTGATGAACATGTTTAAAGTATTAGTATGTGATGACGATGAAGCCATCGTAGAAGCTATCGAAATATACCTAACACAGGAGGGATACCAAGTATTAAAAGCTTATGATGGGATCCAGGCAATCCAGATGTTAAAGGAATATGAAATTGATCTTTTGATTATTGATGTTATGATGCCAAAACTAGATGGTATCAGGGCAACACTTAAGATTCGGGAAGAACATAGTTTTCCGATTATTATCCTGTCAGCAAAATCGGAAGATGCGGATAAGATATTAGGTCTTAATATCGGAGCAGATGACTATATTACAAAACCATTTAACCCGTTGGAATTAGTTGCAAGAGCAAAGTCACAATTACGTAGATACACCCAATTTGGTAGTACGGTAGTAGGAAATGAAGAGGTGGTCTATAGTACAGGTGGATTAGCTATTAATGATGATCTAAAAGAAATAACAGTAGATGGGGAAGTGGTGAAACTCACACCGATTGAATACAATATTCTATTGTTATTGGTAAAGAATCAGGGGAAGGTATTTTCTATTGATCAAATTTATGAAAACATATGGAATGAAGATGCAATTGGTGCAGATAATACAGTGGCAGTGCATATTCGACATATTCGCGAAAAGATAGAGATTAATCCAAAAGATCCTCGTTATTTAAAAGTAGTGTGGGGAGTAGGATATAAAGTAGAAAAACTTTAGAAGGGAGTATATATGAATAAATGGTATAAATCTGCACCCTGTAAGGGAATTTTGATTGTAATTGCTCATATTTCAGTGGTAATAACCATGGTTAGTGTGGTATGGCTATTGGCTGTGCAAGGATTGAACAACGGGAAAATTAGTGAGATATCCAAGGAAGAATATCAACAGACCAGTGCGTTTAGCAGAAAAATTCAAGCTGCTAGTCGCGAGATATTAGATCAAATTAATGGGTGTCAGAATTTTGAGACAGAAGGTGTGTATGATGAGAATCGATTGGTAGACCTAAAAACGTATTCCAGAACAGGAAAGATTACAGGAGAGGATACGTCCGGATTGACTTATCGCTTAGGGGACTTAGTAAAATGGAGCCAGGAATATGTGGCGGGGAACGTTAAATATCATGAATCGGACATTATTGTGGCAAAAAAACTAGATGCAACCTATGATTACTTTCATTATAATGAATTCAAATCATCAGTACAGGATAAGAATCTCACACTTCAGGGAAAGGAAGATGCAAAAAGAGATGACTTATTAGATCAGATACACAATAGTACATATACAGAAGGCGATGAACCGATAACAGTAAGTGATCAAGAGGGGGCAGTTCTTTATCAGAATGTGTGGAAATTCAGCCCTATGGATAGCGATGATACATTACCGGAAGAATCATATCTGATGGCCAATGGGCAAACAATCTTAGACCTTGTCAACACCAGTCCACAGTGGAATGGTAAATTAAGTGAGATCTATCGTTATATAGAAGAGATGCAATCAACATTAGCGAGTCAGGTAACGTTTTATCGTGAGAATGGGAAGAACTGGGAGGAAGGAAATACAAATTTGGCTTATATGTTTGTTGACACAAAAAAACAAACAATACGTACCAATCGTGTTGCATATCAAGATTATGGAAATTTAGAACAGAGTATCAAAGAATTGACCACATTGGGAAAATATGTAGTGATACAACCAAAACTTGTAGACTTTAAGTCCAACATGGATATCAATGCCACAACATGGGTTCAAAACACAGAGGGTTATGATAAGACGGGGGGTAATTATATTTTTGCCCTAGGAGTAGATACCACATATCCAATTCAAGATGACTTCTATATGATGAATCGGAGCTTTGAAAAATATGCACCATATATGGTCGGTATGATGAATGCATGTATCGCAATGGGAATCGTTTTTTTGATTACGATGGTGTGGTTAACAATTGTTGCCGGTCGAACAAGGAAGGAAGGGGTAACCTTAACATTATTTGATCGATTAAAAACGGAAATTGGGATTATAATAGTGCTAGTAGTATGGGCTATACCTATTAGTATTATTGGGGTAAATCTCTCACAGGGATTCATGTCTATGCCGGATGGAATGATATCTAAGCTTCAGATTGCGGCAGTGGCAGTGGTAACATGTTTTACATTCGCGGTATTCTTGTGGGGATATCTAAGTTTGGTGAGAAGAATTAAGGCACACACTTTGTGGAAGAATAGTATTATGCAGGGGCTCGGACGCTTTGTGAGAGAGCTATTTCGTAACAGAAGTTGCACATTTAAGATGTTTGTTATATCCGTAGCGGTATTTATCTTACAATTTTTTCTAATGACAGGTATGGGATTTTATATCGCAATTGCCGTAATTGTAGATATCGCTGTTATTGTCTTTTTATTAAAGCAGGCTATGGCAAAACAAAGGATTAAAATGGGGCTGAGGATTATGGCGGCCGGGCAACTGGATTATCGCATTCAATTGCATGGCTTACGAAAAGATGATCTTGAGATTGCAGAGCGCATTAATAATATAGGAGAAGGATTGAATACGGCGTTAGAGGCAAGCATGAAGAATGAGCGCTTGAAGACGGATTTGATTACAAATGTCTCCCATGATATTAAAACACCACTCACATCGATTATTAATTATATCGACCTTCTAAAGCGAGAGAATTTCACAGACGAAAAAGTGCTTGGATATCTTGAGGTACTGGAAGCAAAGGCTCAACGGTTAAAAACCTTGACAGAGGATGTTGTGGAGGCTTCTAAGATTAGTACAGGAAGTATTAATCTGGAGTTTATGGACTTGAATTTAGTTGAAATGATACAACAGACTAGCGGAGAATTCACAGAAAAATTCGCAAATAGAGGGCTGCATGAAATTCTTAATCTTCCGGAGGAAGTGGCGATGATACGCGCCGATGGACGTAGAATGTGGCGTATTATTGAAAATATTTATAATAATGTAGCGAAGTATGCGATGGAAAATACGCGTGTATATGGAGACCTGACACTTACACAAACACAGGTAATATTCTCTCTGAAGAATATATCGGAACAGCCTTTGAATATTGCGGCCAGCGAATTAACGGAACGGTTCATTCGAGGAGATATGGCTAGGAGTACAGAAGGAAGTGGACTGGGGTTATCGATTGCTCAGAATCTAACAGAACTGCAGGGGGGTACCTTTGAGCTGTATCTGGACGGAGATTTATTCCGGGTTACAATTACATTTCCAAGAGTATAGATTTATAAGAAATAAAAAGTGGATTCTGAATATTTAGTTTAATGAATCTTAAAATTGGGGATATATCATTTAAGAAAAATGATATATCCCCAATTGTGCCAATCTATATTTTATGTTAAAATAAAAGGTCATAAAAGAGTTAGAAAGAGGTATAAGATGGAACAAATCAGACAGGTATTAGAAGAAAGTTTGAATCTAGAATTTATTTCGGCAATATTAAGTAATTCAAGGGGAACAAATGAAATTACAAAGATAAAAGTACGTCCAATTCAAATAAAAGAACAGTTTCTATATCAACTGGAAGTATATCAACACAATCAAGTGTTTCAATACAATTATGATGAGGTACAAGCTTGTGATGTATTGTGCAATTATATGGAGTGTTTTAAACAACTCCAAATAGAAACAACACAATTCATCTATACAATTCTTGTAAGTAAAAAAGGGAAAACAACAATTAAAAAGAAACAACGGATACAAGAGATACAAGGAGTAGGAAGAGAACATAATCGCAGTAAAAAATATATCTTGCAAGAGGGAATTCCGGTTCCATTTTTACAAGATCTAGGGGTAATGACATTAGAGGGAAAGATTATACATGCTAGATTTGATAAGTTTCGCCAGATTAATCGATTTTTAGAATTTATAGAAGATGTCCTGCCACAACTAAGTACTGATAAAGAAGTGACAATTCTGGATTTTGGTTGTGGGAAATCCTATCTGACATTTGCAATGTACTATTATCTTCACGAATTAAAGCAATATGATGTGCGAATTATTGGATTGGATCTAAAGAAAGAAGTCATACGCCATTGTAGCACATTAGCGCAAAAATATGGGTACGAGAAATTAAAGTTTATAGAAGGCGATATTGCAGATTATACAGGCGTGAATCAAGTGGATATGGTTGTAACATTACATGCATGTGATACTGCAACGGATTATGCATTGGCAAAAGCAGTTGGGTGGAAAGCAAAAGTTATTCTATCTGTGCCATGCTGTCAGCATGAATTTAATAAACAGATACACAATGAGGTATTAGAACCTATTTTCAAATATGGATTAATCAAAGAACGTATGGCAGCGCTTATCACAGATGCAATGCGAGCGGAATATCTTACGATGCAAGGATATAACACACAGATTTTGGAATTTATTGATATGGAACATACACCCAAAAATATATTGATACGGGCAGTAAAAACAGAAAAAAGCAGTAAGAATGAGAATCAAATCAGGGCGTGCGAAGAATTTTTCCACGTAAAGCCAACATTACAAAGACTGTTGGAGGATAAAGGGGAGCTATAGATGAAGAATATACTCATACGCATTGGGATTTTAGCGGGAATATTTGTGCTTGCTGTTGGAGGCTTTAGTTATCTGACAAACAAGGGAAATACAGATATGACGGCAGATATAGCAGGGGCAAGTGTGCCACGTCTTATGGTTGCTGTTAGTGGATATGGTATGGAGCGAATCAATCCTTTGGTTGGATATAAGACAGAGATGAACATCACCACAATGAGAGACTCTATTACACCGATAGGAACAGATGGAAAACTGTCAATTATAGTGGAAGACTCAAAGAGCCAAGATGCTACGTTAGAATACGAATTGTATTCTTTGGACGGGAAAAAAAGTCTTTATAAAGATAAGATAAAAAACGTACAAAATTCTATAGATATTAATCTGGGAAATAAAGTAGAACGTGGACAGGAGAAGATACTTAAATTAATCTATTCTACGGGAGTGGGAAAACAGACGATTTATTATACAAGGGTAATAGATGCTACAGAATACAAAGTGGCTGAATGTTTAAATTATGTGAAGAATTTTCACGACAGTACGTTTGATAAGGGAAAAGCCAAAGAATTGATGGGTGCTATGGAACCCAATGAACAAGCTGATAATACAACCTATCAGAAGACGACTATCAATTCAAACTATGAGCAACTATCCTGGGGAGAACTTGCGCCAAAGCCGACAGGAGATATACAATGGAGCATTAAGGAGATTACCGGTGAATATGTAGCGGTACAAGCCGTCTATCAGGTGAATTGTACCGGCGCCACAGGAGAAAATGAACGTTATAATGTAAATGAATTTTTCAAAGTAAAGAGTGGGAAAGGTAAAGTGTATCTGTTGGATTATGAACGAATTATGAATCAGATTTTCTGTCCTGAAAAACCAACATTGACCGAGAAAGGAATTCCTCTTGGAATTACAAGCCCGAAAGTTACTTATCAGACAAATAAAGATGGAACAATTGTTTCTTTTGTTCAGGAGCGAGAATTATGGAATTATAATCGTGCAGAGGATCAGATATCATTAGTATTTAGTTTTGCGCGAGCAGAGAATGAAGATGTTCGGAATCTTTATGATCAACATCAGGTGCATATTGTAGATGTTGATAAAAAAGGGAACACGATATTTGGAGTATCGGGATATATGAATCGAGGGATTCATGAAGGCGAGGTAGGTATTTCTATCTATTATTTTGATATTGAAAAAAATGTAGTGGAAGAAAAAGTGTTTATTCCAAGTAATAAATCTTATATGGTTACACAAGAGGAAATTGGAAAACTCGTATATTTTAGTAACGATCAAAGTATGTTATACGTTATGGTAACAGGAAGTCTTTATAAAATTAATTTAAAAGAAGACACTAAGGAAGTACTTGTTAAGAATCTGGCAGAGGGACAGTATGTAGCATCTGAAGATGGACATCTACTGGCGTATCAGAATGGGAATGTATTGGAACAAGCTACGGAAGTAACAGTTCTTAATCTAATGAAGGGAGAAGAAAAAACAGTAACGGTAGATCCAGAAGAAAATATCAGACCACTAGGCTTTGTAATGGAGGATTTTATATACGGAGTAGCAAAACAGTCAGATAGAGGAAAGACGATATCGGGAGAAGATGTAACACCAATGTATAAGGTTGAGATCCGAGATAAAAAAAATAAGGTGGTGAAAACATACCAGGTGGATCAGAGGTATATATTAGATGTGTTTATTGAAGACCATATGATTACGATGAACCGAGTAACCAAAAAAGAAGCTGTTTATGTTAATGAAACAGCGGATTATATTACAAATAACACAGAGAAGAAAAAAAGCAATATTTTTCTGGAATCTATCGAAGACGAAAAAAAGGAGACACAACAACGACTGTCTTATGAGAATGGGATTAAAGATAGGACACCAAAATTATTACAACCAAAACAAGTTATCTTTGAGAATCCAACTACAATTTCATTTGATACAAGTGGTGGGGAAGTAAAATACTATGTATATGGAAAAGGCATATTAATGGGAATCTATGATAAAGCAGGATATGCAGTTCAAAAAGCCGATGAAATAGGTGGAGTAGTGGTGTCCTCTAATCAAGAATATGTGTGGGAAAGTGGAAATCGAAAATTACAATATGTCATTGAGGATATGACACCATTTGCAGATGTTATTAGTAAGATTAATGCCGGAACTGCAATTGTTGATGTACTGGATCAATTTTCAGATGGGAAAGCATTGGACTTCACAGGCTGTACAGTAGAGGAAATGTTGTATGTAATAAACCAAGGAACGCCGGTAGTGGCAATGATTGACCATAGCCATGCAATTATACTTATGGGATATGGGAAAAGTAGTGTGACGTATATAGAACCTGACAGTGGAACAAGAGTTACAAAAAGCATGCCTGAAATAGAAGACATGCTCAAAGCAAGTGGTGGAACGTTAGTTGGATATCTTATGCCATAGATTTAGACGCTTTTGTAAGATGGGACCAACCAATAAGGCAATTAAAATCTTTACTGCATCACCAATAAGGTACGGGAATACACCGGCAGCCAGCCCCTGTAAAAAGGTCAAGTCTAGTTGCGCAGAGAGCCAAGTGGTTCCAAAGGCATAGGTAACAAGAGCTCCAAGTATCATCGCACCACAATTCAACCATGTATTCCCATTAAAATGTTCTATGAGCCAACCGGATAGAACAAGAAGAAATATAAATCCTATTAAGTAACCACCGGTTGGACCAAATAGTTTGCCGGGGCCACCGGCAAATCCTGAGAACACAGGAAGTCCAACTAAACCAAGAAGCAGATAGATAAAGTAGCTAATTGTAGCAGAACGCCATCCTAATATAAAAATGCTTATATAAAGCACCAGATTGGTGAGTGTGATGGGTACAGGACTGATTGGAATGGGGATAACCAGAGGGGCAAGGATACAAGTAATTGCTGTCATTAAGGCAATGGTAGTAAGTTGTTTTGTCCGAAGTGTGTGAGTATGATTCATAATAATCTCCTTTGAGTAATTTGATTTTTGTAAAAGTTCTAAGGATAGTATAGTGTAAAAGGAACGTATTGTCAACTCGATAAGAACACAAGTTGACAATAGGACATAGTTGACAGAATATTCTGACAATATACGGTCACATCTGTTGATGATAAAATATATGAAATTATTTTCAAAATAGTATTGACAAATCAAAGATTAAATGATAATATTAACTCAACCCAAAGAAATAGAAAGAAATATAAAAAAGGGGATTACAAAATAAGCGAGAGGAGGCTTTGACCATTGGAAAGTGTGGAAGTTAGTTATCAATATGTTAGTGGTAGGCAAGTATTAGTAGTTCCTGTGAAAGAAGCCTTGACTATATAAGAACCAGTAAATTAAAACATAAGGATGTTTTATCGGAGAAAGAGTACTGGCAAGAGATTTGTATTTGCAGACATATTGAAGTAAAGTACCACGATAGTTCAAAGAAGTTAGACAATGTGTAAAGAAACATTTGTTAACATATTGAATTTATATGAGAGGTTATATGGCAGAGTTATAGATATCATAACAATAGTGTTTATATAACTGGTGATAATTCATATAAACGAGGTATCAAAGATAAGAAATCTGAGACTTTGAGTTATAAATCGAAAATGATATTAAAGGTTAACAGGAATAAATCTAAGAAATCTCCGAAGAGTAGGATAGTACCCATAATTGAGTAAAATCATATAAGAGAATAGCCATGATGATAAAAAGGTCATCATGGCTATTTTTTGTAATAAATATTTAACAAATATGAAACTTTTATAACGATTTTTTTGACATTAGGAAGGTCCTGTGATAAAATTAAACAAAATAAATCTTTGTATTAAATGATTAAAAATAAATGACAGAGGTGATAATGTTGGATAAGTATGAATATCGCGTAAGAACGGAGCAGATGCTCGAATACTATGAAAAAAAGTCGTTTGTAAAAGCAATGGAAATTGCTGATACAATTGATTGGAAAAAAGTTAAAAATGCATCTATGCTTTCTACTGTAAGTGAAATATATGAGAACTGTGGAGCGTTTCAAAAGAGTCGTGATGTCTTATTTGTGGCATATGATAAAGCACCGGGAAGTAGAAAAGTAGTATATCGTTTGGGAACATTAGCGATTAAAATTAATGACATTGGGGAAGCAACAGATTGCTATGAAGAATTTGTAACGTTAGCACCAAAAGATCCCAATCAATATATTCTGCGCTATAAGATATTAAAAGCACAGAAAGCACCGCTGGAACAACAGATCGAAGCTTTGGAGGATTTTAAAAAGGCGGAGTATGTTGAAAAGTGGGCATATGAATTAGCCTTACTTTATTACCAGGCAGGAATGACAGCAGAATGTTTGGAAGAATGTGATGACTTGATTCTGTGGTTTAGTGAGGGTAAGTATGTATATCAGGCGATGGAATTAAAGATGAAATTCAAACCACTTACACCATTACAACAAGAAAAATTCAATCATAGACATGATCCAAAATTGAATAAACCGGTATTTAGAAAAGAAAATACAAAGCCAGAAGGAAAGACCAATATAGATAGTCCTACCGATGATATGAGAGAAATCATGTTAGAAGAAGACGAAGAATTAATGGTGAAAGAGTCTGAGCCAATTTTTCAATCTGCTATTACAAAAACGGTAGTAGGTGCAACGCTTGAAGAGGCATTGGTTTCGGGGGTGGCACTAGCCAATGGAAAAGTGTTGGATGAAGAGACGCAAACCATGGAAACGCCTATGAAAGATGAAACGGAAGCTGTAGTGGAAAACCAAATCTCAGATCAAATGGGAATTGAAGATATTCTGCAAGGTTGGGAAGAAAAACAAAAAGAAGCTCAAAACAGAAACCAGTATCAAGAAGAGATTGATTCTACAGAGGAAGAACAAAAAGATGGTGATATCGAAGATATCGTTGCGAATTTTTCTATGGAAGCACAGCCAGAAGAATCTGTTGAGATAGAAGCAGAGCCTGTTCCGGAAGAAGTGGTTGAGATAGAAGAAGAGATTGCACCGGAAGAAGATTTTGAGATAGAGGAAGAGGCTGTATCGGAAGAAGAGGAAGAAGATTTTGAGATAGAAGAAGAGTCTGCATCGGAAGAAGATTTTGAAATAGATGAAGATTTTGAGAGTGATGAGAGCTTTGATATAGAAGATTTTGAAGTAGAAGAGGAGTTTGAAGACTTTGATGAAGACGAATTTGATATGGAAGGAACTGATTTTGAAGAGGCAGAAGAGTTAGATGAAAAGGAAGCCGAGGAAGACGAAGAATCAGGCGATGATGAGAAAGAAGTGGATCTTCAAGATTTATTGGAAGAAGGTCAAAAACCATCAAAACCGGGACCATATGATACGGGATTTGTTGTACAAGGTCGTTATGATTTAAGTGCAACCAGTGAAATTGGATTAAAAGCAGGTCTTACAGAGGAACAAAAGAAACTATTTTCATATTTTGTGCCGGTTCGTGGAATGAGTGAACAAATTGTAGAGGTGTTGGCTGCGGATAAGGCTTGTAAAAAAAGATATGGAACCTCTGGAGTTGGCAATCTTTTAGTTATTGGACGTAAAGGCTCAGGCAAGACGGTTTTAGCAGTTGATATCGTAAAAGCAATTCAAAAATTAAGAAAATTGAAACAAGCAAAAGTTGCAATTGTAACTGGGGATGCTCTCAATAAAAAAGAACTGGATGGAGTAATCAGTAAGCTTTATGGTGGTGCAATTATTATTGAAAAAGCGGCAAAATTAAATTCAAGAACAATTAAGGAATTAAATGAGCTGATGGAAGGACAGACAGGAGAGATGCTTGTTGTTTTAGAAGAACAACGAAAACCATTAGAGCGTATGTTGAACGCAAATCCTCAATTTGAAAAGAAATTCACATCACAATTGGAATTACCAGTATTTATTAATGATGAGCTTGTAACCTTTGGCCAGATTTATGCAAAGGAAAATGGATACAAGATTGATGAGATGGGCATCTTAGCGCTTTATAGCCGCATTGATATGATGCAGAGAGAAGATCACGCAGTAACAGTTGCGGAAGTGAAAGATATTATGGATCAAGCAATCGATCATTCACAAAAAGCGAATGTTAAACATCTGGTAAAGCGTGTGTTTGGTAAAAACGTTGATGAATCAGAGCGCATTTTCTTAAAAGAGCAGGACTTTAATTTGGTACTATAATTTACGAAAGAGAAAGAGTTTGATAAATGGGAAATCATTTATCAAAACTCTTTCTTTTTACGTCATAGTCAAGTATAATGATGCTATAGAAAACGGAATTGGGAAGGTGAGAGTATGACAGAAAAAAGAAAGAAAAAAGCATACGAAATGGGAGAACTTGACCAATATCTATTTGGGCAAGGGACCCATTATGAGATATACAAAAAGTTGGGTGCGCACAGAGCAAAACAAGGACGTAAAGAAGGTGTATATTTTGCTGTATGGGCACCAAATGCAGAGTCCGTATCGGTAGTAGGGGATTTTAATGAATGGACAAACTCTGTAAATCCCATGATAAGGGAAGAGCCACTGGGTATCTATACTTGCTTTATTCCTAATGTGCAGATTGGCATGTTATATAAATATTGTATAGAAACTCATTCCGGTCAGTATATATTTAAAGCAGATCCGTTTGCAAATTATGCAGAGTTGCGACCTGGAACAGCATCGCGTATTGTAGATATTGAAGATATCGTATGGACAGACCATGACTGGATGGAGCAACGTAATACATGGAAACATGAAGTAAATCCAATGTCTATTTATGAAGTACATATAGGGTCTTGGAAGCGACACCCTGGACGTAAAGACGAAGGGTTTTATAGTTATAGACAGTTTGCAAAATCAATTGTAGAATATGTAAAGGAAATGGGATATACGCATATAGAATTGATGGGAATTGCAGAGTATCCATATGATGGTTCTTGGGGGTATCAAGTAACGGGGTATTATGCACCTACATCTAGATATGGAAGCCCGGAAGATTTTGCATATATGATTAATTACCTTCATCGTAATAAGATTGGAGTCATCTTGGACTGGGTACCAGCGCATTTTCCAAAAGATGCGCATGGACTTGCTAATTTTGATGGCACTCCGATTTTTGAATATGCGAATCCAAAACAAGGAGAGCATCCTGATTGGGGGACAAAGATATTTGATTATGGAAAACCACAGGTGCAGAATTTCTTGATAGGAAATGCGTTATTTTGGATTGAGCAGTTTCATATTGATGGACTGCGTGTGGACGCAGTTGCATCTATGTTATATTTAGATTATGGGAAAAACGATGGTCAGTGGATTGCAAATAAGTATGGAAGTAATCATAATCTAGAAGCTATAGAGTTCTTTAAACATCTAAATCGAATTGTATTGGAACGTAATCCGGGTTCGTTAATGATTGCAGAAGAATCAACCGCATGGCCACAAGTTACAGATACAGTGGAAAACGGTGGATTGGGATTCAGTTTGAAATGGAATATGGGGTGGATGCATGATTTTACAGAATATATGAAGCTGGATCCATATTTTAGGAGAGATAATCACTATCAGATGACGTTTTCCATGAGTTATGCGTATAGTGAAAAATATGCATTGGTACTTTCTCATGATGAAGTAGTTCATTTGAAATGCTCCATGATTAATAAGATGCCGGGAGTAGGATTTGACAAGTATGCAAACCTAAAAGTTGGTTATGCATTTATGATAGGACACCCCGGAAAAAAATTATTGTTTATGGGACAGGATTTCGCACAATTAAAGGAATGGAATGAAGAATGTGAATTAGAGTGGTATCTATTGGCAGAAACAGAACATCAACAAATGCAGGCATTTACAAGAGATCTCTTAAAATTATATAAAAAGAAAAAAGCATTATATGAGTGTGATACAGTAGAAGAGGGGTTTGAGTGGATTAATGCAGACGATGCATATCGTAGTATCTTTAGCTTTGTAAGAAGTGGTAAAGAAAAAAAGAAAAATTTATTATTTGTATGTAATTTTACGCCGGTGGCAAGACCTGATTATCGTGTGGGAGTGCCAAGGAAAAAACAATATAAGCTAATCTTAGATGGAGATGCAGCTCAATATGGTGGGAGTGGCGAGCAAAGACCTGAGATTTACAAAGCCGAAAAACAGGAATGCGATGGAAAAAAATATTCATTTGCATATCCATTGCCATCTTATGGGGTGGCGGTATTTGAGTTTTAATAATAATAAAAGGGATTCCAATATGTATCGTTGGAATCCCTTTTTGTAGTTATCCTTTCATGCGCTTGATTACTTTTAGCCGTGTGAATTCTTCACGTTCCTTTTCTTCCAAAGCATTGGAGATGTCATACACAAGAGTTTTGTATGTTGGAATCGTAATATTCTTAAGAGCATTTGCTCGTTTTTGTGTTTTCTTAATATTGCTTGCAAGTCGGTATGCAGAATTTTCCACCATTGAAAGTTTGATAGTTAATTCCTTTACTGCGCAAAAAGCTTCACGTGCAATATCAATAGATTCGAGGGTAGTACTGAATGAATACGTTGGTTTTTTAGAATCGCCAATGTATTTTACCAGAGGGATTTCGGTACCCATAATACTTCGACTTTGAATCTTAATAGAATTTTCAATGGGAACAGTATATGCTAATTGCGATACGGTACTGATGCCTTGCTCTATATTAGCACGTTGTAGACACTGATAGGCTGTTGTAAAAGTGATATCAATCTGGTCTTGAATTGTACGTGCTTCCTCAATTAAATCCATAAGTTCCCGAATTAAGATGTTCCGTTTCTTGTCCATCAAATCATATCCTTGATTGGCAAGAGTAAGGGAGTTCTTTGCAAGTATTAAATTTCCTTTTGTTGGAAATGTACGTGGGTCCATAACATCCCTTCCTTTCTGTTTTATTTATAATATTGCTCAATGATCTTAGTATCGATTCGATCCAATTCTTCTTTAGGCAATGTTTTCAAAAGATTCCATCCAAGATCTAGGGTATCCGTAATACTACGGTTTTCAGTAAGACCTTGTCCAATATATTGTTCTTCAAAAGCTTTTCCAAATTCCAAGTATTGTTTATCAATAGGAGATAGTTCATCTTCACCAATTACAGAAGCCAGATTGCGGGCTTCACCTACTTTTGCATAGGAAGAAAATAGTTGATTTGCCAAGTCTTGATGGTCTTCTCGTGTGTATCCTTTTCCAATTCCATCTTTCATCAGTCGAGAAAGAGAAGGGAGAATACTAATTGGTGGATAGATTGACTGACCGTGGAGATTTCGATCCAATACGATCTGCCCTTCTGTAATGTAGCCCGTTAAATCGGGAATGGGGTGTGTAATATCATCATTGGGCATGGTTAGAATTGGCAATTGTGTTACGGAACCATTAATGCCCTCTACAATGCCGGCACGTTCATAGATGGTTGCCAGTTCACTATAGAGATAGCCCGGAAATCCCTTTCTACTTGGAATCTCACCTTTGGAAGAAGACACTTCACGCATTGCTTCAGCAAAAGATGTCATATCAGTCAGAATTACAAGGATATGCATATGCTGTTCAAATGCAAGATATTCGGCAACGGTAAGAGCTACTTTGGGTGTAATTAAACGTTCTACAACAGGGTCATTTGCCAAGTTTAAGAACATGGCTACATGGTCTGCAACACCACTTTCTTCAAAGGTGCGTCTAAAGAAATCTGCAACATCATGTTTGACGCCCATAGCGGCAAACACAATTGCAAATTCTTCATCAGAATCATCACCAAGAGAAGCCTGTTTTACAATCTGAGCAGCAAGCAAATCATGTGGAAGTCCATTTCCTGAGAAAATGGGAAGCTTCTGTCCACGAATCAAAGTTGTAAGTCCATCAATTGCGGAGATACCTGTACGAATGTAATTACGGGGATATTCTCGACGAACAGGATTAAGTGGAAGCCCATTAATATCTCGCTTAAGATTCGATGTGATAGGACCAAGGTCATCAATTGGTTCTCCAATTCCGTTAAATGTTCGTCCTAACATATCAGGAGATAATAGAATCTCCATAGGGTGTCCGGTTAATTTTGTGTGGGTATTTTTCAGAGACATATTGGTAGTTCCCTCAAATACTTGTATCACAGCCTTGTCATCGTATATTTCAATAATTCGGCCAATTTTCTGTTCTGTACCATCTACAACAAACTCTACAATTTCATCAAAGAAAGCATCTTGTATACCTTCTAATACAATAAGAGGTCCGTTGATACTACTAAGTCCTAGATATTCAATTGACATGGTGGTCCCTCCTTATGCGTTTTTCTCTATAATCTTATCATAAAAATCATCAATATGTTTCTTATACATATCTAAAAGTTGCAGATTGTCATTTGGAACATCATATTTTATGGCAATAACTTTTTCGAATATATCTTCTTCTTTTAGCACAGACATTGGCATTCCCATAGAGATTAAGTCTCTTGATTTCTTAAAGAGATAAAGAATGATATCCATCATTTTAAACTGTTTTTCCATGGAAACACAAGTATCATCTTTGTGAAATGCATTCTGTTGTAAGAATCCAAGCCGAATTACTTTTGCAATCTCTAAGACTAATTTTTGATCATCGGGAAGCACGTCGCTACCAATTAATTTTACAATCTCCATTAAACTGCTTTCTTGGTTTAATAGGCCAATAATTCGATTCCGATAGTCTACAAATTTGGGAGATACATGATCTTGGTACCAAGGAGCTAAGTCGGTTAGATATTCACTATAGCTGGTAAGCCAATGAATCGCAGGAAAATGGCGTGAGTATGCAAGACTTTTATCAAGGCCCCAAAAACATCGTACAAATCGTTTAGTATTCTGTGTAACGGGCTCTGAAAAATCTCCACCTTGGGGGGATACTGCGCCAATAATGGATACAGATCCATCGGTACCATTTAGATTATGCATCATGCCCGCACGTTCATAAAAAGCAGATAATTTAGAAGCTAAATATGCCGGAAATCCTTCTTCCGCAGGCATCTCTTCTAAACGACCAGATAATTCCCGTAAGGCTTCCGCCCAACGAGAGGTTGAATCAGCCATAATAGCTACATCATAGCCCATATCACGGTAGTATTCTGCCAGAGTCAGTCCTGTGTAGATACTTGCTTCACGTGCAGCTACAGGCATATTAGAGGTATTGGCGATTAAAGTCGTTCTATCCATCAAAGGGTTGCCGGTCTTAGGATCCTCTAATTTCGAGAATTCTTCCAATACCTGTGTCATTTCATTTCCTCGCTCGCCACAACCAATATAGATAATAATATTAGCATCTGACCATTTGGCAATCTGATGTTGTGTCATTGTTTTTCCGGTACCAAATCCCCCAGGGATAGCAGCGGTTCCTCCTTTTGCGATCGGAAACATGGTATCTAAGATACGCTGTCCGGTAATAAGCGGAATGGAGGCCGGAAAACGGTGCTGGGTTGGGCGTGCGTTACGAATTGGCCAACGCTGCATCATAGTGAGATCTTTTGTAGTACCATTAAATAACTGAATTGTAACAAGAGGTTCATCAATGGTATATTCTCCATCAACTACCACATTTGTAACGGTACCTTCTATATCGGGAGGAACCATGCATTTGTGAAGAATTGCAGTGGTTTCAGGTACTTCCGCAATAATGGTTCCACCATGAACTTCGTCTCCAACAGAAACCGTCATATGGGTGTCCCATTTTTTTGTGTGACTTAAAGAATCAACACTTACACCACGAGTAATATAGGCACCTCCGGTTTTAGCAATTTCTTCCAAGGGACGTTCAATTCCGTCAAAAATATTATGGAGGATTCCGGGAGCAAGTGTTACGGATACTGCGCTACCACTGGCAGTTACTAATTCCCCTGGGTGTAATCCGGTTGTTTCTTCATATACCTGGATTGTAGTCAGATTTTTATCAAGAGAAATAACTTCCCCAACTAATTTAGCATCTCCTACATATACCATCTCTGACATGCGAAATCCTGTATTTCCTTTCAGATAAACAACAGGCCCATTAATACCATAGATTACACCTGTATTAGACATTTAAGTCACCTCCTTGAAAGAGGAAATCATTATATTGTGTATTAAGAGCAACTTTGAAAGAATGATCAATCAAGATATTACGTTCTTGAATAACTGCGCGTATTCCACCAATAAAGTCTTCTTTACTTATTGTAAGGGTCATGCCAGTTTGTTCTTCTAAAGCATCTTTTTTATCCGCATCGCTGGGATTAATGAAGATAGTAAGTTCTTTACCATCAGCAAAAGCTGCGGCTTTCATAATATAAGTATGCAATAAGTCTATGTATTCCTCAGTTTTCATATAATCTATCACTAAGGTGTTAACTTCTTGAAACAGTTGAGTTCTTAACTCTGTTTGGCATTTGTGAAGTTCGTGTTTAAGACTAACTTGTGATTTGGCCATAGCAGTATTCAATTGTTGCTTGGCATGTGTTGTTTCGGATTTGATACGTACTTCGGCTTGTCTCTCAGCCTCGAGTTTGTGATTATTATATATTTCCTCAAGAGAAGCATTGTGAGACTGCATAATCTCATTCCCCTTGGTTCTTGCCTCTTCCATAGCAGAGGCTTGTAAATGTTCTAATTTTTCTTCTAAAGTCATGTATATATTCACCCCTTTAATATAATCTGTCTTGACAAATTATAGTTTTAGCCCAATGGCTTCATTAACGTAAGATGTGATAAAATCTTTTTTACGGCCGGTTCCGTGTCTATCAGGAATCTCTACAAGAAGTGGCATCTTTCTTTCCAGTTTAATCTCATCGATTAATTCCGGAAATTCACGACCAAATTTTTCAGTCAAGAGTACAATACCAATATCTGTATCTGTCATTGCAGTTTCAAGTGCAACACGCAATTCTTCACGTTCATGAACAACGATGCCATCAACGCCTGCTAATCGCATTCCTGTATAGGTATCAAGATTATCACTAATTAAATACATCTTCATCTTCTTACAACTTACCTAAGATCATGAAGGAGATAATAAGTCCATAGAGACAAACACCTTCTGCAAGACCTACGAAGATTAAGGATTTACCTAATACACTAGAATCTTCGCTAATAGCACCAAGAGCAGCACTAGCTGCGCTGGCAACTGCAATACCACCACCAATGCAAGACAAACCGGTAACTAAGGCAGCGGCAAGATAACCAAGTCCGGTAGCAGTTGCGGCTGCGGCTGTTGCAGTGTCTGCAGCTTGTGCAGTGTTGCCACCAAACATCATGATACCTGCAATCATAAAGGCACCAAAGTAAAAGAATATGTTTACGCCAAGCGCACGTTTATAACGTCCCTTGTTTTTTTCTCCAATCAGATAGTATCCAAAAGGAATGATGATACTTAAGATTAATGCAATGATAAGAATAAGTTTTGTTACTGAGTTCATGGTAATATCCTCCTAATAATGTTTTTTCTTAACAGTAGTTTCTTTATGTTTTGAGTAGGGTTTAAATTCGCGGCCGGTTCCTTTATAGAAACGGCTGAACATCTCATAGTATTCTAGTCGTAATACTTGAATTCCAACAATTAAGCCTTCCATACCACATACAAATAAGTTGCCCAGTATAATTACAATCCAATTAGTGGAACCGGTTTCAACCCCCGCCAACATGAGTACAACTTGCATCATAGCGGCATGACTGACAGCAAAGGCACCAATACGTACAAAGGAGAGGGTATTGGAAAAATAGCTTAAAAGAGTTTCGAATAATTCAAAAAAGGCTTGTACAACAAACATTCCTTTACTTTCGTCCAGTTTAGTTGCTTGCTTTTCTACTAAATGTGTTAGCGGTTCTTTAAAAGCAATTGCCAGTAATGGGAGTACAAACATTACAAACAATAACAGGATTCCCGGTGTATGATGTCCTGTCATAAAAAGGACAACAGTACTTACGATTGAAGCATAGAAAACAAGGCCTGCAACACCGTTGGCGTCAAACCAGGTGTTTGCTGTATCATGTGCTTTTGCAGCGTTGATAATATGAAAAATCATAGAAAGGATAATAATTCCCATACCAAAGGCTATGGCAACAATAAATACCGTGTTTAGTTTTCCGATAAAAGGCAGATTTGTCATGTTAGAAATAGGACTTATCCATGTAGCTTTAATGATATCTTCGAATCCAAAGACACTTCCAAACATAAATCCAAAAAAGGTAGAAAAGACACCTGCCAGTGCAATAATACCTGCTAACATTACATGTTTAAATTTGTAAACTAAAGCTCCACCAATGCAAAGACACAAGCCTTGTCCAACATCACCAAACATAACACCGAAGATAAAGGTATAAGTAAGTGCTACAAATATAGTAGGATCCATCTCATTATGAGCGGGAAGACCATACATACGGATAAACATCTCAAATGGTTTTACCAACTTGGGATTGTCTAACTTTGTGGGTGGCTGTCCAAAATAGTTAGAATGATTATCTTCTACGACAACAAAGATTTTATCGTCATCTTTAATCTCATGAATAAAATTATGTGTATCTTCTTCGGACATCCAACCACACAAGATATAATAATCATCATGTTTATCTTCCATGCGAGCAGCTAATTTACGAATGTCAAAGTTATCATTTAATTGTTCAAATCGATCGCGAGTGGCAATTAATCCACGAGCGTTCTTTTCAAAGAGTTCTTGGATTTGTTGGTCAATGGCATCTATATGCTTATCAATTTCATCAATTTCATTTAATAATCGTTGATGTGCCTCTTGTGGAGTGCCAACATATTCATCAGGTAAAAAGATGCGTTCAAAATGTAAGGATTTAAAGATTGGGTCAATTTTTACAGCATTTGCCCGGGATACAAAGTATACACCATATACATAATTATTATCACTTGAACCTTCCACAAATAGTGCACCCAGATCCTCAAATAAATAGCGCTCTAATTTGTGATAATAATTCACAGATATTCGTCCAAAGCGAAATTTAATAAATTGGTATTGCAAAACATTATGTAAATCAAAGTCCAAACTTCGAAAGGGTTCGATTACTTTTAGACTGGCACGCAAGTTTTCCTGTTTTTTCTTTAATCCATTTTTTACTTCTTGCAAATCCATATAATCATGGTTGCAATCTCTGACTAGAGTAAACATGTCATCTAAGGTCAAGGACATATCAGGCTCCAACGAAGAATCCGTCAAAAAACCAACAAATTGATTTACTTTTGCCAGAGGTTCTTTGTATGGATTTACTTCAGCAAAAGGAAGTAGATTATCAACAGTCTTTAGTTCGGACATGGCATGCTCTAGTTGAATCTCGTATTTAGAAAGATATAAGTCGGTTACACGGTCAATATCATAGCGAGGACCGGTAATACTTAAAAAATTCATTTTTACGATCATTTAATCACACCTCCCAGATAGTTTAACGTTTCTCTGCCGGAGATGCCATAACGGGCACATTCTAAGACAGTCGTTAATTTTTTTAATTCCTCTTCTTTCAGGAAGAGATAGGTATTTAAAGTGGCGATCGAATAAGGATTGCGCCTACGGTCCAAACGATACAAATGGTCAAGACAGTCTGTATAGATAGCTTCAAGCGCTATGGGTTGCTCTAATGGATATTTATGGGTGTAAGAAGTTGTTCTTACGACAGCGGCAAATTCCTCTAGACTGGAAGTCTCCACCAATTCCTTCAATTTACTAAAATGTATGTGATATTGAATGGGAATTAGCATTGAATAAATATCTGCTTCGTCCATATTATAGTAGCGTTTGGCACGATAAATCCACTGAAGATTTAATAAATCAATCTTTGTTCCAGTATCTGTGGTAATCGTTTCCAGTTCTCGACCTTTAAATATTTTTTTTCTGTTTTTCCATAGTGTAGAATAGTAATATAAGTCTAATGCTAAGTCATAATCAAAAAGAGTCGTGGCATTTGAGCTGTTTAATTTCTTTAGTGGCTCATAATATTCGGTGTCTTTTAGATTTTCCACCAATTCCTGCATAGTTCTAGACGTAATCAACTTATCAATTGAAATCTGTGAATATTTATTGAAAAAAGCTTTTTTATGGTTTAAGTCAAAGGGCTCATCATAATGATTGAATATAATACGAAAACAATAGTTGATTAAGTCTACCTCATAGCGTTTTAGGTATAATTTTAAAAATTGTTGCTGGGCAACTCCCGAAAAACTATAAAGTCTGGAATAATCACTGTAAAGCGATTGAATTAAAAGCTTTTCAATATCACCACGATGTAAGTTGGCATCTGTAATATCTTGGAAGTGAATGGAATAGGCAGATTGCTCTTTTAAATAATGATATACTTCGGTCACATTATGTAGAGAAGCAAGTTCTTTATATTGTGCTGGTGTTAATAACTTTGCCTGCATAGCGTGTACTTTGGTTACTAGACCACTATATGCCAGTAAATTTCCCATCTTAAGATACCTCGATAATCTTTTTTAATATTGCTTGTGCATATGTGGTATGATTTTCATCAAAATCAGTTTTCAGCTTTTCAATCATTACTGTATTATGAAGGGCCTGTGTATCTAAGACTCTAGCCATTTCTTTTTCGAGATTTACGCGAATTTCAGCTAGCTTTTGGGTGGTATTAACCTCCAGATTTTGATCAAATTCATTACGCTTTTCCTGCCAGTCTTTCTCAAGCGTAAATTTCTGCGTCTCAGCATGTTCAACAATAGATGTGGCAGCAGTTTCTATCTCTGATAATTTATCAACAATAGAGTCCATACGATGTCTCCTTTTCTTCGTATTAAAGGGTGTTCTATATTAGAGCAAACCTATTTCATAATGATACACCTATTTACAAAAAAAACTATAGTAAAAGTCCACAAAAACAAAGGGGTATGAAATGTGCAAGTTGTAGAAAATGTAAAATCAGATTTCCAAGAAACACTAGCCATGATGCAGGTGTTTTGGTACAATAAAATAGTTCCAAGTAAAGTACACCAAAAGTAGAGGAGGAAAAACATATGCAATATCAAATTAAAGGCGATACATTGCCAGTTGCAATTTGCCAACTAAAAGCAGGAGAAAAGATGATTACAGAAAAAGGATCCATGTCATGGATGTCTTCCAATATGAAGATGGAAACGTCTAC
This sequence comes from Lachnospiraceae bacterium, assembly GCA_036656795.1. GTDB lineage: Bacteria > Bacillota > Clostridia > Lachnospirales > Lachnospiraceae > CAUPWF01. The sequence goes on along the minus strand of JAVXHR010000013.1, from coordinate 10,683 downwards.
AAATGGAGGAATTGGGAAAGCGTTCGGCAGAATGTTTTCAGGAGATTCTCTTTTTCAAAATACATACACCGCAGAAGGCGGAGAGGGCATGATTGCGTTTGCTTCAAGTTTTCCGGGATCGGTGAAAGCGTTTGAGATTGCACCAGGACAAGAGATGATTCTTCAAAAAAGTGCGTTTTTAGCATCGGAAAGTGGAATTGAATTATCCATTCATTTTCATAAAAAAGTAGGGTCCGGTCTATTTGGAGGCGAGGGCTTTATTATGCAGAAAGTATCGGGAAAAGGAGTGGTATTCGCAGAGTTTGATGGACATGTTATAGAATATGAATTGGCTGCAGGTCAACAGATGATAGTGGATACAGGGTATTTGGCGGCCATGACACCTAGTTGTAATATGGACATTCAGACAGTTTCAGGTGTGAAGAATATGGTACTTGGTGGAGAGGGGATATTTAATACTGTGGTTACCGGTCCCGGACATATATGGCTTCAAACTATGCCAATCAGTAATGTGGCCGGAGCACTTAGCCTTTATTTACCAGCCGGGAAATAATAAGAAAGGGAGTAATACGATAGATGCGATTGCGAAATATTCCACGAGCAGAAGAAATAATTGGGGCTCATAGTGCAGCTATAAAAGAGGAAAAAGAATATCGTGGAAAGTGGACAGAGGTGTTTCAAAATAAGCAACCCATCCATATAGAAATTGGAATGGGGAAGGGACAATTTATTCTTAATCTTGCGAAACGCAATCCTGCTATTAATTATGTAGGAATTGAACGCTATTCCAGTGTTTTATTAAGAGCATTGGAAAAATATGATGAACATGAATATGAGGAACTTACCAATATACGATTTATCTGTATGGATGCCCATGAATTGGATCAGGTTTTTGCACTTAATGAGGTGGATAAAATCTATCTCAATTTTTCGGACCCATGGCCGAAAGCACGACATATGAAGAGACGATTAACATCAAAGGAATTTTTCGAGTTATATGATAAGGTGCTTGCAGAGCAGGGGCAGGTAGAATTCAAAACAGATAATCGGGTGCTATTTGACTTTTCTGTGGAACAGTTGAATACATCTGATACATGGAAGATTACTACATGTACCTATGATTTGCATCAAGATAAGAAAATGAATGTGGGAAACGTAATGACAGAATATGAAGAAAAATTTTCAAATCTGGGACATCCAATTCATAAACTGATTGCAAACAGAAAATAAAAAACAGGAAATAACAACAGGCTCCATGCATAATTTATATAGAAGAGATAGAGTTGTGAGGTATAGTTATGCGCAGAGGAAAAAGAAATGGCGTGTGGTGTTGGCTATATGATAATCAATGGTTAAATTGTAAAGTGAAACAAATCAGGAAATCCGTTCAGGAAATATATGAATTATTAAATTCGCAGTGTAAATGTTAGGGGTAAAAGAAATGAATATGATAAAAAGAATTACTGGTGTGAATTTTGAAAAAGAAGTAAAAGAGTATCAAGGGGTTGTACTTGTAGAATTCGTAGCGGTATGGTGTGGGAAATGTGCATCTATGAAACCAATTATTGAGGAATTGGCAATAGAATATGCTCAGTCAGTAAAGACAGTAGAGGTAGAGATAGAAGAATCTGCATTGCTAGCAGCAGCACACGAAGTAGAGGTGGTACCTACGTATGTACTGTATGAGAACGGAACCCAAGTGGGGCAGATAACAGGGGTTGTAAGCAAAGAAACATTAGAACAAATGTTACAACAAGCATAGAAAAGCAGGGGGGAGGCGAGAGGCTTTCCTCTGCTTTTTATATAGCAATAAAAGGATTAAAATAAGAAGTTGAAAAAAAGAAGGTAAAATGCTTGCAATTTCAAAGGGGATATTATATAATTACCCTTGCGTTACAAAATTCAGATAGAGGTATATGCGCGATTAGCTCAGTTGGTAGAGCACCTGACTCTTAATCAGGGTGTCTGGGGTTCGAGCCCCCAATCGCGCAGTTCCAAAAGTCTTAGGATTATGGCTATAGATGCCCGGTTCTAGGGCTTTTGTTTTGCATTAAAATATGTTATAATAATGGAAACTATAGTACTTTTATGTTTGGAGGGATATATTATGTTGAAAATGTTTAATATTGAAAACGAAAATCAATTTACTTGGGATGCAATAGGAAACATTAGTGAAGGGCGCAAAAATCTAGGGGAAGATATGCCGGTTCTGGTATATCGCCTTTTGCAATTCACTCTGAAAGATGAACTTGTAAAACAATTCGGAAATAAAAAAACCATAGAAATATTCCGTAATGCAGGAGAATTGGCAGGCAAAGAATTTGCAGAACATGTGCTTGATTTAACTTTATCGTTGGACGATTTCATTCCACATCTCCAAGATGTTTTAAAAGACAATAAGATCGGAATATTAAGAATAGAAAAATTTGATATAGAAACAGGAACAGCGATGTTAACGGTCGGCGAGGATTTAGATTGTTCAGGACTCCCAATAACAGGTGAAACAGTGTGCAATTATGATGAGGGTTTTCTTGCCGGAATTTTAAAAGTATATACAAAGAAGAATTATATTGTTACAGAAGTGGATTGTTGGGCAACGGGTTCACGTGTGTGTAGGTTTGAAGCAATTGTTAAAGATGTAAGTGGAGATTAGAAGCATGGAGAAAAAGGAAGTTGAATTTATTATTACACAGATACAAAGGATTCTATCCAATCAGCCATTGCTTGATGAATTTACTGACAGTACTTCACCACAATTTCAAGAATTACAAGAATCAATTGCCTATCTTTCGTCATGTTTAATAGAGGTAAATGAATTTATGTATTCATTATGCAATGGGAAATTAGAAATAGAAGCACCAAGTAGGTACAATTTCCTTGCCGGGAATCTAAAAGAATTACACTCGATTTTAAAATATCTTACGTGGCAGACCAGTCAAGTTGCAAAAGGGGATTATCATCAAAGAGTTAATTTCTTGGGTGAATTTTCAGATGCTTTTAATTTGCTTGTAGAGCAATTAGAAGAAAGAGAAATAGGATTGAATGAAAAAACAAAAGAGTTATCACAATCGATGGACTTGTTGGTTTCTATTATAGATGCTCAAAAAGAGGGAATTCTTGTAATTGATGTAGGTAATCAGGAAGTAATTTACAGTAATCAAAAGATTCAAAAACATTTCTATGATGCTAAAAGTGGACAAAGTTTTTGCAAAGAGAGTTGCCCACTTTTGGAGCGATTAAAAATCATGAAAATCACGGAAAAACCAATAAAACAAGAGTATTATTGTGAGCGTGTGCTGAGATATTTTGAAGTTACAAGTTCTCCGGTTAACTGGGGGGGACATCAAGCTATGGTGCATTATATGTCAGATGTATCGTTGGAGAAAGAACGAACAGAAAGCTTGCGTTCTTTAGCTTATAAAGATGATCTGACAGGAATACATAATCGTAGATACTGTACGGAAATGTTAATAATGCTGACAAATGAACGGGCTTGTTTTTCCTTAGTAGTAGTAGACTTAGATGGATTAAAATATGTCAATGATATCTTTGGACATTTGTCAGGAGATGAATATCTTTGTACAGTGGTTGATATTATAAAAGAGAATACGAGCGACAAGGATATGCTTTGTCGTATTGGTGGTGATGAATTTGTTATTATCATAAAAGGGTGTGCAGAGGAACTGGCAACGGAAAAGATGCAGGATATCTTTTTGAAAATCCGTCAGGTAAAAAAACCATATTCCATGTCCATCAGTTATGGTATTACCTATGTATCAGGTGGGAAATATCGTAGTGCCGAAGAGATACTTCGGTCTAGTGATGAGAAGATGTACGAATTTAAACAGAAGAACAAAATACAGGCTGCGAACCCACAATAGATGAAAATTTCATACAAAAGAGAGGAGCCAGCCATGCAATTTCTATATGATATCCCGGCTTCTTTTTGGAGCTTATTTCGTTCGATTAATCGAGATACTTACATGGAAGCGTTACTAAGAATTAGTGAAGAATACGAATATAATAATTATTTCTTGAGCCGAGAAGTATGTCTTCAGGTGCTGAATGAATTATATATAAAAAAGAGGATTATTTTGGAAAAGGAAGATCTGGAGTCGGAACTAGATGTGTTGGAAACACCGGCCAATCGAATCTTAAATTGGCTGATTCGGACGAAATGGTTAAAAAAATTAGACGATTATAATACTATGACGGTGAATATTGTGATTCCTGATTATACGTCTGTATTTATTGATGCATTTGAACGATTGACCATTGAACAGATGGAGGATACAGAGGTTTATATTCAGAATGTGTATGCGACATTGTTCTCATTTAAAAATGACAAAAGGGCAAATATTAGTATGCTAAAAACGGCTCTTGTGAATACACGGAAACTCAATAAAGCATTGCAGGATATGCTTCACAATATGGATAAATTCTTTGGAAGATTATTAGAACAAAATTTTTATGGAGATCTTTTGTCAGAACATTTAGAAGGGTATGTTGAGGAAGTAGTAAAGAAAAAATATCATATCTTAAAAACCAGCGATAATTTTTATATATACAAAACAGATATTAAAAAATGCCTTCGTGAGATGCGTGAAGATGAAGAGTGGATTGAAAACATGCGTTTGAAATCTACACAAGACAGGAATGGCATTAAGAGTTTTAAAAAGTCAGATGAAGATGTGATTGATTTAATTGATATGATTGAACGTGGATTTGATGACATTGAACATCGTATTGCCAATATGGATAAGGAACATAGCAAATATATCCGTGCAACAGTTACCAGATTGAATTATCTGCTTAGTGATGAAAAAGATATGCAGGGGTTGGTAGTACAATTACTTCACAAACTTTCCAAAGAAGGTACATGTGAAGAAAGACTTCGCATGATAAGTGAACATATGAATTTATCTACTGTTGGATTTTTAAGTGATAAATCTCTTTATAAGAAAAGAAAAAGAAAAGAGTTTGTCAAAGAGATGCAACCTGATGAGAAGATAGAAGAATTGTCTAGACAAGATGTACTAAAGATGAACAAATTGCATACACGTTATAGTAACAGACAAATAGAAGACTTTATCCAATCCCATATGAGTGAAGGAGTTATGAAAGTCGAAGAAACAGAGATAGTAGAGGATGAGGAATATGAAAAATTAATATTAGCTTATGATTACTGCACGAGAAAAAACAGTAAATATAAAGTGATATCAGGTGATACCAAAGAGATTGACACAGGAAAGTATAAGTATCCGGGATTGATATTTATAGCTAGATAAGATGGGGGTACTATGATAGAGTATTATGAATTACTTATCCAGGAAGAGCAGGAACAACTGCAACATATAATACAGGTGCTATTAAAGCAAACATTTCTATTGGAACGAAAATATGATAAACGCTCCAATAGGATGATATATAATAAAGAGTTTCGGTTTTGCAATAAACACTTGGAATTTTTGAAAACGTATTTTCATATTGCAGGAATTACCATAATAGAGAACAGTCAAATGGGAATTATTTATATACAAGGAGAGACAGTATTGGGGGATAAATTACCCAAACTTGCAACTATTTATGTTTTGATTTTAAAATTATTATATGATGAAAAGATGGCAACGGCATCTACCAGTGTTAATATTATTACAACGTTAGGTGAGATTAGTGGGAAAGCAGGGGATATGCGAGTGCTTAAAAATCTATCCACCATAACGGAAATTCGCAAAACCATAGCAATACTTAAGAAATATCAGATTATAGAACCGTTAGATGTGTTGGAAGAATTAAATGAGCATACTAGGTTGATTATCTATCCATGCATTCATGTTGTGCTATTTCACGCAGATGCAAGAGCATTGTTACAAAGTTTTAAAGAGGAAGATGATAGCACAGAGGAGGACGATTTTGGAGAAGAAACAGACCTACAAAGCATTATCGAAGATATGCCTCAATAACTGGCACTATATAGATCGTAAAACGTTAACGTTAAATCAAGAAATCAACTTTTTTACAGGACATTCGGGGAGCGGAAAATCTACGGTTATAGATGCTTTGCAAATTGTATTATATGCAAATACAGATGGCAGAGCTTTTTTTAATAAGGCGGCTGCAGATGACTCGGACAGAAGTTTGTTAGAATACTTACGTGGAATGATTAATATAGGGGAAAACAACGAAGTATCGTACTTGAGAAATAAAAATTTCTCAAGTACGATAGTATTAGAATTGGAAAATACCAAGACAAAAGAACAGGAATGTATAGGTATTGTTTTTGATGTTGAGACAACTACTAATGAGATATCCCGTTTATTTTTTTGGCATAAAGGACCGTTGCTGGAACGACAATATCGGTGGGAAGAACGATGCATGGCAACCACGGAGATAAGGGAATACCTGCAACGCAATTTTAAAGAGGGAGAACAATTTTATAGTGCAAATAATGAGCGATTTCGAAGACAATTATACGATGTCTATCTTGGGGGATTGGATGTAGAAAAATTTCCACGGTTATTCAAGCGTGCGATTCCATTTCGCATGAATATTAAGATAGAAGATTTTGTAAAAGAATATATCTGTATGGAACAGGATATTCATATAGAAGATATGCAGGAAAGTGTGATGCAATATGGGCGTATGCGAAAGAAGATAGAAGATACGCTTACAGAGATACGTGAGTTGGAAGATATCCGTACAGAATACAAGAAATTTTCACAGAAAGAGCAAGAAGATTGTGAATTAACATATCGAATGCGGCGTCTAAATATGCAACAATTAGAAGAAGAATTGATGGAATTAAAAGAACGCGTGGAGCAAGCGAAAGAAGAGCTGAAATTGCAAGAACAAGCCCGTGTGACATTAGAAGAGCATAAGCACGAGTTAGATGATCAATATAGAGATATTATAAGTAGAATCGGGGAAAGTGGATATGATCAATTAAAATACAAATTAGAAACGATAAATGAAATCCTGGAACGCTTGGAAGAAAGTAAGGCAAAGTGGCAGCAGATAGCGACAATGCTTGTGGGGTGGAAAGAGCAAGAAGTGATATCCAATCAGGTAATATGGGATATTGAGAGTTTTGAAAAAGAGACTATTACAGAAAACGAGCTATTACGCCTAAAAAGTAGTCTTGCGGATATACGCAAAGAAGTAGATGATGAACAACGTGAGTATCGTATACAATTACGTGAATTAAAAAAAGAAGTAGAAGAAATTAGTGAAGAACTAAAGACCTTGCGAAGTGGAGAAAAGGGGTATCCTAAGATTATTGAAGAGGCACGATATGAGTTGCGCCAACGCCTTCATGAGCGCTGTGGAACCTTCGTGAATGTGCATATTATGGCAGATCTTCTGCAGGTAAGAGATGAGGCGTGGCATCAGGCAATTGAAGGATATCTTGGACACCATAAACTTGCATTTATTATAGAACCCAGATATGTGAAAATTGCAATGGATATCTATCAGGAATTAGACAAGAAACGCTTTTGGAAAATATCCATTGTAGATACAGAGAAAGTAATGCAGAAAGATCATATTGTGAGACCTGGGGCATTGGCAGAAGAAGTAAAGGCAAAAGAACCTTATGTGCAATCGTTTCTTCAGTTATTACTTGGTAATGTGATGAAGTGTAACTCAATAGAGGAATTACGAGAAAGCAGAATTGGAATTACACAAGATTGTATTATCTATCAGAATTACCAGTTGCGTCGTATCAATCCGGAGCAGTATACAGTACGGGCGTATATTGGGGAGACAAGTCTTCGTCAGAGAATCAAACGACTAGAAGAACAAAAAAAACAAACCCAGGAGAAGTTATTCCCGTTGGAGGAACTTGTGAATCAGACGAAAAAGATTCTAAGTGTTCCGGGTCTTTTGCTACAAGTAGAAGATTATACAAAGATGCAGGAAGATATGGGGCGTATTAAGGAGAAAGAAAAGGAAAAACAAAGAGTACAGATTCAATTAGAAAATTTAAAATTAGAATCGATAGATGTCTTAAAGAAACAGGAAGAAGGAATCAAAGACGCGTTAGAACAAAATAGAGAAGAGATTGAAAAACTAAATGAATTTATTTGGAAAAAGCAAGAAGATATTCGGCGCTATACATATGTAAATATTGAAAAGAATGAACAACTTGAGTTACAAAAAAGAGAATTTGTAACAGAAGAACTTTTTGAATCTATGTATCTGGAATATCGAAACGCTGAAAAAGAAAAATCCATAGAATCTATGAGAACTAAGACTTTAAAGCATCAGAATGAGATTCAAGTACAAAAAGAAAAATCATATGAGGCATTGGTGGATATTCGATTAAATTATCTCAAGAAATACGCAAATAGAACATTTTCGGCCAATGCAAAGGACAATAAAACTTTTGACAGGTTATTAGATGAGATGCAGTGCGAAGAACTTGAAAAATTTAAAGAAGAAGCAAAGGAACAAGCAAAAGTCGCAATAGAACATTTTAAAGATGATTTTATTTTTAAGATACGAAGCGCAATTAAAGAGGCATATCAACGAACAGATGAGTTAAATAGAATTATTAATAAACTCGATTTTGGAAAAGATAAGTATCAATTTAAAATAACTAAAAATAAAGGTGCAGATGGAGAATATTATAAGATGTTCATGGACGATGCCCTTGCAATTGATCCATCGGTATTGGTACATTCCATGGATAATCAGATGAATATATTTACCATGGAGCATGAGGATCATTATGGAGAAATGATGAATGATCTAATTAATATTTTTATTCCACCGGAGAAGGCAACAACGGAAGATTTGGAACTTGCAAAAAAAAATATGGATAAGTATGCAGACTACCGAACATATCTATCATTTGATATGGAACAAATTGTACAGGGGAAAGAAAAATTGACTATTGGTCTTAGCAAGATGATATCAAAGAATTCGGGAGGAGAAGGACAAAACCCACTATATGTGGCATTATTAGCAAGCTTTGCACAAGCATACCGAGTGGGGCTTTCTCCGAAGATTCAGAGAAGCCCAACCCTGCGACTTGTAATTCTTGATGAGGCTTTTTCTAAAATGGATTCGGAAAAAGTTGCCAGTTGCATTGAGTTAATCAGGGGATTGGGATTCCAAGCAATTATCAGTGCAACTAACGATAAGATACAGAATTATCTGGAAAATGTGGATAAGACGTTTGTCTTTGCTAATCCCAACAAGAAAAGTATATCCATTCAAGAATTTGAAAAAACCCAGTTTGTAGATTTGACAACTGAGATGGATGAGAACAATGAAGTAATAAAAGAACGGGGTTAATATTCTAAAGTACCTTTGTAGCTATTGATTCCGCCCATATTGGTTACCTGTGTATAGCCGATTTTCTCCAAAAACTTGCATGCCCTTTTGCTTCTTGAGCCACTTAGGCAATAAAGAAACAAAGGGGTATTTTTATCTGTAATTATCTTTTCAATGGTGGTAATGGTATTGATAGGAATATTCTTGCTGTTGGGAATATGTCCATTGGCATACTCGTCGGTATTTCTTACATCAATAATCATGGATCCTGTGGTTTGCATTGCTAATTCTAATTCTTGCTCCATTGTAATTACTCCTTTCAAAAATCATGAATGTTAGTTTGTTTTTTATAATATATCATAATTAGATTTATTTTTCTGTGATAAAGTCACGAATAAAATTGTGATGAAACAATAGAAATAGTAACAAAAAAGCAGATAACGGGGAGTCGGACAATTTATCTATGCCTTAAAACACCCGTAAACACGGTATGTTTTTTAGTCGTGTTGCATTTCATGTTGCATGATTTTGTCAAAATGTTTATTTGTAATGCTGGTAAATTTTTTATCTTGGTCCTCCAAGACGTTTCGATACACCTCTTTTAATGTTCGGTCAGAGCTCCATCCACCCCGCTTCATATTCATGGCATATTCGGCTGCGAGATATTCCGCTTCTCTTTTTCCAGCAGGACTTTGATCATCACTTGTAAATGATTCGTAGTATCTTTTTTCGATTGAATCCGTATAATTGTATACTTGCGCCCTCCAACTTCCACTTGGTAATTTCTTCGCTTTTGCCATAATGTTATCCTTTCGAGGGTATAAAAAATACACCCTACACAAATTGGTGGATATATGGTAAAATGCTATTGTTGAGGTAGTATTTACTATACCATCCGTGGTTAGTAGGTTATCTATCCAGAACCGTTCCTGTTAGAGCAGGGACGGTTTTTTGATTGACAAATAATAATAAATTGACTATAATATACTCAACAAAAGAACCGATAGCTAGCTCAAACCTAGCCGCCGGTAATAAGTCATTAAAAGTAGCGCCTTAGTTTACCAGACGGAGGGCGCTATTTTTTTCGTTTAGTGATGTATATAACAAGAGTTATCACTGCACAAAGCATAATTACAAAGCTAAATAAATCGCTATATGTAACCATTGGCACCAGCTCCCTTCTTTTGCATTCGGCAGCTGGTATAAACGTCCCCATCGGTTCCCCAGATAAGTATATTATTGTCAATGTGCTAAATCATTCGCCCAATCATAAATTCTTCCGTTACTTCTAAACACTCAGCTTTCTTTGTACAGGTACATACCATATAAGAAAAATCATTACAATAAGAATTTTATTTTGCTTGTGTCTTGGATATTAGTGCTTCTTGTAGCACTTGCGAGAAATTT
>JAVXHR010000012.1:0-64740 GCA_036656795.1 Lachnospiraceae bacterium | reverse complement strand
GAGAATATTGTTTGAAAAAAGTAAGACCTATAGATGTTTTTCCAATGACGGTACATGTGGAGAGTGTTTGTTTGCTAACCAAAAACAAGTAGGAAAAGTGCTTGCGATTGCTGGCATAGTGGAAATGCGTAGTTGACTGCGTGAAATTTCTGCAGACAGAGAAAACTTACTGAACTTTTGTTGGTCTTTCAAGACATCAATATTTGTTTTCCTTTTGTTTATGGTAATTTAAAAGTGGTCCATTGATTCGATTATTCGTAATTGAAAAATGGTCCACTTATTTATTATAGTCTCTCATAATAGAAAATGTGGGAGGTACAAAGGAGCGTGGTTAATTTAATGGACAAACACACAATTGTCAAATTAAAAAAGGAGGGTTATTCAAATCGGCAAGTTGTTAAGTTACTAGGGACAAAAGGATACGCCGTAAGAAGCTGCTTCAGGAAAGGGGCATATAAATTTAAGCGCAAATATGCTAAAATGTCTTTAAGGTGATAAAGAGGAAAAAGATAGTAGCAGAGGAGACGTAAGAATGGGAAAGTCAGGAAAGGATAATAAAAAGCCCGATGGTGGTTTATTTGATTTCAACAAAGATGGAAAAACTACTTGGATTGAGAAAACGATTGCTTTTAAAATGTTCGAAAAATTTCAAAAAGAAAATGAAGATGCTGATTTGGATGACCTTTTACTGGATTGTGATTTAGATTTTGATTCAGATACGTATGAGTGGCGAATTTCATGTGCTGACGGGTCAGAGTTTGGTGTAGACCCTGAAGATTATGAAACCGAAGAGGAATACAATGAAGCTCTTGCAGAGGAACAATATGCTTGGAGGGATATCTGCGAGGATGGACTTGATGAAGAGGTAGACCCTGAAGATTATGAAACTGAGGAGGAATATGAAGAAGCACTTGAGGAAGCACAAAGTTACAATACAAATGTTACCAGTATTCCAATTTCTATAGAAATTTCTTTCGTGCCCCAGGAGGATGCGACAGATAAAATCAAAGAAGCTGACTTTCCAAATAAAAGGCAGTATAACGCAGCTTATGCGCTTGCAGAACTTGGTGATTACTGTGATAGTGAATATGAGAAAAAAGAAAAAGCACGTTGCGAGTTCATTTTGGGTAAGTCAGATACAGTTATAGCTGCAAAATATCTGACTTACGATGGTGACTTCCTTTATGCTCAGGCGATTAAAGATAATTTCAAATTGCCCATTGCGTTGCCTGATGAAGATGCGGAAAGAGAGTTTGAGTTTTCAGATATTCTTCAAAAAATTGGGAGGAAAGATATCTCTCTTTGTCTTACTGTGTGGATATGGTGCTTAGAACAGTTTATGGATTACACCGAATATGATGAATATTCAAAGGCGACGTTAACGAATGATATGCTTGATGAGCTCTATAACTTCTCGGATGAATTTAAAATGGAACTTATCAAGTATATGAGTGAACATTCTGAGTTCAGAAAAATAGTTGTAAGAGGAGCAAAGAATATAACAAATAATCTTGCAGAGCTTATTGTACGTGCAATTCAATTGAGCATGCTTGATACTGCAAAAGCACTTTTTGAAGATGGACTTGCAATAGTGGATGGTAAATGGAAACCGATTATTGAATTGACTGGTGAAGTAATAAATTACTCAAAAAACTATCAGGAGCTTGAGACAATAGAATACGTGGAGCAAGAGCTATTACCCCTTGTCAGAGCCTATTCAGATGAAATGATAGCTGATGAAATTGAAGTATGGGATGAAAATATTGCTGAATATAAACGTGATATTGAGCAGAGCTGTGACCAATATGCTTACACAAGAAGCAATGCGTGGCGCCAAAGTATTGATATTGACAAATACTATGGTTTGGATCCTCGCTATTATAACAGTGAAAATGAATATCTTGAAGCTGTAAATGAAAAAAAGTATAGATGGCGTTGCAGATTCAATAACAGGGATATTTATAAACTTAATCCTGAAGATTATGAAACTAAAACGGATTTTTTAAAGGCGCTTATTCTGATTGATGACAAAAGAGAAAGAGAGTGCGCGAAACATTATAAGGAAGAAATGAAAAATGGAAATGTGTTACCGGCAGTAGAGGATACAAACATTTATATTTATTGTGGGGTTGAACTTCCAAATTCTATGAAACCATATTCGTTTAGAACCAATGACACAAACATAAAAATTAGTGATTCGGTTATTGTTCCAATTGGCAGAGAGCAAAAAGAAACTAAGGGTACCGTGGTATCGGTAGGACAGTATACTCGAACAAGCGTGCCTTATCCAGTGGAAAAGACAAAATTTATTTTGCGAAAAGTAAATGAAGAAATAGAGTAATAATTATGAGCAAGTTGATGTCGCAGGGAGGATACGATATGGACGGAGGAACTATAGGATTTATTGTATGGGCGTTAGTTGGTTGTTTTATGATAGGACTCGGCATTCGTGCTTTTTTTTCAAAGAAGGTAGTTGGATTTTGGGCAAATATTAAGACTTTTCGTGTGAACGATATAAGGGGATATAATCATGCAACGGGTAAACTGTTTATTTTATATGGAGTTGTTTTTATTGTATTAGGAATGCCATTACTCAGTGGTCAAAATACACCATATATATTGTTGTCTGTTTTAGGTGTGATGATGGAAACAATAGTAATTATGGTGATTTATAGTTTGGTTGTTACGAAGAAATTTGAAGAGAAGTAAAATATATCCGTTTGGTCGATATAGTATTTGAGGTACTTCCAATTAACTCGCACGCACGTGGAAACGGTTTGCTTGCTCACCCATGCGAAAGGAAAAACGCAGAAAATCATGAAAGAGGTAGGAATTATGGTCCCTAGAAGGAATGAGAAAAACCATAAATTTTTTAAGAGTGTATGTTTGTTTTTAATTCCTATAATAACAATGATTTTGATTGTTGTAAGTTTTTATGATTCAAATAAATTTTTAGTGCTGGATGTTATCCCATTACTTTTATTGGTATGGTGCGTGACCTTGATATTAAGTATGATTGGTGATGGAATCAATTATTTGCAGAAGCATACAAATATTGAAGCAAAAAAAGTCATTTTTTATTGTTTTTCACTAGCACTCTTTATGTGGTGTTGTTTTATTGAATTATTTGCTAGGAGCATTTTACTAGGAGGATTTCATGCATCATAGTATAACGAGAATACTATGTGAAAAATTTTGAGGAGTTAGTAAAGATAGAAAAATAATCATGGGAAATGAAAATGATTACCTATCAATGAATATAGAAATTATATAAATAGAGTATTTGTCGCGAAAGACGGATACTCTATTTGTGACATGAATAAAATAATTAAAATCATTATGTATTTCATTTCCTATGTATGTCTTAATAATCTAGATGCATATTTAGGATATTACGACATAATCTAAATACACATACAATGTAGGTATATGTAATTAGGAGGAACGAATATGGAGGTAAATTATTTAGAAATTGGAAAGCGAATCCGAATCGCACGTCTAGCAAAAGGTATTTCACAAGAACAACTTGCTGAATTAGTAGGTGTAGGGACAACACATATCAGCCATATTGAGACAGGAAACACCATTGGAAGTATGAAGATATTTATTGCCATTGTAGATGCCCTAGAGGTATCTGCGGACACATTATTATGTGATAATTTAAAGCAATCAAAAGATGTTTTTATTGGTGAAATAGCAAATGAAATTAAGGATTGCAATAAAGAAGAGGTACGATTTATTGCAAAGATGGTTAAGACAATAAAACAAGAATTAAGAAAAGATGGATTTGTCAAATGATTTATTTTATAAAGTAAGAAAGTTGCTCAAGACGTTAAATAGAGCAACTTTTTTTGTAAAATAGACTATGCTGTATTGTGCAATGAGATTATTAAGAGTATAATTTATGTGAGTTGTGCGTGTGGTAAAGAAAGGGGCATCTGATACATGAATTATAAGTTAGTAATACTTCCAGTAGTCGCTTTATTTATAGCGATATCGCTCTACTGGTATTGGGTTTTTGAGTTAATCGATCATTTGCTTAAGAATCCGGTACTTACCAAAAGGTGGAGATTGCCGGTTGGTATATTAAATGCGCTTGTTGTCTTTGGAATTTCAACGTTGATAGGTGGTACGATGATTCCATATGTATTAATCATTATAGTGCTTTTTGTGGAATTTCGCATCTTCTATAAAGATACAATATTAAAAAACTTATTTTGCACGTCTGCCTGTGTAGTCCACGTTTTAGCAATCAGAGCAATTTCTACAGGGATTTTTTCTCTGGTGCATGATATCCCTATTTATAAAATATATAATGACCCAATTTTATATGCATATTCAGTGCTTACAACATTTATATTTTTAAATATTGCGGTAGGACTTACTATAAACTTTCTACCCTTAGATCGGATTCGGATTGTGAATGAGCATCATGACCAACAGGTCTGTTTAACGGTGTGGATGATTGTTGACAGTATGTATTTGCTCTTTAATTCGTATATAGCGGAAAGTCCGGTGTATCATATTGGAGTGATAGTAAATCAAATTGTTGCACCCTGCGTTGTTGTGATAGGCATCTATATAATGCTGCTTTTTGCAGTGAAGACAGGAAAACTCCTTGGATATAAGGAGAAGAATGTGGAACTCAAACTAACGGTTTCTAAGGAACGAGAATATCGAAATTCTATTACAAAAGATGCAATATTAACCTATGAATTTAACCTGAGTCAAGATATGATTATAAGTGGATTCGAAGGGATAAAGGTTGAGGGTGGTAATGGAATATGTCACTACACCAATATGTTGGGGTATATGGCTCATAAAGTTGTATATCCTGAGGATATAGAGGAATTTGCAAGGTGTGTGTCTCCTTCTAACATTACCAAAGAATTTGAACAGGGGAAAAGTGAACTGACAGTAGAGTATCGTCGACGTGTATCAGAAGATGAATATATCTGGTGTCGCGCAATAACGAATCTGGCTAGAGATGCAAAGAATGACGACATACTTGGGTTTACTTATATCAAAAATATTGATGTAGAAAAGCGAAATCAATTAGAATTACAATATAAGGCTGAGCGTGATTCGTTGACCGGATTATACAACAAAGGCATTACAGAAAAGTTAATTGCAGAGCATCTGCTTTTTAATCATTCGAGTACAGTGGTAGCATTTTTTATCATTGATATAGATGATTTTAAAGATATTAACGATCATCTTGGCCATGCATATGGAGATAAAGTGTTGCGTGAATTGGGTGAAAAGGTATTGACTATCTTTCGCAGTGAAGACATTGTTGGACGTATTGGTGGTGATGAATATATTGCTTATATGAAGAATGGTGCAACGGATGCTGTGGTCCGAGAAAAGGGGGAGGAAATCTGCAAAACATTATATACAACCTATCAAGATGGGGAAGGTCAAGAAATTGTATTATCAAGCAGTGTGGGTGTTGCTGTTTCACCAAAAGACGGAATTACCTTCGAGGAGTTATATAATCATGCAGATACGGCATTGTATGTGGCAAAGAAAGCTGGCAAAAACAACTGTCAAATCTATGATGGTCGAAGTTTTAGTGGATATCAATCGACACGAAATTAAGTGAATTTATGCAAAGGTAAGTCGAGGTAAGTCAAGATAAGTAATCAACATTGCTTTACATCTTAAATAGCCATATGCTATACTTGCCATATAATATTAATGATACAATCATGACCATCGTTCATCGTGAACGATGGTTTTTCTATTCATGTGGAGGGAAGCGAATGAGAATCTTAAGTGTAACATCGCAAAAACCAAATAGTACAGGAAGTGGTGTTTATCTAAGCGAATTAGTCAAGGGATTTCAGGATATGGGCTGTGAACAGGCGGTGATAGCCGGAGTCTATCGGGACGACTCGGTATCGTTTCCTGCAGGAGTTACTTTTTATCCAGTTTATTTTCAATCCAAGGACTTGCCATTTCCTATTGTGGGAATGTCAGACGAGATGCCATATGAAAGCACCGTTTATTGTGAGATGACACAGAGTATGGTAGAGCAGTTTAAGAATGCATTTGCAATAAGTATCAGGGAAGCGGTATTACGTTTCCAACCGGACATTATCTTATGTCATCATCTTTACATAGTAACAGCAATTGTGCGTCAAGAATGTCCAACGATACCGGTATATGGTTGTTGTCATGGAACTGATATCCGACAGATGAAGAAACATACATTAGAAGCAGGTTATATCAAAGAGCAGATTCAAAAACTAGATGTTATCTTGGCATTACAGGAAGAGCAGAAAAAAACAATTAAAGAGGTGTATGGTGTAGAGGCAACCAAGATACAAGTAATAGGAAGTGGCTATAATAATCGGATATTTTATGATCAACAGCTAAGGAATACTCAAAAGAAAGCGAAAGGTAAAAAAAATCTGATTTTTGCGGGGAAGTTATCGGAAAAAAAAGGAGTGCTCAGTCTTCTTCGATGTCTGGAATATCTTCCATATAAGTCAGATGAATTGACCTTATGGTTGGCGGGGGGATATGGGAATCAGCAGGAATATGACATGATATGCTCCATGGTTCAGTCTTGTAGATATTCGGTTCAGTTATTGGGGAATGTAGATCAGAACGAACTGGCCCGACGGTTTAATCAATGCGATGTATTTGTACTACCTTCTTTATATGAGGGACTGCCACTGGTGATTCTAGAAGCGTTGGCATGTGGCTTGCAAGTGGTGTGTACGAATCTTTTGGGAATTAAGGACTGGATGGATGCACACATTCCGAATAATCAGATATATTATGTGCAACCTCCACATATGAGAAATACGGATGAACCAGAACCGAAAGAACTGCCGGAGTTTGAAAAGCATCTCGCGCTGGCACTGGAAGAATGCTTAGAACGAGACACAGAACAGTCAATCGATGTAACAGAACTTTCTTGGAAAAAAGTGTGTGAGAAGATAGAGCATTACATGAATTCATGAATGACATGCAGAATTCCATCTTCATCATTGGATTTGGTAATATAATCGGCAGATTCCTTTACCAGTGGTTGTGCATTGGCCATAGCGACGCCAAGACCGGCACTTTCAATCATGGTAATGTCATTGTAGCCGTCACCACAACAAATCATCTGCTCCGAAGTCAGACCTACACTATTGAGTAGTTTTTGTAAGGAATATGCTTTATCAATTTTTTGTGGCATGATCTCTAAAAAGAATGGTTCAGAACGATAAATATTAAGGAATGTATGAAATTTGTTTTTCATAGCTGTTTCTACACTAGCAACAACCAAAGGCTCTCCTGTCACAAGTAACTTATTGGTAGGGGAGCTGATGTATGTAAGAAAGTCATCGGTATATGTGAGTTTTGTTTTATTGATAAAAGCTTCTATCTGGGAGTATTTGTTTTCGTGAAGTCCTGAGATAATCAGATCATCTTGATAACCCAAGATTCCAACATCATATTGTTCGGCAATATGAACGATAGGTGCCAAGGTATCCATAGGTAAGGCTCGATTATAGATAATGTGCTGATTGCTGCAATCTACAATACGGGCGCCGTTATAAGCCAATATATATCCACCATAGTCTTTGAGATGTAATTCTTTTGCTAGTGGAAGCACGCCTTGAAGTGGACGACCGGAAGCTAACACCACTTTTTTTCCTCGTTCTTGAAGTTGGAGAAGTGCAGTTAGAGTGGGTGCTGTAATTTCTTTATCTGAGTTAGTCAGTGTTCCATCTAAATCAAGAACAAGCATTTGATAATCCATAGTGTACCTTTCTTTTAAAATGACAGTCGGCGAAGTGTCTCTACAATTTCAGAAAAATCCATGCTATGAGATGCTTTCACAAGAACGGTATCCCCTTTTTGTATAATCTCCTCAATGGTGTCTAAAAATAAAATCTTTGTTTCATAGTATTGTATGGTACTTTTTTTGGAGCCGGCAGAAGTTGCACCATTAGCCATTGCTTTAGATAAGTGCCCGATACAACAGATCACATCAATTCCCAGCAGGGCGGCATAAGCCCCTGTTTCTCCATGCAATTTTAATTCATCTGTTCCCAATTCAAACATATCACCTAGAATTGCTACTGTTCTTCCATCACCGGTTGAAAGTACATCTAAAGATGCTTTCATAGATGCAGGGTTTGCGTTATAACAATCATCAATGATAAGTAAATCATTGGTTTCTATGACGTGATTACGACCTGATACAGGAATCAATCCTTCAATACCATGCAGAATTTCGTCTGCGGTCAATCCAAGCGCATATCCTACACACGCACCGGCTAAGGCGTTAGACACCATGTGAATTCCAGGTGCAGGTATGGTGGGGGCGATGGTGCTATGGGGAAGATGAATGGTACAGGTGGTTCCCCTCAGTCCTAGATTCTTAATATCGGTAGCATAGATGTTATAATTGTTTGAGGTACCAAAGAAGATAGGAGTTGCTCCATGAACCACACCAATTTGTGTCAGCATGTCATCTTCACCATTTAGGACAATAATGGGATTGGGTTTCATATGATCAAACATCTCAGTTTTGGCTTTTAGAATACCTTCTCGACTTTTTAGATTCTCTAAATGAGCGTATCCAATGTTTGTAATGACACAGACATCTGGTTTTGCCATCGCTGCAAGACAGTGCATTTCATTAAAGTCGCCAATACCCATCTCTAATACAGCAATCTCATGTTCATCACGAATCTGAAAGATTGTCAATGGTAATCCAAGCTCATTGTTAAAGTTTCCTTCTGTTTTTAAAACTTTGTATTTTTGTGCCAATACAGATGCAACCATTTCTTTTGTACTTGTTTTTCCAACACTTCCTGTAATTCCAACAACTTTAATATCTAAAGAATCTCTGTAATAAGCGGCTAATGTCTGCAATGCAACTACACAGGAATCCACTAAGATATAAGGGTGTGAAGTGTGTTCTAGGAGATGTTCGGAAAAGGAACAAAGAGCTCCTTTTTTCATTACTTGGGGAATATAATCATGACCATCTACTCGTTCCCCTTTGATTGGAACAAAGAGATAGCCGGGTGCTACTTTTCTACTGTCAATGACTACACCGTTTATTTCTTGGCTATAGCTGTTGGAATCTCCGTAATAAGTTCCTCCACATACGGAAGTAATCTGTTCTAGCGACATGTTTCTCATACAATTTTCCATCCTTTTCTATCATCAAATATGTAATTAGAAATCAAATCGAGGTAGTGATTTGGCAATAATCAATTCACATAAGTCTCCATATTCAATTCCTGCGGCATGGGCTTCTTTGGGTAACAGGCTGGCAGCAGTCATTCCGGGTAAGCTATTGACTTCCAGACAGAAAAAATCACCTGATGAAGTTAATAAAAAATCGGCTCTTGCATAGACATCCAGCTTTAATGCGTGGAAAGCTTGAACTGCGGCTTCCTGCATCTTTTGTGCAATTGAGTCTTCAATATCTGCGGGGCAGATCTCTTGTGTACACCCGTCTTGGTATTTATTTGCATAATCAAAAAATCCAGTATTAGGAATGATTTCTATCACGGGAAGCGCTTCTCCATCGATAATTCCTACGGCAAATTCTCGTCCTTTGATATAAGGCTCAATAATTAGTTCATCTTCATAACGAAAGGATTCGGCAAGTGCCTGTTGGTATTCCTTATCGGTATGTACAATATAGACACCGATACTTGAACCACCGG
The DNA here is from genome assembly GCA_036656795.1 of Lachnospiraceae bacterium. Taxonomy (GTDB): domain Bacteria; phylum Bacillota; class Clostridia; order Lachnospirales; family Lachnospiraceae; genus CAUPWF01. The sequence goes on along the minus strand of JAVXHR010000012.1, from coordinate 55,051 downwards.
AGCAGGGTTTTACAACGACGGGAAGAGATAACCCAAGTGTAGATAATGAGGTTTTTGTTGTGGTCTTTTTCAACCAAGTACCACCGGGAGCTGGAATGTTGCACATCTTAAAGATCTGCTTGGTAACACCTTTATCCATAGCAAGGGCACTTCCTAAGGAATTTGGACCGGTATACTTGATACCTAAGATATCAAAAGCGGCTTGTAATTTTCCGTTTTCGCCTACATCTCCATGGAGTCCCATAAATGTAATATCTGCCATGCGACATAGCTCAATTACATTTGGCCCAAGAAAACAAGGAGATTTATCAGGCCTGGAGGCTTTTATCTTAGCAAGGTCAGGTTCTGTAGTTTTAATGCCATCGGCAATTTCAAGTCCTGCATTGGGAAGTGCAAATACTTCCTCTAATTTACCAGTATCATAGGGAAGTCCCATAAATGCATCTAGCAGATATGCCTGATGCCCCTTTTCTCTTAATGTTTTACATATTCCGGCACCGGAAGTTAAGGATACATCACGTTCTGTACTAAGTCCACCGGCTAATACTATAATCTTCATACTTCAACTCCTTTTATTTATTTATACTTATTTGATCTAGTAAATTTTGCTTTACATCAAATAATTTGGGTGAAAGGTCCACGTATACAGCATGTGGATTGAAGAGACGCTTTGTTTCTTCCCACAGGGTCTTCTTTTCTTCACGACAATAGGCAGCAATTTCCATAACAGATGGGGAGGTATAGACACATTCTCCATTTTGGAAAACAGGAGTCAATAACTCGCGTAATATGTAAGTGCCACCTTTTAGACGCGTTTTTTTCCAAGTTTCCAATGGGTCAAACAATAATAGATCTTCGTTTGCATCAAAGTGTTCTTCTACAAAACAAACTAAATCCGCTTTTACTTTTCCGGTTGGTTTATCATAGATGCGGAAAATAGTTTTATTGCCGGGGTTTGTTATTTTTTCCGAATTTTCAGATAACTTAATCTTCGGAATAAAGGCACCATCTTTATCTTGAATTGCAGCTAATTTATATACTCCACCAAAGGCAGGGCAATCTTTCGATGTAATTAGATTAGTACCTACACCCCAAGAGTCAATGGCAGCACCTTGTATCTTTAAATCGTGAATTAGATATTCGTCCAGATCATTGGAAGCGGAGATAAATGCATCTTCAAATCCTGCTGCGTCAAGCATCTCACGTGCTTTCTTGGAAAGATATGCTAAATCTCCACTGTCTAGACGTATTCCATAATTTTTTAATTCTATTCCATCTGCTTTCATCTCTTCAAAGACTTTAATTGCAGCAGGGACGCCGGATTTCAGTGTGTCATAGGTATCTACTAATAGACAACAGGCATAAGGATAGAGCTGGGAATATTTTTTAAAAGCGGTGTATTCATCTTGAAAACTCATAATCCAACTGTGGGCATGGGTTCCTTTAATTGGAACATCAAATAATTGTCCAGCAAGAACATTAGAAGTACCAATACAACCGGCAATCATGGCAGCTCTGGCACCATATAATCCAGCATCAGGTCCCTGTGCACGACGTAATCCGAATTCCATAATCCCATCGCCATTTGCGGCATATACAACCCGTGCAGATTTGGTAGCAATGAGGGATTGGTGATTGATAATATTTAAAATAGCCGTTTCAACTAATTGAGCTTCCATGATGGGTGCAACTACTTTTAATAAAGGCTCCTTTGGAAATACGATGGTTCCTTCCGGAATGGCATAAATGTCACCACTAAAATGAAACCCACCAAGATAATGTAAAAAGTCTTCACTAAACATATTTAAACTGCGTAGATATTCGATGTCTTCATAAGAAAAATTAAGGCTTTTAATATAACTAATGACCTGTTCAAGACCGGCAACAATCGAGTATCCGGAACCACATGGATTGGCACGGAAAAAAACATCGAATATTACGGTTTCATTTTCTTGATGATCAAAATATCCCTGCATCATCGTTAATTCATAAAAATCAGTTAATAAAGTTAGGTTTTGTGTATTCATGGTAGCACTCCTTTTTGGTAGTTGACATTACTGTATTCCATTATATCACTAGGGCGAAAAAAAGTAAAAGAAAAACTAGTCCTTGTCAGAAGTCATAGAATCGTATTATAATGAGACGTATCAGTCAATATAAGAATAGGAGGCGTCCATATGACCCCAATATATAAAGTGAAGATGAAACACAGCAAAAAAGTGTTGCAACAATTTATTCAGTTTACTTATCGAATCAATTCGCCCAAGGCAGCGTTTCGAATGTGTGTATTTGCCAGTTGCTTTTTCTTACTGGCGTATGCATTCCGAGGTGGACAGGCAATGTATATATTATGTGCTATAGGTCTTGGAATTATTGCATTTGCATTTTTTAGAAAATACATTGCATTTTTCAAACTGGCCGGAAATGACCCGAATTATCAATCTCAAGCAGATATTTATCTTACATTTGGGGAAAATGAGTTTACCATTAATCAACCTGAGCAAAAAGAACAACACGTAAAATACAAAGAATTAAGTCATATCTATGAAGAAGAAGAGACTTATTATCTGAATATAAATAATGAAGAATTACATGTACTTCCCAAGGAAGACTTTACCGTAGGAGATGCAGCAGATTTTGGTAAATTTATAGAAACAAAGACAGGGAAAAAATTTCTTCAGACGTCATTTACGATAAAAGAACGGATAGATGCAACAGTTCTTCGTATACAGGAGCTTTTTGCAACCAATGATATCGTACAGGAAGAGAAGAAAAAAGCAAGGGCACAGGCAAAGGAAGAAAAGAAAGCACAACAGTCTAAAAAGGAAAAGAATAAAAATCAATAAAATAAAGTGACAAAATGCAACCGGGTGTTAGACCAAGGTTGCATTTTTGTTAATTGTTTCTTGAATGATATTCTGGCAATATGCGCCAAGATGTTTTCGTGTTTCTTTATCCAATTCGTGGGTATAGATAGGTGTTCCGTACTCTAGTATGACATGGGTTTTTTTAATGCGCGGAAATTGATGCTCAAAGATGTTAATAGTATGATTCAAGGACATAGGTATAATGGGACAGCCGGTCTTATCTGCAATTTTTAACGCACCATCTTTGAAGGGTAACAGAGATAATTCGTCGCCTTTATTACGTGTGCCTTCAGGGAAGATACATATAGAGATACCAGATTTAATATAGTCAATGCCTTGTAAGATTGTCTTTAATCCTTCTTTTGGATTCTCGCGATCCAAAAAAAGACAATATAGGTAACGCATCCAAGTATTTAAAACAGGAATATGTTCCATTTCTTTTTTTGCAACATATCCGGTTAGACGCTTACATCGTGAGTAGGTAAGTAGAATATCATAAAAACTTCTGTGATTTGCAATAAATAATACAGGCTCATTTGGAACATGTTCTTCTCCGATTACGGTAACTTCTACTCCGGTTATTTTTAACATACAGCGAAATCCCCATTGTACAATTCTAAGAGAGGAAGTATCACGTTTGGTTTGATTACATTTACCGATGCACCATTCTATGAGCAAAACAGGGATGGTTAGAATTAAAAATAAAATTAAAAATATAGCGGAACATATAAAACGTATCATAGGTAAGGTCCTTCTTTCTTTCTTGATTTTACATAAAATATTATACTAGAGTGGGCATGAAAAGACAAGAAGCATAATATGATGATAAAGAGAATAATATCAGAGAGTGTAAGGTGAGGCTCCTATGAAACGAATCTATGCATGCATTGTCAGTGCCATAATAGTATTAATACTTACAGGTTGTACCATAGAAAAGGAAAATGCAACTAAAATAAAAGATATGGAGTACACGGTATTAGATAAAGACAAGATACCTGAGGAATTCTTGACAGTAATTGAAGAAAAAAAGAGCCAACCACTCAAATTAACTTATATGGATCAAGGGTATCTGTACATTGCGCAGGGATATGGAGCGCAGGAAACAAGTGGGTATAGCATTAAAGTGCTTGAATGTTATGAATCAAAGAATGCAATCTATATACACACCAATTTAATTGGACCTACAAAAGAAGAAGAAATCATAACGACTACAACATATCCTTATCTTGTAGTAAAAATGGAAGAAAACGAAAAGAATGTAGTGTTTGAATAAGGAGGGTATCTATGGAATTATTAAAAAAACCGATTCATTTGAATCAGAGTAAAAAACCAATTACCGACCAATTTTTTTTGACGGAGGATTACAACGTTCCGGACGCAAAACGTGATATTGCACGGATTATATTCAGTCAGGGAAAGGTACAGGTAGAAGAAATTAAACATGTCGAAAATTATCTGCGTGTGATTGGAAAATTATATTTCCAGGTCCTGTATGTGACGGAAGAAGGGGAAGCAAGGCTCACCTCATTAGATGGAAAACTGCCATTTGAAGAATTGATATACATGGAAGAAAAGACGGAAGAGCATTGCTATATTAAGGACGCAAGGGTGGAATATACAGCAACTATGATTCATTCGAGAAAACTGAGTATGAAAGCCATGATAGAATTGGAAATCTCCGGAGAAGGATTATATGATGAGGCGGCTACTATAGACGTAGACTGTCAGATTCCAATACATAAAAAGACAAAACCAATCAAGCTATTACAGATACATACCTGTAAAAAGGATTGTTATCGTATTAAAGAAGAGTTAAACATTCCGGGCACAAAGGAGACAGTTGGCACCTTATTGTGGACCGATATATCTAAACGAAAATTAGATACCAAACTGGGAGCAGATGAGTTGCTTTTAAAGGGGGAACTGATTGCATTTTGTTTTTACGAATCTACAGACGGAAAGATGGACTGGATAGAACAAAGCATTCCATACGAGGGACGTATTAGTTGTTCAGGAGCAGATGAAAGCATGTATCATCAAGTATATGCTTCTCTGGAAGAGGTACATGTGGACATTCGTATGGATGAAGATGGAGAAATGCGTATCCTTGGAATTGAAGGTACCTTAACTATGCAAATTGCAATCTATGAAGAAGAACATATGGAGATGTTAGAGGACGTGTATTCCTTGGAAAAGGAATGTGTTGTCCAGCGGGAAGATACCTGTTATGAAGAGTTAGTGCTACAAAATCATTCCAAATGTAAAGTGGTAGAGCAGCTATCACTGCCTGAATTAAAAGAGGATATCTTACAGATATGTCATAGTAATGGAGCGTTACAGGTAGATGATATGCAGATTGTTGATGGAAAGATTCAAATTGATGGAGTGTTGCATATTTGTTTTCTATATGTAAAAGCCAATGATGCAATTCCTTTTGATACGTGGCAGGGAATGATTCCGTTTTCCTATGTTATCGAAAGTAATGATAAGTATGAGAAATTGTGTTATGACATTGCTCATACGATAGAACAACTTACAGTGACTATGCTTGGAAGCAATGAAGTAGAAGTAAAAGCAGTATTGGCGTTCGACAGTTTCTTAAGAACTCCCATTCAAATGAAATCTATTGTAGATATCCAGATAAAAGAGTATGATCGGGAAATAATAGGAAAACGCCCCGGAATCGTAGGATATGTCGTGAAGTCCGGGGACGAATTGTGGAATTTGGCTAAGAAGTACTGTACAACAGTAGAGGCAATTAAGAATATAAATGAAATAGGAGGAAGTGAAATAAAAGAGGGAGATAAAATATTGATTTTTAAGGAGAATATGAGTATACTATAAGAATAATGTATACAAAATGCAGAGGAACTATTAATCATTGTATAAAGTACGAGGAGACGCGATGGATAAATTTGAATTGAAAGCGCTGGCAAAGATTAATCTTGGTTTGGATGTCCTGGGAAAACGAGAGAATGGGTATCACGATGTTCGTATGGTGATGCAGACAATCTATTTGTATGATGATGTGGTAATAGAACGTATTAGTAAGCCGGAGATACAAGTAAAAACGAATCTATATTTTTTGCCGATTAACGAAAATAATATAGCATATAAGGCAGCCGAGTTGCTGATGAAGGAATTTCATCTTACGGGAGGTGTGTTGATTACCTTGAAAAAGCACATTCCGGTGTCTGCCGGGTTGGCGGGTGGAAGTTCCAATGCAGCAGCCGTATTATTTGGAATGAATTATATCTATCGTTTAGGATTAAATGAACAAGAGTTAATGGAACGTGGAGTGCAGTTAGGTGCAGATGTTCCTTATTGTATTATGCGTGGAACAGTGCTGGCAGAGGGTATAGGAGAGGTATTAACACCACTTCGTCCCATGCCAAAGTGTTTTATATTGATTGCAAAACCACCCATTAGTGTGTCAACGCAACTTGTATATGAAAAATTAGATACCAAAGAGGATATCACACATCCGGATATTGATGGAATTCTCAGAGGACTGGAACAGCAAGATCTAAAGAAAATTGCAACATCTATGGGTAATGTATTGGAGATGGTTACCATGGAGGAGTATCCGGTGATTGGGAAGTTAAAGACTGCTATGAAAGAAGCAGGTGCTCTCAACGCCATGATGAGTGGTAGTGGTCCAACAGTGTTTGGAATATTTAGAGACAGAAAGACTGCAAAAGAGGCATATCATACGATAAAAGAGCAAGGATTAGCAAAGCAAGTGTATGTGACTAATATACACAATGCCAGGAGGAAATAAGATGGAACCAAAGTTTGAAGTAAATATGAATGAATATCTTCCATTGCGTGATGTGGTTTTTAATACCTTACGACAAGCGATTTTAAAGGGAGAATTAAAACCAGGAGAACGGCTAATGGAGATTCAATTAGCCAATAAACTGGGAGTAAGCCGTACTCCTGTGCGCGAGGCAATCCGCAAGTTAGAATTAGAGGGACTTGTATTAATGATTCCACGAAAAGGTGCTGAAGTCGCGGAGATTACGGAAAAAAGTTTGCGTGATGTGTTAGAGGTTCGATGTGCATTAGAAGAACTAGCAGTTCAGATTGCCTGCGACAAGATTACAAAAAAGCAGATAGAGTCATTAAAAGAAGCGGCAAAAGCATTTGAAGCAATCTTAGAGAATACAGATGTTACACATATTGCAGAAGCTGATGTACAGTTTCACGACATTATATATGAAGCAACAGATAACCAGCGACTTGTACAATTGTTGAGTAACCTGCGGGAACAGATGTATCGTTTTCGCGTGGAATATCTAAAAAAAGAGGCAGTATACGAGAATCTTCTTGTGGAACATCAAGAGATTATCAATAGCCTGGAACATCATCAGAAAGCGGCGGCATCTGCTGCTATGAAACAACACATTGATAATCAGGTAGAAGCGGTGATTGATACCATCCGTACAAAAAAATAAAATATTCGGTCCAAGCAGTGTATAAGAAAGAAAAAGCATGTGTATACTCCAGGTAATAAAGCGAAAAGCAAAGGAGATACATAGATGAAAGAAAGAATGATTGAAAAGATAACGAAGTATCAAAAGAGAATCTGCATCCTGCTGGCTCTTATCATTGCATTTGGTCTTACAAGTGTAGCCATATATCAAAGAGAATTACGGGTAGAAGCAAAGATTCAAAGCACTCAAGAAGAAGTAGCAAAAGAAGTATTGCGATTCCATATCTTGGCAAATAGTGATGGCAAGAAAGATCAGGAATTGAAGATGAAAGTTAAGGAAGCAATACTAAAGTGTATGAAACGGGAAATTCCACATGCCAAAAATGTAGAAGAAACAAAGGCGTGGGCGATTGAGAACGAACTTAAATTACAGGATACGGCAAGAACAATTATTCGGGAAGAAGGTTATAATTATCCGGTAAACGTTGAAGTGACCAAATGCTATTTCCCAGATAAGACTTATGGAGATGTGACATTTCCGGCGGGAGATTATGAAGCCTTGAGGATTGAGATTGGCGAGGCTAAAGGACATAACTGGTGGTGTGTGTTATATCCAAATCTATGTTTTGTAGATGCAACACATGCAGTGGTTCCGGACGAGGGAAAGGAAGAACTGAAAGAAGTACTGACGGAGGAAGAATATGAGATGGTAACAGCTACTTCTGAGTTTAAGATTAAATGGTTTTTTTTAGAACAAGAGAAATAAAAGATACAGACGGAGGAAACAAATGACAGAATTTTTGGTAACCCATTTGATAAAAGAGTACAAACAAGTGGAAAAGGTGTCCGTCCGTACGGCTTATGGAGTGTTAGCAAGTATGGTGGGCATCTTTTGTAATTTGTTTTTGTTTGTGATAAAGTTAGGAATTGGATTCTTGTTACATAGTGTATCTGTTATGGCAGATGCATTCAACAATCTATCAGATGCAGGTTCTTCTGTAATCAGCTTTTTTGGAGTAAAGATGGCAGAGAAACCCGCAGATAAAGACCACCCATTTGGGCATGGAAGAATTGAATATATTGCAGCGCTTATCATTGCATTTTTAGTGATACAAGTGGGCTTTACATTTTTCAAAGATGCTATTGGTAAGATTCGGGAACCGGAACAATTAAAATTTCAAATCTTGTCGATTGTGATCTTGCTATTATCGATAGGAGTTAAATTGTGGTTGGGAGCATTTAACAAGACGTTGGGAGCCAGAATCAACTCAAAAGTGATGATGGCAGTTGCTACAGATTCGTTAGGCGATGTTATTACGACATCAGCGACCATCTTATCTATTATATTCTGGAAATGCACAGGAATTAATATTGATGGCTGGGTAGGGGCAGGTGTGGCCCTAATGGTTACCTGGGCAGGGATTGGTATTGCAAAAGATACCTTAGAACCATTAATCGGGGAGGCAATCGATCCAGAGGTATATATGCAAATTACACGATTTGTAGAGCATTATGATGGAATTGTGGGAAGTCATGATCTGATTGTACATAATTATGGACCTGGAAGAAGTATGGCTTCCATACATGCAGAGGTACCGAATAATGTAGATATAGAGAAATCTCATGAAATTATTGATCGGATAGAAAAAGAGGCAAAGGAATATCTGGGTATGTTTCTTGTAATACATATGGACCCGGTAGAGACAAAGAATGAAAGAGTTCTGTCAATCAAACAGTGTGTCGAAATAGAATTGGACAAGATAGACAAACATGTGTCTATTCATGATTTTCGACTGGTAGATGGGAAGGAACAGGTGAATTTAATCTTTGATATGATTGTTCCGTATGAGTATCGATATGATCGCCAACAAGAGATTCAGAAACAGTTAATAGCAGCACTGCACAAGATTGATCTAAGATACCAATGCGTGATCACGATGGAAAAGAGTTATGTTGCAACAGAGAAGAATGCGTGATACAGTAAAACTTAAGGAGAATATAAAATGCAATTAGGAAAAAAACAAGTATTAACAGTGGTAAAGGAAGTGGAGTTTGGTGTATATCTGGGAAGTGAAGAAGAACGTGTCCTATTACCCAAGAAACAAGTTCCTGCGGAGATTGAGATCGGAGATCCTGTAGAGGTGTTTTTATACAAGGATTCTGAAGATCGCTTAATTGCGACTACAAAAGAACCAAAACTGCAGTTGGGAGAAGTTGCCCTGCTGAAAGTTGCAGAAGTAGGTAAGGTAGGAGCTTTTTTGGAATGGGGTCTGGAAAAAGACCTGCTGTTGCCATTTAAAGAACAGACGACTCCGGTAAAGCAGGGAGAGGAATGCTTAGTGGCACTCTATATTGATAAAAGTAAACGGTTGTGTGGTACGATGAAAGTGTATGAATATCTTAAGACGGATTCGGAATATCAAAAGGACGACAAGGTTACGGGGATTGTGTATGAAACAAGTGATGAATTTGGAGTATTTGTTGCAGTAGATTATCAATATTCAGCGTTGATTCCAAGAAAAGAGGCCTATGGAAACTTGGAGATTGGACAAAAGATTGAGGCTAGAGTAACGACAGTAAAAGAAGATGGGAAACTGGATCTTAGTGTACGAGAGAAGATTCCTATGCAGATGGATAAAGATGCAAAACTGATCTGGCAGGCGTTAGAAAGATATGATGGGGAATTGCCATTTAATGATAAAGCCTCTCCGGAGATGATTAAACAAGAATTTGATCTTAGTAAGAGTGCATTTAAGAGAGCAGTTGGTAGATTGCTAAAAGAAGGAAAGATTGAACTTAAGGAAAAAAGCATTGCAATTCGTCATAATTAAGGTATAATTATAGACATATAAGCAGGGAAAGGAGAATTCGATGAAAGTACAGAATATTACAGATGTAGAGAAGTTTTTTCAAGTGATAGACAGTTGTAGCGGTAAGGTTGAATTAGTAACCGGTGAAGGTGATCGCTTGAATCTGAAATCTAAACTTTCTCAATATGTATCTATGGCTAATATCTTCTCAAATGGAGAAATTCCAGAGTTGGAGATTATTGCCTATGAAAAAGATGATATTGACAAATTGGTATCTTTTATGATTAATGGGTAAATTGTAAAAAGATAAGGGTGCCTTCTATGAGGCACTCTTTTTTTACTTCATGAAAGATACAAGTTTGTCTACAGGAGAGCCTATGAAATTTGCACATTTACACGTTCATACAGAATATAGTCTGTTGGACGGTTCTAATAAGATAAAAGAATATGTTGCCAGAGTGAAAGAGCTTGGCATGGACAGCGCGGCAATTACAGATCATGGCGTAATGTTTGGTGTTATTGATTTTTATCGTGCGGCAAAAGCAGTTGGTGTAAAGCCCATCTTGGGGTGTGAAGTATATGTAGCCCCGGGTTCTAGATTTGACAAAGAGACAGTCGGAGGGGAAGCCAGGTACTACCATCTTGTGTTATTGGCAGAAACGAATCAAGGATATCAGAATCTGATGAAGATTGTATCCAAAGGGTTTGTCGAAGGATACTATTATAAACCTCGTGTGGATTTGGAAGTACTGCAAGAATATCATGAGGGTATCATTGCACTTAGTGCTTGTCTGGCAGGAGAAGTTCAGAAGAACTTACTTCGCGGAATGTACGAAGAAGCCAAGATATCTGCAAAACGATATGAGGAGATTTTTGGTGCGGGGAATTTCTTCTTAGAATTGCAAGACCATGGCATGCAGGAGCAGGCTCTGGTCAATCAGCAACTGCTGCGTCTGGCAAAAGAAACGAATATTGAGTTGGTTGCAACCAATGATGTTCATTATACGTATGCAGAAGATGAAAAACCACATGATATGTTACTTTGTATTCAGACAGGGAAAAAACTGCTAGATGAAGATCGTATGCGCTATGAGGGAGGACAGTACTATGTCAAATCTAAAGAAGAGATGGCAGAGTTATTTCCGTATGCCTTAGAAGCACTGGAGAATACACAAAAGATAGCGGATAGATGTAATGTAGAGATCGAATTTGGAGTAACAAAGTTACCAAAATATGATGTTCCGGATGGCTATACGTCATGGGAATATCTGAATAAATTATGCTTTGAAGGATTAGAAAGACGCTATGCGAAGCTTGATGATACGCTGATTGGGCGCCTTGAGTACGAGCTGAATGTAATACAGACGATGGGATATGTGGATTACTTTTTGATTGTCTGGGATTTTATCAAATATGCAAGAGATCATAATATTATTGTAGGACCGGGACGTGGGTCTGCAGCAGGAAGTATTGTGTCCTATTGTCTGGAGATTACCAACATTGATCCCATTCGATATAAATTATTATTTGAACGATTTTTAAATCCAGAGCGTGTGTCCATGCCCGATATTGATATTGATTTTTGCTTTGAACGACGGCAGGAAGTGATTGATTATGTCGTAGATAAATACGGTTCGGACCGAGTGGTCCAGATTGTTACATTTGGAACCATGGCGGCCAGAGGGGTTATACGTGATGTGGGACGCGTGATGGATCTGCCATATTCGTTAGTTGATGGAATTGCTAAGATGATTCCAACAGAACTTAATATTACGTTGGAAAAGGCATTGACGATGAATGCAGAACTACGCAATGTCTACGAGTCGGATTCACAAGTTAAAGAATTATTGGATATGTCCAAAAGGTTGGAAGGTCTGCCAAGACATACATCTATGCATGCGGCAGGGGTGGTAATTAGTCAGAAATCAGTAGATGAGTATGTGCCATTATCACTTGGATCAGATGGTTCCATTACAACGCAATTTACCATGACCACACTAGAAGAATTAGGACTTCTGAAGATGGATTTCCTTGGGCTTCGTACGTTGACGGTTATTCAAAATGCTACCAAATTAGCCGGTCAAAGTGCAGGGCATCTTATTGATATGGACCAAATCGATTATAATAATCAAGAAGTACTTGCTTCTATTGGAACGGGGAAGACAGATGGAATCTTTCAGTTAGAAAGCACCGGTATGAAAAGCTTTATGAAAGAACTAAAGCCTCAGAGTCTTGAGGATATTATTGCGGGAATATCATTGTATCGTCCCGGTCCCATGGATTTCATTCCACAATATATAAAGGGTAAGAATAATCCAGCATCTATTACCTATGATTGCCCGATGTTAGAACCGATTTTGGCACCGACTTATGGGTGCATCGTGTACCAGGAACAAGTAATGCAGATTGTACGGGATCTTGCCGGATATACGTTGGGACGAAGTGATCTGCTGCGACGTGCTATGTCTAAGAAAAAAGCTGATGTAATGGCAAAGGAACGACAGAATTTTGTCTATGGTAATGAAGAAGAAGGAGTCCTTGGTTGTGTCAAGAATGGAATCGAGGAAAAAGTTGCCAATAAAATCTATGATGATATGGTGGATTTTGCCAAATATGCATTTAATAAATCACATGCGGCAGCGTATGCAGTGGTGTCTTATCAGACGGCATATCTGAAATATTATTATCCGGTGGAGTTTATGGCAGCACTTATGACTTCTGTGATTGATAATTCCGGTAAAGTTTCAGAATACATTTATTCTTGTAGACAGATGGGAATACATATTCTGCCACCGGATATTAACAAAGGGGTTGGAATCTTTTCTGTAGATGGGGGAAATATACGGTATGGATTAGCGGCGATTAAAAGTATTGGGCGTCCTGTGATAGAAGCGATTATTGCAGAACGAGACCGAGGTGGTATTTTTAAACATCTCAAAGATTTTATCGAACGTTTGTCTGGAAAAGAAGTTAACAAGCGAACCATCGAGAGTTTTATTAAATCAGGAGCACTCGATAGTCTTGGAGGAACTAGAAAGCAATTTATGATGATTTATATTCAGATTCTGGAGCAGGTGAATCAAGAACGCAAGTATTCTATGACCGGTCAGATGACATTATTTGATATGGTAGATGAAGAACAAAAACAAGAATTTGATATTCGTCTTCCCGATGTGGGGGAATATGGAAAAGAAACACTATTGTCTTTTGAAAAGGAAGTATTAGGTGTGTATATTAGTGGCCATCCATTGGAAGAATATGAAGAGAAGTGGAGAAGGAGTATCTCTGCAACGACGCTTGATTTTCAATTAGATGAAGAAACGAATACAACCAAAGTGCGTGATGGTGCAAAAGAAATCGTAGGTGGCATGATTACAGCTAAGACGATCAAGCATACGAGAACCAATAAAACTATGGCGTTTATTACAATTGAAGATTTGGTTGGTACAGTGGAGGTGGTTGTTTTTCCAAGAGATTATGAAGCAAATCAAAGATTCTTGGTAGAGGACAGTAAGGTGTTTGTAAGAGGACGTGTCTCTGAGGAAGATGATAAGGACAGCAAATTAATCTGTGAATCCATTATACCATTTGACCAAACCACAAAAGAATTGTGGATTCAATATCCCGATAAAGAAAGCTATGCGAAGGGAGAAAACGTATTACTGGAGATGTTAAAAGATTCAGAGGGAAAAGATACGGTGGTGATATATTGTCAGGCAGAGAAGGCAATTAAACGATTGCCACGCAACAAGAATGTGCATGCAGAGGCTGGGTTACTCAGCAGATTGACAAATTATCTTGGAGATAAAAGGGTAAAAGTTGTGGAAAAACCCGTTGAAAACATTCGATAAATAGAGTAAAATGAAGTTTAAAGTGTTAAAAAATAAGCAATACCAAGGAAAAGGATTGAGTGGAGGATTATTATGAGTGAAAAGGTGATAAGAACAATTGGCGTATTAACAAGTGGTGGTGATGCACCAGGAATGAATGCGGCAATTCGTGCTGTTGTGAGAACCGGATTAGGAAAAGGATTAAACGTACGTGGAATCAGACGTGGTTATACAGGACTTTTAAATGAAGATATTATTGATATGTCTGCAAGGGATGTATCAGATATTATCCAGCGTGGTGGAACAATCTTGCAAACAGCTCGCTGTCAAGAAATGAGAACAGAAGAAGGGCAGCAGGAAGCAGCAGCAATCTGTAAAAAGTATGGAATTGATGGTTTGGTAGTAATTGGTGGAGATGGTTCCTTTGCCGGAGCGCAAAAACTATCCAATCTTGGAATTAATACCATAGGAATTCCGGGAACCATAGATCTTGATATTGCTTGTACAGAATATACCATTGGGTTTGATACAGCTGTAAATACAGCAATGCAGGCTATTGATAAGGTACGTGATACCTCCACGTCTCATGAACGATGCAGCATTATAGAAGTGATGGGTAGAGATGCGGGGTATCTAGCATTGTGGTGTGGCATTGCAAATGGTGCAGAAAAGATTCTGATGCCAGAGGAACATGATGTGACGCAGGAATCTATTATTGAAGATATTATTTCCAGCAGAAAACGTGGCAAAAAACATTATATTATTATCAATGCAGAGGGTGTTGGAGATTCTATTAATCTTGCAAAACGAATTGAAGAAGCAACAGGTATGGAGACGAGGGCTACTATATTAGGTCATATGCAACGTGGTGGAAGTCCAACATGTAAAGATAGAGTCTATGCATCTATGATGGGAGCAAAGGCAGTAGAACTACTTTCTGATGGAATGACCAATCGTGTGGTAGGATATAAGCATGGTGAGTATATTGATTTTGATATTGATGCAGCACTAGAGATGAATAAAAAGATTCCAGAATTTCAATATGATGTAGCAAAGAAGCTGGCTCTTTAATAAGGAGAGATATTGTGAATATGGCAGACAATTATTCGGCGCCCATAGGGGTATTTGATTCCGGTGTGGGTGGACTAACAGTAGCAAGAGAAATTATGCGTCATTTACCAAAGGAGCATCTGGTATATTTTGGAGATACGGCGCGCGTTCCCTATGGAAGCAAATCAAGAGATAACATTATTCGTTATTCCAGACAGATTATTCGGTTTCTAAAAACCAAACAAGTCAAAGCGATTGTAATAGCATGTAATACGGCCAGTGCTCTTGCTCTTGATGTTGTCCGTGACGAAACAGATGTGCCAATCATAGGCGTGGTGGTTCCGGGAGCGAGAGCAGCAGTTGCGGCAACTCAGAATAAAAAAATCGGAGTCGTTGGAACAGAAGCAACCATTCGCAGCCAGATGTATTCACGTCTTATGAAAGAGATGGATTCGGAAGTTTCTGTTGTAGGAAAACCATGTCCGCTATTTGTGCCATTGGTGGAAGAAGGATTTGCAAAACATAATGTAACAGCGGAAATTATAGATTATTATCTTGCGTCTATGAAAGAATCAGATATTGATACATTAATTCTGGGATGTACACATTATCCATTACTGCGTTCACGGGTAAGAGATTACCTAGGTGATAGTATTAACCTTGTGAATCCGGCATATGAAACTGCAATGGACTTAAAAGCGCTGTTAGAGGAAAAGGGAATTGCCAATACGGAGTTTACAAAGGGGCAGGCAAATTATGATTTTTATGTGAGTGATGCTGCAGATAAATTCAAACAATTTGCCAATTCAATCTTACCATATGATATTGAAACTACACAGCAGATTAGTATAGAAGAATATTAGGTGAATATATGACAAGAGATGTATTAGTAACAATATCAGGACTTCTTTGGGATATCTTAGAAGGGGGGGAGGAATTAGAAAATGAGCCAATTGAAATCATTACTCCTGCTAACTATTTCTTCAAAAATGAAACACATTATGTCCTATATGATGAGGTTGCGGAAGGCATACCGGGCATTACGAAAAATACGATAAAGATTACCGGTAATCAAAAGCTTGAGATTATTAAACGTGGTGTCACAACTTCTCATATGACATTTGAAACAGGAGAAAAAAGCCTGACAGATTATAAAACTCCATTTGGCACATTATTGGTTGGTGTCACCACTAAAACTTTGTCTTTGGACATACAAGAGGATATCATAGCGATTTATGTAGAATATGTATTGGATATGAACCAGACAGCGATGGCTGATTGTACAATTCGTATGAGCATTAAATCAAAAAATGCGGACACCAGAATTTTCTGATGTCCGCGCTCTTTTACTTGTCTTTTTTAAATCGCTTGAAGAATCCTTTTTTCTTTACAGGCGCATCCAATGGTCCTCGTAACCCTTTGACACCGGTAATATAGATACCACTGACGGTAGCTTTTACTTCTTTTTTAACCGGAATATTTGCAAAAATCTGTTCGTCACACATCAATGTCATTACTTTTGGACCCACTTTTGCTTTTACAACAGGCACTTTTGAACGACGTAAGTATTTGGGCGTGTTTTCTATTACAACAGCGGGAAGACCAGCTTCTTTTAATCGTAATCGTCCTTTATCAATAATTAACATGGAAACAGTTTGTGCTGAAGCATCCAGTTGCTTTTGCTGCTCGGCTTGTTTTTTTTCTGCTTTCTTACCTAAGAAATATAAGGCAATAACGAGAATGATTAGAACTACTAATATAATAAGTAATATTTTGACTGCTAAACTCACGATGAACCTCCTAAAAATTAATTATCATGTATTATTTTTCTTATTTTACATGAGTAGTATTGTAACATTCTTTTATGCTAAGTGCAAGTGATTTGGCATTATAGGGTTACTTTTTCGGTGGATAACGGTTATAATATAGAAAGAATGATAAGTAAAGCGAGGAGATTTGATGATGATAGAAACAATATGGGACGGAATACAGATGAGCTTTTGGTGGAGTATGGACCATCTGCTAATTATAAATATTCTACTTTCCATTTTAATTATATTTTTTCAACGGAGAGAACCAAGGACGGTATGGACTTGGCTCTTGGTTTTATATTTTATTCCCATATTGGGCTTTGTTCTTTATCTGATCATGGGACAGAACTTTAGAAAAAGTCGTATGTTTAAGATGAAAGAAATCGAAGGGGAAGTAAAGTATGCAATTCGTCGGCAGGAAGAATCTATCTATCGCAAAAAGCTCAGATTGAAAGACCCGGAGATGGAACGATTTCAAAGCTTGATACTATATAATCTGAATGCAGCAGAGGCAGTATTGACAGATAATAATGATATTCGTATCTATACAGATGGGCGTGAAAAATTTCAAGCATTGATTACAGAGATGGAACATGCAAAGCGATATATTCACCTGCAATACTATATTATCCGTAACGATGAGCTATGGGCAGAGATCGAGGAAGTATTGCTTCGTAAGGCAGCACAGGGTATCGAAGTGCGTGTATTGTTTGACAGTATGGGCTGTAGAACCATGCATAATTCGGATTGGACTCGGTTGGAAAAAGCAGGGATTGAAGTGGCAGAGTTCTTCCCTGCATTATTTGGGAAGTTACATCTGCGGATAAATTATCGCAATCACAGGAAGATTGCGGTGATTGATGGCCGTGTGGGATTTGTAGGCGGATTCAATATAGGGAGAGAATATCTGGGATTTGATAAAAAATTCGGATATTGGAGAGATACCCATCTTTGTATTGAGGGGGCAGCAGTTACTTCTCTTGCAGTTAGGTTTGTATTGGATTGGAATTATGCGGCCAGAGAGAATCTGTTCTTAGAAGACCGACTATTTGAGATTCCAACTTATGTGCGTAATGGTCGGGATCCGGTACAGATTGTATCCAGTGGACCGGACTCCGAAAGCCAAGGGATTCGAGATAATTATATACAGTTAATCCAAAAAGCAAAGGATCATATCTATATTCAGACACCTTATTTTATTCCGGATGATACTGTGTTGGATGCATTATTTATTGCGGTCAAATCAGGAATAGATGTGCGCATTATGGTGCCTTGTAAACCGGATCATCCTTTTGTGTATTGGGCAACATATTCTTATATAGGAGATATGGTTGCGGCAGGAGCAAAATGTTACGTATATAAGAATGGATTCTTGCATGTAAAGGGTCTGATGGTAGATGGTATGGCTTGTAGTTTTGGAACGGCAAATATGGATATCCGAAGTTTTCAACTGAATTTCGAGGTGAATGCAACAATTTACAGTGCCAGAACCACCAGACGGCTGGAAGAAACTTTTGAAAATGATATTCGCAAATCCGCACAGGTTACAAGAAAGATATACGATGAACGAGGACTGGTAATTCGCTTAAAAGAACAATTTTCAAGATTATTATCTCCACTGTTATAAAAATAAGAAAATATGCAAAAGTGAAATATCTGTGAAATTGCTTTCCAAGTGCATATAGATGTGATATAACATAGTAGTGTTAAAAAACAAAAAAATAAGTATGAGGTGTAAAGATGAAGAAAAGAATAATGGCACTTGTAGTCAGTGCATGTATAATGGTTTCAATGGTAGGGTGTGGAGCAAAGGAAATCTCTAATGAGTATATTACAATTTCGCAGTATAAAGGTGTAGAAGTTGAACAGATAGAGGAAACGAAAGTTACAGATGCAACAGTAGAAGCTAGTATTAAAAATGTATTGGAATCAAATACAACTTCAAAAGAAATTACGGATCGGGCAGTACAAAAGGGAGATGTAGCAACCATCGATTATACAGGAACAAAAGATGGAGTGGCATTTGAAGGTGGAAGCGCTGCAGACTTCCCATTGACTATTGGCTCCGGCTCTTTTATAGAAGGATTTGAGGAAGGAATCATTGGACATAGTATTGGGGAAACGTTTGACTTACCACTTACTTTTCCTGGTGATTATCAGAATCAGGAACTGGCAGGGGCAGCTGTTGTATTCTCAGTTACGGTAAAATCTATAGCGGAACAAACCGTGCCGGAATTAACAGATGAATTTGTAAAGAAAGTATCTGAAAAATCTAAAACAGTTGAGTCTTATAAAAAAGAAGTGAAGAAGGAACTGAATAAATCCAATAAAGATGCGACCAAGTCATCTCTTGCAGAGGCTGCATGGACGGTAGTGGTAGACAATACAAAAGTAAAGAAATATCCGGATAAAAAAGTGGAAGCATCTACAAAGAAATTACAAGAACAATATAAGCAAATGGCTAGTTATTATAATATGGAATTTGCAGATTTCTTACAGCAAAAGATGGGAATGACAGAGGCAGATTTTGATACACAGGTTGTAGAAGCAGCAAAATCTTCTGTAAAGCAAGATGAGATTACAAATTTAATTGCTAAAAAAGCTAGAATCAAGTTATCCGATAAAGAGTATAACAAAGAATTTAAAAGTCTTGCAAAACAATACGGGTATGAAGACGTGGATGCGTTAAAAAAAGCAGCTGATGAAGATATGTTAAAAGGAATGGTATTGCAGACAAGAGTGAAAGCATGGATCGCCGATAATGCCATTCAAGTAGAAGCAAAGAAAGAAACGAAGACAGAAACAAAGAAAGAAACAAAGACAGAGACAAAAGACGCAACAAATGATAATACAGAAGAAAAAACAGCAGAGTAATAAAACAACAAGGACTCTATTTCAGATGAAATAGAGTCCTTGTTGTTGACATAGAAGAAATCTCCTAATGTTAAGGTAAAATTAGATATATAAATTACATAACACGCAAGTCCAGTGCTTTTGGAAGTTGTGATTCATCAATCCCTCTTTTTTTTGCATATCGGAACCAAAAGTCAGTCATCTTGGTTTCACCTTCTCGAATCAAGGCATATTCCTTACTAAAAGCATCTTCTAAGAACACAAATTCATCTAATTCAATGGCTGCCTCACAAGTTAGAATCATCAGACGCTCGGCTTGTTGCAGTGCTGATGGAAGAGCATGAAAATGGTCGTATACCTTACGCCACTGTTTATCTAACAAAAGCAGTTCATAATATTCTTCTAAAAATGCATGGTCAATGGTGGGATGTTCATTCCAAGGGATCTGCTCCATATACATAATTGCCTGTGGAATATCATCTTCCTGTTTTGCACTATAGGCAAGGTTTCGACAGAAGAGGGGTAGGGGATTCCATGTATATCCTTGCTTCCACAGGGTGATGGCCTTTTCGTATTCATCATTCTCATATAAGATGGTTCCTAATAATAGAGCGGCAGTAGAACTTGTTGGGTGTGCATCAAGGTACCGTTCCAGATAAGGGCGATAAGCAGTATCTATCATCCAAGAGTTGGGACATTGAGTTCCGGAAAGCTCAGGCAACTCCTGACCCTGTAAAAGTGCAAGCCAATAATATTGTTCTTCGGTAATAGATTCTGCGGGAAAGGAAAGTTGTATTGGAAATAGTGGCTCGTTTTGTTCTATACGGCGCACTTGTTCTAAAGCTCCCCAACCATGTCCGGAATGTAAGATAGAAGTACAGGGAAGAGTGGACAGAGCATGATAAGTTTTATCTTGTTCTAGTACATCTTCTGTGGATAAGGTACTTTGAACAGCGGCCCTTACAATTGCCTGAGAAAACTCATAGGATTCATTGGTTCCATCTTGTGGTTCTATGGACAAGGCTCCAAATATCTGGGTAAATGAAATTACACTATTAGCTTCCATACAGATATCGTGTAATTGTGTAGGTGCAAACCCGGCCTGAATCTCTACATATTGGCTTTTTTTTGGAACGGAAAGAAAATCACACCAATTACGTCCCCCTTGATGTTTGCCCCAACAGAACATCTTGCGAATACGAAGAGGCTGGGTAGAACGCTCAAAGAATACAGAACCATCAGTGTAGGTAATTGCCTCCCAAGGGGCACATTCCTGTTTGGAATTTTGAAAGAAAAATTCATTGGTGTAAGTGGAATTCAGTGGATAAGAAGCATCTACATCAGGTAGCACAGGAAGAAGCGGAAGTTCTCCACGACCAAAAGTATGTTCGCTTCCCATGGTCATACTTTGAGGTTCAATATAGATAACGTCCTTTGTTCCGGAGAATATACGACAGCCGGGTTGTTCTTTGGCGGCGATATTAGTCCACCAATACATAGGAACCGAGTGATTGTGGTCGTTAATAATTACAACATGGGCGGCTAACTGCTTTGCGCCATCAGGTAGATGAAAATCTATCTGCCATAGCAACCCGCGTGTACGTTCATAATCGTACATACGAAGAAACTCATATCCGTCAGGGGTTCTTACTTTTGCGAAAAAGACATCATCATAGGTAGAAAAAGTATGTCCTAATTGTGCGATATTCCATTCGATGCCACCTGAGAACCAAGCATTTCGTATGGCAAGGTTTGCAGGTTGTAATACAGGGTTTTTAAAAAGCAATTCTTCATTGGTCTTTTGATTACGCAGAGAATAGAGTCTTCCGCCTAATGAAGGGAGAAATTCTGCACGTAAATGTTCGTTTTCTAGGACAATAGAAGGAATCTGCAGAGTTTCTTTATTTCTTGAATAACGGTCTTGCATGGTATAAGGCAAGATACGAAATCCAGATTCATATCCAAAATATTCTAAATCTTCAGGGAGTAAAGTACCATTGCTTTTGGGAAATTGATTCTTTTCTCTATTGCGAAATAAAGGAAGTGGATTCGTGCCTTGCAGGGGGGCCCCCTGTATAGTTAAAAAGCCGGATGTAATATGCATATAATTCTCCTTTTCTATTAATACTTAGGATATTTTAGCACTTTTTAGCGAGAGCTACAATAGGAACTCTTATGATTGCAAAGAATAAAAGATGACATTTGTTCAGGGGTGTATTATAATAAAAATAAGTGAACAATTTTTAAAAAATATGCTGTGATTTTTTTAATAAGAAGTGAATGATTGGGAGGTTTTGTTGAATGCAAAAGATGCTAATTGTAGATGATATGAAATTAAATAGGATTGCATTACGACAATTGTTTTCAGATGGATTTGAAATTGTAGAAGCATCTGATGGACAACAGGCAGTGGAGATGATAAGTGAACATGGAAAAGAGTATGATATTGTTCTTTTAGACATCGTTATGCCCAAATTAAATGGAATTCAAGTATTGAAGGAAATGAATAGCAATGGAATATATAGAACACTCCCGGTAATAGCAATTACGGAAAAAGAAACATACCAATTGGAAGCATTGGAAAATGGTGCATGGGATTTTATTGGAAAAGGCAATGCACCGGAGGTTATTAAGGCTAGAGTTTACAATGTACTTAGTCGTAGAAATCTTGTGAAAGAGAAAGAGAAGACGGCACGACTTTCTGAAAAGATGCAACAATATAAAAATGGAAATGTTGCAAATATGTTGAAAGCATTTGATCGAAGTTATCGAAATTCCCCGATGGCTTTTGTAGCAATTGAATTGTTGCAGGATTCAGAAGAAAAATCAAAAGATTTCGTTCTTCAATATGTGAATGAGGCATTTGTCAATCTAGAAGGAGTGGAACGAGAAAAATTAGTAGGACAACCTTATCAAGACTTATTCTTCAATCAGGCAAAAGTTTGGATAGAAACTTATTATGATGTGGCATATACAGGGGTTGCAAAGACATTTGTAGATTACGACCCCGTATTAGACAAATATCTGGAAGTACAATGTTATCAACCGATGATGGGGTATTGTGCCTGCATCTTACAAGATGTATCAGAGAAAGTAAAAGTAAAAGAAGAATTAGAAAAAACAGGCAAGCAACTGGACAATTTAGTGAATAATATACCAGGTGGAATTGCAATCTATAAAATTACAGATCAGATGGAAATCATCTATTATAATGAGGGCGTCTGTGGACTGAGTGGGTATACAAGAGAGACATACGACGCATGGGTAGGAGACAATGCAATGTTAAGCATATATGAGGAAGACAGACCTCGTATGTGGGCAGAGATACAGGGAGCGATTCAAGAGGGACGGCCAATTAGTCTGAATTGTAGATTGTGTCATTGTGAGGAACAGGTAGTATGGATACAGTTTTCCGGTATTAAAATAGGAGAGGAAGACGGATATCCCATCTATCATGTTGTGTTCATGAGACTTTCAGAAGAGACTAAACTATATCAAAGCTTGATAGATGAATCGTCAGATGCAGTATATGTAAGCAATGCAGAAACTTATGAATTATTGTATATGAATTCCAAAGCAAAGCAATTATGTATTAATAAAAAGGAACATTATGTGGGAGAAATCTGTTATCATGCCCTTATGAATAAAGATGCACCATGTGAACATTGCAAAATCGCTCAGATGTCAGAAGAACACTTTTGTCTACGTGAATACAGCCCACAACACTTGGATATTCATCTGAGTATGAAAGGAAAATTAATTACCTGGAATGGAATAAAGGCTCATATAGAGTATATGACAGATGATACAGAGCGATTCAAGGCTCATAATAAATTGCAGATGCAATACGAAAAAGAAGAATGCCTTGTTCGATGTATGGGATCCTTATCGAATCATAAAGGAATTGATGGGGTGGTACAATACATATTGGAGCAATTAGGAACATATTATCGGGCAGAAAATTGCTATTTATTATTAGTTGATAGTATGGATACTGCAGTTTCTAAGATCTATCATTGGAATCAAAAGCTACAGATGAAACAAGTGGACATTCAAAAAGCTCATATGCCAAAACAAGAAGTGCTTAAGCAGTTTATAGTAGAACAAAAAGCACATCTTGTTACAGACTTTGATACACTAACAACCATAGATAGAGATGCACATCAGATGATTAAAGAGAGAGAGATCAACAATGTACGAAGTACCTGCTTTTCTATTGATGCGGAGCACCAGGCATATATTGGTATCTGTAATTCAGATATAAAGAATGAAGATACTGAATTGTTAGAACAGGTTTCTTTTTATCTAAGAAGTGCGTTAGATAAACAACGAATCGAAGAAGAATTACGGTATATGACCAATCAATTGAATGGTATTATTGACAGTGTACCAGGTGCTTTATCAGTGTATGACCCAGAGAAATTCCCCAATGGTCTTTGTTACTTATCAGATGGCTGGGAGTTATTAACAGGGTACAGTGTGCAGGAACAGATGAAGATGAATAAGAAACAGATTCATAAAATGTTAAAGCCGGATGCAATTCTAGCAGCCTATGATCATATAAAACATGCAATTGAGACCAACGCGGAGGTTGATATTGTACTGAAGTTACAACGAAAAGACGGACAGTCTATATGGATATATTATCGAGCAACACCGGTTAGAAAAGATGGAAAAACGTTATATTATGGATTCTATTCTGATGTTACAAAAGAAAGAGAAACACAGATTTTATTAGAAGAACAATATAAAGAAGTATTGTCTTATCGCAATAATATTGAGTCTACAAGTGTCATCGAATCTTTAGTGATAAATTTAACGAAAAATAGAATAGAAGAGTTTAGCGAAAGTAAGCAAACAACGCTCATGTTAAAAATCGGAGTGCCTTATGATAAAGTGGTGGATGATGTCTGGAAGTGCATATATGGAATGGAAAAAGAAAAACAGAGTGAATGGTCATTAAGTTTGGAAAAGTTATTGGAAACTTTTGAAAAAGGCCAAACGACTATGGAAGAGGAGTATCAAAGGATTCTGTCAGATGGAAAAACGTATTGGGTTAGAACGGTGGTTAAATTTGTAAGAAAACCAAGTTCTAATGATAGTATTGCATTTTTGTATACATATAATATCAATAAGGAAAAGATAACACAAGATATTATGGCACATGCAACTACAATTATCTATGATATGCTTATGTATATTGACACAAAGAGCCAGAGTGGGATGTGTTATGCACAAGGACAAATAGAACCGACAGAATTTGATGATTATGATGGATATATTCAACAATTGGTTCATAATGGGTTTTTTTGTACTTTGGAAGATGGCACAGATAGTTTATACTCGAAGATATGTATGAAGATGATACTCAAAAAGTTAAAAGAAAAACATGATTATACGTTCATAGTACATGGAAAAGATGAAAAGGGGAAGATTATCTGCAAGAAGATGCAGTATCAATATCTTAATCAGGAACAGGGAACTATCATACATGTACGAACAGATATTACAGAATTATATGAACAGGAACAAAAAAAGAATCAGGAGCTTGTACTTGCATTAGATGCTGCCGAGGAGGCCAATCGAGCAAAGTCGAAGTTTTTGTCTAGTATGTCTCATGACATCAGAACTCCAATGAACGCAATTATTGGAATGACTGAATTGGCACAATTAGAAATCAATAATCCTAAAAATGTAGAAGAGAACCTTTCAATTATTTCAACTTCTGCATCGCATCTATTAGGATTGATTAATGATGTGCTTGATGTATCGAAGATTGAAAGTGGTAATATGGTGCTGGTTAAGGCACCAATGAGGATATCAGGAACCATTGAGGAAATAAAAGAGATGCTAGGTTCCACATTTACAAATAAAGAACAAGAATTTATTATATCTATGAATATTAAACACGACTATATTATTGAAGATAAAAATCGATTTAGTAGAATTTTAGTTAATCTACTGGGAAATGCTTCCAAGTTTACTCCAACACATGGAACAATTAAATTATCTGTTGAGGAGCAACCGACGAAAGATCATCATAAGGTTCCCCTTAAGATCATGGTAGAAGATAATGGGATTGGAATTTCAAAAGAAAATTTACCAAATATCTTTGATCCATTTGTAAGAGAAGGTCTTTCTTCCATTAACCATATAGAAGGGACGGGATTGGGACTTACAATTGTTAAAAATATTGTAGAGTTACACAAAGGGAGTATTACGGTAGAGAGTAAACGTGGAAAAGGAACTTGTTTTACAGTGCTGTTAACGTCTGAAAAAGATACAGCAATACGCATTCATGAGGTAGATGCATTACGTGATCACAAAGAAGAGATTATATCATTGACAAATATAAAGATATTGTTGATTGAAGACCACCCGATTAATACATTGGTGGCAAAACGACTGCTTGAGAAGATAGGAGCAACTGTAATATGTGAAGAAAATGGACGCCTTGGTTATGAGCGATTCCGACAATCGCCTGAAGGCTTTTTCCAACTCATTTTTATGGACGTACAGATGCCAATTATGGATGGATATCAAGCTACCAGAGCTATTCGCGCTTGTACACACCCACAAGCAAAGACAATACCAATTGTTGCAATGACAGCTAATGCATTTGTAGAAGACGTGGAGAAATGTAAAGAGGTAGGTATGAATGCTCATGTTTCAAAACCAATTGATACTATGACAATCTCCAATGTTATTAAAACTCTTAAATTAATTTAGCTACAATATTATAAAGCATATAAAAGGAGGAACGACAATGTTACCATGGATTATTATAGGGGGTATTATTGTACTGGCAGTCATATGGGTTGTGGGTGCATACAATGGATTTATTACATTAAGAAACAAGACGGAAGAAGCATTTTCTGCAATGGACGTATCTATGAAGAAGAGATATGATTTAATTCCAAATTATGTAGAAACAGTAAAAGGATATGCAACTCATGAATCGGAGACATTGGAAAAAGTAATTAATGCCAGAAATATGGCGATGAATTCCACTACTGCGGAAGAACAGATTGCCAATGAGAATATATTGTCAGGGACGCTAAAGTCTTTATTTGCTGTATCTGAGGCATATCCGGATTTAAAGGCCAACCAGAACTTTTTACAATTGCAAGACCAATTACAGAGAATTGAAGAGGAGATTGCAGGGTCTAGGCGATATTATAATGGAGTTGTAAATAAATTCAACACAAAAACAGAGATGTTTCCAGGCAATCTAATAGCAGGGATGTTCCATTTTAAACGGAAACCATTATATGAAGTAGCAGATGAGACAGAAAGAGAGAATGTGAAAGTATCTTTCTAATCGGGGGAAGTAGAGATGAGAAATCTAAGAAATAAGAGCGGTGCAATCATTTGGATTGTGGTTGTCTTCTTTATGATGAATGGTGGTATGTTTGAAAAGTTTTTCAACTCTACTGTTACAGAGGTTACACAAGATACTTATATGAGAACAGAGGCTTATCGGACCGACTTACAAGTCATGGAAGATGGTTCTTATAAGGTAGATGAAACCATTGGAGTTTCATTTTTAGAGCCACGTCATGGAATCTATCGTTATGTTCCAGACAAAGGAACTGTGGTTTCTTATGATAAAGATGGAAACAAGGAAAAGGTGCCCTATTATGCAGATGTGAAATTGTTGTCCTCGAATGTTACAGCAGATGTTTCGTCGCAAAATGGAAACCAGGTATTTCGGTTTGGCGAAGAAGACAATGTAACACAGCAAGGGAAATACGAATTTTCCTATCAATTTACTCCAAAGTTTCAAGAAGATTATTATGAAAATATCTACTATAATGTGTTCCCTACACAATGGCAAAACCCCATTCCAAAGGGAAGTAGCTTTTCTATTACATTTCCAAAGAAATTCGATATGGAACAATTGCAATTCTACTGTGGAAAACAAGGAGAAGCAAAGAATGCCGAAGAAATGTTGGAATTACAGGAAGATCCAAACACAAATTCCATTCAAGGAACGTTAAAGCAAGAGTTAAGCTTTGGAGAAGGATTGACTTGTTTTGCAAATATGGGAGAAGGGTATTTCGTAAAAACAAATCAAGTAAATGAAATTCCATGGATAATTTTGATTTCATCACTTATTATTTTTGCAATTGTGATACTCTTATTCTGGTGCTTTGGAAGAGATGAGCCAATTATTCCATCTATTCAATATCAACCACCGGAAGAACTGGATAGTGCAGCTGTAGGCTATATTGTAGATGGGCAGGTCCAGGACAAAGATATATTATCTTTAATAATCTATTGGGCAGACAAAGGGATTCTAGATATCGAAGAGACGGACAAAGAGCAATTAACACTGCAAAAAGTAAAAGAGTTGCCATCTGATGCTCCTGCTTATCAGAATACAATATTTCAGCAGTTGTTTGAAACCGGAGATTTGGTAAATATCAGTGATTTAAAGTATCAATTTACAGATACGTTACAATTGGCGAAAGAACAATTGCAACAACGGTATTCAAGCACGAAGGGCGTATATACAACAGCTTCAAAAATCGCAAGAGGAATGTCACTTTTCTTGACAATGATTCCAATGGGAATCTTTATGTTAGTTATGGGATATTATACATATACCAGCACTGCAAGAATTGTTCTGCAAGTCGTAATGTGGTTGTGTTTGGGTGGTGGTATGCTCTTATTTACAATGATAATTGATCGCTGGTACAGTGTTGCAAAATCCAGCCGTAAGACATGGATTATGGGGGCAATGGGACTTTGCTTCCTATCTATTGCGGCTTATATGGGAAGTTATATTATGAGAGTTGTACAAAAAGAAGCATTTAACTATATTTGGATTGCAGTTATAGTTATGCTTATTACGGCAGTTATGATTGTACTGACCGGATTTATGAAAAAGCGAACTCCCATATGTGTGGAATGGATGGGGCGACTTGCCGGATTAAGGGATTTCATTGAAACGGCAGAGCTTGAGCGAATGGAAGTAATTGCGCAAGAAACACCGGAGATGTTCTATCATATTATGCCATATGCGTATGTATTTGGATTGTCGGAAGTATTTGCGGAGAAATTAAATGGATTGGCAATACCGGCACCAAATTGGTATCATACAAATCAACAATTTACGTTTTTTGATTATTATCTTTTTCATAGTTGTATGATGCGTAATATGAATCAAATGACAACAACATTGACAACACCGGCACCAGTCAGCGTGGACGAAGGCGCTACAGGTGGATTAAGTGGAGGAAGTTTTGGTGGTGGATTCTCCGGCGGTGGCTTTGGTGGTGGCGGTGGTGGAAGTTGGTAGTAGAAAGTAGTAGAAAGAAGTTGGTTGTGAAACCGCACAGGGATTTTATTACTCAGAGCCGGTAACTGCAGAGGAGTTTGAACAGATGTTACTTCACGAATATAGCAATTAAAACAGAAAAAGAGTACTACTATGAAACAGCCCCTGCATACATTGTAAAAACAGTGAATGCAGGGGAATTTTAATGAAAGATTATATTGAAGAGAGAGCAGTAGAAATTGCTTGCTATATTATTGAACATCAAGCAACGGTAAGACAGACAGCAAAGGAGTTTGGGGTAAGCAAATCGACCATACATAAAGACGTTACGGAACGTTTGCTGCAGATTAATCCGATGTTGGCAACCCAGGCGCGAAAAGTTCTTGATACTAACAAATCAGAACGTCATATCCGAGGTGGGCTTGCTACTAGAGCTAAATATCAGGAACAGACGAAGAGAATATTTTAGTAAAAACTTGTATCTCGCATATAATAGCCGTATAATAGAAGGCGAGGTATATGAAGTATGAACACAAAAGTAAAAGTAGATAGAAGTCACTATTTGTTTAGTAACAAGATATTGATGACTCTCATTATCCCATTGATTATCGAACAGTTATTGTCTGTGTTGGTAGGAATGGCAGATTCGATTATGATTGCCAGTGTGGGAGAGGCAGCTGTCTCAGGAGTATCTTTAGTAGATAATATTATGGTATTATTGCTGAATATATTTGCAGCATTAGCAACCGGAGGAGCCGTAATTGCCGGTCAATATCTGGGACAAAAGAATCGGGAAAAAGCGTGTGATGCATCCACGCAGTTAGTATGGTTTATTACCATATGTTCCGTTGTGATTACAATAGGAATGTATCTAACGAAAGATATGATCTTACACCGTATCTTTGGACAAATAGATGCAGATGTAATGGGACATGCAAAGACATATCTTATGATAGTGACTGCATCGATTCCATTTATGGCACTCTATAATGGCGGTGCGGCAGTTTTTCGTGCCATGGGCAATTCTAAGATTTCAATGCAAGTTGCAATTGTAATGAATATTATTAATGTTGTGGGAAATGCAATCTTAATCTATGGTTTTCATCGTGGAACGGAAGGAGTGGCGATTCCAACACTGGTATCTCGCATAGTTGCGGCAGTTTTAATTGTTGGATTGCTGTGTAACCAAAAGAGTATATTACATATTAAAAAATCATGGCATTATCATTTTCGTAAAGATATTGTAAAAAAGATTCTATATATTGGTGTTCCCAATG
This sequence comes from Lachnospiraceae bacterium, assembly GCA_036656795.1. Taxonomy (GTDB): domain Bacteria; phylum Bacillota; class Clostridia; order Lachnospirales; family Lachnospiraceae; genus CAUPWF01. Next base: position 24,835 of record JAVXHR010000012.1, on the reverse strand, counting down.
GAATTGAGAGTAGTATGTTTCAGCTGGGAAAGATTATTGTGCTTAGTTTGGTATCTACATTTGGAACCTATGCAATTGCTGCGAATGCTGTAAGTAATTCGGTAGCATTATTCCAGATACTTCCGGGTATGGCGATTACACTGGCAACCACAACCGTTGTAGCACGATGTGTAGGCGCGGGAGATTATGAGCAGGTTTGCTATTATACAAAAAAATTACATCTGATTACCTATGTGTGTATGTTTTTTTCTAACGCTATAGTTGTGCTGTCGCTACCGGCTATCATGAATCTATATCACTTGTCAGAACGTACTGCACAGACAACGGAGAAAATATTAATTTTTCATGCAATTTCTACCCTCATTATATGGCCAATTTCATTTGTACTGCCGGCTACACTTCGAGCAGCGGGAGACGTAAAATACGCAATGGTTGTATCGATTGTATCGATGTGGCTTTGTCGCATCGTGATGAGTTATGTGTTTGGAAAATATTTGGGTTGGGGCGTCTTTGGAATCTGGGTAGCAATGGTTTTGGATTGGGTGGCTCGTGCAATTTGTTTTTCCATACATTATATACGTGGAAAATGGAAAAATAAGTTAGCTATATAAAAACATTGACACAAGTAGAGGAACTCTATAATATAAAAGTAGAAATGAGATTGAAGTACAAATGGAGGCATAGAATATGAAACAAGATATGATTGTTATCTTAGATTTGGGAAGTACAGAGAATACAGTATTAGCGCGTGAAATCAGAGATATGGGTATATATAGTGAGATTTATCCACATGATATTACGGTTGCAGAACTTCGGAATCTTACCAATGTAAAAGGTATTATTATGAACGGTGGACCAAATCATATTGTAGATGGAATACGTATTGATGTGAATGAAGAAATCTACAGTGCGGGATATCCAATGATGGCAGTAGGACATGAGCTGGCTACTTGTGATGTATCACTTCCCACATGGCCTTGTGAAGAAAAGAAACATAAGCTATTGAAAACTTTCATCTTTGATACTTGTCATGCCCAACAAAATTGGAATATGAAAAATTTTGTGGCCGATCAAATAGAACTTGTAAAAAAACAGGTGGGAGATAAAAAAGTCTTGTTAGCATTATCAGGGGGGGTTGACAGCTCTGTGGTAGCGGCACTGCTAGTAAAGGCAATTGGAAAACAGTTGGTGTGTGTCCATGTGAATCATGGACTTATGCGAAAAGGTGAGTCTGAAAGTGTAGTAGAGATATTTAGAAATCAATTAGATGCCAATCTAATCTATGTAGATGCATCGGACCGTTTTTTGACAAAATTAGATGGGGTGGCAGATCCGGAAGAGAAAAGAAAGATTATCGGTTCGGAATTTATCCGTGTGTTTGAGGAAGAAGCGCGTAAATTAGAGGGAATTGACTTTTTGGCTCAAGGAACGATTTATCCGGATATTGTGGAAAGTGGTACTAAAACAGCAAAGATGGTCAAGTCTCATCATAATGTGGGTGGATTGCCTGAAGATTTAGATTTCCAATTGGTAGAGCCATTGCGTCAATTATTCAAAGATGAAGTACGGGCCTGTGGTATTGAATTGGGTTTGCCTGATGATATGGTGTACCGACAACCATTTCCAGGACCGGGACTTGGGGTACGTTGTCTTGGAGCTATTACATCGGAACGATTAGAAGCAGTGAGAGAGGCAGATGCAATTTTAAGAGAGGAATTCCATCAGGCGGGACTAGATAAAACTGTGTGGCAGTATTTCACAGTAGTTCCGGATTTTAAATCTGTAGGTGTTAGAGATAATCAAAGAAGTTTTGAATATCCGGTTATTTTACGTGCAGTGAATACAGTTGATGCAATGTGTGCAACGATTGAACAGATTGAATGGCCAGTATTAATGAAGATTACAGAGCGTATTTTAAAGGAAGTGAAACATGTCAATCGGGTGTGCTATGACCTGAGTCCCAAACCAACAGCCACGATAGAGTGGGAATAGATTTAGGAGATCAAAAAAATAGGAGGAATTAAAATATGAAGAAATATGTATGTGAAGTTTGTGGTTATGTATATAATCCGGAAGATGGTGATCCGGATAATGGAGTTGTTCCTGGAACAGCATTTGAAGATATCTCAGAGGATTGGGTATGTCCTGTCTGTGGGGTAGGAAAAGAAATGTTTCAAGAAATGTAATAAGCCTAGAAAAACCACTCTAAAATCTCAACATGAGATGATAGGGTGGTTTTTAAAATGAAAATTACAGATTTAAAAACAATATTAGTGAAGTTGATTTTTCATCAGATTATTAAAATCAGATGTTGGCATTGGGCGTGCATAATAATAACCTTGAACCATATCACAGTGCAGCTCTCTTAAAAAATCAATATGTTGTTGCTCTTCTACGCCTTCTGCAACGATGCGTATACCAAGAAGGGAAGCCATATTAATGATACTGCCAACCACGATTTTTGAGCGATTAGAATCTTTTTGATTGACAAAAAAACTGCGGTCCATTTTAATAACATCAACCGGAAGATTTTTCAACATTCCAAGAGAGGAATAACCGGTACCAAAATCGTCCATGGACATGGTAAATCCATTTTTATGCAGATCATCTAATAAAACTTCAAGGGCATCGATATTGTCATATATAACGGTTTCAGTTATCTCAATCTCAATGTATTTATGGTCGATATGTGCAGCATCTACAATTTCGCATAATTCTTTTACAAAATCAGGATTGCTAATATGCAATTTTGAAAAATTCACCGAGACTGTTACCGGTTCTATTCCATTTTCAATCCACCCTTTAATTGTATTACATACTTTGTGTAATACATAAAAATCTAATTTTGTAATAAATCCATTTTTTTCAAAGACAGGAATAAAAGTATCGGGAAAGAAAAGGTCTACATTGGCAGTTTTCCAACGTGTCAGCGCTTCGGCACCACCAATCATCTCTAAGTCAAGATAATATTTCGGCTGTAAATAGACTACAAATTCACCTTTTTGTAAGGAACCTACCATTTTATTTTCTATTTCTTTTGTGTGTAATGCTTTTTTCGTCATAGACTCATCATAGATAACGTAGTTTAGAGTTTTATCTAATTTGGCAGTTTTTTGTGCAATATTTGCTTTCTCAAATTGATATTTTATATTAAACGCCTGTTCATCTTCGGGTCTTATAATGGATACACCGTATGAAAAGTTACATTTGAATGTAAAATCAGGATCCATTAAATTTGAGAAGTTATTGATAAATGAATTGTGAAAGGTAGAAAGTGAGTCCTTATCTTTCAAAATAAATAATGCAATAAAATCATCAGCGGCAACTCTTGCAAAGATTTCATTCTCGTTTTGTGCTGTTTTTTCAAGTGCCTGCGCAACGCAACAAAGAATTTCATCACCTTTTTCATAGCTATAAATCTGATTAATTAATTTGAAATTGTCAATATCAAGTTTGATTAGAAAGTGAGAGGTATCTTGTTGGCACTCTAAAATATTCTGTGCATCAATGTTGAATTTGTAAAAAGTTCGAATTCCGGTAAGTTCATCTACAAAGGCAAGTTGTTCCAGTTGATTAATATGCATAATGTGATCGTTTTTTTGTTGTGTAATATCGCTACAGCTTATGAGGAACGCAGGAGTTCCATCTAGCCAGTGTATTGGTGAAGCTGTAGTTTCTAGCCATAGATTCAAACGTTCATTATAGAGGTCTTCTATTGCCTGTCCGGAATATGTATCCACTATTTTTCGTATAGGACAGTCATCACATTGATGAGTGCTGCCTCTGAAAAAATCATAGCAAGTGAGGGTGGTAGTGGCCTGATGCATTAAGGAGCTTGTCTGAGCATTCATAAACAGTACTTCGAAAGTCTTGGGATTAACGACATAGATAAATTCATTCAATTTATTAATCATTTCTTTCCAAACCTGTAAGTCTTTTTCTAAAATTGTTTCCATACGATTTTTTACAAAAAAAGTCGCCAGAAGGTTGCAAATAGTCCGGATTTGTTCGCTTTCTTCATCACCAAGGAGAATCTCATTTGTACAATTATCAAAACCAATAAAACCAATGAGGCTATGTTTATCAAAAATACCAAATTGAATCATAGATTTAATGTTTTGCGATTCGAGTACCTTGCGTTCAGAAGGTGGTGAATCATCAAGGGTTCTCATAATGTAGAATCCGGTTTTATAAAAATGCTCATTTGCATTTGTGGCTGCTTCCATAGGAACATTCTGCAGGTTATTGATTTGAGGCTGCACGTCATCGGCACACCATTCAAAGGTATTGGAGGTGGTTTTTCCATCTTCACTTGTTTCGAAGATGTAGCCACGTTCAAATCCAAAATGTCTTGTAACAAGTTCTAAGACAGAATAAATTGCTTCATTAGCATCTTCAGATTGATACAATATCTGGAAGATATATTCCATTCTATTTTCTCGAAAACTTTTAGGAGAAAGGGGGGAATCCAGTGGCTGTTCTTGTCTGTCGGAAGAATATCCTGCAAAATCACTTCCATCATATAATTGATATTGGTGCTTTCCTTCATTCTTTGCCTTATAAAGCGCTTCATCAGCATAGCGATATAGTTCCTCAAAAGTGCGACCATCTTTTGGAAATAGTGCGATTCCGACACTGCTTGAGATGGCATATTCATCACCTTGTAAGTTTTTGTAAGTAATGTCAAATGCTTTTACTATGCTTTGGGCATATTCTTTAATTATTAGGAAAGAAGGGCTGTTCTTGATATATACAATATATTCATCGCCACCAATGCGCCCGATGATATTGTCAGTACTTAGAATACTGCGTAATTTATCAGCTAATTCACAGAGTACGATATCACCATAGAGGTGTCCGAAATGATCATTTATTTCTTTGAAATTATCAATGTCAATCATAAATAGTGCAGAATGATTCGAGTCATATAAATCTTTCAAATGTTCATTAATTAATTTACGAGTAATCTCCTTGTTATATAGGCCTGTAAGTGGATCACATTCTGCCATTTGTTGTAATTTGAGTTGTCTTCTCTTTTCGTTATCGATATCTCGGATACAAACATAAGCAATTAGATTATCATCTTTGACAGACTTGATTAGATTTGTAACAGAATTGACCCACATGTATTCTCCGGTATCTGTCAATCTGCGATATTCCAACTCTGTTTTACTAATGCCATTAGAAAAGGAATCCAAGAGATTTTTAGGAGAGGAATATCTTGAAAAATCTCTGATATCATTGGAATGAATGATTTTATTTGTCATAAATGAAATTAAATCACTATAGTTTGTAACCAGGTCTCCAAGTTCCTCGCGTACGGTTTCAAACCCATGAATCATCTGATTCCGGGTTACATTAAATTCATAGGACAGTAGGGCATCTTCAATAATGGAATCATGGTATTGTTGTGCCTGTATTATCTCTTGGGTAAGGGCATCACTCTTTTCTTTATAGCCTACAATGGTTAGGGATTTGATGATAAAAAACAGTACTACGTAAAGGCTCAATAAGATAATTAAGGAAGCTTCAATAGGGCTTCCAAATAACTTAGCCGGTGTGCGGAGGTGATTCAGTATGTACATATTATAAAGCAAATAGAGAAAACTGATTCCCAGCCATATATTTAATATCATACGTTGTTTTTTCTTTTGCATAATCATACAAATATAGTTGAAAGGAATAAATTTTAACACCATATAAATAGCAAGAATCAGTATGCAAAAAGTAATAATTAAAGAAATCAAAGACCATGTTGGAATCGAAGAAATTGTATTGACAGGGTATCCTGTACAGACTGATAATATTCCGATTGTCATTGTACGTATAACTAAAACATGAATTACGGAAGACAAGGTGCAAAATAGAGCATGTGCAAAAGTAGTCTGAAACAAAAGATGGAACTCTAAAAGCATCACACCAAACATTAATATGTAAGGAGTAATAATATCATGAATGAGTAGTGCAACAACACATAAAATCAAGGTATTTATAATACTAAAAATCAAAAAGTATATATTTTTAAGTTTAGAAAATCCAAGTATCTGATATGCTAAGTGAAACAAAGAGAGCCAATACAGTATTGTAAGTGCTAAAATAAAGCCAATTCCAATAAAGGGAAAAATCTCCATATGGTTTTCATTCCTTTCTTAAACTGTGACTTAATGTTACCCTAAGTGTACCAAATTATTATCATAATGACTAGTCTGATTTTAAACACACACAAAAAATCTATATCTCATGAAAGTTGTTTGAACAGTAACTTGGCGAATGCCATACCCGCGATAACACCAAGCATACTAATTCCAATATTCAACAGAATATTCAGTATTGCAACAACATATTTTCCGTTCTGAAACAATATTACAGTTTCCAAACTAAACGTAGAAAAGGTGCTAAGTCCTCCACACAATCCAGTTGTGAGAAAAAGCTTCGTTTTTGGTGTTGCCAAAAAAGATGATTGTTCTAATCCGATAATAAATCCAATTAAAAGACCTGCTATGATATTGGAGATTAATGTTCCAAATGGTAGCGAAATCGTGAAATGATTCATGAATTTGGTGACAATGTATCTAAAACATGTACCAATAAATCCACCCATACCTACAATAAAAATTTCTGTCATATTATTCCTTTCCAATATAATCGTATTTTCGTTCTATATGCTTCTCTCAGTTTCGTTGCATTTCTCATATTGTTGAAGTACAATTATTTGGAAAGTGAGGTGCAGTCTAATGAGACAAGACCATCTGCAGAAGCAGTTATTTAACCTGCAAGATATAACATATCGTGATTTTCATGCAAAACTTATTCCAACCGTAGATGCTACTACAATTATAGGAGTGCGAACTCCGGTTCTTCGCAAATTCGCGAAGGAATTCTCCCAAACATCACAAGCAGAAGAGTTTATGGAGCATTTGCCACATTCTTACTATGAAGAGAATAATTTGCATTGTATTTTAATTGAAATGATTAAGGATTATCCACAATCAATTGTTGCGCTAGATACATTTTTGCCCTATGTTGATAACTGGGCAACTTGCGATCTCATGCGACCACCTGTATTTAAAAAGCATCTTCAGGAGTTGATTTGTAAAATAAAAGAATGGATAAACTCGGATTATACGTATACAATTCGTTTTGGCATTAAAATGCTAATGTGCTTTTATCTGGACGATCATTTTCAAGAAAGCTATCTAACTTTGGTAGCGAATATAAGCTCTCAAGAATATTATGTGAAGATGATGATTGCATGGTATTTTGCTACGGCACTTGCTAAACAATATAATACCACGTTGCCGTACATAGAACAACAGCGACTTGATAATTGGACGCATAATAAAACAATTCAAAAGGCTATCGAAAGTTATCGAATTACAGGAGAACAAAAAACTTATCTTCGTACTCTTAAGATAAAATCATGATTGACTTGTTGGTTTATTTTTGCTACAATCCTAAAATAGACCGAGTGGTCAATTAATGGAGGCGAAGTTTGAATTATGAAGCGTGAAGAGAAAGCACAAGTTAGCAAAGAACGAATTATGGCTGCTGCAATGGAAGAATTTGGTGAAAAAAATTATGATTTATCATCTCTTAATAATATTTGTAATGATAATGCAATATCAAAAGGACTTATCTACCATTATTTTGGGAATAAAGAGGAGCTGTATCTATGTTGTGTACAATCTTGTTTGGATAAGTTTATAGAATTTCTTTCAGAAGAAGTTTATGATTTTACAGATTTTCAAATTGGAATGAATCAATATCTTGAAAGACGGTTTTTGTTTTTTCATACGAATCCATGGGAAGGACGATTGTTTTTTAATATGGTCATTCAACCACCCAGACAATTAGAACGACAGATACATGTGTTGAAAAGAGATTTTGATGCACAATGTCTTGAATATTACAAAGCAGCACTTGCACATATTTCCTTACGAGAAGGTATCTCACAAGAGACTGCACTGGAATATTTTGTGATATTCCAAGAATTATTCAATGGATACTTTCAAAAGCATATGGTTGAAGAAACAAAGCTGGATTCTTTAATTGAAGTACATGAGGTTCAATTGGCTCAATTTCTGAATCTCATGCTCTATGGAATTGCAAAGGAGAATGTAATATGACAACCGTATTTTTAATTGTGCGACTGTTAGCCACTATAGGAATTGCTTTTTTAGTTGGAAAACTTATTTCGAAAATAAAATTGCCTGCAATTCTAGGCTGGCTGCTTACCGGTATGATCCTTGGGCCACATGCCTTAAAGTTAATGAATGAGGGTCTCTTAGATTCTTCGTGGTACCAGACGGGTGTGCATATTATGGAATGTGCAGTGGGTCTGATGATAGGAACTGAATTAGTTTGGAAAAAAATCAAAAAATCCGGTACTCAGATTATGATTACAACCTTAACCCAATCGCTGGGTACTTTTTTTCTTGTAACTTTGGTATTTGGCATTATATTTTATGTTACAGGTGTGCCACTTTATCTTGCAGCAATCTTTGGCGGTATAGCCCTTGCAACGGCACCGGCACCGGCATTATCTATTGTTAGTGAGTTTCAAACAGATGGACCTGTTACGAGAACACTTATTCCAATGGCGGCATTAGATGATATGGTTGGTGTAGTGGTGTTTTTTACGGTGATTTCTGTAGTATCTGCGAATATATCGACACAAAAACTCCCAGTTTATATGATAGCGTTAGTGGTGATATTGCCACTTGCGATAGGAGTTATCATAGGATTATTTGGAGGCATGATTTTAAAAAAAGAAACATCGAAATCAATAACTTTGATACGGATGATTGGAATGATATTATTGGCATCTGGGATTGGTTTTGTAATTAATACAGTAGTGTTACCGAAGCCAGTTTTGAATTTTATGTTGATAGGGATGGCGTTTTCTGCCACATTTGCAAATAAAGTATCAGCGAAACGGCTAGAGACAATCATGGAATATTTTCAACCGATTCTTGGGGTGTCTATGGTTGTGGTAATTCTGAATCTAGGGGCACCATTAGATTACCATCTGATTCTGGGTGCGGGATTTTTTACATTCATCTATATCCTTGCAAGAGCATGTGGGAAATATGGAGGCGCATATATTGGTGCCAAGATGACACACTCACCGGATACCGTAAGGAAGTACTTAGGTCTTACATTGCTTCCTCATTCGGGTGTTTCGTTGGTATTTACCGGAATTGCGATATCCGTATTGACAGGACCTGCGCCGGAGAGTGCTAAAATTATACAAGGTACTATTGCTGCTGCAGCGGTAATTAATGAGGTCATTGCAGTTATTGTATCAAAGAAGGCATTTGAGTGGGCCGGAGAATTTAACAAACGAGGGCAAGAATAGTTATTTTATAGAGGGTATGTTTGTATGGTCACCATCTAAAAATGCAACGACTTTTAACCATACACCTTTGGTATCTTGGAAATCTTGAAAATGTTCATACACGTGCATATCATAAAAGTCGAGTTCTTTTAGTAAGATGCAGAAATCATTATTTCCAAAATAAGTGCAGATTTTAGGAATTACAATTGCTAATTTCTTTTTTATCTCTTGGATTTCTGCTTGGTAGTTCTCGCTATTGGTAATTAAAAGCAACAATGGCTTGTAACGAATCCATCCAATTGATGCTTTTAAAAATCTTTTATAATTGGTACTAGTAGAGATATCAATTGTTTTTAGAACATTTGGTAATACACCTGATAATAACCGTGGATATGCAAGAAATCCATCGTGGAAGGTGTAACATGGAACCTTACGAATATCGCATTCTCCAATACAAGTACTTAAGAAAGTGTCTTCCCCACGTGCGCCGGGTGGATTATAGAATGGAAATAATTTGGTGGGATCGGTTAAGTTAAACCCAAGGTTAGCGCCGGAGATGAATTTCATTCCACCCACTTCTTTTACGATCTTTACAGTCATACTGTCAATAATATCTAAGTCAGCATAAGTGACTCCACCATCTGTCATCTTTTTCTTTACGGATTCCCAAGTGATAATGTCATTACTGACAGCTTCGATTAACATGCGAAAATCAGGTTCAGAAAAATCGTCATTAAACTTCATATAAGGAATTGGTGAAATATATCCGCAGTGATGTCCATGAGTAATATCTGCAAATGCAATATTCTGAATGTGTGTTGTTAAAACATCCTGTCCTTTCCATACGGTACTCTCATTCACTTGAATATTAGCAATGGGATATTCATCATCATCAAGAAATATAAGCGAATCCATTTTATTTTTCAGTGCAAAATATAAAACGGAATTTCGTTTCATGGCATAGCCTTCTCCAAAGATTAGTTTTAACTCTTTTGCAGTTGCAATCTTTTTTTTCATTAGATTTCTTGCTTCACTGGAAATTAAGGACTTGCCAATGTATAATGCAGAATCTACAGTTCCTAAGATGTCTTCTTCAATAATATTGTAATCGCTTACATTAGTACCGGAATATTTTAAATCATAGGCAACGAAAAGGTGTAGCGCGTATTTTTTCCGATCAAGTGTACTACATTCGTTCCAGTTATTTAGATAAGCTCTTAGTACGTTTTTGAAATTCTTACGGCCAGTTACAAATCCTATCCCTACATTTATTTTCTTGCTTTCAATTCTCATAGAATTTGCCATGAGATGAGGTGAGGATCTTGATCGAGGATAGAATCATATTGCTCTTTAATCCCGTAGATAGCATCGGGATCTAATTGTTGGTATCTGTTATATTTTCGTTCTCGGTCAGCGTGAGAAGACCACCCTAGATGTTGAATGCGATATTCTGAGGTGGCTTTGGAAGCGACCACACAGTTTCGTGGAAAGCGACCACAATGTTGAGGCGTTTCCAGCCATTGATATTGAAAATCAGGTTGGTATCGAAGTAAAAATGTACGACTAGTTTTGTGGGCATTCCAAAAGGTATCTTCTCGATACTGTGTTTCGTTCCACATATCGTATAGTCGGAAGTCACAGCGTTCATTTAAAGGATTGTCAATAATAGTCTGTACTTCTTTCCAAAATGCTTCTTCTGGAATCTCATCAGCGTCTAAATTCAATATCCAATCAGGGTTCATCAGAATCGTTTCCTCCCACTGTTTTTTACGAAGTGTAATTTCATTGTCAAACATAGAGTGAGAATTTGAAATAATCTTTAATGGAATTCCCGCTAATATGGTTTGACACATCGCTACCGTTCCATCAGTACTTGCATCATCAATAATGACAGCATTGTCAATATGTTCTGCTATACTTTTCAACATGGGTTCAAGGTAATGTCCTTCCTCATTCCTTACAACCATGGAAAGGGTGATGCGATTTTTTTTAATGTATGTGCTTGATTGCTTGTCCTGTTGCTGCAGGATATAATCAGGAACACCGGATAAATCGGGTTCCCGATAGATATGATAAGCCGGGAAGCAGGTATCAACGAAAAGTTCAATGCCAAGTACGACTGCACGAATACAGAAAAAACGATCTTCACCATGTATGGTCAAGTTTTTGATGGGTGCAAAGTTTACCCCTTTTAATAAAGCTGATCTGCGAAGTAATGTACATGCCCCAAGGCCACCAACTTCGTAGAGTCCGGGAGTTTTCAGCATCTTAATAAAATCAGCCTGGCGTAGGGCGCTTTCTTCGTCACTTAGTTCTTCGCCTAATTGTTTTGGAACAAGATCATATTCATCAAATAGCCAGACGTTAGGTTCTAAAGGAAGATCATCATGCCATTGGCTCCAGAATATCTCGGAGACAATTTCTTTTTGTTGATGTTCTAAATGTATGATTAAGTCAGGGTGCAATATTAAATCGGAATCCACAAAAAATAATGCATCATAGTTATGACTAATTGCATACTGAATTATTGTATTCTTATAATTAGCGACTTTCAGCATCAGATTATCATTCCAATGATGAGATTCTTCATCACACACATAACTCTTTGTTTTTGTCCCATGAAGAATAGTAGTTACAGAATTTTCACGGTGAAAGTTGTTTAGTAGTTGATGGGATTCGTCTTCCACATTATCATCAACAAAGATGTAATCCAGAGTTGCGTCCGGAAAATTTAATGCTTTTAATGAATTTAAAAATGCTTCTAAAATCTTTGGTTTTTGATACACGGGACTTCCGATTAATATTTTTTTCGCTCTCATATATAATGCCTTTCTTTTTCTGAAAATAAAAAAGCCACTTTATTTCTAAAGTGACTTCAAGTCTTTAAAGTTATAGTTCCATCAGTTTTCACGAGTGACTGATGACCGTTTAACTGTAACATGAAAGCATGAACAAGTCAAATAGGGGGATTGGACATGTAATTCCAGGTGTGATATTATATATGCTATAAAGAAGTGGAAAATTGGAGCTTAAGAAGTCACCAAGGCTAAGAATTATGAGAGAAGGAAGACGTAATGAACATAGATTCTGTTATTTCAACATCTAACTTACGGTTTATGGAATTGATCAATTATCCGGATATAGATATTCATGAGAAAAAAATGACGTTTGTCTGTGGAGAAAGTGGCTGTGGAAAAAGTACTATGATGAAGCTATTTAATGCGACATTGTCACCTGCTACCGGTAGAATTATGTTTCATGGAACAGATATTACAGAGCTAAATACAATAGAATTGCGAAGAAAGATGTTGCTTGTATCGCAAGATGTGTACTTATTCGCCGGAACAATCCGAGAAAATTTTGATGCATATTATGAAAGTCGTGATGAAAAGTCTATTGATGATGAGGCCATTCGTGCGGCGTTGTCACTTTCCTGTGTAGATTTTCCATTGGATACACAGTGTGCAATCTTATCTGGTGGGGAACGACAACGGGTGTTTCTTGCAATATGTCTGTCATTTTGCCCGGAGGTACTCCTATTAGATGAGCCGACTTCTGCGTTGGACGAAAAAACAGCTCGCAAGTTGCTGTCAAGTATGAAGGAATATGGTGCAAGGCATGGCATTACAACAGTGATTATCTGTCATGATCAGACACTTGTGGATATGTATGCTGACCAAATCATTACATTAGAGAAGGGGGCATAGGTATGAATGGAATTGTGAAAATACAACTTTGGCAATTTGCCCTAGTGTATCTATTACTGATTGTTGTAATGGTGGTCATGAAAAAAAGTCATATTAATCAGACAAAGTTATTGACTGTGGCAAGCCTTAGAATGTCGGTACAGCTTGTAATTGCAGGGCTGATTCTAACCTATATATTTAAAAATCCACGACCGGTGTATACGTTGTTATATCTTGTATTAATGATAGGATTCTCTATTTATCGTGTGCTTTCAAAAAATAAAGAACTGAATAAACGTTTTCAGATTGTGATTGGTCTGTCTATCGCTATATCCGGCATTTTGATTCTTGTATTTTTCATCTGTGTAATTGTTGGACAAAGTCTATTCAACCCGCAATATGTGATACCCATTGCAGGCATGATTATGGGAAATACCATGACCGGCGTATTGCTTGGTGTGAAAACATTTCGAGAAAGTTTAAAAGACCAAAAAATCAAAATAGATGCGTTATTAAATATTGGTGCAACACCACAGAAGATATTATTACCATTTGTAAGACAGGCTTTGGAAACAGCATTTTTACCAACGATGAATTCCATGTTGGGAATGGGAATTGTGGCACTTCCCGGTATGATGACTGGACAGATACTCTCCGGTACATTGCCAACCACAGCAATTCTATACCAGATTGCAATTATGATATCGATCTGTACAGTAGTATGTCTTTCTTCCTTTGGTTCACTTTATTTTGGATATCGAACCCTTTATAATTCCAAGAACCAAATTCTACTATAAGAAGAGTGAAATATAATATAGAACAGTGATGTTAGAGTGATAATAAGATGAAAGGGGACAGCTAGAATGGTTATTAAATTTGATTTATTAAAGGAAACGGTAATTCCCAATTTCCATGGTGGGGAAAAAGAAACAAGTACAAGAATGTTTACGGACGGCAATAATAAAATCATGTATGGAAAGTTAGAATCCGGAGCTTCTATCGGTCTACATACTCATGAGACAAGTAGTGAAATTATCTATATCCTACAAGGAAACGGGAAAGTTCTGTATGACGGAGAACTGGAAACTGTAATGCAGGGAGTATGTCATTATTGCCCCAAAGGGCATGCTCATAGTCTGATTAACGATAGTGCCGATGTATTAATATTTTTTGCGGTTGTGCCGGAACAATAAAGCCCGTGATATGTTTTATGTAGAGAGTGGAACACGTATCTATAGGAATTGAGGGGTGATTGTAATGAAACAGATGTCAGAGCAACAGTTCTTAGAAAGATTACAAGAAAAAAATAAAGCAGAAAACAAGATAGACAATAAAGAAGAACATAAGGCACAATTATTTGATATGAAACATCTGGTACTCCAAGACATGGATTTATCAGGAATGGATCTCAGTAATATTGATTTTTCTTGGACGGATTTTATTCGTATACAATTGATAGGTACCAATCTAACGAATTCCGATATTAGCAATACAAGATTCCAAGATTGTTCTTTGGAAGGCGCGATTTTGATGTGTACAGATATGGGAGGTGCAAATTTAAGATATTGTAATCTTACAGGTGCCAATATTGAAGGTTCCAATCTAAAGTTTGCAAATTTGGAATATGCAAAACTAGACAACATAATCTACAATGATGAAACAAAGTACTTTAAGATGAGATGTCCACAAGAGGGGGCATTTGTAGCGTATAAGAAATGTTGTGACGATAGAATTGTGCAATTGCTTATTCCAAAAGATGCCAAGCGTACATCTGCTACGTGGACGGCTTGTCGCTGCAACAAGGCAAAGGTGTTGTCTATTAAAAGTTTCGACTTTACCCAATCCTTTACAGAAGCAGATTCATTGGCAGCGGAAGGATTCACCTATCATGTAGGGGAAGTTCTGGAGATAAAAAATTTTAACGAAGACCGGTGGATGGATTCTACGGTAGGAATTCATTTCTTTATGAATCGGGATGAAGCAATTGGGTATTAAAACAATGGCAGGCTACAAAAAAGGGAAGAATAACCTTTCATGAATATTGATTTGTGAGGTTATTCTTTTCTTGTAAAAAGTTACTGTTTGACATATAATAAAGTGTAAATTTCTAGAAATAAATAGACAACAGGAGGTAGATGTGTGAAACGAGAAACTGTTATCGTAATTGATTTTGGTGGGCAATATAACCAATTAGTGGCAAGACGGGTAAGAGAATGTAATGTATATTGTGAAATCTATTCTTATAAAACAGATATTGAAAAGATAAAGGCATTAAATCCAAAAGGAATTATCCTGACGGGAGGTCCTAATAGTTGTTATGAAGCAGGGGCGCCAACCTGTTCCAAAGAATTATTTGAATTGGGAATTCCGGTACTTGGATTGTGTTACGGTGCGCAATTGATGATGCATGTCCTTGGAGGAAGTGTAACAAGGGCGACAGTTCGAGAGTATGGGAAAACAGAAGTAATGGTAGAACCAACCTCGGAGATATTTGCAAATGTCTCTCCAACAACGATGTGTTGGATGAGTCATTTCGACTCCATTAGTCAGGTGGCCGCAGGATTTCAAATTACAGCACATACACTGGATTGTCCGGTAGCTGCAGCGGAAGATGTATCAAAACAATTATATGCAATTCAATTTCACCCAGAGGTACTTCACACAAAAGAAGGTACAAAGATGTTGTCTAACTTTGTATTGAATGTGTGTCAATGTGCTGGTGATTGGCGTATGGATGCATTTGTCGAGAATTCGATTCAGGCAATTCGTGAAAAAGTAGGGAATGGGAAAGTATTGTGTGCGTTATCGGGAGGTGTGGATTCTTCTGTAGCAGCAGTTATGTTATCTAAAGCAGTAGGTGACCAATTGACATGTGTATTTGTCGACCATGGTCTATTGCGTAAAAATGAAGGCGATGAAGTGGAGGCTGTATTTGGTTCAACCGGTGATTATGATCTGAACTTTATACGGGTAAATGCCCAGGAACGGTTTTACCGACAATTAGCAGGAGTAGAAGATCCGGAACAGAAACGCAAAATTATAGGTGAAGAGTTTATTCGTGTATTTGAAGAAGAGGCAAAAAAAATTGGGACGGTTGACTTTTTGGTACAGGGGACGATCTATCCAGACGTTGTGGAAAGTGGCGTTGGTGGAGAATCGGTAGTTATTAAATCTCATCACAATGTTGGGGGACTGCCTGATTATGTGGATTTTAAAGAAATTATAGAACCGTTGCGTGATTTGTTTAAAGACGAAGTGCGTAAGGCTGGATTGGAATTGGGAATTCCGGATTATCTGGTGTATCGACAACCGTTTCCGGGCCCAGGTCTGGGTGTGCGTATCGTGGGCGAGGTAACTGCTGAGAAAGTCAAGATGGTGCAGGAGGCAGATGCAATCTATCGTGAGGAGATTGCAAATGCTAAGTTGGATACATCTTTGGGACAATATTTTGCGGCACTGACGAATATGCGTTCAGTGGGAGTTATGGGAGATGAGAGAACTTATGACTATGCAGTGGCGCTTAGAGCAGTGACAACAATTGATTTTATGACGGCGGAATCGGCAGAAGTACCATATGAGGTGCTGGGGAAGGTGACCAGTCGAATAGTGAATGAAGTGGATCATGTGAACCGAGTACTGTATGACTTGACCGGGAAACCACCGGGGACAATAGAGTTTGAGTGACCTATAAACGCTGGGAACCCGCTAAATAAGCGGGTTCCCAGTTTTTACGTCAGCAAAATGTCAGCAGAATAGAATCATCAGTAACATATGTGGAGTTATTTATATCTTCGACTATATCCTTTATCTTCTCTTAAACATCTTATCGCCATTTCGTCTTCATCAATAGGAAGAAGATCTTCTTTATAGTTACTAATAAGTATATTTCCTCTAGAATTTAATTTGAAACTATCAACTTCTGCAGAATTCTTCGGATCATCAAAATCAAATATAATGCGAATTTCACATTCTACTTCAGCCTCTCCATTTGTAAAAGCTAAGTCAGAGTACTCTTTAACGATATATTCTTTATCTTCGCTATCCCAAATTGATCTATCTTCGTCAAAAATTTCTCCATGTCCAGACACTGATATAGTTGCAACAGTTTTAATCAAAATCATTTCTCTAGAAATTTTCAGAGGGGTAAATAAATCATCAACTTCTTTTACCTCTACCGAATCAATTTCCATGTCTTCGATAAACTCATAGTCATCTAATTCATAGCATTCACCATCAACATAAAATGCAACTTTACTTATGATTTCATCGTATGCACCATGAAATATTTCACTGAGCATTGAGTCGCTTAAGATACTTTCGATGCTGTTTATTTTTTTGAGTGCTTCGTCAATGGATTCACACATAATTACTTCGTCCAAATCTGCGAATGAATTTCTCCAATCGTTATCCTTGGATACAGCTAATAAAATATCATTAGGATGTTCTTCTATATACTGTTTTGCAGATTCAATTACAAATGCATCTGGGAACTCATTTTTTTTCTTTCCAGCTGTAGCAAATGGTGGCTTGGATGAAAAGTAAAGGTCAAAAATTAATTCTGGGTCTGGGTAATCAAGTCTGACAGCATCCTTATAATAGTCAACATAAGCATTATAGGTTTGTCTTTTTATATCAAATTCAGCAATTTTTTCGAATAATTCAATATCGTTGCAGTTTGCATATTCCAAAACGTCTCTACATTTATTTAGTTGAGATAACAAATTTTGATAATCTTTGTATAAACCAGAATCTTCAATATGCTTATCAAGCTCTTTTTCAAGAATAGGATGTGTTAACAACAGCATCTCCTTATCCTGGATGGACGAGAAAAAGGATGGCAACAGCATTGAATTAACACCTATAAAATCACTATTTGCATCTCGAAATGCACAGGTGTCAACTAAAATGGTGGTTATTCTATTGTTCGTGTTTGGAACTTCTTCAGATTTTGTCGCTAATGGTATATTGGTTTTTTCCATTTTAATGTCCTTTCCATCAATTTTCATGTAGTGTATCATATTTTCAATTTCTATTTTTGGTATTGCCGTCGATATTCATTGCAAATACAACATCTACTTTAAATTTTCAAACGGCACATTAAACGTCTGCAACGAATCCTGATACTGCATCTGCATTATCTTATCATCTAACGTCCCAGCTTTATATGCCGCGATTATTTCCCGCACTGTATGATTCAGTGCAGTGGACAAAACAGAACTATAAAAATAAACCCCTAACAGTGTTTCCCCATCAAAAGAGTTAGTCTCTCTCTCAATCTCTATTCCTGATTTTTCAAGGTAACTTATCATAGAAAGATACTCCGCATAAGCATTGGCTGATTCGCCAGTAGCTTCTAACAATTCTGAATGTTTAAATATTGCACAGCAAACAAAGGTTCCGATTCCAGATCTTTCTGGAGCGGAAGCGATCTGTATATCAAATCCACTTCTTATTAATTTTTCAAATAAAAGAATAAATTCATTAACCTTTTTTATACTATAGGTGTTATTCACAAATGGTTTGTATTTTTCCTGTATTTTAGCCGCATTCGTTTTCTCTATTTCCATAGTATCAAGTGGGAATCTGTATTTCCAAAGTAAATATTCTTTATCATCATATCCCGAATCTTCTGAATTGGATAGAAGTTGTGATTTTGCTCGGTACCAGCTGTCGAGCTTATAATTGGTGTATCGAAACAATTGATGTGACTCGTCAAATGACAATACATACCGACCAGCTTCTTTTTCTATTACCAATCCGTGATTTTCCTCTAATTCAAATAAGATCTGCATCAGATCTAGATCAGAATAGATATCATGATCTTTTAGTGCAGATACATCTACATCAAGAGCGGCTGCAATCTCTTTTAACTTATCTTCTTTTGGAATCATTTTATGACTTTCATACTGTCGTATTCGAACATCGGCAGTAGCTGCTGAAAATCCAGCTTTGATACCAAGTTCTTTTTGAGTCATACCTCTTAGATCACGTATGGCTCTTATTTTGTGTCCAACTGACATCTCAAAAATCACCTCATTTTCTTAATGATGAACCCATTTTATCATAGAATAGAAAAAATAGAAAGAACAGAAATAAAAATATTTCTAATTTGTACTTGACAGAAATAAATATATTTCTGTATAATAAAATCCAGATAGTAATAAATTTATTTCTATTCCAAATATTACACGAGAGGAGAGAAACGTATGGAAGTGATGGAAAAACCAGTTTATGTAGATGTAAACGAGGTATGTGCTGATTGGGGAGTTTGCCGAAGCAAAGGATACGCCATTATTAAGGAATTATCGGAACGAATGAAAAAAGAAAATCCGAAGTTGCTTGTAATGAGTGGGAAAATCAACCGTATCTACTACGAAGAAGCATGTATGAAGAGGTAACTGATGATGAAGTTTAGAGAAAAGAAAAAGCTCCTGTTGGCGCAGGAGCTTGGGCACATGACTATGCATGTACGTTACATATAAATGTATTCTAGCATAGTCGCCGCCCCTTTTCAATTGAAAGGAGTGATTTTTTGGCAGTTTTAAAGAATAAAACCCATGGACTATATGTGAATGTAAGCAAAGATATTTTACTTGATCAAAAGCTTAGTTTGAGAGATCGAGGAATGCTGGTAACGATATTGTCCCTATCAGACAATTGGGATTTTAATTTGAAAGGCTTTTCAAAAATTCTACCAGACGGAGTAGATTGTATCCGTTCTAGCGTGAATGAATTAATGAAAAGAGGATATCTGACTGGTGGACAAGAGAGAACTGGGAGAGGGCGCTTTGGTAAAAATGTGATTGAAGTGCATCAGGTACCAGTTCCACCGCAAGTGGAAAATCCGATTACGGTAAATCCGTTCACGGAGAAATCGAAAACGGTTCCTTCGATTACGGGCATACCGCATACGGAACATCCAACACAAGTAATTAATAACAAAGTAAATAACAAAAGAGTAAATAATCATCAATCAATCTTTCAGAGGAAGGATGGAGAGATGGAAGTAATACCTACGATATCAAAAAGTCTGGTTCCAATGCAAGAGCTGATAGAAAGGTTTGAATATTGTGAGCTGTGTCAAATCTTATCTTATCACCATCTATTACAAGAATGTAGGGAGTGCCAGTTATCACAATATGAAATCAAAGCACGTGTCATAGAGGAACTGAAATATCTAATCAGTTACGAAACTTTGGTTTTTGATGGAGATGGTGCAATGGTAGATGCTTTGCTTGACTATATGAGTGAGATTATCGCCACAGATAGAACCATTACTTTTAATAATGGTGAAACCTACGATGCAAGGTCAATGGGAAATCAATTTTATCGTCTCGACAGTGGAGCCATCCGATATGTTCTTGAAAAATTTGATGATGTTTCTCAGGATACTAGGATTGTGAATAAGAAGAATTATTTGATCCGAATGTTGCTCACAGCAAAAAGCGATTTAGAAACCAGTATCAAGAGTGATGTGAATTATGATATGGCACATTGGCACGAAAGGGGGAATGAATAGTGTCAGTTTTTAAAGATAATTGGAATGGCTATGATGGGAAGCGTTGGAGAGTATCTCTGCGCTATACCGATTGGCAGGGCAAAAAGAAACAACATGATAAACGAGGATTTGAGACCAAAAAGGATGCATTAGCTTATGAACGGGATTTTTTAGCAAAGAAAAGTAAGGATATCAATATGGGATTTGGAGTGTTTATTGATGTTTATCTTTCTGATATCAAACCGCAAATTAAGCTGAACACCTACAGGACAAAGGTTCATATCATCAATACCCATATTAGACCGTATTTTGAAGATAAGAGTTTATCAGAAATCTCTCCTACAGATATTTTACAGTGGCAGAACGAACTGTTAAGTAAGAGAGATGAAAATGATAAAGGCTATGCCCAGACGTATCTGCGAACCCTTCAAAATCAATTAACAGCAATATTGAATCATGCAGTTCGCTACTATGACTTGGCAAATAATCCTTGTAGCAAGGGGAAAAGATGGGGAAAGCAAAAGCAAAGGAAATGTTGTTCTGGACGAAAGAAGAATATACCAAATTTGCGGATGCAATCAAAGATAAACCAATTTCATACTATGCTTTTGAAATTCTATATTGGACGGGAGTACGAATGAGCGAAATGCTTGCACTAGAGCGTGGAGATATCAATTTAGAAAAAAGAACCTTAAAGATTGATAAGCAGGTACAAAGAATTGATGGAATTGAATATACCACCACACCAAAAACAGACAAAGGAAATCGAGTGATTGAACTACCAGAATTTCTTTGTAATGAGTTAGAAGATTATTTTGGAATGATATACAAAATCGATGAACATACGAGATTGTTTAATATTACAAAAAGTTATCTGCATCATGAAATGGATCGAGGTTCGAAAGCCGCTGGTGTTAAAAGAATTCGTATTCACGACCTGCGACACAGTGCATGCGCAGCATTGATCGAACTAGGGTTTTCACCAGTTCAGATTGCAGAAAGATTAGGTCATGAGAGCGCCACAATTACCATGCGATATGCACATTTGTATCCATCGGTTCAGCGAACTATGGCTGATAAATTAAATGATATGTTTCATGATGAATCAGATTTCGAGGATGATGAAAGTGAGGAATCAGAAGAATGATGGAAGGACGTTTAGGCTATAACAGTTTCAATAAGCGATATGGACTTTTGGTATCGGATTTGTGGGAAAATGATGGATTTCATTGTGGTGAGGGAATGGAAGTTCTTGTTGAAGATAAATGGATTTCTACCAGAATTGAAATGGCTTGGAATGAACATGGCAATGCGTGGTATCTGGTGGGAACCCCTTATTATGGGGATTTGGAATATGTAAGAGCAAGGATTTAATTCCTTGCTCGGATTGGAGAATGTTATGAGTAAAATATATCGACGTACCACCCTTCTTACTGGTGTAAATGCAACTAAGAAGGATAAGAACCGCAAACGTAATGTCATTATGAATTTTAGAGTTTCACCAGAGGAAAAACAGCTGATTGATGAGCGTATAGAGCTTTCTGGTCTTATGAGATCCGAATTCTTTATCAATAGTTGTTTAGAGCAGGAGATTCATGTGACAGGAAATATCAGAACCTTTGATGCAATCAAAAAGCGAATGGAACTGATAGACAAGCATTTATGTAACATTAGTATGTCCGAGGAATTGGATTTGGAGATTCTAGAATCTCTTCGGACAGTATTGGAATTATTAGATCATTTGTATGGTAGCAATGAGTAGCTACAGAAAGAGAGGCAATTATGTTTATTAGTGATAGAAGATTACTGGTGGTAGGCATTGATCATGGATTTTCCATGATGAAGACTCCACATGCAACATTTGAAAACGGTGTTGAAAAATTGGGTGGAGAAGCAACGCTCACCAACAACACCTTAATTTATCAAGGAAGTTATTACAAAGTTGGCGAAGGAAGACTTCCTCTTATGCAGACAAAGACAGAGAACGAGAATTATTTTTTACTAACGCTAGCTGCAATTGCAAAGGAAATGGATATTTATCAGCAGTACAATGCAGATGTGATTTTGGCGGTGGGTCTGCCCTTTAGTAGATTTGGAAAGGAAAAAGATGATTTTTATCATTATCTGTTACGAGAAGATTCGATTCAGTTTAACTATTCCGGTAAGAATTATGAGATTCAGATTATAGATGTTTATGTATTTCCACAGTGCTATGCGGCTATAGCCGACAAGCTTCGAGAATATGGCAGAGAAAATCTGATTGTGGATATTGGGTCAAAAACCATTGATGTGATTCATACAAGAAATTATGTGCCAGTAGAAAGTGAAAGTACTTCGATTCCAGCGGCATTGATTCAGTGTATGGAAGGCATTAAAAGCAATGTGTATCAGAACTGTAACCGAAGGGTCAGTGAAGATATGATTCAGCAGATGATTCTTGAAAAGGATGTAAACATCCCGATTGAATGCAAGGTAATTATCAAAGCTGGGCTTGCAGATTTTGCAAAAGGGATGGAAGCAAAGTTAGCGGAACTTGGATTTGATCTTGAAATGTTCTCAGTTATTTATGCAGGTGGCGGTGCCACGCTGATGAAGAATTACGGAACATTGAAAGGTGCAAATATTCACTACCTAGAAGATATTCGGGCAAATGCAAGAGGATATGAATTCTTAGCAAAGCAGAAAGGAAAATTCTAGGTGAACAGCATAAAGATGTTATTTTTTAAGAATTGGAGGTGGTGCGATGGCAGGAAAAAGTGAGTTACAGAAATCTTTGTCCTTTCGATTAAATCTATCGAAAGAGGATGAAAGAGAACTGTACGAAGCAATTATGGGACATAACCGCGATAACGCAAATGATCCATATGGTAGTGGTGGCGCTTATATCAAAGCAGCATTGAAATGTTATTACGGGAATGAACTGCAAAGGGAACAGCAAGAGCATTTCAAAGAGGAAATACAGGAGTATTTACAGAGGCAGGCAAATGATCAGCGAGAGTTATTCTTAAAGGCATTAGAAGATCATGACCAAAAGATGGTAGCTATGATTGTAGAATCGGTAGCAAGCACCTTGGCGAGGATGGAATTTCAGCCTTATGGGAAGCGGTATAGGGAAGAAAATAATACTTCCTCTCTTGAGAAGGTACAGGAGAAAAGGGCAGAAGTAATCTTGCAGAATACGATAGATGAAACTATGCCAGAAGAAGCCTTTTCTTATTTGCAGAATTTATAAGTTAGTAATGTGGGTATTACAGATTGAATTTATTGTCTTACATATTGCACGACACATCTACAGAAGAAAATCAGATGTGTTGCATATGGTCAGACAAGTATAAGAAATGTAATACACGTCAC
The DNA here is from genome assembly GCA_036656795.1 of Lachnospiraceae bacterium. Classification (GTDB taxonomy): domain Bacteria; phylum Bacillota; class Clostridia; order Lachnospirales; family Lachnospiraceae; genus CAUPWF01. The sequence continues at coordinate 960 of JAVXHR010000012.1, read as the reverse complement.
TTTTATTGCAGAGGGAGCAAAGGGCATTTCGTCTACGTTGTAGCCGAGTGATTTTTCTCCAGGATCGGAAGCAATGAAGGCAACGCATAAAACTTGCATCGCCTGTTGCATCCAATCCCTACGAAAAATCACAAGACCACTATCATCCAATGTAGGTTACGAAAGATTATTTCGAACGTGCCAGCTGCTAATAGAAACTCTCCGCCGGAGACTTTCCATTAGCGCTGTCACGTCTCTTCATAATCTCACTGTAGTATGTGGCGGATGATAGGCAAGTTTCGCAAATGTGGTACCCACATTCGCACCGGAAGCAGCCTATGGGCTGTTCCTAAACTTGCCAGAGGGCGTTGCCCCTTGGAACCCCAGCAAAGAGTTTCACTCTCTGCACACTGGAGCCGCTGATGTTCTGGTATGATATTTCGAGACATCCGCTGGAAGTCTCTTCATCCCATCCCATCCATCAGCTAGGGGTAACTTTCTCATGATAGCTATTACTAATGTGCTTGCCCCTGCACCCCAAAAGACAAAAACCACGAAAGGAGTGTAATACAAAGTGCGAAAAAGAGAATACCAAGTTAAGTTTCGAATGAACCAAGAAGAGTACGAACGACTACAGGAAAAAGTGACAGCTTCTGGACAGACACAGCAGTCATTTATCATCAATGCTCTTGCAGGAGCAGTGATTGCTCCTAGAGAGGAAATTGATGTACTAAAGAATATAAACAAGAATTTTGATGATCTGCTTCGCCAGATTAGAGGGATGGCAACCAATGTAAATCAGATGGCACATGTTGCAAATGGAACGGGAGTGCTGGTAGCGATAGACAAATTGGAAGATATTGCAGATCAAATCAACTATTTTAAGAAGGAGTGTGAAGAAATGTGGCAATCAATAAGACGATTAATGGGTTTGTCAACTAAATTGTGTAAGTCTTTTTTACTTCACCTTGTTTTTTAGTG
>JAVXHR010000011.1:62736-67572 GCA_036656795.1 Lachnospiraceae bacterium | reverse complement strand
GCAATTACTGTGTTTATCATTGTTTTAATATCTCCCAAGAAGCTAAACGTACGAATAGCACTTAAATTGTACTTCATTTTTTCAGGCAATACATCATTAATATATACCATGTCTGCATCGCTTGCATTCTCCAACAACTTTTCTTCATCCTTGTAATAGATACTGGTCTGGGACGTAATCCCTGCAGGCAATAACAACGTGGCTTTCATCTCGTCTGTATAATGCGCTACATACTTAGAAACCTCCGGTCTTGTACCTACAAATGTCATATCTCCAACTAGAACATTGAGCAATTGTGGAAATTCATCAATTCTGGTTTTGCGTAATAATTTCCCCACTTTAGTAACTCTGGTGTCACTTTTAGTTGTTACTTGGCTTCCCATCTGATCTGCATGATTCACCATCGTGCGGAACTTAAATATTCGAAATTCTTTTCCGTAAGTTGTCACTCGAACTTGCCGAAACATAACGGGACCTTTTGAATCCAGTTTAATCATCATACTTACAATTAAAAATACCGGTGACAAAACAATTAATAAAATGCTAGCAACTATTATATCAAATATTCTCTTTATAATCAAGCTGGCTCGATGCTGACTCAAAATATCATGATATGGTTTCACTGCTGTTACTCGCATGAACTTCGGTAAATCATCCCATTTTTTCATAATTTTCCCTTACTAGATACATTCTTTGAATGTTTGAATAATATAATCAACTTCTAAATCTGTCAATTTTGTATGGAGTGGCAACGTAATTTCATTTTCATACATCGCATATGCATTAGGGTAATCTTTGATATCAAATCCCATATTTTTATATGCACTCAAAATCGGCAATGGCTTATAATGTACATTAGTTCCAATTCCGGCTTCCGCCATCTTGGTAATCACTTGATTGGTTTCTTCTCGATTTTTTCCATCTAATCGAACAAGATATAAGTGTCCACTGGATTCTATATCCTTATAATAATGACGCAATACAGATACGGGCAATTCTGCCAGACCTTGATTATATATGCCAATGATCTCTTTTCTTCGAGCTTCAATCCCCGGATATCTTCGTAACTGTACTAATCCTAATGACGCCATAATATCGGTCATATTACATTTATAATATGGTGCAACAACATCATATTCCCATGAACCTAATTGGCTCTTTGACAGTGCATCTTTTGACTGACCATGAAGTGATAGCAGCATAAACTGTTTATATATCTCCTCATTGTCCACATCTTTGATGTCTTTCCATACAACTGCCCCACCTTCTGCTGTTGTAAGATTCTTAACAGCATGAAACGAAAAACTGGTGAAATCAGCTACTTCTCCACACTGTTTTCCTTTTCGACTGGAGCCAATTGCATGTGCACCATCTGCAACAACCACGATGCGTCCTATCTTTTCTTGCAAATCACTCCCCGGTCGAAACAAAGAACGTTTCTTTTCTATTATCTTATATATCTGGTCATAATCACACATGACTCCCCCAAGGTCTACCGGGATAATTGCTTTCGTCTTTTCTGTAATTACTTGTTCCAATTGCTCATAATCCATCTCATAGGAATCTTTCGCTGTATCTACCAGCACCACTTTTGCTCCAACATGACTGATAACACTGGCTGATGCCGTATACGTATATGCCGAAGTGATCACTTCATCTCCCGGTCCTATCCCTAAGACTCTAAGCGCCATCTCTGAACACGCTGTTGCCGAATTCAAGCATACCGCTTTACTTGTATGACAAAACAAAGCAATCTGTCTTTCAAATTCTTTTGTCTTTGGTCCCGTTGTAATCCAACCACTTTTTAGTGTATCTACTACTTCTGCAATTTCTTCCTCCGTTATATCCGGTGGTGAAAAAGCGATATGCATATTACTCATAATAATCCTCCACTACTGCACCTTCATGACTAAATGTTCCAAGTTCACAAAACTCTTCGTATATTGATTCATCACGTTCTTTATCTTCCGGTCTGATATGATACGTTGGAACAATATGAGATACAATCTCTTTTACATCTAATCGTTCATCAATTGCCGCAATTTCTAATTTCTTTAATTCACTCAAGAAATGGACTTCATCAAATTCCAAAGGTTGTCCTATATAGATTAATTTGTTATTTGTCTTTTTTAATCCTTCTTCTTTCGTAAGCAGTTCTTCATATAATTTTTCTCCAGGCCTTAACCCTGTATATTGAATCTCCATATCTACCCCTAAAGTATAACCTGATAGTCGGATTAAATTCTTTGCTAAATCTGCGATTTTCACAGGTTCTCCCATATCAAGTACAAAGATTTCTCCACCTCTTGCGTATGCCCCTGCTTGTAATACCAATGAAACAGCCTCCGGAATTGTCATAAAATAACGAATGATATCCGGATGTGTAACCGTTACAGGCCCTCCGGCTTCCATCTGCTTTTTAAATAACGGAATCACACTCCCATTGCTTCCCAATACATTTCCAAATCGCACTGCTACATATTCTGTCTTAGAATACCTGCTAAAGGTCTGAATCACCATCTCGCACATTCGTTTGGACGCTCCCATAATATTGGTTGGATTTACTGCCTTGTCGGTAGAGATAAGAACGAATTTTTTCACACCTGCACGATCTGCTGCTCTTGCGGTTTTATACGTTCCAAACACATTGTTCTTAATCGCTTCATTGGGACTGTCTTCCATCAATGGTACATGTTTATGTGCCGCTGCATGATATATTACATCAGGTTTATAGCGTTTCATAACACTTTCGATACGTTTTGTATTTCTCACTGAGCCTATTAATACTTCTAATTGTAACTTTGGATACTTTGTAATTAATTCTTGTTGTATATCATATGCATTATTCTCATAGATATCGAAAATCACTAATCGTTTGGGCTTATATGCAGCAATCTGTCTGCATAACTCACTACCAATAGAACCACCACCACCGGTCACTAAGATTGTCTTACCTCTTACATACCCAAGTACACTGTCCAAATCCACGTCTATCGTATCTCTTCCAAGTAAATCATCAATCGAAACTTCTCGTAATTTAGATACATTTACCTCTTCGGTAATCAATTGATACATACCCGGCAATACTTTTAGTTTACAACTCGTTTCATTACAAATACGTAGGATTTCTCTTGTTGCCTTTGGACCCGCAGATGGAATCGCAAGAATGATTTCGTCAATATCGTATCTGTCTGCTGCTTCTATAATGACATTTCTACCGCCAATTACTTTTACCCCTTGAAGATATTTTCCTTTTTTAGATGGATTATCATCAATAATACATGCTACATGTCTATTCAGGTATTTGCTGGATTTCAGTTCTTGTATAATCATACTTCCTGCTTCGCCTGCACCTATCATCATTGTGTTGAGCTTATGTCCTTTTTCTTTTTGTAACCCTCGCTGCATAATACGTAACGCTCGATAGGAGAATCTTGTACCCAATGTAGTTGTAACAAGAAAGAAAAAGTAAAACACATAATAACTTCTTGGTACGCTAAACACGAAGAACTGCATACCCAGTGCCTGAAATGCTGTAGACAGCACACATGCTGCTACAATTAGAATCACTTCATGTACACTGGCGTAGGTCCATACACTTCGATATAACTTTAATAATATAAATATAATAATCGTAGTAATAATGTTTGGAATCATGTACATCTGAATACTATGAATATACACCTGTGGAATATTTGTATAGCTATTATCATGCCTGATAATTAATGACAAATACGGTATTAGTACAATCGTCAATATATCAACAATACACAATAGAAACATTCTCGTTCTAGAACTTCGCAAATTCACTATCTTCTTCATAATTATTTCCTCTTTATTTCAAATTGTTACAATTTTTTTACATACCCTTTATATGATAACAAATTTTTGTTTTAAATACAATATTATTATTACCAAAAGAAAAGGACCCGATACTATCTATATCTGTCCTTTTCCACTATTTTAAGAATAACAAGGGACTTATGACTTTAAATCCGCTATCATTTTCACAATATCATATCCATAATTTGCACCTGCTGCCCAGCCCTTACCATATGGATTCTCTTGTATACCCAGCCATTCCACATAGATTGAGGAACCTCTTGTTACCAATCCAAATCTTGGATCAACTGCAGGGTTTACAAGTGGCGATTTTGAACCATATGCTTTTAGATGTTGTATCTGTGCGCGAATCCCTGTTCGAACACAATCAAAACTAGCACCTGCAACACCCCCACCTGTAGTTCCTATTCCTGCAAAATTATACTGTCCAATCGTTACATCTCCGCCAAAGCTAAGCCAGCCTGTCTCTTTCATAGCCTGTGTAAATGCTACTTCCGCTTTAATCCCTTCTGCTGCTGCTTCCTCATAGTATATACGACAAAAATCTGTTAGTGTTGGTGCATCACTATTGGCATAAAACGCCGGATATATTTTATTTTTTTTTGTAAAGTAATTCGTCATCTGAAAGACCGAAACCGTTGTTCCTCCCTCTATCAGATATGTAGCTGTTGTTGGTGGATTTCCCGATGGATTCCTATCCAGTTTTCCATCCTCTGCAAAAAAGTACCACAAGCTATCCACTGAACGCCAACCTGTTACCATTGCTCCTTCTGCATCTAAATAATAACGAACATCACCAAATGATATCCAGCCTCTTAATTGCATTCCATCTGGCATAAAGAAATATCTTTTACCACCTATATCCTGCCAACCTGTTCGCATCACACCATCTAATCCAAGATAATATCTTACGTCTCCAAATGAGATCCAACCCGTTAACATATGACCGTCTGGCATAAAGAAATGTCGGTTGCCTTCTACTGTTCTCCAACC
>JAVXHR010000011.1:8576-62636 GCA_036656795.1 Lachnospiraceae bacterium | reverse complement strand
ACATATGACCGTCTGGCATAAAGAAATGTCGGTTGCCTTCTACTGTTCTCCAACCCGTCTGTACAATACCGTCTGAGCCTAAATAATACTTGAACGACCCTATTTGCTGCCAGCCTTTTAGCATAATTCCATTATCACCCAGATAATATCTGATGCTTCCAAAAGATATCCAGCCTGTCAGCATAACTCCGTCAGGCATAAAGAAATGTCGATTGCCTTCTATATCCTTCCATCCTGTCTGCATAACATTATCTTTATAATAATATTGTTTTCCAGATATAGTTTTCCAACCTGTATATCCCTTCATCGTACCATCTGAATTGAATTCATATTCAATTCCACCAATCATTTGCTTCCCGGTAACCATCACACCATCTAATCCAAGATAATATCTTACGTCTCCAAATGAGATCCAACCCGTTAACATATGACCGTCTGGCATAAAGAAATGTCGGTTGCCTTCTACTGTTCTCCAACCCGTCTGTACAATACCGTCTGAGCCTAAATAATACTTGAACGACCCTATTTGCTGCCAGCCTTTTAGCATAATTCCATTATCACCCAGATAATATCTGATGCTTCCAAAAGATATCCAGCCTGTCAGCATAACTCCGTCAGGCATAAAGAAATGTCGATTGCCTTCAATCTCCTGCCACCCCGTTTGAACAATATCATTTTTATAATAGTATTGTTTTCCGAACATCGTTCTCCAGCCTGTATAGCTTTGTAAAACACCTGCTTGGTCAAATATATACTGGGTTCCATTAATGGTTTGATTTCCTGTAACCATGGCGCCATTAGCGTCTAAATAATATCTTGTATTTCCAAATGATATCCAGCCTCTTAGCATATACCCCTCTGGCATAAAGAAGTATCTCTTACCACCGATATCTCTCCATCCGGTTTGCATAACACCATCTGTTCCAAGATAATATCTTGTATCACCAAAAGAACACCAACCTGTCAGCATATGACCGTCCGGCATCAGAAAATAGCGTGCTGCGCCAAAAGATATCCAGCCCGTCAGCATAACTCCGTCCGGCATAAAGAAATATCTCTTTCCACCTATATCCTGCCACCCTGATACACGATATCCATTCTGATCAAAGTAATAAGTAGAACCTCCAATTGCTTTCCAAGTGTTAACAACAAAATTGCCATTGCTTTCTTGGTATTTCCACCCATTATTATCTTGAATCCAAGTTCCAATACTTAATCCATAGTATTTTGCAATTCCCGCTGCATCAGCTTGTCCAAGTCTTTGCAAATCACTTTCAGAATCTAAGAATGAAGCATCTCCACTATTAGAAACAAAAGCATGTTCAATAATCAATCCAGGAATTCCTAACTTTTTGCAAGTATTTTGTACCGTATATGCATCTGCCAATGATCCATCTTCATATGTATAATCTCCAGAAGAAGTATTTAACTTAATTCCTCTATTCGAAATTCCAAGTGCAACTATTTCATCCAGTATCTTTTGTGCCAACGCTTCTCCATGCATTCCTATGTCAGGCTTCCAGTTATAATTCGGATAATATACTTCAGCTCCTGCCACTCCAGACGATGTGGACGCATTCAAATGAAAACTAATATACACACTTGCCCCTGCCGCAACTGCCTGCCTAATTCTAGCCTTGTTATCTTCTGTAGATGATTGCCCCGGATTTGGACAAGCTCCTGTAGTGCGTGTCATATGAATCCGCACTCCGGAATATCTTTCTAACTCCGCTTTACAATACATTGCAATCTTCAAGGTCAGTTCTTGTTCCCTTAATCCATTTCCGGAAGCTCCGGCATGTGTATCGTCATGTCCCGGATCTAATGCAATGACTAACTCTCTTGCACGCGCAGCTGAACGTGCCTTGCTACTCTTCTTTGGTCCAGTGGTAACATTTGCTTCTTTTACCGCATCTGAAAGTGCTTCTTTCACGCCGGTTTCTACTTCTTTTGTTTCATTCGTTTCTAAATTCAGTACCGTTGCAGATACATCTTCCTCACTAATTCCTTTTGCCTTAACTGACTCTTCCCTTACATATCCTTCATATTCTTCACCAATTCCAAATCTGGCATTAATCCCAAGATTATCCAGTAAATACTCGTGTATCTGGCCGTCTTGTATAAACTGAATGCCTGAAACACGATATGTACCCTTGTCTTCACCGGAAAATTGTTTTGTAAATAAATAAGTTTCCTTTTCTTGTTTTTCACAAGCCCATTCTGCTTTTGTTCCATCATTTTTTTCATATACCAGTTTCATATCTGAGATGTTTTCTGTTCCATCACCCCAAGACAACACTACTTTTTGCTCTCCTTCTGTTGCAATATAAGGAGAACCTACACAAAGATAATTGATTTTTACTTCTTGTTCCCCTGTTTTTTTCTCTGACACTGCCTCTTTTTGTTGTGCAGGCTCTTGATTTGCTGTATCTTGTGGCGCATCTTGTTGAATTGCATCTTGCGATCCTACCTGAGTCGGTTCACTTTCACCGGTTGGTGTCTTACTTTCTTGACCAATTTCCTCCGGTTTCACATTGCTTGCTTGTACTTGAACGCTTGAACAAGCCATCATAATCACTAATAACCACGCTACTATTCTCTTCATACTTTATCCTCTCGTTGTTGGCTATGATAATGTTATCATTCCCATGTAGTAATCTAAAGTTGCATTATTTGTTTCTAGCACTTTTTCTTCTTCTGTAATCTTTATCTTATCACACCCACATGCTTCCAAGTATGTATTTACAACACATGCCAGAATTTCTTGTTCTCCTGTGCTTCCCATCGTTCTGATATAATCCCCAAACGCCTGATTTGCATCTAGGTCTATCGTTTTATCTGTATTATTTATTTTCAGATTTAACAGCTTGCTTTCTGCCGTCACCATGCCTTCTACCTTTAGTGCTTCCCATATAGCTTGATAGTCTTGCTCTTTCCATTGCATTTCTTTTGACACATACGTCCCTGTTGCATCATCAATGTAATAGATATGAATCAGTTTCTGTTTTTTTTCTTGATTATCAATGGGCTTTTCTTCTTTCACTGTTTCTGTTTTTGTTGTCTCATCTTTCTTGTCCTTATTATCTGCTGTTGTTGTGGTTGACTTATCAATTGGCTTTTCTTGTACTTTTTTTTGACACCCAACCATTGTAATTGATAGCAATACTAACATTCCACATATTAATTTTTTCATACGCTTTCTCCCTTTTGGTTATCACAATCAGTAACTTCCCTCTTTACTCTGCTGGCAATGTCTCTCCGTTTTCGACTGCATCCACTAATCCTTTGATTTTATCTACTGATGTCTGATCCGGTTGACATACATATAATGGTTTCCCTTTATAAGAATAGCAATACTGCTTATCGCCTGTACCCTCTGCTGCAACTGAATATATATTCCACGGTGATTGCTCCGATAACTGTTGTTTGATCAAGGACTGTATCTGTTTCGCAGCCATATTCGTGTCAACATTCCCTCTTACACTATCGATCAATTTATTGGCTCCCATAAGTGCCGATGGTGAAATCATCTTATTTATTAACCCTTTAATAACTGCTTGCTGGTCTTTTCCACGTTGGTTATCCCCATCTGCTAAGTTTTGTCGTTCACGGCTAAATGCCAGTGCTTGTTCCCCATTAAAAGTATTCATTCCTTTTTTTACATCCATAACTACACCGGAATCCTTACTTGTGGTAAATGCATATTCTGATTCCACATCTACTCCACCCAATGCATTTACAATATCTATCAATGATGTAAAATTAATACGTGCATAAAAATCAATTCCCATATCATAGACCTGCCCAAGCGTTGCCATAGACGCATCTACCCCATAGATTCCTGCATGTGTAAGTTTGTCTTTTTTATCTCCCGATATCCCCGGAATCGGAACATAATAATCACGAGGTGTTGTAATAAGAAGTACTTGGTGTGTCTTTGGATTAACCGTTGCTATGATATTTACATCACTTCTACTATTTGTCGTGATATCACCATACACATCAATTCCACTGATAAATACGCTAAATGGTTCTTTTTGCACTTTGATTCCATTTCCTTCATTATCAACTTCTGTTTCTATCTTATGGGTATATATAATACGTGTTTTATCACTGAATCCTTCTATCTCTTCTTCCAGCATTGCCGTATATGCACTGTTATAGACAATCGCTTCTACTTTGCCGGCAAATAACTCGTCTGCCTGTTTTCCAATGCTTTCACACTCTTTTGTATTGACATCTGTTCCCAATTCTTTATTAATTGTGTTAACAGCTGCTTCTATATTATCGCCACCCATTGCATACTGTACTCCAAATGTGTAGTCTTTTGCATCCTGAAGTTTTTTAGCTGCATCTTTCGTCTTTACTGCCACTACAATACTGTCTACTTTTTTATTTCCGCCTGTTATATCAAACAAAGCACTGTTACTTTTTACAATGTAGTAAGAACCAAACAATAAGATAATACTAAAGAAAATGCTTGCCACCTTGCCTGAGATACATTTCTTTTTGCTCCTTATCTGACTAACAAACACACCTATCAATAATAACAATAACAAGATTCCAATGATAGCCACATACTTAAACGGAAGTATATTCAATCTTAACACTACACCAATAAAAATAATAGATATGACGAGTTGTATGATGACGAGAATCACACCAAGATTCTGACTAATTCGTCTTTTTTTCTCATTTTTTTTCTGTTTCTTCTTTCTGATCGCAGCTTCTTTTACTAATGCCTTTTGTGGTTGCACCTGCGGCTGCCTCGTTCTGTTCTTTTGTAATCGTCGTTTCTTTTTCTCCATTAAGATTCTGTATTCTTCTTGTTGCTTCCTTTTATCATTTTTATTCATACATCTTCCCTTTATTAAACTGCCCCTTAGTCACCTAATCCACTTTCCACAAGAGCTACCATTGCTTCCAGTGCTGTTTCTTCATCTTCCCCTTCACACGTAAATTCTAACTCATCCCCACTTTTCACGCATGCTCCAAGTACACTTAATACACTTTTTGCATTGGCAATATTATCTCGTATACCAAATGTGATTTTACTTTTATATTGCATCGCCTCTTTGCACAAAAGACCTGCCGGACGTAGGTGCAATCCGGTTGGATTCTTCACAATCACTTTTTGCTGAACCATGACTAGCCTCCCTAATTGTCTATTTTTTTTCCAATGTAATTAACGCAGTTACCTGTTGTGTCATTGTACATCCATTTGGTAATTCCACTTGAATCGGAACTGCATAAGAGCCTGGCTCTTTATATGTTTTTAAATCAATAAATACTTTTTTGTCTATCACCAGATTATCCAACACTTCTCTTGCTCCATTAAAAGTTAATTCTACATCTTCTGTTGTTGCATAACTTAACTTCAAATCCGTAGGGGCGTTATTTACCACAATTGACAATACCGGAACATCCACAACTTTCGTTCCTGCCTTTTGAACAGATATCGTAATTGCCACTCCATTTGCATTGGAATCTACTAAGCTTACACCTTCCGGAAGATAAGACAATAAATCAACCACTTGTTCTGTCTTTTTAGTAAGATCTTCTAGTATAAGTGCTGACCCCGGCAGTGCTATCTTTTCTAATTTTCCCAGAACTTCTGCTTTCCCCGCCACCAGTATCTCCTGTGGTTCATAACTAACTCCGGAGATTGCATATCCTTCTCTTGGAATTACATTCGAGGTATCAAGCTCTAATGGCACCGATTTTGTGTTCAACAGATGCACATTCACCGTCAATCCTTGTTTTCCTATATTATTTTCAATCAAAGTTTGGTCAATCACATTGTCATTCCCATCATATAGTACTAACTCTGCTGGCAGCTCTTGGTCTTCCGATACCCCTGATACATCTACTTTTGCTACAACTCTGCTGATGGTATTAATAAGTGAATCCGGGCCCCCAATCGTTACCGTCTCCGGATTCGTTGTTAATTCACCCAACATATATCCATCTTGAAGTGTTCCAATTGCCGTTGCAGTAATCGGGAACTTATTACTTGCACTTGGTTCCACACTTACTTCCAGGTTTCTTGGTGTTGCAATGGCTGATTCAAATTTTCCATCATATCCTTTTATAGAGATTGTAATTGGGATCATCGAAGATAATTCTATCTCTCGCATATCTGCTGTTGCTACAATATCTTCTGTTTTAATCTTTGCCAATACGGAACGTTTCGCTCTCACTTCCACATTCACAGTCTTACTTTCTCCCACAATCTGATATACTTTCCCTTTGTTCGTAACAATCTCATCATGAGTAACCTTTACACTAATACCACCAAATCTTTGGATATCAATAGGGTCATCTACATTGACAACAATAATCCATAACATTGTTGCAAACACAAGTGCCAGTAGCTTTAGTCCTATACTTTTTGCCGTTCTACTGTTCATGTTTTCGCCACCCTTTCCTAAAAAAGAATCGCTTTGCTTCCACTGATTTATTCTGAATATATTGCAAACGTTCTCTTAGATATTCCGGTTCTACGTTGCGCACCAACTGACCACCTAAAGCAGTGGATACTGCTCCCGTTTCCTCCGATACTACAATCACCAGTGCATCACTAACTTCACTCATTCCTACCGCAGCACGATGTCTGGTTCCCAGTTCCTTACTAAGCCCCATATTATCTGATAATGGAAGATAACAAGTCGCTGATACAATTCGGTTACCACGTACGATAATCGCGCCATCATGAAGTGGTGTATTATGTTCAAATATATTAATAAGGACCTGACTAGATACAATACAGTCCAGTTGAATCCCTGTGTTTTCATATTCCGTTAATTTTATAGCCTGTTCTACTACAATAAGAGCACCTGTTTTCACCTTGCTCATCTCATATACTGCAGAAACCATACCTTCTAAAGTATCGTCCACAAATCTTGATTTTTCTCTTGTGCGATCAAACGGAACTACCGAACCCAGGAAATTACGTTCTCCTAATTTCTCTAATGCCCGTCGAAGCTCCGGTTGAAATACAATAACCGCTGCGGTTGCCAACACTCCAATAGAATTCTTTGCAATCCACAAGATCGTATGCATCTTAAAAACAGCGGCAAACAAAATGAAAAGCGCAAGTACAACCATTCCTCGAAGCAACATCCAAGCTTTGGTATTCTTGATCCACATCATAATCTGATATACCAGAAACGCTACAATTATAATCTCAATAAAATCTGTAATGTGCATATTGGGAATATAAAAATCCGCCATGTATGCAGATAAGTATTTGGATACAAACTCTCTCACTTTGTCACCTCCTTGCTTTGAACTTGATTGCTACTTGTTGCTTTTATTGTCCTAACTCTTTCTCTACAATTCCTTGTATATTTAATTCGTCTCTTAAGCTCTTCGCTAGTAATAATTCTTCTGTCTGTCCCATAATATCTGCTTTTCGTTCCGGTCGTCTTCCAGAGATTTCCTGAGGTTTCTTCCTCTGTTCCCTTCTAACCTGTGGTGCTCTGTTCGATGTGGATTGAACAGATGGCTTTTTTGCCGGTATCTTTTTTTCAATTTCTTCTCTCGTCATTGGTTTTATATCTTGTCGCTCATTAATTCGTTTTACCGTTTTCTCTGGTGCTGCTATAGAAAGTTTTGGTACTGCCTTTACATAATAATAATATTCATCATCTTCAAACTGTAATCGTTCTGTCCTTGAATAATCTACTGTAAAAACAAAAAATTCCAAAACAAATGCAATCAAAACTGAAGCGATTGTTCCAATTACCAGCGATATATATGGTGTATGTATGTTCAATGCAATATCCCCAGCAACAAGAATCACAATATTGGAAACAGCCCCCACAACAATTGCAATCTCCCATGCATGATCCATAGATTGTTTTCGAAAAGTATATACAACAAGAATACAGATAGTAAATGCTACAACCGCAACCCACATCTCTTTATTTTGAAAAATTTGTTGGATAAAGGTTGTCATCTGTCCTACCATACCACCTGCACCTGCTGCCGTAATCGTCGGTGCAGATATCTTAATATATTCCAGCATATAGTATATAATACTCCCACAGATAATTGGTACAATATAAACCGGTGTTCCAACAAGTCCATAGGCAATGGGAATAATATATGGCATCTTAAGCCCAAATGCCAGTGGTGTTAATAATATCATCAAAGACTGTTTCGGTGTTAGCCGAAGGAAAAAGATATACATCAATAAAAAGATTGCCCCAACAACTGCCATGATTCCCATTGATACTGCATACATATGTAATAGTATCACGATAGATGCAACTACAACCGTCAGTATTAACGGTAAAAACGTACATATAATCGTCAACCCTATTGTTGCAATTGGCTGTGCAAGGGGTTTCATGAACCCTACCTTACTATTGATTATCCAAAACGTACTCAATGCCAGAAAAAATTGAATGGTTTTATCAATTATCTTAGAATTTTTTGTATATAGCTTTTGTAATTGTTCTTTTAAAACAAATAAATCGCTCATCTATCTTTTCTCCCTCTCATACAACTTATTCAACTGTGTCAATTCACGATTAAAGAGTTTTACTCGCTGACGCGCTTGTGTATGCTGATTTTGATATATCTTACTGCATACAATTACGTAAGTGATTATCATAATCAAATATCCAATTATAATTCCAACTGCAAGCATAATTATCACTTTTAACGTAAAATGATTCATCAGTTTCCCCATGAATGCCACAACTCCCAATCCCACAGCAATTACATATCCCACTGTAATCCATAATACTGCAACCAAAGTATGAAAACTCGAATAGTCTTTTCGGTAGTATGCACTAACGTCAATATCCTCTTTACCTTGCCCTTCTTCATATAAGGCAAGCTTTGTCATAAGTTTTACTCGCTCTTCATTTAACATAAAATCACCTCAGCACTTAATCTTTAACTCTTTTAAACATTATTTTAAGTATACCATATAATCAGAAACCTTGTCCAATACTTACTGTCAAAAAGTATACCTTTTCTACCCCCGCTTCTATAAAAAGTCTTGCCACCGCATCTATTGTACTTCCCGTTGTATAGATGTCGTCTATAAGCGCCACGCATAATGAACCTTTCCATGTCTTTGCAAGTCTAAATGCACCATTCATATTCCTACTTCGTGTCCTATGGTCTAACACTTTCTGTGGTTTTGTATAGCGTTGTCTAAAAACTGCAGTAGTTGACATGGGTATTCCCGTCTGAATGCTTAGTTGTTTTGCTATGATTTCTGCTTGATTGTATCCCCGTTTTCGATATTTCTTTTTATGAAGTGGGATTGGAATCAATAATTCTACTCCCCAATGATGTAACAGTTCCCCATAATGTTTTGCAAGCTCTTCTCCATAATACACACCATAAATACGGCGATTATGATATTTGAATTGGTAGATAGACCACGTAACCGGAGGTTTATGTAACCACAAACTGCGTCCCTCCTCATAATAGTGGTTCTGATGAGCGCAGTCATAACAATATTCATGTTCTGCATAACGCAATGGTTTTCCACAACGCTTACACCTTGGTTCTTTTATATATTCAATTTGTTCCAAGCACTTTTGGCATATCGGTTGTCCCTCTACCTTTCCACAAAAAGGGCAGGTATGGGGAAATAATATGCATAGTATGCTATTTATTATTCTTTTGATTTTCGACATATTTCGCTATTCAAATTCTCTTATGCGTTCTGATAAACTTGTATATCTATTTTGTTCATTTGTATTATGAATCATCTCTTGAAATGTCTCATCACTTCCCACAAGTGTGACACATCGTTTTGCTCTTGTTACGGCAGTATAAAGAAGATTGCGATGATATAATTGTCTGGGACCCGCAAGTAGGGGAATAACTACTGCCGGATATTCACTTCCTTGCGCTTTATGTATCGTAATTGCATAAGCCAGTTCCAACTCATCTAATAGTTTAAAGGGGTATGTAATCTTACGTTTTTCCTCATATTCCACTTCCAATGTTTCACTGTAAGTATTTATTTCTGAAATAATACCCATATCGCCATTAAAAACTCCAAGTCCTTTGTCAATCACCATCCCATGAGGTGTTGCAACTTCCCATTCTAGCTGATAGTTGTTCTTAATCTGCATCACTTTATCGCCCTCTCGAAAGATACGGTCCCCGTATTGTTTCTCCTTCTTCTTCAGATTCGGTGGATTTAGATATTCCTGCAAGATTCCATTCAGTCGCTCCACCCCCAGAAGACCTTTTCGCATAGGCGTCAACACTTGTATCTCATATGTAGTTGCATCTACATACTTTGGAAGTTTTTTTTGTAATAGTGTAATGATAACGCTGATAATTGTATTTGCATCTTGACGTTTTAAAAAGAAAAAATCTTTACTCTTATTATCTAGTACCACCTGCTCCCCTCGATTAATCTTATGAGCATTCACCACAATATCACTTTCACTAGCTTGACGAAATATCTTAGTTAATGTAACCACAGGAAAACAATGAGAATCTATCATATCTTTGAGAATACTCCCCGGTCCCACTGACGGTAACTGGTTTCGATCTCCAACTAATACAAGATGAGTCCCTACTGTAATGGCTTGTAATAATGCATGCATCAATGGAAGGTCCACCATAGACATCTCATCTATAATAATCGCATCTGCTTCTAGTGGGTTTTCTTCATTTCGTTGAAAACCGTTCACGTCAGCGTCATCTTCTGGATTTCCACTCATTTCCAAAAGTCGATGAATGGTCTGAGCTTCATATCCTGTTGCTTCTGTCATTCGCTTTGCTGCACGCCCTGTAGGCGCCGCAAGGTAGATATCCATCCCTTCACTTTCAAAATAACGAATCATAGCATTGATCGTAGTTGTTTTTCCGGTACCTGGTCCACCGGTCACTACAAGAATTCCTTGCTTTACAGACTCCCGTACTGCTGTGCGCTGCATCTCATCAAGCGATAATTCTGCATTCTCTTCTATCCGGCGCAATCGTTGTTCGATTGCAATATCCGGAATATCATATCTAATATTCAGATCATGGAGCATCTTTGCTACATTCAATTCCAGATAATAATAGCGTGCCGCGTACACTCGTACTTCATCATCCACCTGCTTTAGCACAATTTTTTTCTCAATAGAAAGGTCCATAAGATATTTTTGAATATCATCAATTTTCACTTCCAACAATATACCTGCTCGATAGAGCAATTTTTCTTGTGGCAGATACACATGGCCCTCCGATATGCTTTGCAATAATGTATAAAAGATGCCACTTCGAATACGAAAATCTGAATCCGTATGAATTCCTATCTTAGACGCAATCTCATCTGCCGTTTTAAATCCAACACCCGGAACATGATCCGCTACTTGATAGGGATTTTCTTCCAATACTCGATATACACTTTGCCCGTAATGTTGATATATCTTCACGGCAAGTGCAGTAGAAATACCATATTTTTGCAAATAAATCATCGCTTTTCGCATATCTTTTTTTTCTTCTACTTGCTCAGCAATTTCTCTGGCTTTTCGCTCGCTAATCCCTTTTACTTCTGCTAATCGTTCCGGTTCTTCTTCAATAATACGAAATGTATCTTCTTTAAATTTTCTTACGATTCGCCCTGCAAGTGCAACTCCAAGTCCTTTAACTGCTCCCGAACCAAGATATCGCTCAATTGATATGATATCCTCCGGTTCCTTCACCTCATGGGATACTACTTGTAACTGTGTTCCATAAGTAATATGTTCTGTATAATTGCCCGACAATTCCAACAATTCTCCCTCTCCAATGTAGAGAAATGTCCCCACACAAGTTAAGTCCCCATCTTTTTTTGACAGGTTGAAAACTGTATAACCATTATCTTCGTTTCGATATACAATATGTTCCACATATCCTATTACTTTTTCCATTAATATCCCTCTTCAAGAAATTATCTTATAGTGATAAAAGGACCGCCTCTTACGAGACAGCCCTCCGTTTATATGCTCTTAGAACAGCTCCTTCGAATTTTAAAAGTTTTTACGCACACTCATAAATTCTACAAATTGCCCGGTTCCGATTGCAACTACCTGCATCGGTTCTTCTGCAGTCATTGTATTAATCCCTGTTTTTTCTTCAATAAGTTCTTCCAATCCACGTAACATTGCACCACCACCTGTTAATACAATTCCGCGATCTAATATATCAGCTGATAATTCCGGTGGTGTTCTCTCCAATACTGAAATCACTGCTTCTACAATCTGTCCTGTTGTCTCACGCAATGCTTCTTCTGTCTCCGACGATGTCACTGTTACCGTCTTTGGAAGTCCTGTTACAAGATTACGGCCTCGCACTTCCATAGATTCATCTTCTACTAATGGATAGGTTGTCCCAACACGAATCTTAATGTCTTCTGCGGTACGCTCTCCAATTAATAAGTTATGTTTTTTTCGCATAAATCTCACAATTGCTTCATCAAAATCATCACCGGCAATCTTCAATGAGGTATTCACAACTGTCCCCCCCAGAGAGATAACTGCTACATCTGAAGTTCCACCACCTACATCTACTATCATATTACCGCATGGTTTTGCGATATCAATTCCTGCCCCTATTGCCGCTGCTACCGGCTCTTCAATCAGATGCACTTCTCTGGCTCCTGCCGCAAATGTTGCTTCTTCTACTGCTTTCTTCTCAACCTCTGTAACACCACTTGGTACACAGATACTAATACGTGGTTTTTTAAAGGTACGTTTCCCCATGGCTTTTTGCACAAAATACTTAATCATCTTCTCTGTAACTGTATAATCTGAGATAACCCCTTGTCGCAGTGGTCGAACGGCAATAATATTACCTGGTGTTCTACCAAGCATCAATCTTGCTTCTTCTCCAATTGCTTTAATTACATTGGTATCTCTATCAAACGCAACCACTGATGGTTCTTTTAATACAACGCCCTTTCCATTCACATACACCAATATGCTTGCGGTCCCTAAATCAATTCCAATATCTACTGGCATCTAAATTCTCCTTTCATTACTCTTTTATCTATTATCATTTGTTTAATTGCTGTACTTTCACAATGCATACACGCTTTATTATAATCAATTATCGCACAAATGAAAAGCCTTTTTTTTATTTTTTGTTTTTCTTAAGCATTGTATCAATATATTGTCCTGTATATGACTTCGGATTCTTGGCAATTTCCTCTGGTGTTCCTTGGGCTACAATGGTACCACCCTTATCTCCACCTTCTGGCCCAATATCAATAATATAGTCCGCCGTCTTAATAACATCTAGATTATGTTCAATGACAATAACTGTATTTCCATCTGCCGATAGACGACGTAAGATTTCAGTCAATTTATGAACATCTGCAAAATGTAGACCCGTCGTTGGCTCGTCCAAGATATAAACTGTCTTCCCGGTACTTCGTTTACTTAATTCTGTTGCTAATTTAATCCGCTGTGCTTCTCCACCGGATAATGTTGTAGATGGTTGCCCCAATCGAATATATGACAGGCCAACATCATACAATGTCTCCATCTTTCTTCGTATGCTTGGTACAGGTTCAAAAAAATGCAAAGCCTCTTCCACTGTCATATCTAATACATCATAGATATTTTTCCCTTTATATTGAACATCTAATGTCTCCCGATTATATCTTTTCCCACCACATACTTCACATGGTACATAGACATCGGGAAGAAAATGCATCTCAATCTTTAATATCCCATCTCCGCTACACGCCTCACAACGACCACCTTTCACATTAAAGCTAAACCGTCCTTTTTTATATCCACGTGCTTTTGCGTCCGGTGTCGCCGCAAATAAATCCCGAATCAAATCAAACACCCCTGTATATGTTGCCGGATTGGAACGCGGGGTTCTGCCAATTGGAGATTGATCAATATTAATCACTTTGTCTAGTTGCTCAATCCCTTCAATTGCTACATGTTTCCCTGCTATTACTCTTGCACGATTTAACTCCTTTGCAAGTTTTTTGTACAAGATTTCATTAATCAAAGAACTTTTTCCAGATCCTGACACCCCCGTTATGCAAGTCATAATACCAAGAGGAATCTGTACATCAATATTCTTCAGGTTATTCTCAGCAGCCCCTATAATCTTAAGATAACCCGTTGCTTTTTCTCGTTTCTCCGGAATAGGGATAGATAATTTCCCACTCAAATAAGCTCCGGTAATCGAATTTTTATTCTTCATAATTTCTTTTGCTGTACCTTGTGCAATTACCTCGCCTCCATGTTCCCCTGCACCAGGTCCTATATCCACGATATGATCCGCTTCTAACATCGTATCCTCATCGTGCTCTACAACCAACAATGTATTGCCAAGGTCGCGCAAATGTTTTAATGTATGCAACAGTTTGTCATTGTCCCTTTGATGCAATCCAATGCTTGGTTCGTCTAGTATATATGCCACACCAACCAATCCTGATCCGATTTGTGTTGCTAATCGAATACGTTGTGCTTCACCACCCGATAAACTTCCTGTTGCACGAGCCAATGTAAGATAATCCAATCCTACATTCAGTAAAAACCCAATGCGTGCTTTAATCTCTTTAAGTATCTGTCCCCCAATCATCTCCTGGGTCTTTGTCAAGGTTAGATTATCCAGAAATTCCTGGAGTTTTCCAATAGAATACGTGGTTACCTCTGCAATATTTTTATCTCCTACTGTAACAGCCAGTGCACTTTTTTTCAACCGCTGTCCACCACACTCATGACAAGGTGTAATTCTCATAAAGCTTTCATATTCCGCTTTCATAACTTCAGATCCGGTCTCACGATATCTACGCTCCACACTCTTAACCAGTCCTTCAAATGCAACATCATAAATCCCTTCTCCTCGTTGCCCTTTATAATACACCTTCACTTCTTTCCCATCAGTACCATGAATAAGAATATGTTTAATATTTTCTGGATATTTTACAAATGGTGTACTTAAATCAAACTTATATTCTTTACAAAGCGCTTCCAGAATTGCTCTTGTATAACTGGATTTATCTGTACAGGATTGCCACCCCATTGCTATAATCGCACCCTCATCAATACTTAGGGTTTGGTCTGGTATCATCAGATCAATATCAAATTCCATCTTATATCCCAATCCGACACATTCCGGACAAGCTCCAAACGGATTATTAAAAGAGAAGCTTCTTGGTTCAATCTCCTCAATACTAATTCCACAATCCGGACAAGAAAAACTCTGGCTGAAATTAATGGGATCTCCTCCAATTACATCTACAATTAACAGACCATCTGATAAGTTAAGCACACTCTCTATGGAATCGGTCAATCGCTTTTCAATTCCCTGTTTTACGACTAAACGATCTACAATAATCTCTATATTATGTTTGACATTCTTATCTAATGCAATTTCTTCTGATAATTCGTACAGGTTATCGTCTACACGCACGCGTACATATCCACTCTTTTTTGCCCTGTCGAATAATTTCGTATGCGTTCCTTTTCGTCCTCGTACCACCGGTGCTAATAATTGAATCTTTGTTCCTGACTCTAATTCTAATACCTGGTCTACCATCTGGTCTACCGTCTGTTTTTTTATTTCCTTTCCACATTTGGGGCAATGTGGAATTCCAATACGCGCATATAATAATCGGAAATAGTCATATACCTCTGTTACAGTTCCAACTGTAGAACGTGGATTTCTATTTGTTGATTTCTGATCAATGGATATAGCCGGTGATAATCCTTCAATACTTTCCACATTGGGTTTTTCCATCTGTCCCAAAAATTGTCTTGCATAAGAAGACAACGATTCCATATATCGTCGTTGTCCTTCAGCATAGATGGTATCAAATGCAAGGGACGATTTACCCGACCCACTTAATCCCGTTAGAACTACCAGCTCATTTCTCGGAATATCAATGTCAATATTTTTCAAATTATGCTCATTGGCACCACGTATTTTAATATATTGTTTGCCATCTATCTTTTTTGCCATTCTATTCTTCCTCATGTAAATCATATTCTAAGTGTTTCTTTAACTCAATGAATTTATCCCTTAATTCTGCTGCAGCTTCAAAATTCAATTCTGCTGCGGCCTTTTTCATCTTCTTTTGTACTTCTTTAATCAGTTTCTCCAATTCGCCCTTGCTCATAGACTCCGGATCTTTTTCCATACGAAGCTCTTCTACCGCAACTTTCTTAGAGATACTAATCAGATCTCGCACTGCTTTTTTTATCGTAATTGGTGTAATTCCATGCATCTCATTATACTCTAGCTGCACTTTTCTGCGTCGCTTTGTTTCTTGAATTGCAATCTTCATAGAATCGGTCATTTTATCTCCATACATAATCACATGACCTTCTGAATTTCTGGCAGCACGTCCAATTGTCTGAATAAGTGAAGTTGCCGAACGTAAAAACCCTTCCTTATCTGCATCCAAGATTGCCACCAATGTAATCTCCGGAATGTCCAGACCTTCTCTCAATAAATTAATGCCTACCAAAACATCAAACACATCTAATCGCATATCTCGAATAATCTCTGTTCGCTCTAGCGTATCAATATCCGAATGGAGGTACTTGATTCGGATTCCAAGCTCTCGCATATAATCTGTCAAATCTTCTGCCATACGTTTTGTTAATGTGGTAATTAACACTTTGTGTTTCTGTTTAATCTCGTGATTCACTTCTCCTACTAAATCATCAATCTGCCCTTCTACCGGTCGCACTTCAATATCCGGGTCAAGAAGTCCGGTTGGTCTAATAACCTGTTCCGCACGTAATAATTCCTGTTGTTCTTCATAAGGTCCCGGCGTTGCCGATACAAACAGCATCTGATTTACCTTGCTCTCAAACTCTTGAAAATTCAAGGGGCGATTATCCTTTGCTGATGGAAGTCTAAATCCAAAGTCAACTAAAGTTGATTTTCTAGATTGGTCTCCTGAATACATGCCACCAATCTGTGGAATGGTCTTATGAGATTCATCAATCATAATCATAAAATCTTCCGGGAAATAATCTATAAGTGTATGTGGTGGCTGACCCGGCTCTAATCCGGTCAAATGTCTGGAATAGTTCTCAATACCCGAACAGAACCCTGTCTCTTTAAGCATCTCAATATCAAAATTAGTTCTTTCAGAAATTCTCTGAGCTTCTAACAGCTTGTCTTCACTTTTGAAATAACGAATCTGTTCTTCTAATTCTGTTTCAATTTCCAAAACAGCTCGCGCAATACTATCTTTTGAAACTACATAGTGAGATGCCGGAAAAATTGCCACATGATTTAGTTCATTCTTAATCTCACCAGTTAATGTATCCACTTCTGTAATTCTTTCTATCTCATCTCCAAAAAATTCCACTCTAATCACATATTCTTCTGCACCTGCTGGGAACACTTCTAGCACATCACCACGCACCCGAAATGTACCACGGCGAAGATCCATGTCATTGCGGTCGTATTGTATCTCTATAAGCTTTTCCATTACTTCATCTCGATCTCTTTCCATTCCGGGACGAAGTGAAATCACCATCTCTTGGTAATCAATTGGACTTCCTAATCCGTAGATACAGGAAACACTGGCAACAATAATTACATCTTTTCGCTCTGCAATAGCCGCTGTAGCGGAATGACGTAATTTATCAATTTCATCATTAATCGAAGAGTCTTTTGCAATATAGGTATCGGAAGATGGCACATATGCTTCCGGTTGATAATAATCATAATATGATACAAAGTATTCTACTGCATTATTAGGAAAGAATTCTTTGAACTCTCCATACAACTGAGCTGCAAGTGTTTTGTTATGAGCAATAATAAGGGTTGGGTGATTTAACTGTTGGATTACATTAGCCATAGTAAAGGTCTTGCCGGAGCCTGTAACTCCTAATAACGTCTCACATTGATTGCCTGATTGGAAACCTTCTACCAGTTCTTTAATCGCTTGTGGCTGGTCCCCTGTAGGTTGATATTCAGACACTAATTCGAAATGATCCATAATGATATATACACCTCCACTTGTAAGTTCTATTTAGGCTCTCTTAAACTCATCAATCCCTCTATCAATATCTTTATATCATCTAAAATATAATCAAATGCCCCCGCCTTATACATATTAATCACAATAATTCCAATCGGAACTGCAAATATCATTCCCAACACACTTCCGACTTTATATCCTATATATAACAAAAATAAAGTGAGTAACGGATTAATTCCCACACAATCTCCTACCAGTTTTGGCTGTATACTCTGACGTACCAATTGTGTGATTGCATAGATAACAAACAATCCAATTGCCGCTTTATAATTGGTTACTAATACTTTATAAAGCACCCAGGGAATCATCACTGCGCCGGTACCAAAAAACGGAAGGAAATCAAGCATTGCAATTAAGATTGCAAGGAGGACTGCATATCGTACATTCATCACGCCAAAGCCAATCAATAAAATTGCAAAGACTACAAGCATAATTTTAAATTGTGCTTTAAAATACCCACCTACTGCATACTTCATATTATCAATGACCATAGTCATACGTTTTTGAATCGGCTGTGGTGTAATACTTTTAGACCATACAATTACATCTTCTCGCTGAGCGATAAAAAAATATGCCGAAATAATGGTAACAATGGTGCCAATCAAAATAGATGGGATTTTTTTTGCAAAATGTCCTGCTGCAATTACCGTTGGCTCACTCATGTTGCCAATCACCTTGCCTACTTGGCTGTCAAGATTCGTGACAATGGTATTCCAACCCTCCTGTACACCGGTTGGTAATAGATTGAATAAATTTTGCAGACTATGCCCTACCTGAACAAGTCCAGTTTCTAGCTCTTGATACAATTCTGGGACATTACTAATTAAACTTCCTATTTCTATAGCTAATTTGCTGCCTGCAAAATAAAAAATTGCAATAATTCCCCCCAACACAATAACTATAATCACGGCTGAACTAAGTTTTTTTACAATTTTAAGTCTTTTTTCCAGCCAACATACAAGTGGATTTGCTACAAAAGCTATAAACCACCCAATCACAAATGGAACAAAATATAATAACATCTTTGCTCCAATTAGTACAAACAACGCGGTTCCTATCACACTAAATATCAAGCTTACAATCACTTGCCAATATGGACGTTTAACTTCCACACTCATTCACCTCTTCTTTTTCGAGAAACTGTCGCTCTACCAATTCCCATATCTCATCTCTTCCTTGTTTGGAAGTCGATGAAAACGTCAGAACCTGAGTACCCTCAATCAATTCTAATCCTTCTTTTATACTCTTAATATGTTTTTGCAGCTGGCTGCGTTTTAACTTGTCTGACTTCGTTGCAATAATAATAGGGTGATATCCTTGACTTATAATCCAATCATACATTAGTTTATCATTGGCCGACGGATCATGACGGATATCAATTAATAAAAATACCGCTTTTAATTGTGTGGATCCGTGCAAATAACGTTCAATTAATTTACCCCATCGTTCTTTTTCTTTTGGTGATACTTTCGCATAGCCATATCCCGGCAGATCTACCAGATATAATTCCTGATTGATATTATAAAAATTAATGGTCTGTGTCTTCCCGGGTGTTGAAGAAGTTCTGGCTAACGATTTGCGATTCATTAACCCATTAATCAATGATGATTTTCCTACATTTGACTTTCCCGCAAA
This sequence comes from Lachnospiraceae bacterium, assembly GCA_036656795.1. Taxonomy (GTDB): domain Bacteria; phylum Bacillota; class Clostridia; order Lachnospirales; family Lachnospiraceae; genus CAUPWF01. Next base: position 43,021 of record JAVXHR010000011.1, on the reverse strand, counting down.
TGCTATCTCCGGTAGCGTTGTCTCCGGCAGTGTACTTGTAATTCCGCATACAATCTCTAATTCTACATTTTTAATAACCATTTTTGTTCTCCCTTTGTCAGTTACACTGTAAGAGCGATCTTCAGCACCTCATTCATATGATTCACTGGGATAATCTCCAGTCCTTTTGTAATCTCGGTTGCAATGTCTTCTATATCACGTTTATTTTCTTCTGGAATTAATACCTTCTTAATACCTGCATGTTTTGCAGCTAATAATTTTTCTTTTAATCCACCAATTGGCAGTACCCGACCTCGCAGCGTAATCTCTCCGGTCATTGCAACATCAGCGCGCACTTTTACCTGCGTAATTGCAGACAACATAGCTGTAGCCATAGTAATTCCAGCAGATGGTCCATCTTTTGGAACTGCACCCTCCGGAATATGAATATGAATATCATGTTTTTCAAAAAAGTCTTTTTTAATCTGATAACTGTCACTAATGGAACGAATATAGCTGATTCCTGTATGTGCTGATTCTTTCATAACATCGCCCAGTTGTCCTGTTAATAATATTTCACCTTTTCCAGACATTATATTCACTTCAATCTGTAATGTATCTCCGCCTACGCTTGTCCAGGCCAATCCACGTACAATTCCCACCTCATCTGCTGCATTTGCCATCTGATAGGTATAGACTTCTTTTCCAAGATACTTTCCAATGTTCTGTTCTGTGACGCGAATCTTTGATTTATGCGATTCCAAGATTTCTCTTGCTGCTTTTCTGCATATATCACCAATTTTTCTTTCTAATTGACGAACCCCTGCTTCTTTTGTGTAATTTCGAGCAATTTTCCATATTACACCTTTACTGATGGAAAGTTGTGTTTCATCTAATCCATGACGTTTTAATTGTTTTGGTATCAGGTGTTCCATGGCAATATGTAACTTTTCATTCTCTGTATAACTACTGATTTCAATAACTTCCATTCGATCTAATAGTGGTCTTGGTATGGTCTGAACGGAGTTCGCCGTTGTTACAAATAACACTTCAGATAAATCCAACGGTACTTCAAGGTAATGATCTCGGAACATAATATTTTGCTCACTATCCAGCACTTCTAATAACGCAGAAAATGTGTCCCCTTTATAATCTGTACTGACTTTATCAATCTCATCTAATAACATCAAAGGATTCTTTACCTTTGCCGTCCTAATTCCATTGGCAATACGCCCCGGCATCGCACCTACATATGTTTTTCTATGACCACGAATCTCAGCTTCATCTCGGATTCCTCCAAGAGATATTCTCACATACGGCTTCTTTAATGCTGTTGCCAAAGACTTTGCAATAGATGTCTTACCTGTTCCCGGTGGTCCTACTAGACAAAGTATGGGACTATCCCCTTTGTGTGTCAATGCCCGAACTGCCAAAAACTCTAGTACTCGTTCCTTTACCTGTTCTAGGCCATAATGTTCTTCATCTAATACTTTTTTCGCATAGGCAATATCTTTGTGATCTTTGGCTGCTTTATCCCATGGCATCTCTAACATAGTTTCAATATAGGTACGGGTTACACCACTTTCTGCTGGATGACTTAATGAGCTTTTAAATCGTTTGATTTCCTTCTGCAATTTTTCTTTAATTTCTTTGGGTGCTTTTAATCTTTTTGTTAACTGTTCAAACTCTTCTGCATCAGATAGAGTTGTATCGTCACCCAGTTCTTCCCGAATAAGTTTTAATTGCTCTCGTAGGATATATTCTCTTTGATTTTCATCTACCCGAGCTTTAATTTTTGTTTGTAAATCCTCTTTAATTGTTAGAATCTGAATTTCATTTACTAATTTAAAGACAAGTTGTTCATATCTTTTAAGTGGATTGGTCTCACTTAACAATGTCTGCAATTCTTCATATGGTAACGCTACAATTGCCGCGATATGATCCACCATTTTCACCAGATCTTTTTGTTCTGCAATCTGTGCTACCATATCCTTGCTTATCTTTGGATTCTTTTGCACATACTGTAGGAATACTTCTTGCAGTCCTCGAACCATGGCCTCTATATTAATATCACCTTCGATATATAATGCAGTATCTTCTAACACTGTAACATCGCCTCGCATATAGGGCGTTTCATATACAACCGCATCTAATGTAGCGCGCGTTTGCCCTGCCACTAAGACACGTATAATTTGTTTTGGTAATTTAATAACTTGTTTCACAATAGCAATTGTTCCAACTTCATATAAATCTTCTTGTACGGGCGATTCAACATCAATCTTACGCTGTGCGACCAAGAAAATCTCCTGATTTTCTTCCATGGTGGCTTCTATCGCTTGTATAGAACGTTCTCTACTCACATCGAAATGTATGACCATGTCCGGCAAAACCGTCATTCCCCGGAGTGCTATTACCGGCATACTCTTTGTTTGGTTCTTCATTATTATACTCCTTTATTATGCTAAAAAAGCGGGCCCATGGTTTCCCAATAGCTCCCGCCCCGTACGTTTATGCGCTTTCAGATGCAGCAGCTGTGCGACTATATTCCGGCTCACCTGCTCCTTTGATAACCTCTTCTGTAATACGACAAGTTTTAATACTTTCATCAGACGGTACACGATACATCGTATCCAGCATAATGCTTTCCATAATAGCGCGTAACCCTCTGGCACCTGTTCGACGCGCCAATGCGGTTTCAGCGATAGCTTCCAATGCTTCTTCATCAAACTGTAAATCCACACCATCTAATTCTAATAATTTCTGGTATTGTTTGACAATGGCACTTCTTGGTTCTGTTAAAATTCTCATTAATGCATCTTTATCTAATAATGTTAACGCTACCGTAACAGGCACACGTCCTACTAATTCAGGAATCAATCCGAATTTTACCAAGTCCTGTGGTAGCGCTTGACGCAATAGTGTATCCATATCCTGCTCATGACGCATAGCAATCGTTGCATTAAATCCAATTGTTTTTTTATCAATACGGGTTTCTATAATCTTATCAATTCCCTCAAATGCCCCACCACATATAAACAAGATATTAGTAGTATCAATCTGAATAAGTTCTTGATGAGGATGTTTTCTCCCACCTTGTGGTGGTACCGATGCAACGGTTCCTTCAATGATCTTTAGAAGTGCCTGTTGTACTCCCTCTCCTGATACATCTCGTGTAATAGATGGATTTTCCGATTTTCTTGTAATCTTATCAATCTCATCAATATAGATAATGCCATATTCTGCACGTTCTATATCTCCATCAGCCGCCTGAATAATCTTAAGAAGAATATTCTCCACATCTTCCCCTACATATCCCGCTTCCGTTAATGCTGTTGCATCTGCAATTGCAAATGGTACATTCAATACTTTCGCTAATGTCTGTGCGAGTAATGTCTTACCACACCCTGTCGGTCCTAACATCAGTATATTACTTTTGTGCAATTCAACTCCCAGATCTTTTTCTGCCATAATTCGTTTATAATGATTATATACCGCAACGGAAAGGACTTTTTTTGCATCTTCCTGTCCGATTACATACTCATCTAAAAAAGCTTTGATTTCTTCTGGCTTTAATAAATTAATCTCTTCAAAACCACTGCCCTCTTCATATGCAAACTCTTCTTCTATAATCTCAGAACAAACTTCTATACATTCATCACAGATATACGATCCATTAGGACCCGCAATCAGCTTGCGCACCTGTGCTTGTGTTTTATTACAAAACGAACATCTGATTGTATCTTCGTTTGATTTTCCTGCCATACTCTCACCTCATTTTTACACGTAAAGGGGATGTTCCTTTTGAACAACCCCTTTCCATCTTTATTCTCTACTTGCGATTACTTCATCAATCAAGCCATATTCTTTTGCATCATTTGCCGTCATGTAGTTATCTCGCTCCGTATCAACCTGTATTACTTCTAAACTCTGTCCTGTATTCTGTGCCAGTATCTTATTTAATTTGTGGCGAATTGCCAAGATATGCTCTGCCACAATCTGAATCTCTGTTGCCTGACCTTGCGCACCACCTGATGGCTGGTGAATCATAATCTCTGCATTTGGAAGAGCCAATCTCTTTCCTTTCGTTCCACCGGCTAATAAGAAGGATCCCATACTTGCTGCCATACCAATACAAATAGTAGATACATCACACTTAATAAACTGCATGGTATCATAGATTGCCATTCCGGCAGTCACAGAACCACCCGGGCTATTAATGTATAGATGAATATCTTTTCCCGGATCTTCCGATTCCAGAAATAACAACTCCGCAACAATGATACTTGCTGATGCTTCCGTTACCTCTTCACCTAAAAAGATAATCCGATCTTTTAATAATCTAGAATATATGTCGTAGGAGCGTTCTCCACGGCTTGTTTGTTCAATAACATAAGGCACTAAACTCATGTGTCTACCTCCTTTTAACTTTCTTCTTTTTCTTTATGTTTTTTATTTCTCTACTGTACTATCTACAACAAGTGTAACAGCTTCCTGAACAGCAATATCCATCTTCATCTGTTTTGTTTCGCTATCACCCATTAATTCTTTCAACTTGTCTGCTTCCATCTTGTAAGCTTCTGCCATTTTTGTAATTTCTTCTTCTAATTTTTCATCTGTAACTTCAATATGTTCTGCATTTACGATGCTTTCCAATACCAATCTTGTCTGAATACGTTTGATTGCTTGTGGTTTCATCTCTTCCAACATCTTCTCTGCAGTCATACCGGTAAATTGGAAATATTGTTCTAAGCTTAGACCCTGTTGTTGAATTCTCTGTGCAAAATCATCTGTCATCTGTCTTACTTGTGAGTCAATCATCTGCTCTGGAATATCCATCGTAGCATTCTCAATTACCTGAGCAATTGCCTGATCTTCTTTCGCTCTTTTGCCTTCTGCTTCCTTTTGCTCTTTTAATTTTTGTTTCACATCTGCTTTATATTCTTCAAGCGTTTCAAATTCAGATACTTCTGCCGCAAATTCATCATCTACTTCTGGAAGTTCTTTTGCCTTAATCTCATGTACAACACATTTGAAAATTGCAGCTTTTCCGGCAAGTTCTTTAGATTGATAATCTTCTGGGAATGTTACATTGACATCAATATCTTTTTCGATTTCCGCTCCAATTAATTGTTCCTCAAATCCAGGTATGAATGATCCTGATCCGATAACAAGTGGATAATCTTCCCCTTTTCCGCCTTCAAATGCAACGTCGTCTACAAATCCTTCAAAATCTAATACAACTTCATCTTTGTCTTGTACCGGACGACCTTCTACAGTAATAGTTCTTGCATTTTTTTCTTGTTCTTCTGCTATTCTATCATCAATTTCTTTCGCTACCACTCGATTCGATACTTTATCTACTGAAAGACCTTTATATTCGCCAAGTGTTACTTCCGGTTTCAATGCAACTTCTGCTGTAAAAATAAAAGGTTTTCCTTTTTCTAATTGGATAACATCTACTTTAGGCTGAGACACAATATCAAGGTCTGCTTCGTCATATGCGTTTCCATATGCATCAGGAATAAGTTCATTGGCTGCATCTTCATAAAATATCTCTGTTCCATACATCTTTTCAATCATCTGACGTGGAACTTTTCCCTTACGGAATCCCGGCACACTCATCTTGCCTCTTTGTTTCATATATGCACTTTGAAGCGCTTTTTCTAAATCTTCAGCAGAAACCTCAATTGTAAGTTTTGCCATATTTTTTTCCAACTTTTCTACCTGTAAACTCATTTGTCATTTCCTCCTTCATATATGTGAAAAGTCTACCGACTTATCTACATCACAGTCACTGAAAGATTATATCATAAACCCCAGTAAATATCTAGCCTTGAATTGAATCTAAATCTAAAATTTTTATAAGCAACTTCTCTACTGTATCTTTCGGAATAGAAAACCCTTTAATTGAACTGCCTTTAATCTTAATAACTTGTTCTTCTTTTGCTCCATAATTCAACTTAAGATAGGCACTTTCGTACAATTCATAAGCATCATTTCTGAACTCGTCCATCATCTGAACCGATACTTCTTCTTGTGTCCCCGGATACCCCCCATTGGCTGCTTTTTCCTCTAGTTCAGCTGAATCTTTCTGAAGTGATTTGATGAAGTTTGGAAGCACATCCATTGTCTGATACGTTACCGTAACTTCATATTCTGTACTGCTTATTTTTTTTGTATCTTTTACCGAATATCGAATGGCGCTGAATAACTCTTTGGTCAATTCAATATATTTGTCCAAAAGGTCATTATTCATCTCAATATCTCCTGTTAAATGGTCTAGAACAAATTGTTGCACACAAGCATTATAATGTTTCGTTAATTCTTTTGATGTTTCTTTCTCGAAAAATTGGGTTGCCAAAGCAACATCGCCTTGAAAATTCAAATCTAGAATTGCTTGTATATATCCTTGTGCATCAAACTCTTTTGTGAATCCACATCCGCTCACATTTATCCCTATAAAAACCGTCATAATAATTGCAATGATTTTCTTCCATATCATAATTACATCTCCTTTGTCTTATAGAGGATCGACTCACAAATCTCTTGTGCTTTCTCCTGCCCCATCAGTACTTGAATCAGATTCAGACTAAAGTCAATTGCTGTTCCCATACTTCTTCCCGTAATAATATGCTGACAAATAACTGTCGGTTTCGACACGACTTCTGCTCCTTGTAATTTCGCAATAACACTTGGATATGCCGTAACTGTCTTTTTTTCTAAAATCCCAAGCTCCCCCAAGATACTTGGTGCTGCACATATAGCTGCAAGATAACGTCTTTGCTCATGAAAGGATAATAACAATTCCTGTAATCCTTTATGACTTCCTAAGTGAGTAGTCCCAGGCATCCCCCCCGGCAACACCAACATGTCAATAGTTGTGTAGTTGACTTCTTCAAATAATTTATCTGTCTGTATCTTTATCCCGTGACTGCCACAGACCATTCGTTGCCCTGTTATCGAAACTATAAAAACCGTTACACCTGCTCTTCGTAATAAGTCCACTGCAGTCAAAGCTTCTACTTCCTCGCACCCTTCCGTCAAAAAAACGCATACTTCTTTTCTTTTTTTTTCCACCATTTTTCTGCCTCCTATCGCTCTGATTATATGTTATTTATTGTTCTTTATCTATCTCTCTTATGGATTTTTTTCTTCTCTGTGATTTTCTCTTGCCTATTGACATCTAATAGCTTAGTATAAAAGCAGGAGGTGCCATATGGAAATCGAACGTAAATATCTAATTCATCATATGCCAATGGATCTTAGTTCTTATCCTTGTCACAACATTGAGCAGGGATATCTGTCTATAGAGCCCGTTGTCCGTATCAGAAAAGAGGACGATGACTACATATTAACTTACAAATCCAAAGGACATATGGTTCGGGAAGAATACAATCTTCCTCTTACTTGTACATCTTATGAACATCTAAAGGAAAAAATAGATGGACGACTGATTAAAAAGAAACGATACCTTATCCCCTTTTCAGATGAATTAACAATCGAATTTGATCTGTTTTTAGAGGAATTATCACCATTAATGCTAGCTGAAGTTGAATTCCCAACTGTAGAAGACGCTGATGCATTTATTCCCCCTTCTTGGTTTGATGAGGACGTAACATTTTCCACCCAATATCACAATAGTCATTTAAGTGAAACCAAAGGGGTATAAATCATGCTGTATCTACAACTGCTAAAGAATCTACGTACCTTGAGAAAAACGAATCATCTAACCCAATATCAACTCAGTGTAATGTTGAATACATCACGACAGGCATATTCCCACTACGAAGTCGGAAAACGCACCCCGGATCTTGATATTCTGATTCATCTTTCACAAATCTATAATATAAGTTTGGACGAGTTAATTCTTCAGGATATTGGAGGTACACTTCCCAAACGTCAAGGACCATACTTAAGTGCCCTCAATGTGCATTCTCAAAAATCTTTGCAATTAACAGATGGGGAGCTTCGCCTTCTCTTACAATATCGAAATCTTTCTATCAATGACCATCGCATTGCAAATGCGTATATGCGCATGGTTGGGCATCGAGACAAACGTGAAAAGAGACCCTAATGGTCTCTTTCTTAATTTAGTCATCTAGTCCAAATCCATCATGTACTGCATTCATCGCTTTTTCAACCTCTTTTTCATCAATCAATACTGTAATTCTAATTTCAGAAGTGGATATCATATTTATATTAATTCCAGAATTATATAGCGATTCAAACATCTGTGCTGCAACTCCAGGATTACTCATCATTCCTGCACCTACAATTGATAGTTTTGCTACTTTTTCATTAAATGTAATCTCTTTAATGGTTAATGCTTCTTGGTTGTCTTTTAATAATTGAATTGCATCTTGTAAATCATCTTGAAAAACAGTAAAAGAGATGTCTTTTGTTCCATCACGCCCCACCGACTGCAAGATAATATCTACATTAATATTATTTTTAGACAGGGTATGAAATACTTTAAAGGCAATTCCGGGTTTATCTTCTAATCCCATCACTGAAATCCTTGCGGTATTTAGATCAGCTGCCACTCCACTAATTAACATTTTTTCCACTTTCACTACCTCCTTCACTATCGTTCCTTCTGAATTATTTAAGCTAGAACGTACCACTAAAGGCACACTGTATTTTTTGGCCATCTCTACTGAGCGATTATGTAATACTCTTGCACCAAGAGAAGCCAATTCAAGCATTTCATCATATGTGATTTCCGGTAATTTTTTCGCCGTTTTCACAATCCTTGGGTCTGATGTATAGATTCCATCCACATCTGTGTATATCTCACAAAGGTCTGCATGCAGGATTGCTGCAAGCGCAACTGCAGTTGTATCTGAACCGCCACGACCTAATGTCGTGTAATCATCATATTTATTAACGCCTTGAAATCCCGTCACAATAACAATTTTTCGTGAATCCAATTCATGTTGAATCCGTTCTGCCTCAATTCGTTTAAATCTAGCATTTCCGTAACGAGAAGTGGAATTCATCGATACTTGAAATGCATTCAATGATACTGCGGGAACATCTAATGCCTGCATTGCCATTGCCATTAGTGATACAGATACTTGCTCACCTGTTGTTAATAACATATCCAGTTCTCGTTTCGAAGCTTTGGGATTGATTTCTTTTGCTTTTGCAATCAATTCGTCCGTTGTATCTCCCATGGCTGAAAGAACAACGACTACATCATTTCCCTTTCTGTATTCTTCAATACAGCGCGTTGCCACGCCATAGATTCGTTCTTTATTTGCTACGGAACTTCCGCCAAATTTCTTTACTATAAGCATATTTTCCTCCTAATTATTCAATAGGTGTTCAAGTAGTCTGTAGCCATCATTCCACTTGGTTCCACTGTTTTGTGCCGTTTGTTCATTATATGCCTGGATTTTCTTTCCCGTGCATCTACTATCGTATAACATATAAGGAACCGGTTCTTTTGTATGAGTCCTTACACGAATTGGTGTTGGATGATCCGGCAATACCAGCATACGATAAGATTCCTCTGAAGCATCTAACGCCTGAACCACATGTGCAATCACTTTTTCATCTATATATTCAATTGCTTTTATCTTATCCTTTAATATTCCCTGGTGTCCCATCTCGTCTGGTGCTTCTACATGTATATACACAAAATCATATCCGTCTTTTAGAAGCGCATCGGTAGCTGCTTTGGCTTTACCCTCATAATTGGTATGTAGACCACCATTGGCTCCAACCACTGATATATTATGCATCTTTGCCCCTACCGCAATCCCTTTGAGTAGGTCAACCGCTGATACCATTGCACCTTTTTTTCCCGTCTTTTCTTCAAAAGACGTTAATTGTGGTCTAGTACCGGCACCCCAAAACCATGCCGAATTAGCCGGATTAAGCCCCTGTTCTTTTCGTTTGATATTCAGTGGATGCTGAGACAATATCTCATAACTTTTTTCCATCATTTCACGAAGTATAGCGTCTTTCGGAAGATATGTACCAATTTCTTTCGTAAGAATATCATGAGGAGGAGTAAGTTCTAATATATGTCCATGATTCCAGATTAGCAAGTGTCGATAGCTTGTTCCTACATAGAATTCATATCCCTCACGTCGGAGTCCTGTTTTCAGTGCCTCAAGTAGAATTGCTGCATCTTCTGTGCTAATTTCACTGGAACTGTGATCCAGAATCCGTCTATGTTCATAACAAGTTTCCTCCTCGGAAAGTGTCACAATGTTACATCGAAAGGAGACATCTGTATCTGACATATCAACTCCTATACTAAGTGCTTCTAACGGAGAACGTCCTGTATAATATATCTTTGGGTCATATCCAGCAACCGATAAATTGGCAGTATCACTTCCCGGACTCATACCTTCCGGAACCATTGCCGCCAATCCAATCTCTGAGTATGGAGCTAGTCGATCCATGCAGGGAGTATGGGCGTATTCAAGTGGTGTTCTTCCCTGTAATTCTTCGATTGGCTCATCTGCCATTCCATCACCTAATACCACTATATATTTCATATACTAATCCTCTACACGAAGCATATGAAGAATTTCAGAAAAACCTGCTGCTTTTTCTTCGTATGTTCCTTCTTTCATTTGAGTCGTTAGGAAACCAAATTCATCTGTTACTCCCTCAACCTGTACCACCTGGCCTTGTCCAAATACCTCTTCCGTCTTCAAAAGAAGGTTATCCTTCTCTCCCTTAATGCGTATAAAGAATCTTTTTTTTGTATCTGCTAAGTCTTCCAGTTTTAATTTCTCTTGTCCCCAAAGCACCTGCATATTATGATCTAAATGTTTTGCCGCATCTATCACATCGCCAACTACCGCACTGGCTGTTGGTAATTTTCCTGCACCGCTTCCATAAAACATTGCATCTCCCAAGACATTTCCATGTACAAAAATCGCATTAAACACACCATTCACACTATAAAGTGGGTGTTCCGGATATAGTAGGCATGGTGCAACAATCGCACTTAATCCCTCCGGTGTTCGCTTACAGGAAGCTAACAGTTTAATGGTCATTCCCATTACTTTGGCATACTGCATATCTCGTACGGTAAGTTTGGTAATCCCCTCTGTATAGATATCTTCATAATCCACCTGCTGACCGGAAATAAGTGAAGATAATATTGCTATTTTTCTGCATGCATCATAACCCTCCACATCTGCTTCCGGATTTTTCTCTGCATACCCATTCTCCTGTGCTTCTTTTAATACTTCATCGTAATCCGCATCTTCATAAAACATCTTCGATAACATATAGTTCGTTGTTCCATTTAAAATCCCGGTAATCACCTCAATCTCATCTGCAGTCATAGAAGAATTTAATGGTCGAATAATTGGAATCCCACCACCAACACTTGCTTCAAACAAGAAATTAATCTGGTGTTCTCTTGCGATTTGCAGTAACTCAGCTCCATGTTTTGCCACAAGTGCCTTATTCGATGTAACAACACTTTTCCCTGCTTGAAGAGAACGTTTTACAAAAGTATAGGCCGGTTCAATTCCACCCATCACTTCTATTACAATCTGCACCTTAGGATCTTTAAGAATCGTTTCGAAATCATGTACCACTAACTTTTCAATAGAAGTACCCGGAAATTCCTTCAAATCTAAGATATATTTGATTTGAATCTCTTGGCATGCCCTACGATTAATAATTGCTCCATTTGTTTCCATTACTTCTACTACACCGGAACCAACTGTTCCATATCCTAACACTGCTATATTGATCATGGTCGTCCTTTCTTTAAATATGCATTGATAAATGGGTCGAGTCCGCCATCTAATACTGCGGAAACATTCCCACTTTCCTCATTGGTCCTATGGTCTTTTACTAACGTGTAGGGATGCATTACATAAGAACGAATCTGATTACCAAATCCAATTTCTTTTACTTCCCCCCGAATATCTGATACTTTTTCAGCATGTTCTTGTTGTTTCAGAAGATATAATTTTGCCTTTAGCATCTGCATTGCTTTTTCTCGATTGACGTGTTGGGAACGTTCATTCTGGCATTGCACTACAATTCCTGTTGGAATATGTGTAATCCGAATAGCCGAAGAGGTTTTGTTTACATGTTGCCCACCCGCTCCACTTGCACGATACGTATCTATCTTTAGATCATCTTCCTCGATATCAATATCAATATCCTCTTTGATATCGGGAACCACATCGCAGGATACAAAAGACGTCTGCCGTTTCCCTGCCGCATTAAAAGGTGAGATTCTTACCAATCTATGCACTCCTTTTTCGGATTGAAGATATCCATACGCATTGGTTCCATTCACTTGAAATGTCACACCTTTAATGCCCGTAATATCACCATCTATATAATCCAGTACTTGTATGGTATACCCTTTTTGTTCCGCCCATCGTGTATACATTCGATAGAGCATCACTGCCCAATCACAGGAATCTGTGCCACCAGCTCCAGCGTGCAGTGTTACAATCGCATTATCTTTATCATATGTTCCTGATAATAAAGTTTTTATGCGAAGTGTTTCATAATCTTCTTCAAAAATTTCCAAATCCTTTTGAATCTCTTTTAGAATACTTCTGTCCTCTTCTTCATAGGCCATCTCAACCAACAATACGAGGTCTTCATAGCCTGCATACAACCTATGAATTGCATCTAACTCATCTTGTAATTCTTTGATTGATTTCATAATCTGCAAAGATTCCTCTGCGTGATCCCAAAAATTGGGCATCTCTGTATCTTTATTTAATTCCTCTAACCGCTCTTCCTTACGAGGTAAGTCAAAGTGAATCCCTCATATCCTGTAGTAGTTCTTCATATGAATTTAATGTTGCTTTTATTGGATCTAACTCAACCACATTCTCACCTCTTCGTTAGAATTATCTGCCTCGATAACATTCTTTATGTTATCTTCTTCCACAGCATTGTTTGTATTTTTTACCGCTTCCACATGGACATGGGTCATTTGGATATATCTTTTTCTCTTCCCTTTTCTGTGGTGCTCTGGCAGTGCTTGTATCTTTATTGGTTCCTGTTACTTTTGCCATCTGTTCCCGTTCTACCCGTTGTTCAATCCTTACATGGAACAATGCACGTACAGTCTCTTCTGCGATTGCATTTGTCATATCTCCAAACATGTTATAGCCCAACATCTTATACTCAACCAATGGATCTCGTTGTCCATATGCCTGCAGTCCAATTCCCTGGCGAAGCTGATCCATATCATCAATATGCCCCATCCATTTCGCATCGATAACTCTAAGTAAGATGACACGCTCTACTTCTCGAAGATGCTCTATCTCAGGAAATTCTGCTTCTTTGGCTTCATAAGCTTTTACTGCTTGCTCTTTTAACATGTGTTTTAATTCTTTTTGTTCCATATCCTGAACTTCATGAATGGTTGGAATCTTAATTGGTACGGTTGCATGTAAGTTTACATCTAGCTCTTTTAAATCCCATTCATCAGGTTCCAATTCAGGAGAAACTGTTGCATCTACTGTATTCTCAATATAATCAGTAATCATACGATAGATTGCATCTCGCATGCTTTCTCCATCTAATACACGACGACGTTCTTCATATATGATTTCTCTTTGCTCATTCATAACTTGATCATATTCCAAGAGATTTTTACGAATTCCAAAGTTATTACTCTCTATCTTTTGTTGTGCTTTTTCAATTGCATTGGATAACATCTTATGCTCAATTTGTTCCCCTTCTTCCACACCTAGAGTTGTAAATATGCTCATAAGACGTTCTGAGCCAAATAGTCGCATTAATTCATCTTCCAAAGATATATAGAATCTGGATTCTCCTGCATCTCCTTGTCGACCGGAACGGCCACGCAATTGGTTATCAATACGTCTGGACTCATGTCGTTCTGTACCAATAATCTTTAGTCCACCCACTGCCCTTGCTTCATCATCCAGTTTAATATCTGTACCACGTCCCGCCATATTCGTTGCAATAGTAACTGCACCATGGGCACCGGCTCCTGCTACAATCTCTGCTTCCATTTCATGGAATTTCGCATTCAAGACCGTATGTTTTACACCTTTTTTCTTTAGCATTCCACTTAATAATTCTGATGTTTCAATGGTAATTGTACCCACTAATACAGGTTGTCCTTTTTCATAGGATTCGATGATTGCATCAATTACAGCATTGAATTTTTCACGCTGGGTTGTATATACTGCATCTTCTAAGTCTAATCTGAGTACCGGCACGTTCGTTGGAATTTCAATAACGTCCATGCCATAGATATCACGGAACTCCTTTTCCTCGGTTAATGCAGTACCTGTCATACCACTTTTTTTCTCATATTTGTTAAATAAATTCTGAAATGTAATTGTTGCTAACGTCTTACTTTCTCGTTTTACCTGAACATGCTCTTTTGCTTCGATTGCTTGATGTAAACCATCAGAATAACGACGGCCCGGCATGATTCGTCCTGTAAATTCGTCTACAATCATAACCTGATCGTCTGTCACAACATAATCCTGATCTCGAAACATCAGATTGTGAGCTCGTAAGGCTAAGATAATATTATGTTGAATCTCCAGGTTATCTGCATCTGCCAAGTTCTCTATATGAAAGAATTGTTCTGCTTTTTTGACGCCTTCTTCGGTAAGGTTTACATTCTTTTCTTTTTCGTTAACAATAAAATCTCCCGTTTCTTCGATATCCTCGCCCATAAGAGCATTCATCTTTGTGAATTCTCCACTGGCTTCTCCTCGTTGTAATTGACGTACTAAAATATCACAAGCGTCATACAACTTTGTAGATTTCCCACTTTGCCCAGAGATAATCAATGGGGTTCTGGCCTCATCAATCAACACAGAATCGACCTCATCAATAATTGCAAAATGCATGCCACGTTGCACCAGTTCTTCTTTGTATATCACCATATTATCTCTTAGATAATCAAATCCTAATTCATTATTGGTAATATACGTAATATCACAATTATAAGCTGCACGACGTGCGTCATTATCCATATCATTTAATACAACACCTACGGTCAGACCCAAGAATTCATGTACCTGTCCCATCCACTGGGA
Organism: Lachnospiraceae bacterium; assembly: GCA_036656795.1. Lineage (GTDB taxonomy): Bacteria > Bacillota > Clostridia > Lachnospirales > Lachnospiraceae > CAUPWF01. The sequence continues at coordinate 28,007 of JAVXHR010000011.1, read as the reverse complement.
ATCACGTTTTGCCAGATAATCATTAACTGTTACAATATGTACACCCTTTTCTTCTAATGCATTTAAGTATGCCGGTAGCGTGGATACCAGTGTCTTTCCTTCTCCCGTTTTCATCTCTGCAATACGTCCTTGATGAAGAATCACACCACCTACTAATTGCACCGGATAATGTTTCATATGTAAAGTACGAACTGCTGCTTCCCTTACCACTGCATATGCTTCTGGCAAAATATCGTCTAGCGTTTCTCCAGCTGCTAGCCGTTTTTTAAACTCCGGTGTTTTTGCCTTTAACTCCTCATCTGACAGTTGTTCCATCGTTGATTCTAATGATTCAATATTCTCTACAATTGGATAAACACGCTTTAATTCATTTTCACTATGTGTCCCAAAAATTTTCTGTACAATTCCCATAATTGTATATAACTCCTTGTTCTTTATTTTTAAAAACAAACTTCTAATAACAAATTATCACTCCATTTTAACACCATCTATCGTGGAGTTCAACATATTTATATATGGTATCGTTCCACCAAAGAGATCCAACGCACTTCCAATGGTAAAATCCAGTCTTCCCATGCTTTGATTCCGAAAGACCTCTAACTCTTTCATACTCCCTATTCCACCTGCATATGTAATCGGAATCCCCTTCCACCGGCTTAAATTCTTCACCAATTCTTGTTCTATCCCTTGTGAAGTTCCTTCCATGTCAACTCCGTGGATTAAAAATTCATCACAATAATCGGATAATTCTTCCAACAGCTCCTGTGTGATTTTCATCTTGGTATATGTCTGCCAACGATTCGTCACAATATAGTATTCCTTTCCTTTTCTTCGGCAACTCAAATCAATAACAATCTGTTTTTTCCCAACTGTTGATACTAATGCCGCTAAATGTTCCCACCGGATTCCATCGTTATGGAATATATAAGAAGTCACAATTACATGACTTGCTCCTGCATCCAGAAATTCTCTTGCATTCTCTGCTGTGATTCCACCACCAACCTGTAACCCTTTGGGGTATGCCTGTAACGCTTTGAACGCTTCTGCCTTTGTCTGCTCATAATAGGGGGAATCTATGGAATTGAGCAAAATCACATGGCCACCTGTCAATCCATCTTTTTGGTATAGTTTTGCATAATAATCCGCATGATAATCTGACGAAAAATTAGTGATGGCTTGTTCTTGCTCATCTGTAAGCGTCCCACCGACAATCTGTTTTACCTTTCCATTGTGAATATCAATACATGGTCGAAAACGCATCTTTTTCTCCTTTTGTATAATACATGAGAAGTCGATAGGATTACTCCTATCCACTTCTCCCTCTGTTTTACTTTTTATTGGTTACATCATCTTTGACATCATTGACTCCGTCTTTAACATCTTCACCCATATCTTTAACATCTTCGCCCATATCTTTAATGACTCCGTCTTTATTATCTGTTTTACTTTCGGTCGCTGTATCTGTGGTTGACTTATTACTACAAGCAGTCATATTGCACAACGAAACTGCACATAATAAAATTAAAACTATTTTTTTACATCGCTTCAAATTGGCACTCCCTTTCATGATAAAATATTATATTTCATGTTAGTAATATTTACAAACCGCCTAAATATATACTACCTAATACATGGGAGTTTTTACCTTTTTATTAAACCTTACTTATATCTTTTCTATAATTTTTCCAGATCTATATGCATCTAATAGCTGTTCCAGATCCTGAATGGTTTCCTTTAATTCTTTTCCTACATCTGTATCTCCAACCAAACGTCTTACCAACGCTCTTTTTACAATAACACTGTCTGAATGAATATCACTTTCATTTAAAATAGCGGATTCTGTGGATTCAAATGGTTTATGCGCTACTAGTATCAACCCATAAGAATTGTAGATAAGTGTATATCCTGCAATACCCGTTTCTTTTTGATATGCTCTGGAAAATCCACCATCAATTACCAATACTTTGCCGTTGCACTTAATGGGATTCTCTCCATTCTTTGATTTTACCGGAACATGTCCATTCACAATGTGAGTCCCTTTCGCCGGCAAGCCGAATTCCGCTAAGATTTTATCCATGATATCTTCTCGTTCCAACATATAATAATAGGGATTCTTTTTTTCTATATGTGTTTCCTTTTCCGCCAAAAAATATCGTTCAAATGTAGCCATCTTATCTTTTCCAAACAATGGTGAATTTTCATGTAGCCAGGTGTACCACATCATATCCTTTCCACGTTCTTTTTCTTTGGAATCTAACGCAAAAAAACCTTTTCGGATATAACTTTCTATAATTTCATATAGTGATTTTCCTTTATAGCGTTTTCCAAATATCGTAACTGATTTCAAACTTCCATCACTATTCAATGGTACACAACCATGATACAGCAGATTAGAGTTATAGACTTTATACAATCCACCTTTGTTCAACAAAAATCTCATGTGACTTTGGATTTTTTCACAATTTAAGAACGCATTTTCCAATCGTTCCATAATATCTTCTTCCTCTTTAGATAAAGTATATGGACGTTTAGGATCCACCGTAGGAAAATTCTTGTCTAACAATTCATAGGTATTTCCCTCAATAGTAATTGTCCCTTTTTCAAAGTCAATGAGATGTAATAGATTTCTGCTTTGTAATTTGAATCCGGGATTTCTTTTAATCAATTGGCCTTCCAATTTGAACTGAATAATAGAAATCGCTTTATGTATCTTCGTATCAATCTTCATCTCTTTGATATTATAATTAGCTGTTCCATGAAGTTGAAAACATTCACATGGATCGTCTTCATATGTAGTAATGGCCAAGGTTGCCAATGGCAATAGATTAATTCCGTATCCATCTTCCAAGATATCCAGATTCCCATATCTGGCGCAGATACGAATCACATTTGCAATGCAGGCACGTTGACCTGCTGCCGCACCCATCCACAGTACATCATGGTTTCCCCACTGTATGTCCACGGAATGATAACTCATTAATTTATCCATAATGATATGAGGTCCCGGACCACGATCGTAGATATCACCTACAATATGAAGATGATCTACCGTCAATCGTTGAATTAATTCACATATTTCCACAATGAATTCTTCTGCTCTTCCCACTCGGATAATGGTATTGACGATTTCATTATAATAAGATTCTTTGTCTAATACTTCCGCTTTCTCATTAATCAGTTCTTCTATTACATATGCAAAATCTTTTGGCAATGCTTTTCGGACTTTGGAACGTGTATACTTTCTGGACGCGCGCTTGCTTACTTCTATCAGACGGTATAATGTAATCTTATACCAATCTTCCATGTTGCTCTCGGATTTACTTACCATGTTCATCTTTTCACGAGGGTAATAAATCAAAGTTGCCAAGGATTGTTTATCTTTTGTGCTTAATGTATTTCCAAACACATCATCAATTTTCCTGCGCACCGAACCGGAACCATTCTTTAACACATGGGAAAAAGCCTCATATTCCCCATGAATATCTGTCAAAAAGTGTTCTGTTCCTTTGGGCAGATTCAAAATAGCCTGTAAATTAATAATCTCAGTAGATGCTGCCGCAATGGTTGGGTACAGATCTGAGAGACGTTCCAGATATCGTGTATCTAGTTCCTGCATATTACAATCCTCCTTATCATTGGTCATTCCCTACTTAATTACATGGCTCATATCATACAATCCTGCGGGCTTAAAAGCTAAAAACTTCCCAGCTTCAATAGCACCTTTCCCAAATACTGCTTTGGAATATGCGGTATGCTTGAATTCTATTACTTCGTCTGCTCCCGCAAAGATTACTTCATGTTCACCTACAATGGTGCCCCCACGTACTGAAACAACTCCTATTTCTTTCTTTTCACGTTTTTTGCGTTCCTTACTTCGATCAAACTGATAGGTGTATTCATGATTCAATGTATCATTAATTGCGTCTGCCATTGCAATTGCAGTTCCACTTGGAGCATCTACTTTTTGATTATGATGTTTTTCAATTAATTCAATGTCAAAACCTGCCGGAGCCAAAACTTTTGTAGCATCTTGTAATAATTTTAATAACATATTAATTCCCAATGACATATTTGCTGATTTTAGGATAGCTACTTTTTTACTTGCAATCTCTAATTTCTGTAATTGTAGTTCTGACAATCCTGTTGTACACAACACCACCGGTGTCTGAGTATTTACACAATAATCCAACAGATGGTCTGCTGCCTGTGCATTGGAAAAATCCAGTATCACATCTACTTGTACCGTACATGCTTCCAATTCCGTAAATATCGGATAATCATGTGTACCTGTTCCATGTGCATCCACACCCGCCACAATCTCCGCATGTTCATCTTCCTTTACCAGTTTCGATATTACTTGTCCCATTTTCCCATTACAACCGTGCATCATAAATCGAATCATCCTATTACCTCCACATTCTGTCAAAATAAATACTTGAATTTTACTTCGCTGTTTTCTTGTAACCCATCGCATCTTTGTAAGGTTATATTAAAATGAGAGGACATCGCATTGTTACGACATCCTCTATATTATTTCTTTGCAAATTTATACCAATTGAATTCCGAATTCTTTCATTGCTAGAATCAATTGTTGTTCATGTGCCGGCTCTATCTCAGTAAGAGGCATACGAAGTCCTCCAACCTCCATGCCCATTAAGCTCACCGCTTTCTTTACCGGAATTGGGTTCACTTCACAGAATAATTTTTCAATCAATGGCAATGCACTTAATTGTAACTCACAACTTCCTTTTACATCTCCCGCAAAAAACCTTGCACAAATATCATGGGTTACTTGTGGTGCCACATTTGCCAACACTGAAATCACACCTTTCCCGCCTAGAGAAAGAATCGGTACAATCTGGTCATCATTTCCGGAATATAAATCAATATTCCCATCTGCCAGTTGCATTACTTTTGCAATCTGAGAGATGTTACCAGAGGCTTCTTTAATTCCTACAATATTATCTACGGTTGTTGCTAAGGTTGCCGCAGTCTCAGGTGCAATATTACACCCTGTTCGGCTTCCTACATTGTACATAATAATGGGTGCTTTTGCTTCTTTTGCCACTGCTGTGTAATGTTGAATCAACCCCTGTTGTGTCGCTTTATTATAATAAGGTGTCACAACCAGTAGTCCATCTACCCCATATGTCACAGCCTCTTTTGACATATCAATTGTTGTTCTTGTACAGTTAGAACCTGTTCCAGCAACTACCGGAATTCGTCCTTTCGTAAATTCTACTGCTTTCTTGATGCAAACCATATGCTCTTCTTCTGTAAGCGTTGATGACTCGCCTGTAGTTCCACAGATAATAATACTATCCGTTCCATGATTACACTGATAATCTATTAATTCTTCCAATCTTTCAAAATTGACACTTCCATCTGCATGAAATGGTGTTACAATTGCCACTCCTGCTCCCGTAAATATAGCCATACTCTTCCTCCTAATTTACCGTCAGTTACTATTACAAATATTACCATCATTTCCGTACAATGTCAATGAATGTCACTACTCTAATACACATTCCAGTTTACTTACAGATACCTCATATGCAACTCTTTTCTCCGTATCTGTTTCTGTTATTTTTTTTACATATTCTCTGCTCTGAATCCGTCCCAATACCTGTACATGTTCTCCCACTTCAAAACCCGAAGCAAAACGGGCATTACGCCCCCAGCATATACATGGAATATAATCAGATTTACCATATGGACGATTTACCGCCAATAGCAGATCCGCAATCTCTCTCCCTAATGGTGTCTTCCTATAAATTGGTGCCTTACATATGTAACCATCCAATAAAATATTATTCGTCTTCGCACCATCTACCTCTTCTTCAACAAATGTCACTTCTCTTACAAAAACCGATAATACCAAGCGATTTCTTTGTTCTTCATGACGATTGTACGAGCGAAACTGTCCACTGGCCATTACATATTCCCCCGTATAATCTTGACTGGTGTCAATAAGCCGTTCTGATATCATCAGTGGAATACGGTCGTCTGAATTGCTCAATCTTTTCACCAGAATATCTACCATGTAGAACCCTTCTCCGAAGACCTCGTGGCTGAATATAAACTCTGAGGCTACCTCTCCCATAATAGTTACTTGGTTGTTTTCAATAATCTTATCTGACATAATCTGTAATTCTCCCTTCCTCTTTTTCGTATTTTGAGTCAATACTTAGTTTATGTAGCAAAATGAACTTTTAGAACTAAAACCTTGTATTTTTTTGAAAATGTGGTAAAATATAAAAGTTGTAACTTTTTAATAAGAAAAGAGAAGGATTAAAATTAATGAAAACAAAACGTGAAGATATTAGAAACATCGCAATTATCGCCCATGTTGACCATGGTAAAACTACATTAGTAGATGAACTGTTAAAACAAAGTGGTGTATTTCGTGCAAACCAAGAAGTCGCAGAGCGTGTTATGGATTCCAATGATATCGAGCGCGAGCGCGGTATTACAATTTTAGCAAAGAATACTGCCGTATATTATAAACATACGAAAATTAATATCATCGATACACCCGGACATGCTGATTTTGGTGGCGAAGTAGAACGTGTTCTTAAGATGGTAAATGGTGTTATACTGGTTGTAGATGCCTTTGAGGGTGCAATGCCACAGACCAAATTCGTATTACGAAAAGCCCTAGAATTAGAATTGCCTGTTATTGTATGTATTAATAAGATTGACCGACCAGAGGCAAGACCTGATGAAGTAATCGATGAAGTTTTAGAATTATTTATGGACTTAGACGCTTCAGACGAACAATTAGATTGCCCATTTGTCTATGCTTCCGCAAAAGCGGGAATTGCTGTATTGGATTTAACCGATGACGAAAAGAATATGGTTCCGTTATTTGAAACAATCATCGACTATATTCCGGCTCCCGAAGGAGATATCGATGCAGATACTCAAGTGTTAATCAGCACCATTGATTACAATGAATATGTGGGACGTATCGGAGTTGGTAAAGTAGATAACGGTGTGATTCGTGTCAACCAGGAAATGGTTGTTGTAAATGCCCATGAGCCTGAAAAGCAACGAAAAGTAAAAATAAACAAACTGTATGAATATGATGGTCTTGATAAAGTAGAAGTCAAAGAAGCTTCTATGGGTTCTATTGTTGCTATCTCTGGAATCTCTGATATTGCAATTGGGGATACTTTATGTTCTCCTGAAAATGCAGTTCCAATTCCGTTTCAGAAGATATCTGAGCCAACTATTGCCATGCAATTTATTGTAAATGACAGTCCATTTGCAGGGCAAGAGGGTAAATACGTTACCTCGCGTCATATAAGAGAACGTCTGTTTCGTGAATTGAATACTGATGTTAGTTTACGTGTAGAAGAATCGAATACAACCGAAAGCTATAAAGTATCCGGTCGTGGAGAATTACATCTTTCTGTATTAATTGAAAATATGCGTCGTGAGGGCTATGAATTTGCAGTTAGTAAAGCAGAGGTTCTATATCAACGAGATGAACACGATAAATTATTAGAGCCAATGGAAATCGCCTATATTGATGTCCCTGATGAATTTACCGGTGTTGTTATTGACAAGTTAAGTCAGCGTAAAGGTGAATTGCGTGGTATGGGTGCATCTAACGGTGGTTATACCCGTTTAGAATTCTTAATCCCTGCGCGTGGTCTGATTGGATATCGTGGAGAGTTTATGACCGATACTAAAGGAAACGGAATTATCAACACCGCTTTTGAGGGCTATGCTCCTTACAAAGGCGAGATTCAATACCGTAAACAAGGCTCTTTAATCTCTTTTGAAACTGGAGAATCTGTGACTTATGGATTGTTTGGTGCTCAAGAACGTGGTACTCTGTTTATAGGTGCCGGCGAAAAGATCTATTCCGGCATGGTAATTGGACAAAACGGAAAAGCAGAAGATATTGAATTGAATGTGTGTAAGACAAAACACCTTACCAATACCCGTTCTTCCGGAGCCGATGATTCCTTAAAGTTAACAACTCCACGCATTCTAAGTTTGGAAGAAGCATTAGATTTTATTGATACAGATGAATTATTGGAAGTGACTCCAAAGAATTTAAGAATACGTAAAAAGATTTTAGATGCAAAGTTAAGAAAAAAAGGAGCTAAATAATGAATTTTTTGAAACTGCTAGAGGGTATTCGTACCCCCGTATTAGACCAACTCTTTCAATTTATAACTTATTTTGGACAAGAACTTATTATCATAGCGGTTATTTGCGTGCTTTATTGGTGCGCAAATAAGCGCTTTGCTTATCTGTTGGGATTCTCTTATTTTTCTGCAGGACTCTGTGTACAAACATTAAAAATTACATTTCGTATTCCAAGACCTTGGGTTCTTGATCCCGGATTTCATGCCGTAGAAAGTGCAATTCCCGGTGCCACAGGTTACTCCTTTCCAAGTGGGCATACTCAAGGTGCCACCTGTCTATTTGCTCCTATTTCCTTTTCTACTAAACACATCTGGATGAAAGGACTCTGTGTGCTTGCATTCTTGTCCATTGGATTCTCCCGTTTATATCTTGGTTGTCATACTCCAAAAGATGTGTTGGTTTCTTTGGGAATATCACTCTTCCTTTCCTGGCTTGTATGGCGAGGACAACACTTTTTATTAGATGATACAAAGTATATTAAATGGATTGCAGCAGCACTGACTCTTGCATCTATTGGAGTCAGTCTCTATGCATTGTTTCTATTGAATGACAATATCATTACACAGAAATATGCCTCGGATTGTTGTAAAGCCGCCGGTGCAGGGCTTGGTTTCGCCGTAGGCTGGTATATAGAACGTACATGTATCAATTTTAACACCCACACTCGTACGCTGATTGGACAAGTGCTAAAATTGGTCTTGGGACTTTCCATTGCACTTGGCATCAAAATAGGATTTCAAACACTATTTGGTGGTTCTATTTTATCAAAAATGGTGCAATACTTCCTGCTGGTGTTATGGGTACTTGCTATTTATCCCTATTGTTTTTCAAAGTTTCAAAAAAAATAATTATATATGGAGGACTTATTATGAAAAAATATGCAAAAGCCATACTCCAGAAATCTTCAACCGCACTGGAGTTGCTAATCTCAGGAATTCTTGGTATTAGTATTATATACTTTACCGTTGGTTTGGCAGGTTCTGTACTACATCTTCCAACTTTTCAAACCTACGCTTCTTTCAATGATGTCTTGGGGGCAGCTTTTTCACTTGTCATTGGAATTGAATTAATACGTATGTTGTGTAGCCATTCCCCTGCTACTGTATTTGAAGTACTTGTCTTTGCCGTAGCAAGGCAGATTGTCATGTATCATTCGTCTGCTATGGATAATTTGATTGGTGCCTTTGCAATTGCAATTTTATTTGCCATCCGCAAGTATTTGTTCTGTGAATTTGATGAATCCGAAAAAGTTATATTCCGGGGAACCCAAAAAGTTTCCTACGTAAACCGCCTAATTCACGTCCATATTCCTTATGAGAATAATGAAGACACTTTATGTGATGTTGTCACCAGAAAATTAGAGGCCGATAATGATGAAATAGGAATAGGTGCATGCACCTATTACAAGGATTTTGGGTTACGTATTGCAGAGATAACGAATGGAAAAATTACAAGAATTGAAGTGATTCGGTCTATACATTAATTCTAAAATAGAGTATAATCATTACATAGTACAAACATATGTTATGGGTTTGTAAATATATCGAAAAGGAGTTGGACAGCATGAATTTTATTATTAGTGGAAAAAACATCGAGGTAACACCTAGCTTGAAAGAGACAATCAAGCAGAAATTGGGAAAACTGGAACGATATTTTACCCCAGAGACAGAAATTATCATAACTCTTAGTGTAGAAAAAGAACGTCAGAAAATTGAGGTAACTATCCCTGTAAAAGGAACCATCATTCGCTCAGAACAAGTAAGCAATGATATGTATGTATCAATCGATTTGGTAGAAGAAGTAATTGAACGACAACTTCGTAAATACAAAAATAAATTGGTTGCAAAACAGCAAAGTGGAAGTAACTTCCGTCAAGAATTTTTTGAAAGTGAAGGGGGCGACATCGGTGAAGATGCCATTAATATCGTTCGTACAAAACGATTTGGTATTAAACCAATGTACCCTGAAGATGCTTGTATACAAATGGATTTGTTAGGTCATGATTTTTATGTGTTCTGTAATGCCGAATCCGATGAAGTGAATGTAGTTTACAAGAGGAAAAATGGGACTTTTGGATTAATTGAACCGGAATTCCAGTAATTTTTTGATTATGACATCACAAAAGAGAGCCATTCTTATGAAACTAAGAATGGCTCTCTTTCTAACTTGTAAATATCTGTATCTTCCCCTGTAATTCTGTAAAATAACACGTCTTCCCTTTTGTTATCTCAGCCTTTCCATTCGTTCCTTCCATAATCTCATTACAGACACATGCCGCCTCTTCTGCTAAAATTATTACAGAAATCACTACACTGTCTGTATAGGTTGATTCCAAAATCTGAATTCCTCTTTGACCCAGCAGATATTGTACCTTACCAAGCTCTGTATAATCCACCCTCAACGTAACTTGTGTCCCTTGGTGTTTGGTAATGATCTGACTTACTTCTAATCCCGCTTTTGCCGCACCTGTGTACGCCCGTACTAACCCACCTGTCCCTAATAAGGTCCCACCAAAATAGCGAACGACTACGATAATCGTATTATGAATATCTTCTCCAAGCAAAACGTCCAGAATTGGTTTCCCCGCTGTTTTACTTGGTTCTCCATCATCACTACAGCGTTGAAGTTCCATCTGCTCACCCAGCACATAAGCATAACAATGATGAGTTGCATTTCCATGTGTGTGTTTTATGCGTTCTATAACGTGAAGTGCATCTTCTTCTGTTTCAATTGGATGTACAATTCCGATAAAGCGGGATTTTTTTTCCAAAAGCTCTGCTTCACCACCTTGATATATCGTTCTGTATTTTGCAATCATATTTTCCCCTTTTTATGCTCTTTTATCTACTATAGCAAAAAAAGCTATTATTTTACATGATTTTCTTAAGTTTTTCATAGGGAATTATGAACTTTTTGTTTTTAAGCTTTATTTCGTTTCATATCTTTGCTATAATAGTTGGGTGTGAAGGAGGCATTAAATACATGAATTATGGGAAAAAGCAAGCTTCTAAAAAGCAAAAAGAAATAACTTCAAAATCTACTATGCGAAAAAAGAAAGTGGGTGTACGCTTTTTTAAGGTAGCACTTGTATGTATCTTATTATTGGGTGTTACTTGTGCGGTAGGTGGTGGTTTATTTATAAAGAAAATTGTAGATGATACTCCACAGGTTTCACCTGCTGATATTAAGCCAAAGGGCTATACTACTTTTGTATATGCTGCAGATGGTTCCACTGAAACAGAGCGATTTGTTTCTTCCGGTTCTAACCGAATCTATAAAACCATTGATGAGATTCCAGATTTTCTGGCTCATGCATTCGTTGCCATTGAAGATGAACGTTTTTACCAGCACAATGGAATCGACATGCAAGGAATCGCCCGTGCCGCAGTTGTGGGCATTGCCAATGGTGGTGATTTTTCCGAAGGTGCAAGTACGTTAACCCAACAGTTAATTAAGAATAATGTATTTCCAAACTTTACAGAAGAGAAAACATTTTATGATAAAGTAGAACGAAAAATCCAAGAACAGTTCTTGGCTGTTGAAATCGAAAAACAAGTTGATAAGAATACGATTTTAGAACTTTATATGAATACCATTAATTTAGGGCAAAATTCTTTGGGTGTACAGTCAGCCTCTCGTCGTTATTTTAATAAGGACGTCTCAGATCTTACATTATCCGAGGCTACCGTAATTGCAGGAATTACGCAAAGTCCCTCTAAACTTAATCCAGTAACTAACCCTGAAGAGAATGCGAAGCGTCGAAAAAAAGTACTCAATAATATGTTGAAACAAAAATACATTGATCAGGCTGCTTATGATGAAGCACTTGCAGATCCTGTATATGATCGTGTTCAAAATATAAACAGTGCTTTGGAAGAAGACTCTCCATCTACTTATTTTATTGATTCTCTAGCAAATCAAGTAATGGCAGATCTTACTGAAAAATTGGGATATTCTGATACTCAGGCATACAACGCAGTTTATAGCAGTGGGTTAAGTATCTATTCTACTCAGGATCTGAATATTCAGCAAATCTGCGATGAAGAGATGAATGACGATGGCAATTTCCCGTCTTCTAAGATGACCGGTGTCTCCTATGCTCTTACTATTACTCGTGCTGATGGCAGCGTTGAAAACTATGGCACTACACATTTAAAAGCATTTCGAAAAGCAAATTATGGAGACAAGCAAGGACTTCTCTATGCCGACGAAGAAGCAGCAACCGCCGCAGTAGAAGAATTTAAAGCAAGCATTGCACAAGAAGGTGATACTTATGATGAAAAGCTTTCGTTTTCACCACAACCTCAGGCTTCTGTTGTAATTATGGATCAGTCCAATGGACAAGTAAAAGCTCTGGTTGGTGGACGTGGTGCAAAAGTAGCAAGTCAAAGTCTAAATCGGGCTACTGCTACAAAGAGACAACCGGGTTCTTGTTATAAAATTGTATCCACTTATGCACCGGCTCTTGATAGTTGTGGACAAACACTTGCAACAGTGATTAAAGATGAACCTTATTCTTACGAAAATGGACGTCCTGTTAAAAACTGGTGGGGTTCTTCCTATCGTGGAAATATGACTATGCGAAAGGCCATTGAACAATCTGCCAATATCTGTGCTGTAAAAACAATTACTGAAATTACTCCACAAGTTGGATTTAATTATTTGAAAAATTTTGGTTTTTCAACACTGGTAGAAAATGAAGAACGAAACGGGCAAGTCTTTAGTGATGTACAGCAAGCTCTGGCACTTGGTGGTATTACCGATGGTGTCTATAACATTGAAATGGCTGGTGCCTATGCAACAATTGCAAATGGTGGCGTGTACAACAAACCAATTCTCTATACAAAGATTGTAGACCATGATGGAAATGTATTACTGGATAATACTCCTGAGACACATACTGTATTGCAAGATTCAACTGCATGGTTATTGACCAGTGCTATGGAGGGTGTTATTACAGATGGTACTGCAAAAAATGCGAGATTAGACAATATGCCTGCTGCAGGTAAGACTGGTACTACCTCTTCCGATGTGGATATCTGGTTTTGTGGATTTACTCCTTACTATACCGGAACTGTATGGTTAGGTTATGACGAAAATAAACCATTGACTGAAAAAGTTGCTCATCTACACTTATGGCGCAAGATTATGAATCGTATTCATGAAAATCTGGAATATAAAGACTTTCCAATGCCTGCATCTATTGAGGAGAAGACAATCTGTACGCTTACAGGTAAGTTAGCGGTCTCCGGTTGTCCTGCAATCACTGAATTCTTTGCAAATGGATCTGTTCCATCTCAGAGTTGTTCCGGACATGCCGGTACAGGGTATGGGGAAGAGAATCAAGAAGAAGTTCCTCCTGAGGGAACTGTGCCAGAAGTTCCTACAACTCCTGCACCTGAAACTCCGGCGCCTCCTGTGACACCACCAGCACCTACAGAACCAACACCACCTGTAGATCCGCCAGCGCCTCCTGTAGATCCACCAACGCCATAATAATATTGTTACCTATATAAAAAGGAACCTTCTACGGAAAGGATTTTACCGTAGAAGGTTCTTTTTTGATGTTACACATATATTCGTCAAAACTCTATCTTAGAATCATCTTTGCCGCTCCACAGATTCCCGCATCATTGCCCAATCGTGCTAACACAAATTTTGCATCTTTATTGGCAAAAAACGCCCGTTCTTTATATGGCGTTATAATATAATCTAATAAAAGTTCTCCTGCTTTTGATACGCCGCCTCCAATTACAATGATTTCCGGATCCAGACATGCCGCCATATTTGCTAATGCATATCCCAGATACGTTCCAAATTCTTTTGCAATTGCGATTGCCACATTATCCCCCATCTTCACTGCATCAAACACTGTTTTTGCTGTTAATTCCACATGACTGAGTGACGTTTCTTCTGAGTGTTTTTGAAGATATTGTTTTGCCAATCGTACGATTCCTGTTGCCGATGCATATTGTTCCAAACACCCTTTGTTCCCACAGCCACATGCTTCTGTCTCTTCATAATTCACACAGATGTGTCCAATCTCGCCACCGGCTCCATGTCCGCCACCGGCAATCTTGCCATTAATGATAATCCCACCACCAACACCAGTTCCAAGCGTAACCATAATCAGATTTTTATGACCAAGTCCACCACCTTTCCACATCTCACCTAAAGCCGCCACATTAGCATCATTGCCTACCTGCACTTTCATTCTTGTAAGTTCTTCCAGTTCATGTTTTACTTCCTTATATCCCCAGCCTAAGTTCGCGGTCGCATTCACAATTCCCAACTCGGTTACCGGAGCTGGGATACCAATTCCAATTCCCAGGATATCGTCCTCATCTAGTTTTCTTTCTTTCATCTTCTCTTGAATTGCCTTTGCAATATCCGGAAGAATATTCTCGCCTTGATTTTCTGTTCGTGTTACAAGTTCCCACTTTTCTGTTAACTCGCCACTGAATTCAAATAATCCCATCTTAATTGTGGTTCCACCCACATCTATTCCGAAACAATAACTCATGCGTACTCTCCTTTTTTATGGTTGCTTACTTTTATTTGTAATACTTTCTTGTACACGTTTATATAATTCTTGTGCAGCATTATATCCCATCTGTTTCTGTCTGTGATTGACCGATGCCGCCTCTACTATAATTGCAAGATTACGTCCCGGTCGAATAGGAATTGAATGACAGACCACTTTATTTCCAAGGAATTCGGTGTATTCTTCTTCTAATCCCAACCTATCATATTCCTTATCTTTATTCCAATCCTCTAACGTAATAACCAAATCAATATTCTGGGTTTCTCTTACGCTTTGAACCCCAAATAAAGTCTTTACATCTACAATTCCAATTCCTCGTAATTCAATAAAATGCCTTGTTATATCTGGTGCCGTACCTACCAGTGTGTCATCGCTGACCTTATGAATCTCTACCACATCATCTGTTACAAGACGATGGCCTCGCTTAATTAGCTCTAACGCAGCCTCGCTTTTTCCAATTCCACTTTCACCCATAATCAGTACGCCGACACCGTTCACATCAACAAGCACTCCATGAATTGAAATACAAGGTGCCAGTTCTACATTCAGCCAGCGAATTAATTCTGCCATAAATGATGAAGTACTTTTGTTTGTTGAAAATACAGGAACTTTATTAGCAATTGCTTCTTTTAAAAACATCTCATCTGGGTATAGATCTCTACTAAATATCACGCATGGCATGCCATGTGATAAAAGATCTGCATATACCTGTTCCTTTTTTTCATCTGATAAAGTCTGTAAATATGTATACTCTACATATCCTATAATCTGCACTCTATCAGATTCAAAATGATCAAAGAATCCTGTTAGTTGTAATGCCGGTCTGTTAATATCCGGAACTGCCACTTCTTGTTCCGTCAGATCTAATTCCGGTGTCAGATTCTTTAGATTCATCTTTTCCACTATCTTTGATAATTTTACACTAGACATCGCTCTCTCCTTCACATTCTTTTCTTCTTATCAGTATACCATTAATGAAAAAAGTTGTACACTTCCTTTGCGGACTTTGCATTCATAGATGATAGATTCTGCAATTCCTCAATACTTGCTTCCTTAATTGCTTCTATATTCATAAAATATCTCATTAATTCCTTTCGTCTTGCAGGTCCTACATTCGGAATATCGTCCAATATAGAATGAACCTGACCTTGTCCTCTTAATTTTCTATGAAATTCAATAGCAAAACGGTGAGCTTCATCCTGAATACGTGTGATTAATCGAAAGCCTTCTGATGACGATGGGAGCAGTATCTCCACATTATTATAGTATAATCCTCTTGTTCGATGATGATCATCTTTTACCATACCACAAACGGGAATTGTCAGATTTAAGCTCTCCAACACCTTTAATGCGATATTCACTTGTCCTTTCCCACCGTCCATCATAATTAGATCTGGAAATACCGTGAACCCACCAAATGTTTTTCCAGTTTTTCGTTCTTCCAATCCATGTATAAATCTTCTCGTTAATACTTCTTCCATGCTGGCATAATCATCGGCCCCTTGGACTCCTTTAATTTTAAACTTCCGATAATCATTTCGTTTTGGTTTTCCGGATTCATATACAATCATAGAGCCAACAGAAGAAAATCCATTTGTATTAGAGATATCAAATGCCTCAATACGAGTAATTTTATCAATATGCAGAAGTTTCTGAATCTCTTTTACGGCACCAAGTGTACGTCCTTCTTCTCTCTTTAGACGTTCTTTATCCGTACTAAGTACCTGTACTGCATTTTTTCTTGCCAACTCTACTAATTTTTCTTTTTGTCCTTTTTGTGGAACACGAAGATGTACACAATGCCCTCTTTTTTGAGAAAGCCATTCCTCTATAATCTTCTTTTCTTCTATTTCTTCTTGTAACATCAATTCGCTAGGAATATAGGGCGTTCCGCCATAGAATTGTTTGATAAAACTAGTGAGGATTGCACCTTTTGTCTCTTCTTGACTGATTCTTAAGTAAAAATGATCACGTCCAATCAATCGGCCCCCCCGTATAAAAAACACTTGTACAACTGCATCGTTCTCTTCTGTTGCAATTGCTAGGATATCACGATCTTCTCCACTATGATTTGTAATCTTTTGTTTTTGGGCAATTTGTTTTACATTCAGCAATAATTCCCGATATTCAATTGCTCTTTCATATTCCATTTGTTCCGATGCTTGTGTCATCTGATCTTCTAAATCCTTTATCACATGATCATAATTTCCATTTAAGAAAGAAAGTGCCTGATTAATATTGACACTGTATTCTTCTTTTGAAATATATCCTTGACAAGGTGCTTGGCATTGTTTGATATGATAGTTTAAACAAGGACGTTCCTTGCCGATATCTTTTGGCAGATTACGATTACAACTACGAATATGATAAAGTTTACGTATCAGATCCAATGTTTCACGAACCGCTGTAGAACTTACATAGGGTCCAAAGTATTTCGACTGATTCTTATGCATCTGTCTTGCCAACATAATACGTGGATAATCTTCTTCTACGGTAACGCGAATAAATGGATAACTTTTGTCATCCATTAACATGGTGTTATATTTGGGGCGATGCTCTTTGATAAGATTACATTCTAAAACCAACGCCTCTAATTCTGAATCGGTAACAATATATTCAAACCGAACAATATGGGTAACCATCTGCTCAATCTTAACCCCTTTATTCCGGCTGGTTTGAAAATACTGACGCACACGATTCTTAAGACTAATAGCCTTTCCTACATAGATAATACGATCTTGTTCATCATGCATCAAGTACACACCGGGTTTCCCCGGTAATTTTTTTAACTCCTCTTCGATATCGAAATTATTATTTTCCATATGCTCATTAAGATTCCTCTGTTTTCGTGGAAATTTCTTCGACTTCTTTGTCTTCTATAATCTCTTTCGCTTCTTTGTCTTCTATAATTTCTTCAGCTTCTTTGTCTTCTATAATCTCTTCAACTTCTTTGTCTTCTATTGCTTCTTCAATCTCTTCAATTCCTTTTGTTTTACGAAATATCTTCATGAATTCTTTTCCGGTAATTGTTTCTTTTTCAATTAGAAATGCAGCAATTGTATCTAGTGCTTCGCGATCTTCTGTCAACAATTCTTTGGCTTTTGTATAAGCGACTTTCAACATTTCCATCACTTCTTTATCGATCTCTGCTGCAGTTGCTTCTCCACAATTAGATACCGGTCTGCCATCTAAGTAACGGTTTTGAACGGATTCCAAACCTATAAGACCAAATTTTTCAGACATTCCATACTGTGTAATCATTGATCTTGATAACTTAGTCGCTTTCTCTATATCATTAGATGCTCCTGTTGTCACTGTATCAAATACAATTTCTTCTGCTGCACGGCCCGCCAGCATACTGACCAGCATATTTTCCAATTCCGTCTTTGTATTTAAAAACTTTTCTTCTTCTGGTGTCTGCATTACATATCCCAATGCCCCCATAGTCCTTGGTACAATCGTAATCTTCTGAACAGGCTCTGAACCTTTTTGTAAAGCACTGACCAATGCATGCCCCACCTCATGATAAGAAACAATCCGTCTTTCTTCTGCATTCATAATCCGGTCTTTCTTCTCTTTTCCGACCAAAACAACTTCAACAGCCTCAAATAAATCTGCTTGTCCTACTACTTGGCGTCCATTTTTCACTGCATTTATTGCTGCTTCATTAATCATATTCGCAAGATCTGACCCAACTGCACCTGATGTTGCAAGCGCAATCGCTTCTAAATCTACTGTTTCATCCATCTTAACGTCTTTGGAATGTACTTTTAATACATCGACACGTCCTTTTAAATCCGGTTTGTCCACAATAATACGTCGATCAAATCTGCCGGGGCGAAGTAATGCCGGGTCAAGAATCTCCGGTCTATTGGTTGCCGCTAATAATAAAAGGCCTTTATCCGTATCAAATCCATCCATCTCTGCCAATAGTTGGTTTAAAGTCTGCTCTCTCTCGTCATTGCTTCCCATACCATTATCCCTGCTTTTTCCAATGGCATCTATCTCATCAATAAAAATAATACATGGTGCCATTGCCTGTGCCTGTTTAAATAAATCACGCACTCTTGATGCACCTACACCTACATACATCTCTACAAATGCAGAACCTGACAAAGAAAAGAATGGCACTTTTGCCTCTCCTGCCACTGCTTTGGCTAATAAAGTCTTTCCTGTTCCAGGAGGTCCTACCAATAATGCACCTTTTGGTAACTTTGCTCCAATACTCGTATATTTCCCCGGATTGTGTAAGAAATCCACTACTTCCTGTAATGATTCTTTCGCTTCATTTTGACCTGCTACATCTTTAAATGTAACCCCAGTCTCTTTTTCAACATACATCTTAGCATTGCTTTTTCCAACTCCCATCATGCCACCACCCTTGGACATGCGCTTCATTACGAAATTAAGACCCATGAAGATAATCGCAAATGGAAGAATAATACTTACAAATATATTCAGTAATACTGCTGAAGTTGAGTCGGGTATCTTTTGTCCATATTCCACATTTGCCTTATACAAACGTTCTGAAAGTGTCTCATCTTTTACCATTCCCGTATAATACGTAGTAGAACGTCCTGCAATATCTGTTGTTGTCGTATCTTTTTCATCTTTAGTATCTTGGGTAGTCGTAGAATCTTTAGTATCTTTGGTATCTTTGGTATCTTTGGTATCTTTGGTATCTTTGGTATCTTTAACATTTGCAGAATCTTTTGGCGTAATAA
>JAVXHR010000011.1:0-8476 GCA_036656795.1 Lachnospiraceae bacterium | reverse complement strand
TATCTTTGGTATCTTTGGTATCTTTAACATTTGCAGAATCTTTTGGCGTAATAATTAGTTTATTGGCATCTATTATTACTTTTTCTACTTTTCCATGATCCACCATATCTAGAAATTTACTATATGAAATTTCTTCTGATGTACTATCTTGTAAAAATTGATATAGCATTAATACGAGTAATGCCGTAATTAATGTTGTGAAAATAATAATCCCCCAGCCTTGTTTGTTCTTTTTAGGGTCATTTTTTTTATTCTGATTGGGATTATTCTGATTGTTTTGATTATCCATGTCTTTCCTCCTAACGTACTATGTTTATTATAGAGAGTTAGCGTTCATAAAGCAAGATTAGAAATATGAAAAGAAAATAAAATCAACTCCCAAAAACAACATATTTTGTAGTATACTATAATTTGTACTGATTATACTGATGTATAAATAGAGATAAAATAAAAGGAGGAGCTAAAGTACTTATGAATATTGGATTTGATAACCAGAAATATCTTGATATGCAATCATCACACATCCAAGAACGAATCAGTCAATTTGACAATAAACTATATCTAGAATTTGGTGGGAAACTTTTTGATGACTACCACGCAGCCAGAGTTCTTCCCGGCTTTGAACCTGATAGTAAACTACGTTTATTAATGCAATTATCTAATGAGGCCGAACTTGTTATTGTCATTAGTGCCGGCGATATTGATAAGAATAAAGTTCGTGGTGATCTGGGAATTACTTATGATTCCGATGTGCTTCGATTAATTGATGCTTTTCATGATAAAAATCTTTTTGTCGGTAGTGTCGTTATTACTCAATATGCTGGACAACGTAGTGCCGACCTTTTTAAAGGTCGTTTGGAAAAATTAGGAATTAAAGTCTACACACATTATAATATTGATGGATACCCTTCTAATATTCCTCTTATTGTAAGTGATGACGGTTATGGGAAAAATGAATATATCCAGACTACAAGACCTTTAGTCATCATAACCGCACCCGGACCCGGAAGTGGAAAAATGGCAACTTGTCTTTCTCAATTATATCACGAACATAAACGAGGTATTAATGCTGGCTATGCTAAATTCGAAACATTTCCAATCTGGAATCTTCCATTAAAACATGCTGTGAATCTAGCATATGAAGCTGCAACTGCCGATTTAAATGATGTCAATATGATTGATCCTTTTCATCTGGAAGCATATGGTATTACTACTGTGAATTATAATCGAGATGTAGAAATCTTTCCTGTTCTTTCCGCCATATTTAATCGTATCTATGGCAACAATCCTTATAAATCCCCAACGGATATGGGGGTTAATATGGCCGGAAATTGTATCTGTGATGATGCCGTGTGTCAAGAAGCTTCAAAGCAAGAGATTATACGACGATATTATAACGCACTAAATGGCATTCTAGCCGGTACATCTCCGGAAGCGGAAGCATATAAGATTGAATTATTAATGAATCAATTAAATATCACGATGGAAGACCGTAGAGTTGTAACTGCCGCACTTGCACGTGCAAAAGAGACAGATGGCCCTGCAGCGGCATTGGAACTTGCTGATGGGCGAATAATTACCGGTAAGACTACAAAACTCTTAGGCGCCTCTGCAGCACTGTTGCTAAATGCCTTAAAAGAATTGGCAGGATTGAATCACGAACTACATGTCATTTCCCCTGAAGCCATTGAACCAATTCAGCAATTAAAAACTAAATACCTTGGGAGCCATAATCCACGGCTTCATATTGATGAGGTCTTAATTGCATTATCTGTAAGTGCTGCTACAAGTCCTACCGCATTACTTGCATTAGAACAATTGCCTAAACTAAACGGGTGTCAGGCACATACTTCTGTGATGCTGGCCGATATTGATGTGAAGCAATTCAAAAAATTATTCATTCAAGTGACTTCAGAAGCTAAATACGAGAATCAGAATATTTACCATTAAAAAATACCTCTTGTGGAAGTTCATTAATTCTTCCTCAAGGGGTATTTTTATTTATTTATCGTTATCTACTATTCCTACTTTAGATGATCTAACTAAGCGCTGACTTCTTCAAATTGAGAATTATAAAGGTCTGCATAGAATCCTTGTGCTTCAAGAAGTGCTTCATGTGTTCCCTGTTCTACAATATCTCCGTCTTTCATGACCAGAATGCAATCCGCATCACGTATAGTAGATAATCGATGTGCAATGACAAAACTTGTTCTTCCTTTCATCAAATTATCCATTGCTTTCTGAATCTGCACCTCTGTTCTTGTATCTACCGAACTGGTCGCCTCATCTAAGATTAATATCTTTGGATCTGCAAGAATTGCTCTTGCAATAGTTAATAACTGTTTCTGTCCTTGAGACACATTACTTGCCTCTTCATTTAATTCCATATCATATCCATTGGGCAAAGTCTTTACAAATCGATGGACATGGGCAGCTTTTGCAGCCTCTATAACTTCTTCATCTGTAGCATCTAATTTACCATATCGTATATTATCCTTAATACTTCCATTAAATAACCATGTATCTTGTAATACCATGCCAAACATCTGACGAAGTTCGCTTCGGTTAAAATCTTGAAGGTTATGCCCATCTACTAAGATTGCACCACTATTCACATCATAAAAACGCATCAATAGTTTTATCATCGTTGTCTTCCCCGCACCCGTTGGTCCTACAATTGCAATTTTTTGCCCTGGTTGTACATGGCTTGAAAAATCATTGATAATCATATGATTCGAGTGATATCCAAACCTGACGTGTTCAAAGTCTACCTTTCCTTCTAAGCCTTCTACCGAAACTGGATGCTCTACTACTTGATCTTCTTCCTTTTCTTCTAGAAATTCAAACACTCTTTCTGAAGCCGCCGCTGTAGATTGTAATAAATTTGCTACCTGTGCAACTTGCTGGATTGGCTGAGTAAAACTTCTTACATATTGGATAAATGATTGTATATCACCAACTTCTATACTATTTTTAATTGCAAGATATCCACCTAGAATTGCAATTCCAACATATCCAATATTTCCTACAAACTGCATAATTGGCATCATCATTCCAGAAAGAAATTGAGATTTCCATGCAGATTCATATAATTTTCCATTGGTTTCATTAAATTCCGTCATTACATCAGCTTCTTTGTTAAAAGCCTTAACAATATTATGCCCACTATACACTTCTTCCACTTGGCCATTTACATTTCCCAGAAATTCCTGCTGGCTCTTAAAATACTTTTGAGATCTTTTTACAATTACAGAAATAAAACCCATGGAAAGTGGTAATATCAAAATTGCAATCATTGTCATGATTGGGCTGATACTTAACATCATAACAAGTACACCAATAATTGTTGTTACTGAGGTAATCATCTGGGTAGCGCTTTGATTCAGGCTTTGACTTAAGGTATCAATATCATTTGTAACACGAGAGAGTACTTCTCCATGTGTCTTTGTATCAAAATAATTCATTGGCATACGATTAATTTTTTCCGAAATTTCTTTTCGCAAACGATACGTTAGCTTTTGTGATACACCGGTCATAATATATCCTTGTATAAATGAAAATATCGCACTGACAACGTATAGTCCTAAAACTACTGCTAATATCTGTCCAATTTTTCCAAAATTAATTCCTGTACCTCCGGAAATTTTGCCTACTAACCCTGTGAATATCTCTGTAGTTGCTTTTCCCATAATCTTTGGACCTACAATAGTAAATATGGTACTCCCAATTGCAAATACTACTACAAAGAAAATTGCAATCTTGTATTGACTCATATAATCAATTAATTTGTGTATAGTACCTTTAAAATCTTTTGCTTTTTCTCCGGCACTCATTGCCCCATGTCTTCCACCCATTGGACCTCTTGGTCTTCTTTGTTCATTACTCATGTCCGTTCTCCCCCTTTCTTCGTAATTCTTTTTCTGATAACTGAGAAGATGCAATTTGATAATATGTGTCACAAGTATCCAGTAATTCTTCATGAGTTCCAATTCCTGCTACAACACCATCATCTAATACCACAATCTGTTCTGCGTGAAGAATCGTACTAATGCGTTGTGCTACAATTAGCACCGTACTGCCTGCGGTATGTTCTTTCAATGCATGACGCAATGTGATATCAGTCTTATAGTCAAGTGCCGAAAAACTATCATCAAATATAAAAATATCCGGATTCTTTGCAATCGCCCTAGCAATAGACAAACGCTGCTTTTGTCCACCTGACACATTGGATCCTCCTTGTGATATGGTACTTTCATACTTCTCCGGCATCTCTTGGATAAATTCTTCTGCCTGAGCAATATTCGCCGCTTCCCTCATCTGCATCTTCGTTGCATCTGTATTTCCAAATGTAATATTAGAGGCAATTGTTCCGGAAAATAGTACGCCTTTTTGTGGTACATATCCAAGCTTATCCCGTAATTCCTGCTGTGTGATATCTCGAATGTCCTTGTCATCAATTGTTATTTTTCCTTCCGTTACATCATAAAATCGTGGTATAAGATTGACTAATGTAGACTTTCCACTTCCTGTGCTTCCAATAAATGCCGTAGTCTCTCCCGGTTTTGCAGTAAATGTGATATCATGTAGAACATCTTCATCTGCTCCCGGATATCGAAACGACACATGATCAAAGGTTAGAATTCCTGCTCCATCTTTTTCTAATGCCACTGGTTCTTTTGAGTCACGAATTAAGGTTTTACTGGTCAATACTTCTTCCACACGATTGGCAGAAACTGCAGCTCTTGGTAACATAATGGAAATCATACACAACATCAAGAATGACATGATGATCTGCATTGTATATTGAACAAATGCCATCATATCCCCTACCTGCATCTGTCCTTTGTCGATGCCATGTGCACCTACCCATATAATCAAAACACTAATTGCGTTCATAATTAGCATCATCGTTGGCATCATAAAGGTCATTGCACGATTAACAAATAAATTCGTTTTGGTAAGATCTTTATTGGCATTGTCAAAACGTTTCTCTTCATATTTTTCTGTACTAAAGGCACGAATAACAGATAAGCCTGTTAATATCTCTCTTGTAACCAAGTTGAGTTTATCAACTAGATTTTGTAATTTCTTGAATTTAGGCATAACGATTGTAAAGAGTACCAGTATTACTCCTACAATCAATAATACTGCCAATCCAATAATCCATGACATGGATACATTGGTCTGGAACACCTTATATATTCCTCCAATTCCAACAATAGGAGCATATAAAACCATACGTAGAATCATAATCGTCAACATCTGAATCTGTTGTATATCATTGGTACTTCGTGTAATCAAGGAAGCTGTTGAAAACCGATCGAATTCACCATTGGAGAATCCAACCACTTTTTTAAATACACGTCCTCTTAAATCCCGACCTGTAGAAGCTCCAACTCTTGCAGCCATAAGGCCTACTAAAACGCTGGCCAGCATTCCAATGAAAGCAAGCGCAATCATCTTTCCACCAGTAGATAAGATGTACTTATTTTGTAATTGCCCTGTGTGAATTCCCAATGTACCATAGGCCTCTTTAATATATACTGTTGCCGCCTGCTCCACCATAGTATCTGGCATCTCTGTCATCTTTTCCTCTAGCTTACTCACAATAGCTTTTTTTTGCTTCTCAGGTAATTTCCCAATCACATCAAAGACCGTCATATCTTTGGTAACCATCTCTTGTGGTACTTGCGCAAATATCGATTTTTTCATAGCCTCCATCGATTCACTGTCAGACTCAAATCCCTGAACCAACATCATTGGTTTCCCTAATATCTTCGTTAGATTTTTGATCTTATTCTTATCTTTTAATACCACTTCTTTTAAAACATATGCCTCTTGATTGTAAGTATTATCGTCTTTTTTATATGCCTCTAATACATCTCTTTGGTTTTTATCTGATATAAATAAACATAACTTATCCATATCCTTAATCGCTATCATTTTGGGAATCGAAGTATCAATTCCACCTTGCTGAATCCCTACATTTACAATATCCGATGTATATCCCGGCAGTGATAAATCACAATATGCCTGTAACATCAATATCACTACAATCGCAGCAATTGACGTAATATACGGTTTCCAATACTTTACTAATTTTATCATGTTATCTTTCCCTTCCTATATTTATAAATGCTCCATAGGTATGCATACCTTTATATCCTCTAAAACCTTACTCTCTGTCAAATTATGACGCATCTGTAACAGCAATCTTCGCACCAATATCTTTTCTTCTGAATTCATATCAGCACACAAAATTTCATCCATTTCCTTTACCACCCTCTTTATATTAATAATACATTCTCTCCCCTGCTGTGTAATACGCAATCTCATAATTCTTTGATCTTGCTTATCCAATTCCCTCTCTAAAAATCCTTTCTTTTCCATCTTCTGTAGTGCCACTGTAATCGACGGTGGCTTTACACCAATGAATTCAGCCAACTCACGTTGAGACAATCCTTTATTTTTATCAAGTATAAAAAGGATACCCGCTTGACCCGGTTTCAAATCATACTTTCCAAGCATATGCATCGCATGTATTCCACTCAAATGCAATAATTGATGTAAAATTAACATCGTAGGTATATCCGAACGATCAAATTTCATCTCATAATTTCCTCCATTTCATTAGACGTCTAACGAATATATTAATACACAATTTTCTACATGTCAATATTTTTTTAGTTTGTTTTTAATTTGGGACGGGGTATTTTGAAAAAATACCCCGTCCCAAATTAAAAAAACCGTGTCCCAAATTAAAAAGACACTAGAGCGTTAGCTCTAATGTCTTTTAAGTTTGAATTATAAAATTATTTTTCGTCTTCTACTACCAAACTATTTAATTTTTTATCCATTGCCCAAAGAACAACTCCACAAACTGCAGCAATTCCTGCAATTACAAAATAACATGTAGCAAAGTCGAATTTCTTTGTAAATTCATATAAGTAACCATAAGACTTACCAGCAATAAAGATAGAGAAGATCCAAACTCCCATCATAACTGATAATAACTTAGCTGGAGAGAACTTACTAATGAACGAGTTTCCAAGTGGAGAGAATACCATCTCGCCTAATGATAAGATAATACCAAATGCTACGATCCAAAGGATACTAGCCTGGCCACCGCCTCTTGTTACTTCAGCTAATGCAAATACTGCATATGAACATCCAAGTAAGATTAATCCAAGTGCTGTTTTCTTAAACATACTCATATCACCTTGAGGTCTCTTAGCAAGTTTGAACCAAACTACACCAAGAACTGGTCCTAATGTGATACAGCATAAAGCGTTTAATGAATCGAACCATGCTGTTGGAATTTCGAAGCTTCCGATCATCCAGTTTGCAAGTCCGTTGTCGCCACCCCAGTAATAGTAAACTGGCATATATGCCAAGTACCAGAACACCCAGAATACTACTGAGAATAAAGATACTAAAACAATAGCTGCAACTCTTTTCTTTTCGATAGTTGTAAGTGGTTTGTTTTCCACTTTTTCTTCATGCTGTTCTGAAGCTGCTTTATCGAATTTGAAAGGTTTCTTTCCTGCATCACCTAAGAATTTAGTTCCAAATGTAAACCAAATTGCATCGATGAATAACAAGATTGCACAAAGAAGAAAACAGAATCTTCCACCTTGTGATTTGAAAAGAAGACCAATAACTGTAGTTCCGATAAATGAACCTACATTAACAAATGAATATTGTGTTGAAAATGCACTATCCAATTGTTTTGGATCATCAAAAAGTCTACCTGTAATAGCTGAGGTATTACCTTTGAATAAACCAGTACCAATAGATACTAACACGATCATTACGTTAACCATCGCTGCTGAATGAGCTTGCCATCCACAAAGGTAACCAACACCCATAAGTATCATACCAACCGGTACACAATATCTAGCACCGATATAACGGTCAGATATGTATCCACCAATCAATGGTGCAAGGTATGTAAATGCTACCAAGTTAGCTGACATCTTTGCAGCTTCTACGTCTGTTAGTCCTAAACCACCATCTGCGATAGATGCTACAACGAATACTGCGATTAACCATTTTGCTGAGTAAAATGCCATTCTTTCAAATGTAAATGACAATGAACAGATGTAAAAACCAAATGGTCTTTTGTTTTTTACTTGTGTTTCTCCCATAATTGAAATTTCCTCCTATAACTTTTAGTTTTTTCTCCTTGTAGCGTATACTCGCTACTCGCGTTATTCCCCTGTGAGTTGAGGCACGATTGTATCATTTTCATCTTTCTGTTCAGAAGAGCGGATCTAAGTCTCTAACTGAGCACGGATGATCAATACCATATGAACATGATATTAACTTAATTGTGGCTATCTAATAAATACCACCTGTTCAGAATATCACATTGCAAAGATAATTTCAATGTTTTTTTAAGATATTCTTAATGAATTTCATGCTTTTTTTAGAATAAAAAAAGATACCTAATCACTTAATTAGATACCTTAACAGG
>JAVXHR010000010.1:0-68794 GCA_036656795.1 Lachnospiraceae bacterium | reverse complement strand
GAATATAAATGTCTACTATATTGCGCATAATTAAGACAGACAAAAGATAATTTAGGTACGAGGAGGGTTTTATATGTATAAAAATTTAAAAATAGGAAAGAAGTTGTTTATAGGGTTTTCTGTAGTATCTGTATTAGCCATAATCATGATGAGTTTTGCTTTAACACGTTTGAATAATGTGGGAAGTCTTTCTCATAAACTTTTTACAGGGCCTTATGTTTCTACAACGGAAGCCATTGGAATTGAGTGTGATTTGAACACAATTGGTAAAGACATTCGTAGTGGCATTATTGATAAAGATATTAATAAGTATATGAACGCAATTACGAAAAATAAGGCCAAGTTAGATGCACGTATTGATAAAATCAAATCCGTCTTTGGTGGAGATCCCAAATTAGTAACAGATGTTGAGGAAGCAGAAGTTGCATTAGCTAAGGAACGTAGTACAATCCTTTCTTTGTTGCAGACCGGAGACTATGAGCAGGCAACAACTATATTAAACACAACCTATGCGGATACATATGCGAAAACAGCAGAAGCAGCAGATGCATTATATAAAAATGCAGATACAAGAGCCATTAATTTTGATGCGACTTCTCAGAGAACAACGAAACTCTCACTTGTAATCTGTCTTGTATTATTGGGAATCAGTTTGATTTTAGCTATCGTGATGGCAATTATTGCTACGCGATCGATTACAAGGCCTATGAAAAAAGTAGAAGCGGCTATGAATGAGATGGCAAGTGGATCTCTTGATATATCGATTGATTACGACTCAAAAGATGAATTGGGAGTTTTATCAAAAAAAATAGTCTTTACTATCGGAGCAATATCTACAATCGTAAATGATATTAGCTATCTGTTAGGAGAGATGGCAGATGGTAACTTTGATATTAAATCAAAAGCCGTAGACATCTATATTGGGGATTATGCACCAATTTTAATGGCAGTAAGAAATATTAATAATAAATTAAGCGATACATTAAGTCAAATTAACGAAGCATCGGATCAAGTATCAAGTGGTTCGGATCAAGTATCGAGTGGTGCACAGGCATTGTCTCAAGGTGCAACAGAGCAAGCTGCATCAGTTGAAGAACTAGCATCTACAATTAATGAAATTTCATTACAGATTAAAACCAATGCCGACAACGCAAAAGAAGCTAGTGTAAAGACAACGGAAGCCGGAACCGAAGTTACAAACAGTAATGAAAAGATGCAGGAATTAATTGTTGCAATGGATGAAATCAGTACTTCTTCACAAGAGATAGGCAAAGTCATTAAAGCAATTGAAGACATTGCATTTCAGACGAATATCCTTGCTCTCAATGCTGCGGTAGAAGCTGCGCGAGCAGGGGCTGCAGGAAAAGGTTTTGCGGTGGTTGCAGATGAAGTCCGTAATCTAGCCAGTAAATCAGCAGAAGCAGCAAAAGGAACGACAGCACTTATTGAGGATTCGGTTAAGGCAGTAGAAAAAGGAACAAGAATTGCAGATGATACTGCGCAGTCGCTATTGTCTGTGGTAGATGGTGCAAGAGAAGCCTCTGTGATTGTTGATAAGATAGCGGCAGCATCTGATGAACAAGCGGAATCCATCTCTCAGGTTACGAAAGGAGTAGATCAGATATCCTCAGTAGTACAGACCAATTCGGCAACCGCAGAAGAGTCAGCAGCGGCAAGTGAGGAATTAAGTGGGCAAGCACAGATGCTAAAGGAATTGGTAAGTAAATTCAAACTAAAAGCAAATTAATATAGGCACAATCCAGAGATTGCATTTTTAAAAATAAAGAGGAATAGCTACAAGACAGATGTCCCATTGTATGAGGGACATCTGTTTTGTTGTAGAGAACTTTATAAAAACTTAATGTTTTGTGTCGATGAACTTAAAAAATCAACGGTACTATATTCTTAGAGAGTAATGAGTAAGGAGGAATATACGTGAATGTTATAATTTTAAGTGGAAGATTTGGGATGGGTCATAGAATGGCAGCAGAAGCAATCGGTGAGGAATTTTTACATCAAGATCCAAAATCGAATATTATTGAGGTTGATTTATTAGAATATCTATATCCAATAGCACATAAATTTTTATACATAGGGTTTCACATGTTAGTTGAAAAGTGTCATACGATCTATAATTGGATTCATCGTTTTTCCAGAAGGGTGGAAGTAGATATGAAGCCAGCCGGATTCTCAGTGTATCGTAAATTACGCTGCCTGATTGAACGGTATCAACCGGATATGATTATCTGTACATTGCCGTTATGTGCTCAAGCAATTGCGTCTTATAAGGAAAAGACAGGATGTAAGATTCCTTTAATTACGTGTATTACAGATATAAGTACGCACCCCGAATGGGTAATTTCAAATGTGGAGAGTTATCTTGCTCCAACGGTTTCTATTAAAAACCACTTGATTCAAGCTGGAAAGAATGCAAATTCTATCTATGTTACAGGTATTCCGGTACGACAGGAGTTTCTAAATCATACGGAAGTTGAAAAGAAAAAATCACTTAAACATCAGGAAAAACATATCTTAATCATGGGAGGTGGCTTAGGATTATTGCCACATATGGATTGTCTTATGGAATTTATTCACCAAAATCCACATATAAAAGCAACAGTATTAACAGGAAAAAACAAAAAAGCGTATAAAAGATTAAATGGAAAATATGATAATGTGAACGTTTTGGGATATACAAATCATGTAAGTGACTATATGCAGGAGGCAGATTTGATTATAACAAAAGTAGGAGGAAGTACGTTATTTGAAATTCTTCATTGTGAAACTCCGATGTTCGTTATTCATCCATTTTTAGAACAAGAAGTATATAATGCTCATTTTGTAGAGGAACAGAATATAGGAATGGTTGTGTGGAAAAGATCAGAAAATTACATTTTGCAATTACAAGAGTTGCTTTTAGATGATAAAAAATTAAATACTATGAGAAAAAATATTGTCCAGAGTAAAAAAGAAATCATTGAGATAGAATTAGAACAAGTTGTGCAGATATGGAACAAAGGGAGTGTGGCATAATGGGAATTCTTGTATATATAGGTATTCTTTTATTGTTAAGTTATGGAATTATACCATCTTTTGTAATTCGATTTGTTGATATAAATCGAAGAAAAAAATTATTAGACGAAACAGATTTTCATGATAAAACGATATATCTTACATTTGATGATGGACCCAGTAGTCTCTATACAGAGGAATTATTAGCGCTATTAAAACAGTATGAGATTCATGCAACTTTTTTTGTGGTGGGCGAATTTGCAAATCAAAACCCCAAATTGCTTCAGCAGATGAAAACAGATGGTCATACAATAGGAATGCATTCCTATTGTCATAAAAATGCAATTCTTCAAAGATGGGGTACAACCTATTCTGATTTTACAAAAACGGTTATTACAATGGATAAATTAGGGTATTCCTGTGTCTATTATCGCCCACCGTGGGGACATATTAACTTATGTACGCTATATATGGTGAAAAAGTTAGGTGTTAAGATGCTGTTATGGGATGTTATGGCACAAGATTGGGAAAAAAAGGCAACCGTAGATTCTATTTCCAATAAAATCATGAAACGAACAACACCAGGATCTGTTATCTGTCTTCATGATGGACGAGGCGCCAAAGGTGCTCCCAAAAAGACAATTCAAGCCCTGCGTATTACACTTCCATTGTTATTAGAACAAGGATATAGATTTGGAAACTTAGGAGAGACATATGGAAAAAAAGTATTCTTTTAAAAAGACGATTACACATTTCCTGCTGTTTGTTTTGCTGGTAGGTGGGGTAATGTGGATTTTATTACGTAAACAGAATATAGGAGAAATGGTTACAGTTATTAGGGAAAGTACACCGATTTTTTTGATATTAGGTGCAATGCTTGCTTTTTGTTTTTGCCTTGGAGAAGCAATGAATATTAAAATTATTCTAGAACATATTGGATATACTATTCCAATGATACAAGCATTAAAATATGCATTGATTGGATTTTTCTTTAGTTCAATAACACCATCAGCAACAGGGGGACAACCTATGCAAATCTATGCAATGCATCGGGATAAGATAGAGGTATCTCATTCTTCATTGGCATTGCTGATTGAATTGACCAGTTTTCAAGTAGTAACTTTTTTTCTGGGTGTGGTGGCACTTTGCATCACAAATGGGGACAGAGTACAGGAAATTACATTGGTTCGTGTGATGGCAGTTATTGGACTATTACTTAATGGAATGGTAATTGCATTTTTAGTATTAGCAATATTTTCCAACGGGTTTTCTAATTGGATATGCAAAATTAGTGAAAGATTAATTTTTAAAATTCCTATTCTAAAGGAAGAGAAGAAGCAAAGTGCTATACTTTCGTTGAAACGTCATATTGTAGAATATCAACAATGTGCCGGATTATTACGGGAAAGTATGTTGATCTTGGGAAAAGTTATTTTTGTTACAACTATTCAGACTATTTGTTGGTTTAGTGTTCCGTATATGGTGTATTTATCTTTAGGACAACGTGTAAGTTCCTATGGGGAGGTACTTGTATTACAGATTCTGGTTCATCTGGCAGCCTCGGTAATCCCATTGCCGGGAGCAGTAGGGGTTAGTGAAAATAGTTTTATGATGCTATTTGGAACAATCTATACTACAAAGATGTTAGGCTCTGCAATGCTATTAAGCAGAGGATTAAGTTTTTACTTTTTGGTCATTATAAGTATTGTGTTATTGGTGGGAATTTCTTTCTTTGCAAAAAGAAAAGACAAAATAATGATTGAATTGTAATAGTGATTTATAGAAAATGACCCAAATGCAAGTAGATTGTATTTGGGTCATTTTTGTATTGTAGAAGAGTAGGTGCAATAATGTGAATCGTATGATTTATGAAGTTGTTAAGTTTTTGTTTGCAGTGGATAACATTAGTTTAATTCGGTTTAATTGATTTACTTCGCTGGCACCGGGATCATAATCAATAGCAACAATATTGGCTAATGGGTGTCTGCGTCGTAATTCTTTAATGACACCTTTGCCAACTACATGATTAGGCAGACAACCAAAAGGTTGCGCACATACAATATTTGAGGTGCCTTCATTGATTAATTCTAACATCTCTCCGGTTAGAAACCAACCTTCCCCTGTTTGATTTCCAATGGATACAATCTGAGTAGCCATGTCTGCAAGTTCATGTATCTGTGCAGGGGGAGCAAAATGTATACTTTCTTGGAATGCTTTGTTGGCAGGAGAGCGAAACCATTCCAATGCTTTGATTCCAAGGTTTCCCTTAAAAGCGGCAAACTTTTTCATTCCAAGGTGAGATGTTTTGAAATTATTATTGTAAAATGTATAGAGTAAAAAATCCAAGAGATCAGGAACTACAGCTTCTACTCCTTCATGTTCCAATAGATCTACTAGGTAGTTATTTGCAGCAGGCAAGAATTTTACAAGAATTTCACCAACAATTCCTACTTTTGGCTTTTGGATATCAAGCGTAGGAAGTGCGTCAAAATCTCGAATAATTCCACGACATAGTTGTTTGAATTCCCGTCTGCTTGGATATGTTTTGCTTACAAATTGAATACATTGTTCTTTCCATTTTTCATGCATTGCATTGGCCGAACCCGAAACGGTTTCATAAGGACGAACATGATATAGACATTTCATGAAAATATCACCAAAGATTACACCGTAGATGCCTCTTAATACAAGGCTAGGTGTGATCTTAAATCCCGGGTTTTGTTCCAATCCACTAAGATTCAGAGAAATAACAGGGATATGTGAATAGCCGGCTTTTTCTAATGCACGACGTATAAAGCCGATGTAGTTAGAAGCACGACAACCACCACCTGTTTGACTAATAATAATGGCGATTTTGTCTGTATCATAAGTTCCCGATAGAATTGCTTGCATAATCTGTCCAACCACCATTAAAGAAGGATAACAGGCATCATTATTTACGTACTTTAATCCAACATCAACTGCGGATTTGTTATCATTTGGCAGAATTTCAAGATGATATCCGGAAGAGCGAAAAGCAGGACCAAGTAGATCAAAATGAATAGGGGACATCTGTGGACATAAAATGGTATATGTTTCTCGCATCTTCTTTGTGAATGGAATACGTTCTATAGAAGAAGGACGAATCTTTCGGGTAATTTGTTTTTGTTCACGCACTCGAATAGCTGATAAAAGAGAACGAATTCGAATACGGGCAGCCCCTAAGTTATTTACTTCATCAATCTTAAGGGTAGTATAAATCTTCCCAGATTTGGTCAGAATATCTGCCACAGCATCGGTTGTAACGGCATCTAAACCACAACCAAACGAATTTAATTGAATAAGATCTAAGTTTTCTTTGGTCTTTACATAATTTGCCGCAGCATAAAGACGAGAATGATACATCCATTGGTCCATGACAATGAGTGGACGTTCTACTGGTTGGAGATGCGATACGGAATCTTCAGTGAGAACAGCCATATCATAAGAATTAATGAGTTCAGGAATGCCATGATGGACTTCAGGGTCTATATGATAAGGTCTTCCGGCAAGTACAATTCCTCGTTTTCCTTCTCGATCAAGAAAGGCAATGGTTTCTTCTCCTTTTCGCTTCATGTCTTCACGAGCAGCAAGTAATTCGTCCCAAGCAAGATCTACAGCTGTTTTTATTTCTGAATCCAAGATGGAAAAATCGGATGCAAGTTCCTCGGATAATCGTTGATATAGAGATTCTTTGTTCTGAAAGGACATAAATGGATTCTTGAAAATAACATGGCCATGTACAATGGAATCCATATTATTTTTAATGTTCTCAGCATAAGATGTCACAATTGGACAATTATAATGGTTGTTAGCATCTTCAAATTCTTGGCGTTCGTATGGAATACAAGGATAGAAGATAAAAGGTGTTTTTTCGCGAAGTAGCCATTCAATATGTCCATGAGCTAGTTTAGCAGGGTAGCATTCCGATTCACTTGGAATAGAATCGATTCCTAATTCATATATCTTACGACTGGAAGAAGGTGACAGTACTACACGAAATCCTAATTGATTAAAGAAGGTAAACCAAAACGGATAATTTTCATACATATTTAGAACCCTTGGAATTCCAACGGTACCGCGAGGCGCATTATCTTCTTCTAATGGCGTATAACCAAAATAGCGCGCATTTTTATATTCAAATAGATTAGGAAGGAGGTTTTTCGTTTTTTCTTTTCCAATTCCTCGTTCACAACGATTTCCTGAGACAAAGGTACGCCCCCCACTAAATTTATTGACAGTTAAACGACAGGAATTGGTACACCCCTTACATTTTGACATGGTAGTAGCATATTTTAATGATTGAATTTCTGCAATGGAGAGCATAGATGTATCTGAACCATCATAACGTTCTCTTGCAATTAAAGCTGCGCCAAAAGCACCCATAATTCCTGCAATATCAGGACGGACTGCTTGACAATTCGCAATGGTTTCAAAACTACGAAGAACAGCATCATTATAGAAAGTTCCACCTTGTACCACGATTTTAGATCCTAATTCCGATGCATCTGATACTTTGATTACTTTAAATAACGCGTTTTTTATTACAGAGTATGCAAGACCGGCAGAGATATCGGATACTTCGGCACCTTCTTTTTGGGCTTGCTTTACCTTGGAATTCATAAATACCGTACAACGGGTGCCAAGGTCGATGGGATTCTTTGCAAACAGTGCTTCATGAGCAAAGTCTTCTACACTAAAATTCAAGGATTTTGCAAAGGTTTCAATAAATGAACCACAACCGGAAGAACAGGCTTCATTCAATTGCACACTGTCAACGGTTTGATTCTTGATTTTGATACATTTCATGTCCTGCCCACCAATATCTAAGATACAATCAACAGCAGGTTCAAAAAAAGATGCCGCATAATAATGAGATACGGTTTCAACTTCTCCTTCATCTAATAGTAAAGCGGCTTTGATTAATGCTTCTCCATACCCGGTAGAGCAGGAACGAACAATACGCACTCCTTTTGGTAAGTGCTGATAGATGTCTTTAATTGCAGTGATGGTAGTTCCTAAGGGGTCACCATCGTTCCCGTGATAGAAAGAATATAACAATGTTCCATCTTCTCCCACAAGGGCAGCTTTGGTTGTTGTTGAACCGGCATCGATTCCAAGGAAAGCATCTCCTTGATAGGTTGTTAAATCTAACATAGGGACTTGATGTTTGGCGTGTCTTTCTTGAAATTCATCGTATTCATCTTTAGATGCGAATAAAGGGGGCATTCTATCAACTTCAAATTCCATATGAATACGTCCAGACAGTCGCTTTTGTAACTCTTGTATTGGCACACAAAGGTCTTTTTTAGAGTTTAAAGCAGAACCAACCGCTGCGAATAGATGAGAATATTTAGGAGCAATAATATGTTCGTCATCTAATTTCAATGTACGAACAAAAGCTTCTTGAAGTTCCGGCAAAAAGTGTAAAGGGCCACCTAGAAAAGCAATATGTCCACGAATGGGTTTTCCACAGGCCAAACCACTGATGGTTTGATTGACTACTGCCTGAAAGATAGAGGCTGAAAGATCCTCTTTTGTGGCACCTTCATTAATTAAAGGTTGAATATCAGATTTGGCAAAGACACCACAACGGGCCGCAATGGAATAAAGTGCATGATAATTTTTTGCATAATCATTTAATCCGATAGCATCAGTTTGTAATAAAGAGGCCATCTGGTCAATAAATGAACCGGTACCACCAGCACAGATACCATTCATACGCTGTTCTACATTGCCACCTTCAAAATAGATGATTTTCGCATCTTCCCCACCTAATTCAATGGCTACATCTGTCTGTGGTGCATAGTCCTGTAAAGCAGTGGAAACAGCAATAACTTCTTGTACAAAAGGAATTTCCAGATGCTTGGCAAGTGTAAGACCACCGGAACCGGTAATCATAGGAGAAACTTTAATAGGACCTAATTTATAAATTGCACGTCCAAGAAGATCAGATAAAGTTTCTTGGATATTTGCAAAATGTCGTTCATAATCCGAGAAAAGAACATCATTTTGTTCGTTTAAAATTGCAATTTTCACGGTGGTTGAGCCAATGTCAATACCGAGGGTATGTAATTCGTGTTCGTTCATAATATCTCCTTAATGTTAAATATATGTGTTACTACTTATTAAATGTATTTCTTCAGTTTTACAACAACTAACATTATACGACAAGTTGCAGAAAAAGACAATTTAAAAATCATAGGAAAATTGAAGAAAAATACAAGCTGATTGAATTGACAAATATATATCCAAACGGTACAATTACAACATCGTTGCTAATAAGTAACAGTAAAAGGAGTGAACGAAATGAATTGGATTACTAAATTAGAAAGAAAGTTTGGAAGATATGCAATCCCCAATTTGATGTATTATATTATTGTTATGTATGGAGTAGGAGTTGTGTTAAATCTACTGATGCCTACATTTTATTCCCAGTATCTATGTTTGAATGCAGAAGCAATCTTACATGGTCAGATATGGAGAATGGTAACATTTTTGATGCAGCCACCATCTTCAAGTTTGTTGTTTATGATATTTGCACTGTATCTTTATTATATGATAGGAAAACATCTAGAAGCGGCATGGGGGGCATTTCGATTCAACCTGTATTTTTTCTCGGGAGTATTGTTCCATATTATTGCGGCATTATTAACGTATCTGTTCACAGGAATCTCACTTCCACTTGGAACGGCATATATTAATTTATCTCTATTTTTTGCCTTTGCAGCATTATATGCAGATGTAGAATTTTTATTATTCTTTGTAATACCGGTCAAGGTAAAATATCTGGCTTGGTTTGATGCAGCATTCTTCGGGTATACCATCTTACAGGCATTTTTACCTGCATATGGTGGAAGTGTCTATGGACTAATGTACAAGGCAAATGCATTGGCTGCTTTCGTATCTATTTTAAACTTTTTAATTTTTTATTTTTCATCGGCCAAATTCAAACCTTATTCACCCAAACAAATCAAGCGCAAAAAGAAATTCCAAAGAGAAGTTCAGAAATCGCGAACTACGGGAAGTACAGGGAATGGACCAAAACATCGTTGTGCAGTATGTGGAAGAACAGAATTAGATGATCCTAACCTAGAATTTCGATTTTGTTCAAAGTGCAAAGGAAATTACGAATATTGTCAAGACCACTTATTTACACATGAGCACAGAAAATAAAAGGAGAATCATATGAAAAAAACAAAAATAATATGTACCATGGGGCCTAATGCAAATGATATTGCACTGATGAGAAAACTGGTAAATAACGGAATGGATATTGCGAGATTTAATTTTTCCCATGGAGATCATGCAGAACAAAAATTGAGAATGGATATGCTAAAGCAGATCCGTGAAGAAGAAAAGAAACCAATTGCAATTTTGCTGGACACTAAAGGACCAGAGATTCGTACCGGAGTTTTAAAAGGCGGAATAAAAGTTACATTAGTAGAAGGAGAAACATTTGCACTGACAACGAAAGAAATAGAAGGAGATTCCACTAGGGTATCCATTACTTATGCAGGATTAGTGGAAGATGTTGAGATTGGTAAAAAGATATTAATTGACGATGGACTAATTGAATTAGCAGTGAAAGAAAAGACGGAGACAGATATTATCTGTACTGTAGATAATGGCGGAGAATTGGGAGAGAGAAAAGGGGTCAATGTACCAAATGTTCCAATTAGATTGCCGGCCATTACAGAGAAAGACCGAGAAGATATTCGATTTGGAGTAGAGCAGGATGTGGATTTTATTGCGGCATCTTTTGTACGAAACGCAGAAGGGATTTTGGAAATCAAGGCATTTTTGAAAGAATGTGATGCACCTTATATTCCTATTATTGCAAAAATTGAGAATGCAGAAGGAATAAAAAATATAGATGAGATTATTCGTTGTGCAGACGGGGTGATGGTAGCCCGTGGTGATTTAGGAGTAGAGATTCCCGCAGAAGAAGTTCCGTATTTACAGAAGATGTTAATTAAAAAATGCAATGATAATTTCAAACCAGTGATTACTGCTACGCAAATGTTAGATTCCATGATTCGCAATCCACGTCCAACAAGAGCAGAAGTTACAGATGTAGCTAATGCAGTATATGATGGAACCGATGCGGTAATGCTGTCAGGCGAGACAGCTCAAGGGAAATATCCGGTAGAGGCTGTTCAGATGATGGTGCATATTGTTGAAAATACAGAAGAACATCTAGATTATCACATGTTATTGGAAAAAGCAGGAGAACACTTAAAACGTGGAATCTCCAGTGCTATTGGGTATTCTTCTATCTTAGCAGCCAATAATCTGAATGCGAAATGTATTGTAACACCTACGGTATCGGGAGCAACAGCGAGAGTGGTATCAAAGTTTAAACCCAAAGCGGGAATTATAGGGGTGACTCCAAATGAACGCTCGCTTCGAAGAATGCAGATTTACTGGGGAGTTCAACCATTGAAATCAATCGAATTTAATACTACTGAAGATATCTGTAATGGAGCCATGGATTTAATTAGTGCAAAACAAATTGTGGAAGCTGGTGATGTGGTTGTATTAACTGCGGGAATTCCATCTCCAAGTGTAAAAAAAGCACGAGAAGGTGTCAGTAATATGATGAGAATTGCAGTTGTTGACTAATGAAATAGTGGGAGAACAAAAGAGATGAAAAAAGAGATGAAAAAAGAAACCTTTGTGACGAAAGACGAATTAGAACGTATTTTAGAAACATATAAAACTCCATTTCATCTTTATGATGAAAAAGGGATTCGTGAGAATGCAAAAATATTGCAGGAAGCATTTGCATGGAATAAAGGATTTAAAGAATATTTTGCAATTAAGGCAACGCCCAATCCGTTTTTAATTCAAATATTACAAGAATATGGTTGTGGTTGTGATTGCTCTTCTTATACAGAACTGATGTTAGCCAAAGCACTTGGAATGACAGGAGCGAACATCATGTTTTCTTCAAATGCAACTCCGGCGAATGAGTATGCATATGCAGATGAACTGGGTGCTACAATTAATTTGGATGATATTACCCATATTGATTTTTTAGAACAAACCATTGGACATATTCCGGAACGTATTAGTTGTCGCTATAATCCGGGAGGATTGTTTAAGATTAGCAATGATATTATGGATACACCAGGAGATGCCAAATATGGAATGACTACAGAACAATTATTTGAAGCTTTTAAAATACTAAAAGCCAAAGGCGTTAAAGAGTTTGGAATCCATGCATTTCTTGCAAGCAATACCGTTACCAACGAGTATTATCCGATGTTGGCAAAGGTATTATTTGAAGTTGCCGTTCGATTAGAAAAAGAAACGGGTGCAAAGATTGCATTTATTAATCTGTCGGGGGGAATTGGAATCCCATATGAACCAGATCAAGAGCCAAATGACATCAGAAAAATAGGTGAGGGTGTTCGAAAGGCCTATGAGGAAATCTTAGTTCCGGCGAAAATGGATCGGGTTGCTATCTATACGGAGTTAGGTCGATTTATGACAGGTCCCTATGGTTGCCTGGTGACTACTGCAATCCATGAAAAACATACACACAAAGACTACATAGGTTGTGATGCTTGTGCGGTAGATTTGATGCGTCCTGCGATGTATGGAGCGTATCATCATATTACAGTTATGGGAAAAGAACAGGAACCTTGTGATTATGTTTATGATATAACGGGATCTTTGTGTGAGAATAATGATAAATTTGCGATTGATAGGAGATTGCCAAAGATTGAAGTTGGAGATATATTGGTAATCCATGATACAGGTGCACACGGATATGCGATGGGATATAATTATAATGGCAAGTTAAAGTCTCCGGAGTTGTTATGGAGTACAGATAAGACACCAATATTAATTCGACGTGGGGAAACACCGGCAGATTATTTTGCGACTTTTGACTGTTTCCCAATTGCGAAAAAACTTTTATAACAGATACTTGTCATAAAATGTCAAAATAAAGGGTTGTACTTGATTTTTTGTCGAAAACCATATAAAATGTAAGTGATGGAAATACGGCTATAGTATTCCTCATAACGATTGAAACATACAACTATTAATGCAGGAGGAAACTAATGAGAGAAAAGAAGGAAAAGAAGAACAAAGGAGCAAAGGGCTTTAAGAACATGAAGTTAGCCAGCAAGATTGCTTTAATTACTACGGTTTTATTAGTGATTGTATTTGGAGCACTAATTGCCTTTACTGTTATTTCTACAAAATCGGCAGTTGGAGGTACCATACAGGAAGAATTTACTGTTATGGCGGAACGTGATGGAAATATGGTACAACAGATTCTTGACAGTGCGGCTAATACAGCGAAAGATATGCAGGTATATCTACAACAAGCATACGTAAAAGAAGAACAAGGTACAACCTCGGATATTACCATGAAAAGTAGTATTTATGATGTAGAACTTGCACTTTTGAATATGGATTGTGAAAAGTATATGATTGGTTCGGCAACCAGCGTTGCGCTGAATGATGATGATATCTATGCGGCAGGAGCACTTTTTGAACCATACAAATTCAGTGAAAATATCAAAGATTATAGTATTTATGTGACGGCAGAAGATGCGAAATCCAATAAAGTTGAAAGCATGGGTACTTATGAAGAATATGCAAAGAATGAATATTATTCAGTGCCACTTTCTACAAAGAAAGCTTTCTTTACACAACCGTATGAATATGAAGGTACAAAGATGATTACCGCAGGGTATCCAATTCTTTATAAAGAAGAAGTACAAGGGGTAATTATTGCAGATATTGCAGTTGATAATTTCAAAAAAGTAGATACAAAGAATGAAAAATACCCATCTATGTATACATCTATTTATGATGAAAATAATGTGATTGTATATGATTCTGCAAAAGAAGATATCGGAAAGGGAATGGACAAATTCTTTTCTGACGCTTCAGAATATGACAAAGTGGTAGCAAAACAAAAAGAAGGAAAGCCATTTAATATCCAGACTACTCGTGAAGATGGAACGAAGATTATGCGTTTCTTCTATCCAGTACAGGCAGATTCCTATACTTGGTGGGCAATGGATGCGTTGCAATTAAAAGATATGAATGAAACGGTAACGACAACGATAACATGGTTGCTGATAATCTCTATCGTATCTTTAGTCTTTATTGTACTTGCAATTCTTATGGTATTAAGACGATTAATTAATCCAATTAATGCAGTTGTAGCGGCAGCTGAAAGTATTACGAGAGGTGATTTGAATATTAATCTGGAAGTGAAGAATCAAGATGAGATTGGACAGCTTGCAGGTGCGTTTAATCTAACAGCTGAAAGCTTGCAGACTATTATTAAAGATGTAGATTATATATTGGGAGCTATGGCAAATGGAAACTTTGATATTCGTTCCAAAGCAGCAGACCGATATATTGGAGACTTTGAAGCGTTATTAGGTTCTATGCGTACGATTAATTCTAAATTAAGTCAGACACTTGCTCAGATTAATGTGGCATCTGACCAAGTTGCAAGTGGATCTGATCAAGTATCTTCCGGTGCACAGGAACTTTCACAAGGTGCAACAGAGCAGGCAAGCTCTATTGAAGAATTAGCAGCAACGGTAAATGAGATATCACAACAGGTTACAGCTACAGCGGATAATGCAAGACAAGCCAGTGATTACTCAAAGACGTCAGGAACAGAAGTGGATAACTGCAATGAACAAATGAAACATATGGTAAGTGCAATGTCTGAGATCAGTGATGCGTCCAACGAAATCGGCAAGATTATTAAGACCATTGAAGATATTGCATTCCAAACAAATATTCTTGCGTTGAATGCGGCTGTAGAAGCTGCACGAGCAGGTGAGGCAGGAAAAGGGTTTGCAGTAGTTGCCGATGAAGTACGTAATCTGGCAAGCAAGTCAGCAGAGGCAGCAAGTAATACGACATCCTTGATAGAAAGTGCAATTGAGGCAGTTGCAGGTGGTACAAAGATTGCGGATGAGACAGCACAGTCTTTAATTCAAGTAGTAGAAAGTTCTGAACAAGTAAGCAACTTGGTAGATAAAATTTCTGTGGCAACAGGGGAACAGGCGTCCTCTATTACACAGGTAACCCAAGGAATTGACCAGATATCAAGCGTTATTCAGACCAATTCAGCAACGGCTGAAGAAAGTGCTGCAGCCAGTGAAGAGCTTTCAGGTCAATCACAATTGCTGAAAGATTTAGTGAGTACGTTTAAATTGAAGGATGAAACGGCCAATGCGACACAACCAGGTGCTACGTCATATAATACATCTACACAACATGTTAAACATGATAGTTATCAAGCACCATCAGGAAGAAATTCGGATAAGTATTAAAAAAAACTTGTCAAAATGTTAAAAGTATGATATTATTAACCTCGGTTCGTAAAGAACCGAGTGAGCGGCTGTGGCGGAATGGCAGACGCACAAGACTCAAAATCTTGCGGGGGTGACCTCGTGTGGGTTCAAGTCCCACCAGCCGCACTCAGATAAAAGCACTAACCAGGAAGAGGTAATGAATGGTTAGTGCTTTTTTTATAAACATCTTTAAATATAAGATAGATTAGTGTATAGTAGTAAAGTAATGATATTGACGATATGGAGAACCAATATGAGTGAAAAGATTGTATTAATAGATGGACATAGCATTTTGCACAGGGCTTTTTATGGAGTGCCGGACCTTACAAATTCAGAGGGACTGCATACTAATGCAATCTATGGATTCTTAAATATTTTGTTTAAGATATTAACAGAAGAAAAACCGGAGTATCTAACGGTTGCATTTGATAATCATGCACCAACATTTCGACATGAGATGTATGCTCCATATAAAGGGACAAGAAAACCAATGCTTGAGGAACTTCGTCAACAGGTTCCAATTATTAAAGAAGTCTTACAAGCTATGGGAATTAAGATAATTGAACAGGCAGGACTAGAAGCAGATGATCTTCTTGGTACCTTGTGCAAGCAGTGCGAAATTCGTGGAATGGAAGTGGCTGTAATCTCCGGAGACCGAGACCTACTGCAATTGGCATCAACTTGTGTAAAGATTCGCATCCCCAAAACAAAACAAGGGAAAACGGAAGTAGAAGATTATTATGCATCAGATGTTAAAGAACGCTATCAGGTATCTCCTCAAGAATTTATCGATGTAAAAGCACTGATGGGTGATGCGTCTGACAATATTCCGGGAGTGCCAAGTATAGGTGAAAAGACTGCAACTAAGATTATTGTAGAATATGGGTCAATTGAGAATGCATATGCCCATGTGGAGGAAGTTAAACCACCACGGGCAAGCAAGGCACTTCAAGAATATTATGAACAGGCACAGTTAAGTAAAACACTGGCAACAATTGAAGTGGATGCAGATATTGATTATGAATTGACAGATGCAAAGCTAGGAGATATTTATACAAAAGAAGCATATGTGTGGTTTCAACGACTGCAATTTAAAAACTTACTTGGGAGATTTGAAGTAAAAACACCAAAGAATAAAGTGACGGATGGGTTTCATGATATTCGAGATAGAAAAAATGCGGAAATAGTTTTTGCAGAGGCCAAAACGAAGAATATAGTAGGGGCTTCTTTCATTAAAGAGAGCAAAAATGTGTTGCCACTTTTTTCACAGATGACAAACTATGATGGAATTGTAATTGCATACGGCGAGGGGGATATCTATCATATTCATACCGGATGCGAGATGGATATGAGGTATCTGTTCCATCAATTAGAGGAAATTGCCCGTGTGATATCATGTTTTTCTATGATGAATATTAAAGATGTATTATCGTTTCTTGATTTGGAAAACAGGAAGTCTAGTTTTG
This sequence comes from Lachnospiraceae bacterium, assembly GCA_036656795.1. Lineage (GTDB taxonomy): Bacteria > Bacillota > Clostridia > Lachnospirales > Lachnospiraceae > CAUPWF01. The sequence goes on along the minus strand of JAVXHR010000010.1, from coordinate 51,954 downwards.
ATATGATTATAGCGGCATATTTGTTGAATCCACTTAAAAACGATTATACGTATATAGACATAGCACATGAACAGTTGGATCTGATGATTGATTATAATCTAGAAGACGTAGAACAGGCTTGTTACGAGGCATATGTGGCATATGCTGGTGTTGTACCATTAAGAGAAAAGTTACAAGCAAGTGGGATGATGTCATTATATGAGAAGATTGAGATGCCATTAGTTTATACGCTGTTTGATATGGAAACAGCAGGAGTAAAAGTCAATGCAGAAGCACTGAAAGTTTATGGAGATGAATTGGGAACAAAGATTGTAGAACTGGAGAAAGATATCTATGGTCTGGCAAAAGAAGAGTTTAATATTAATTCTCCAAAACAGTTAGGTGTGGTATTGTTTGAACATCTGGAATTGCCCTTTGGAAAGAAAACCAAAACAGGGTATTCTACGGCAGCGGAAGTGCTGGAAAAACTGGCACCGGAATATCCGATTGTTTCCAAGATTTTGGAATATCGACAATTGACAAAGCTGAAATCAACCTATGCAGATGGATTAGCACATTGTATTGATACAGATGGAAGAATTCATAGCAAATTCAATCAGACCATTACTGCGACTGGTCGCATTAGTAGTACGGAACCCAATCTTCAGAATATTCCAATTCGTATGGAACTTGGTCGTCTTATTCGGAAAGTATTTATTCCGGAAGAAGGATATCAATTTGTAGATGCGGATTATTCACAGATTGAATTACGTATTCTTGCACATTGTTCTGGAGATGAAGAATTGATTCGTGCGTATAAGGAAGAACAAGATATTCATCGTATTACAGCATCACAAGTATTTCATACCCCATTTGATGAGGTGACAAATTTACAGAGAAGAAATGCAAAAGCAGTTAATTTTGGAATTGTATATGGTATTAGTTCTTTTGGACTAAGTCAGGATCTAAGTATTACAAAAAAAGAAGCTACAAACTATATTAATACATATTTTGATACCTATCCCAGTATTAAAGGGTTTCTTGACCACGCAGTGGCACAAGCAAAAGAAAAAGGGCATGTAGATACGCTTTATGGACGGCAAAGACCTATTCCGGAATTAAACTCCGGTAATTTCATGCAACGTGCATTTGGAGAACGAATTGCCATGAATTCACCTATTCAAGGAACAGCAGCAGATGTAATGAAAATCGCAATGATTGGTGTGAATGAGGCTTTAAAAGAAGGGCATATGAAGTCTAGACTGGTACTGCAAGTTCACGATGAGTTATTAGTAGAAGCATATAAGGAAGAATTAGAACAAGTACAGGATATCTTGAGAAAAGAGATGGAGGGCGCTGCACAGCTGCTTGTTCCATTAGTGATAGATATGCATGTTGGAAATAATTGGTATGAAGCAAAATAAAATGGATGCGGTGGACAAGGCAGAGGATAAAAGATTGAAAATAATAGGAATTACAGGTGGTGTTGGCTCAGGTAAGAGTCGTGTACTTACCTATCTCAAATATCAATATCAAGCAAAAACATATCAGGCAGATGAGATAGCGTGTTATTTGCAACAAGCAGGGACTCCATGCTTTGATAATATAGTGGCTCATTTTGGCACTCAGATTCTATCTAATGATGGACAGTTGAATCGGGAACAATTAGCAGAGATTGTGTTCCAAGATGAGACTCAGTTATTAGCATTGAATCAAATTGTACATCCGGCTGTAAAAAATTATGTGAGACAACAGATTGAATTTGAAAAGAATAAAGGAACTCAGTTATTTGTTTTAGAGGCAGCGTTATTGATTGAAGGTCATTATGAAGAAATCTGTGATGAACTTTGGTATGTATATGTCAGCGAAGAGATAAGAAAACGACGATTACGGGAACAACGTGGGTATACAATAAAAAAAATAGAACAGATTGTTGCAGTACAAGCTTCCGAATATATCTTTCGACAACGTTGTCAAAGGGTCATTGATAACAATGGAACATTTCAAAGTACTTGTGAACAAATTGCAAAGATATTAGAAAAGTAGGAGAACAGATACGATGAGATTATGTAGTATAGCCAGTGGGAGTAGTGGAAATTGCATCTATGTAGGAAGTGATCACACACACTTACTGGTAGATACCGGAATTAGTAAAAAAAGAATTGATGAAGGGTTACATAGTATTGATATTAAAGGAGATGAGCTGAATGGAATTCTAATTACGCATGAACATTCAGATCATATTAAAGGTCTTGGAGTATATAGCCGGAAATATCAATTACCTATCTATGCATCTAAGGGTACCATTGAAGGAATTATAAATTGTAATTCTATAGGTGCTATGCCAAGTGGATTGTTACATGAAGTACAAGTCGATGAATTTTTTGAAATGGGAGATATACGAATCAAACCATTTTCCATCTCTCATGATGCAAACGAACCAACGGGGTATCGAATAGAACACGGGAAACAGGCCGTTGCAATTGCTACAGATCTGGGTGTCTACGATGATTATATTGTTGAGAATCTCAAGAAATTAGATGCCTTACTGTTAGAGGCCAATCATGATATTCATATGTTGGAGGTTGGTTCCTATCCCTATTCTTTAAAACAGAGAGTACTGGGATCCAAGGGACATTTATCCAATGAATTGTCAGGACGTCTACTTTGTGATATACTACATGAGGACTTAAAACATGTAATATTAGGACATTTAAGTGAAGAAAACAATTATGCAAAACTCGCATATGAAACGGTGAAATTAGAAGTGACTATGGGGGATAACCCATATCATGGAGAAGATATTAATATGAAAGTTGCTAATCGTCATACCGTATCAGAGGTAATTACTATATAGTGTACAGGAGGAGAAAGAGCATGGCAGAGATACAACAAAAAGTTGCAATCGTTACAGACAGTAACAGCGGAATCACGCAGGCGCAAGGAAAAGAATTTGGAATCAAGGTATTACCAATGCCATTCTTTATAGATGGAGAACTATACCATGAGGAAATCAATCTGACTCAGGAAGAATTTTATAAAAAACTGGGAGAAGATTCTGACATTACAACTTCTCAGCCAACTCCTGGAGATGTTATGGAATTGTGGGATGGATTACTGGAAACTTATGAAGAAGTACTTCATATTCCAATGTCCAGTGGACTTAGCAGTTCATGTCACAATGCGGTAGTGCTTGCCAAGGACTATGATGGAAAAGTACAAGTAGTAGATAATCAGAGGATTTCTGTTACACAGCGTCAATCGGTATTAGATGCTATAGAATTAGCAAAAAGTGGGAAATCAGCCATAGAAATCAGAGAATATCTGGAAACAGAAAAATTGGAATCCAGTATCTATATTACAGTAGATACTTTGAAATATCTGAAAAAAGGTGGACGTATTACTGCCGCCGCCGCCGCAATTGGAACAGTGCTTAATTTGAAACCGGTGCTACAGATACAAGGAGATAAGCTAGATGCTTATGCTAAGGTACGAGGATGGAAGCAGGCGAAAAAAACAATGTTAGATGCATTAGACAAAGACCTAACCCATCGCTTCTCAAATCAACCGATTCACTTACAGGCAGCCTACACTTGCTCGGAAGAATTGGCAATGGAATGGAAACATGAGATAGAAGATCGTTTCCCGAAGTATAACGTATATATGGACAAATTATCCCTAAGTGTATCCTGCCACCTGGGACCAGGAGCTATGGCAATTGCCTGTACAAAAAAAATGGGATAAAAACGGTACTTGGTTTATAGAAAATTGTAAATCTATATTTTTACAACAGATTGCTCATATTCATTGATAAAAGGGTATTTAAATTTATCGGTGATAACAGTTTCGTATAGATTTGAAGCATGAATATCTTGTTGCAACATCTGCAATCCCAATTGGTCTAGAGCGTCAGTAGCAGTTAATTTTGTGATGATAGGAATGGTGGAAGTAGCACTGATAGTTGTAAGAACAGAGAGTGCATCTTCTCGAAATCCAAGAACATGTGCATAAGCATGATATCCATGGCTACTATAAGAAGTCATGGATTCTTTTTTTATATCCAATAGGATATGGAGCAGGGCGCGACTAATGCGTGTGTAGGTAAAAGCCCTTGTTTTTAATAAATCACAAAATTGTTCAAATGAGATAAAATTATTAACATGATTTATAATACGGTTGGCTAGTTCTTTAGTAATATCAACATATTGAAGGAGTGAATCCCGCGTTTCTGTTAATAGTTTGTATTTTAATAATAATGAAAAATCATTGGAATAGATAGGATAACGAATGCGATGATTTTCTTCAAGCAAATGAATACATGTCTTTGGAACTTGTTCTTCTAAACGGGTCAAGATATCGGTTAAAATAGGCTCGTCGTATTCCATATCTGCATCTACATGTACGGTATTACCGGAAAATGCCAATAAACGACGAATGGCAGAGGCGGAGCTATAAGTGCTTCCAAGCTCCATATCATGGTAATCGGCTTCTTTTCGTTGTATAACATAAGGTGTGATAGTACTATTTGTCTGGTATAAGGTTTTTAGATATTCAATTCCAAGAATATTATTAGGCTGCTCCAAGATCTGATCTAACGTGTTATCGTTCTGATATTCCTTAAGTGCTTTTTGTCGAGCCAATGGGAAAGAATCTCCACGTTTTAAATAGTGCTTTAGTCGTTCTTTATATGCGATTGGTTCTTCCACAAGAATATGTGCAATGGAATTCAAGATATCATAATCACCACATTCGGTACCAAAACACACTGAATCGATACAACCCAACTTTTCAAAGAGGGAAATTGCACCGGTAGCGAAATATTCCGCACTTCCGGTTGAGTAGCATACAGGTAGTTCCAATACAACAGAAACACCTGCTTCTAAAGCAACCTGTGTTCTAAGATGTTTGGGCATAATGGCCGGTGTTCCACGTTGTACATAATTTCCAGTCATAACTACAATGGCAGCATCTGCACCCGTTACTTCCAAAGATTTTTCGATATGATATTGATGTCCATTATGAAATGGATTATATTCTGTTACAAGTCCTACAATCTTCATGTTATATTCAAGCTCCTCTATAGTTTGTATTCTTTTTTTAATTATACTATAGAAAGTCAATTGTGGCAACGGAGCAAAGGACGAATTGGCTCTTGAATCCAGCACCACTTTGGAGTATAATTAAAATAGTGAGAAAAAATGGAAAGGGGTATTACAGAATGGGATTTATAGATGAAATAAAAGCAAAAGCAAAGTCAGATCTAAAAACAATTGTTCTTCCGGAAACAGAAGACCAAAGAACTTATGAAGCAGCGGAGGCAGTTTTAAAAGCAGGAACAGCTAACTTGATTTTAATTGGAAGTAAAGAAGAGGTTGCCAAAAATGGTGCCAATTATAATCTTTTGGGAGCTACAATTGTGGATCCGGCAACATGTGATAAGACAGAGAGTTATATTACGAAGTTAGTAGAACTTCGACAGGCAAAAGGAATGACAGAAGAACAGGCAAGAAAACTTTTACTGACGAATTATCTATATTATGGTGTTATGATGGTTAAGATGAAAGATGCCGACGGGATGGTATCAGGGGCATGTCACTCAACAGCAGATACATTGAGACCATGTCTCCAGATTTTAAAAACAAAGCCAGGCACCAAATTAGTATCTGCATTTTTTGTTATGGTTGTACCGGACTGTGAAATGGGTGAACAAGGAACATTTGTCTTTGGAGATTCAGGATTGGAACAGAATCCAGATCCAGAAAAACTTGCTGCAATTGCCGTTTCTTCCGCAGAATCATTTGAATTATTAACAGGTAAAAAAGCAAAAGTTGCAATGCTGTCACATTCCTCCAAAGGAAGTGCAAAACATGCAGATGTTGATAAAGTAGTAGAGGCAACACGTATTGCAAAAGAACAACATCCGGAAGTGGAGCTAGATGGAGAATTACAGTTAGACGCTGCAATTGTTCCGGAAATAGGAGAATCAAAAGCACCCGGAAGTTCCGTAGCAGGACATGCTAATGTCTTGATCTTCCCGGATCTTGATGCAGGAAACATTGGGTACAAATTGGTTCAAAGACTTGCAAAAGCAGAAGCATACGGACCATTAACCCAAGGAATAGCCGCACCGGTTAACGATCTATCACGTGGTTGCAGTGCTACTGATATTGAAGGAGTTGTGGCAATTACCGCTGTACAGGCACAAAACTAGAGTACTTAATGAGTACAAGCGAAGCGCCGTACGAATTTAGTACGAAGTTTGTTCGAGGGAACTTGGCGAGGTTCTATCGAGCCTAGTAAATCGAACTTCCCAAAGGGAGAGAGTACAAGCGAAGCGCCGTACGAATTTAGTACGAAGTTTGTTCGAGGGAACTTGGCGAGGTTCTATCGAGCCTAGTAAATCGAACTTCCCAAAGGGAGAGAGTACAAGCGAAGCGCCGTACGAATTTAGTAACAAATTTTAAAAAATTATGATCAATTAAAAGGAGAAAAGAACATGAATGTTTTAGTAATCAATTGTGGAAGTTCATCTTTGAAATTCCAACTAATCAATTCGGATTCAGAAAATGTATTAGCAAAGGGGCTTTGTGAAAGAATTGGAATTGATGGGAAATTAACTTATCAACCAGAAGGTGGTCAAAAGACAACTGTTGATAAGAAGATGCCAACACATACAGAAGCGATTCAATTTGTAATTGATGCTTTGACAGATGCAACAACAGGAGTTGTAAAAAGTTTAGATGAAATTGGTGCTGTAGGACATCGTGTTGTACATGGTGGGGAAAAGTTTGCATCTTCAACAGTCATTACAGAAGAAGTAATGGAAGCAATTGAAGAATGTAATGAACTTGCACCACTTCATAACCCGGCCAATTTAATCGGAATTAATGCATGTCAAACCCTAATGCCTGGTACACCAATGGTTGCTGTATTTGATACTGCATTCCATCAGACAATGCCTGAACAGGCATATATGTATGGACTGCCATATGAGTATTACAGAAAATATAAAGTGAGACGTTACGGATTTCATGGAACAAGCCATAGTTTTGTATCAAAGAGAGCAGCAGAAATTCTTAAAAAAACTGATATGAAAACCATTGTATGCCATCTTGGTAATGGCGCAAGTATCTGCGCTGTGAATCATGGAGAATCGGTAGATACTTCTATGGGGCTTACACCATTAGAGGGTCTTGTAATGGGAACACGTTCTGGAGATATTGATCCAGCTATCCTAGAGTTCATCTCTAAAAAAGAGAATTTAGATATCGATGGTCTTATGAATGTGTTGAATAAAAAATCGGGAGTATTTGGTCTTTCTGATAATTTATCAAGTGATTTTAGAGATTTGGCATCCGGAGCAGAATCAGGAAATAAAGAAGCAGCACTTGCATTAAAAGTATTCGCATATCGTGTGGCAAAATATGTAGGCAGTTATGTTGCGGCTATGAATGGAGTTGATACTATTGTATTTACAGCCGGAATTGGAGAAAATGACTGCGATATGAGAAAAGATATTTGCGAATATCTTGGATATCTGGGAATTGCAATTAATATTGAGGCTAATAAAAAGCGTGGAGAGGAAATCATTATTTCCACACCGGATTCTAAAGTTACGGTTATGGTAATACCAACCAATGAAGAATTAGCAATTGCAAGAGAAACAGTAGCACTTATATAGTGTTGAAACCTCGAATGAATATTTTGTGGAAAATGGTTGACAAATTATTTTCACATGATATAATAATTTAGGTATGAATAGGAGTAGCAAGTATGTTGATAAACCTATCAGACGTTTTATCCGAACAACATAAGACAATTGAAAAAGATATTTCTCTTGAGATGAATGAGTTTTGTTCAGAATTAGGTACGTTTCCTATTGTAAAAAAAGATGTTGGACACATGGTAATTGAACATGTAAAAGACAAAGAACTTCTTATTAATGGGAATATGAATTTAATAATTGCAATACCTTGTGCACGTTGCTTATCAGACGTAACATATAAGTTTGAGATGCGATTTTCAAAGAATATTGATTTGGATATATCAAAAGAAGAACGGATAGATGAATTAGATGAAATGAATTATATTGACGGATATCATCTTGATGTAGACAAGTTATTCTATAATGAGATTTTGATAGGATGGCCGATGAAAGTTCTATGCAGTGAAGACTGCAAAGGGATTTGCTCTGTTTGTGGTCAAAACCTTAATGAGGGAGTTTGTAACTGTGAAGTTACAGATCTTGACCCTAGAATGTCAGTTGTCCGTGATGTGTTTAAGAATTTTAAGGAGGTGTAACAGATGTCAATTTGTCCAAAAAATAAATCTTCAAAAGCTAGAAGAGATAAAAGAAGAGCTAACTGGAAGATGAGCGCTCCAAACTTAGTTAAATGTAGCAAGTGTGGAGAACTAATGATGCCTCATAGAGTATGTAAAGCTTGTGGCTCATACAATAAAAAAGAAATTATCAGTGTTGACTAGATTTAGTCTAAAAAGCACGGAAACAATTTTTGTTTCCGTGCTTTTTTTACTTTGTAGGAAACTCTTTTTAATACATTTAAAAGTATTGATTTTTGTAGGAAATTCTAGTAGAATGAGCATTAGCAACACTAGGAGGGAAACAAATGGCAAAGATTACAAAAGTAGCCTTAGATGCTATGGGAGGAGATTATGCTCCGGTAGAGATGGTACAAGGGGCGATAGATGCTACGAATCAGAACAATCATATAAAAGTATATTTAGTGGGACAAGAGGCTTTAATACAGACAGAACTTAATAAACGTTCTTATAACAAAGCACAGATAGAAATTGTGAATGCAACAGAAGTCATTGAAACTGCGGAGTCCCCAGTTATGTCAATTCGAAAGAAAAAAAATTCTTCTATTGTAGTTGCTATGAATATGGTGAAAAAAGGAGAAGTAGATGCGTTTGTATCTGCAGGAAGCTCCGGTGCTGTATTGGTTGGTGGACAGGTACTTGTAGGACGTATCAAAGGAGTAGAACGCCCACCACTGGCACCATTAGTTCCAACAGAACACGGGGTAGCACTTTTGGTAGATTGTGGAGCCAATGTAGATGCAAGACCTTCACATTTGGTACAATTTGCAAAGATGGGTTCTATCTATATGGAACACGTAGTTGGAATTAAGAACCCAAGAGTTGGGATTGTAAACATTGGTGCAGAAGAAGAAAAAGGAAATGCATTAGTAAAAGAGACATTTCCACTATTAAAAGATTGTACAGATATTAATTTTATCGGAAGCATTGAGGCAAGAGAAATTCCTCATGGTGGAGCAGATGTTATTGTATGTGAAGCGTTTGTAGGTAATGTGATATTGAAACTATATGAAGGAATCGGTGCGGTCTTAATTAAAAAAATTAAGGGAGGGATGATGTCGACTTTTCGAAGTAAGATAGGAGCATTGTTAGTAAAACCTGCACTAAAGTCAACACTTAAGGAATTTGATGCCAGTGAGTATGGTGGAGCACCATTGCTTGGATTAAATGGATTAGTAGTAAAAACACATGGAAGTGCATCAGCAAAAGAGATATGTAATTCATTGATACAATGTATTACATTTGAAGAACAGCATATTAATGATAAGATTAAAGCATGTATTATGTCCACTTCAGAAGATTTGTAGCCATAAAATTTGAAAATATTTGTAATTGGAGGAAAAAAAGATGGAATTTGAAAAATTAAGAGATATTATAGCAGATGTATTAAATTTGGAGGCAGAAGAAATTACAATGGAGTCATCCTTTATAGATGATTTGGGAGCGGATTCGTTAGATGTGTTTCAGATTATTATGGGGATTGAAGAAACCTTTGATATCGAAATCAATAATGAAGCAGCTGAAAAAATTGTATTTGTAACAGATGCAGTAGAGCAAATTAAAGAAGCAACACACTAGGAGACTATGGAAAAAGCCCGATAGGGGCTTTTTCATTTTCACAAAATGGAGATAAATATGAAGCGGGAATTGGATAGATTAGAAGAAAAGATTGGATATATATTTCAAGATAAGGCGCACCTGTGTCATGCCATGAAACACAGCTCGTATGCTAATGAACGACATCTGGCAAAGGAAGAGAGTAATGAAAGATTAGAATTTCTAGGTGATGCAGTACTTGAATTAGTGTCCAGTGAATTCTTGTTCTTTCATGATACAAAGATGCCAGAGGGAGAATTAACCAGATTACGTGCAAGTATGGTGTGTGAACCTACATTAGCATTTTGTGCACGGGAACTTCAATTAGGAGAATTTCTGTTATTAGGGCGAGGAGAAGAGGTTACAGGTGGGAGACAACGGGAATCCATTACTTCTGATGCATTGGAGGCATTGATTGGTGCCATATATCTAGACGGTGGTTTTGCTAGTGCAAAAGAGTTTATTCATAAATTCATATTAAATGATTTGGAAAACAAAAAACTCTTTTTTGATAGCAAGACTATCCTGCAGGAGTTAGTACAGGGACACTTTAATGACTCAGTAACTTACCATATGCTAAGTGAGGAAGGTCCAGATCATAATAAGACTTTTTGTGTAGAGGTATTAGTAGCAAATAAAGTGTATGGCATAGGATCGGGACGAACAAAAAAAGCAGCAGAACAACAAGCAGCTTATCAAGCAATTTTGGAACTACACAAAAAAGAATTAAGGTAGGTATACTATGTATTTAAAAAGTATTCAGGTGCAGGGATTTAAGTCATTTGCACATAAAATTGTGTTTGATTTTCACACGGGAATTACAGGAATTGTAGGCCCTAATGGAAGTGGAAAAAGTAATGTTGCAGATGCGGTTCGCTGGGTGCTTGGAGAACAACGAATTAAGCAATTGCGTGGTGGAAGTATGCAAGATGTTATTTTTTCGGGTACAGAGAATCGAAAACCCTTAAGTTATGCGTCTGTTGCAATTACATTAGATAATTCAGATCATCAGTTGCCGATTGAATACGAAGAAGTAACTGTGGCACGAAAGATTTATCGTTCTGGTGAGAGCGAATATTTAATCAATGGAAGTAATTGTCGCCTTAAAGATGTCAATGAATTATTCTATGATACGGGGATAGGAAAAGAAGGATATTCTATTATTGGACAAGGTCAGATTGACAAGATATTAAGTGGAAAACCAGAGGAACGAAGAGAGTTGTTTGATGAAGCAGCCGGAATTGTTAAATTCAAAAGACGTAAAAGTATGTCTGTAAAAAAACTAGAGGACGAACAACAGAATTTGCTACGTGTAACAGATATTCTATCGGAATTAGAAAAGCAAATAGGACCCTTGGAAAAACAATCAGAGATAGCAAAAGAATATTTGAAAAACAAGGATCAATTAAAAACATATGACATTAATATGTTTTTATTGGAAATTGATCGATTAAAAGATCAAGTTAAACAGATTGATACAACTTTGGCGATTACAAATGATGAGATTGTAACAGCCTCCAAGCAATATGAAAATATGAAATTGGAATATGAGACAGTGGAAGATCAGCTGGATGGTGCAGATGCGTCAATTGAACAGGCAAAGAGACAATTAAATGAGACAAATCTATTAAAACAACAATTAGAAAGCCAAATTGCACTTTTAAAAGAACAGATTAATAGTTTGAAGATGAACGATGAGCATTTTGAACAACGTTCCCTAGCTATTTTCAAAGAGTTAGAAGAGCGAAAAAAACAACAAGAATCATTACTTGACGAAAAAACAACGATTCAAAGTCAATTAGATGAAAAAACAAAATTAGAAGTTACTGCAAGCGAAAATCTGGTGGTTGTCCAAACAAAGATAGCAACTTTAAGCGATGCCATTGAACATGAGAAGAATGAAATTATGGAATTGTTAACGGTGCGTTCTTCTACAAAATCAAACATTCAACGGTATGATACTATTTTAGAACAAATTAAAGAACGTCAAGTTACATTAAAAGAAAAACAATTACGAAAAAAATCTGATAATGTAGAACACGGTGAATTATTGGAACGATATGAACAGGAATTGCAACAGATTGCAGAAAAAATTGCAGGATATCTGCAAGAGTCCGAACAATATGAACTTCGTATTGAACAATTACAAGGTCAGATATCCAAACAAACTGAGCAATTACGAATAGGACAGACGGCATTTCACCGAGAACAATCCCGTCTGGAATCTCTTAAAAATATTACAGAACGTTATGATGGTTATGGAAATAGTATTCGTAAAGTGATGGAGAATCGAGAACATGAAACAGGACTTCTTGGAGTAGTTGCAGATATTGTAAAAGTAGATAAAGATTATGAAATTGCCATAGAAACTGCATTAGGTGGAAACATTCAGAATATTGTAACGGATAATGAGGATACCGCAAAACGTATGATTGGATACCTGAAGCAGAATAAATATGGACGCGCCACATTCTTACCATTAACCGCAATCCGAGCAAATGGGGGGATTAGACAACCAGAGGTGTTAAAAGAAGAAGGTGTGCTGGGAATTGCCAGTAGCCTTGTAATGGTGGATCATAAATATACCGGATTGGCAGAGCATCTATTAGGTCGAACCATTGTTGTAAAGAATATTAATTGTGGTGTTTTACTTGCAAAGAAGTATAAACAATCTTTAAGAATAGTAACTGTGGAGGGTGAATTAATTAATCCCGGTGGTTCTATGACTGGTGGAGCATTTAAGAATTCCAGTAATCTCTTAAGCAGACGAAGAGAAATCGAAGAATTTGAAAAAAGTGTGATACAATTAAAAAAAGAGATGGAAGAAATGGAACAAGTATCCGCTCGGGCCAGAGAAGAACGCGCTTCTTGTTATGAGAAAGTAGAAGAAATAAAACAGAAATTACAACGTGTATATGTTATGCAGAATACTGCACAGATGAATAAAGAGCAGGTTTTGGAAAAACAAGAAGTAACAAAGGAAATGATTGCACGTATCCAAAGAGAAGAGGAAGAATTAGAGCAGCAAATTATAGATATAGGGGAAAATCAAGAGTCTATTCTAGTAGAATTAGAGACTTCTGAAAATTTAGAAAAAGAATTATCCGGTAAGATTGAGATACAACAAAAAGAAATGGAACAATCCAAACTGGAAGAAAGTATGCAATTAAAAGATTCAGAGACGATTCACTTGTCCTATGCTGGGCTAGAACAAAAGAATTTATTTATATTAGAAAACACTACACGTATTCAAGAAGAGATGGAGAAGTTTCAGGATGAGCTGGAACTTCTAAATCAAAACAAAGGGGAATATTCCCAAGATATGTTAGATAAGGAACAACAGATTCAAGAGCTAAAACAAACAATCCAAAATTCTAAAGAATTATTTGAAGAGATTGAAATAGAAATTCAAAAGTATGTGAAAGAGCGAGAAAATCTACAAAAACAACATAAAACATTTCTTGCCAAGCGAGAAGATTTATCAAAGCATATGTCGGAACTTGACAAAGAGGCATTTCGTCTAAACAGTAAACGAGAAGATTATGAAGAAGCTACCGAAAAACAAATCAATTATATGTGGGAAGAGTATGAACTTACCTATAATCACGCTTTAGAATTACGAGACAGCAATCTTACTGATTTGGTGTATATGAAGAAACAGATACAACGACTGAAGAATGAAATTAGAAGCCTTGGAGATGTTAATGTTAATGCCATTGAGGAGTTTAAAAATCTATCTAAACGTTATGAATTTTTAAAGGATCAACATGATGACTTGGTAGAAGCAGAAGAAACATTGATGCAGATTATTGAAGAACTGGATATTGCTATGCGAAAGCAGTTCAAAGAACAGTTTGATGCAATTGCAAAAGAATTTGATCATGTGTTCAAAGAATTGTTTGGTGGTGGAAAAGGTACACTTGAATTAATGGAAGAGGAAGATTTATTAGAGGCAGGTATTCGCATTATTGCACAACCACCTGGGAAAAAGCTACAAAATATGATGCAGCTTTCCGGTGGAGAAAAAGCATTGACTGCAATTGCATTGTTATTTGCCATTCAAAACTTAAAACCATCTCCGTTCTGTCTACTAGATGAGATTGAAGCTGCATTAGATGATTCAAATGTAGTTCGTTTTGCTCAGTATCTACATAAACTAACAAAGAATACACAATTTATTGTTATAACACACCGAAGAGGAACGATGACGGCAGCGGATCGATTATATGGAATTACGATGCAAGAAAAAGGGGTATCGACATTGGTATCTGTGAATCTATTAGAAGATAAATTAGATAAATAGGAGTAAATATGGAAGAAAAAACAGGCTTTTTTGGTAGGTTGGTTTTAGGACTTACAAAGACAAGAGATAATATTGTATCCGGAATTGATCATCTGTTTTCCGGATTCACGAGCATTGATGACGATTTTTATGAGGAATTAGAAGAACTTCTAATTATGGGAGACTTAGGGATTCATACCACAATGGCAATTATAAAAGAGCTAAAAGAAAAGGTGAAAACAGAACATATCAAAGAGCCTATGGAATGTAAGCAAGTATTGATTGATAGTATGAAAAAACAGATGTACGTGGAAGATACGGCCTATGAATTTGAGAATCAAACATCGGTGGTGTTAGTGATTGGTGTAAATGGCGTAGGCAAGACTACAACGGTTGGAAAATTGGCTGGTAAACTTCGTGGAGATGGGAAAAAAGTTGTAATGGCGGCAGCGGATACTTTTCGGGCAGCTGCAGGGGAACAACTAAAAGAATGGGCAAACCGGGCAGAGGCAGAACTGATAGGTGGACAAGAAGGCTCCGATCCGGCAGCGATTGTATATGATGCAGTTGCCGCTGCAAAGGCAAGACATGCAGATGTATTGTTGTGTGACACCGCGGGACGTCTTCATAATAAGAAAAATCTGATGGAAGAATTAAAGAAGATTGACCGTGTTTTGGAACGGGAATATAAGGAGGCTTATAAAGAAACCTTAGTGGTGTTAGATGCTACCACAGGACAAAATGCACTTTCACAGGCCAGAGAATTTAAGGAAGTTGCTAATATTACGGGCGTAATATTGACAAAGATGGACGGAACCGCAAAAGGTGGTATTGCAGTTGCGATTCAATCAGAACTTGGAATACCAGTAAAATATATTGGAGTCGGCGAATCCATTGATGATCTTGAGAAATTTAATTCAGATGAATTTGTAAATGCTTTATTTTTAACAAATGAATCTTAGAAAAATGTATTAAAGACACACGAAGCTGAAACAAAAAAACTAAAACATAAGAAAGAAGGATGGTACATGTTAACATTAAAAAAGTTTGAAGAAGCATCTGAGATTGTTAAAAAAGTTACAAATCCAACAAAACTCATCTACAGTGACTATCTAAGTGAACAGACAGGTGGAAAAGTCTATCTCAAACCGGAGAATATGCAACATACCGGAGCCTACAAATTAAGAGGCGCGTATTATAAGATTAGTACATTGACAGATGAAGAACGCACCAAGGGACTTATTACTGCATCCGCAGGAAATCATGCCCAGGGTATTGCATATGCTGCCAAAGAATTTGGGTGTAAAGCAACAGTGGTAATGCCTACAATTACGCCACTTATAAAAGTGAACCGCACTAAGAATTATGGCGCTCAGGTAGTATTATCAGGAGATTGTTACGATGATGCTTGTGCCAAAGCATATGAATTAGCACATGAACATGGATATACTTTTATACATCCGTTTGATGACTTGGATGTGATAACTGGTCAGGGAACAATTACCATGGAGATTATCCAGGAACTTCCTACTGTAGATTATATTCTGGTACCAATTGGTGGTGGGGGATTGATTGCAGGAGTTGCAACTCTTGCAAAGATGTTGAATCCAAAGATTAAAGTAGTTGGAGTAGAACCGGTAGAGGCAGCCAGTATGAAAGCAGCTCTTGCAGCAGGGAAAGTGGTTACCTTACCAAGTGCAAATACCATTGCAGACGGTACGGCAGTTAAAGCTGTAGGGGTACAGAATTTGCCATATGTACAGGAAAATGTAGATGATATTCTTACAGTACCTGACGATGAATTGATAGGGGCATTTTTGGATATGGTAGAAAATCACAAGATGGTGGTGGAAAATTCAGGATTACTTACCGTTGCAGCTTTAAAGCAATTAGATTTAAAAGGGAAAAAAGTAGTGGCAGTATTAAGTGGTGGAAATATGGATGTCATTACAATGTCTTCCATTGTACAACACGGATTGATTCAACGAGATAGAATTTTCTCTGTGTCGGTGTTGTTGCCGGATAAACCGGGGGAATTGGTGCGAGTTGCACAGACCATTGCCGATGCGCAGGGGAATGTAATTAAATTAGAACATAATCAGTTTGTAAGTACGAATCGAAATGCTGCAGTGGAACTTCGAATTACGATGGAAGCATTTGGAACAGAACATAAACAAGAATTACTAAAAGCATTAGAAGACCATGGATTTAGACCAAAACAAATAGGCGCAAAATTGTATTAAAAGGGGAGTAGCATATGGAGTCAAATATAAGGGAAAACAAAGAATTACAAAAGGAAATTCAACAAGAGTTACAGTCAGAAGAACAATTAGCAGAAGATTCACTATTAATGAAGTTCTTAGACATTACATCAAATCAGGAAAAAATAAAATTTCTACAATACAATCGCATGGATATTACCGAAGATTTTATTGCGGCGATTGCACATAGTCTTGATTATACAGAGAATGAAGGGACTTTGGATGAACGATATCAATCCATAGTTCAGTATCTTCATACATTAGTAAAATATGAAAGTGGAAGGTTGCGCTAAGCGCAACCTTCTATTATATTATATCAGAAAAATCTTGACACAGTCTGTATGATTGTATACAATGATACAAAAGAACAAAAAGGAGATTACCTTATGGAAAACAGAAAAGTATATTTGAATAAACACACAAACCTACTGGAATTAGAAGAGCACATGTATCCACTTGTAGATGTAAGTACTCCCAACGTATTTCGTAATTTGTTTCACTATGATGAGATACCAAAGATTGCATTTAATGATAGAATTGTACCACATCATATGCCGGATGAAATTTGGATTACCGATACAACTTTTCGAGATGGACAACAATCCAGAGCTCCCTATTCTACAGAACAGATAGTAACATTATTCGATTATTTTCATAGACTGGGTGGACCACAGGGGAAGATTCGTCAAAGTGAATTCTTTTTATATAGTAAAAAAGATCGAGATGCAGTATATAAATGTATGGAACGCGGATATGAATTTCCGGAAGTTACCAGCTGGATTAGAGCTAATAAAAAAGATTTTGAACTTGTTAAGGACTTAGGAATGAAAGAAACAGGTGTCCTCGTCAGTTGTTCTGATTATCATATCTTTTATAAACTAAAAATGACAAGACTTGAAGCAATGAATCATTATCTTTCCGTGATTCGGGACTGTCTGGAAATAGGGGTAAGTCCAAGATGTCATCTAGAAGATATTACACGTTCTGATATCTATGGATTTGTAATTCCGTTCTGTCTGGAATTGATGAATCTCATGGAAGAATATCAGATACCGGTAAAAATACGTGCCTGTGATACGATGGGATATGGTGTGAATTATCCGGGATCGGTTATTCCAAGGTCAATTCCGGGTATTATCTATGGTTTGATGACACATGCAGGTGTTCCAAGTGAATTAATTGAATTTCATGGACATAATGATTTCTATAAAGCAGTAAATAATTCTACAACAGCATGGTTATATGGAGCGAGTGGTGTAAACTGTTCCTTATTTGGAATTGGAGAACGTACAGGGAATACACCATTAGAAGCAATGGTATTTGAGTATGCTCAGCTTCGTGGAACATTAGATGGTATGGAAACAACAGTTATTACAGAACTGGCAGAATATTATGAAAAAGAGATCGGTTATCGTGTGCCATCTCGTACCCCATTTGTCGGAAAGAATTTTAATGTTACAAGAGCGGGGATTCATGCAGATGGATTGTTAAAGAATGAAGAAATCTATAATATATTTGATACAGATAAATTCTTAAATCGACCGGCACTTGTAGCTGTATCAAATACTTCTGGATTAGCGGGAATTGCCCATTGGATTAATGCATATTATAAATTGCCAAAGGAGAGAGAAGTGTCCAAAGAATCGCCACTTGTTAGCAAAGTAAAAGAATGGGTAGATAAAGAATATGCCTCTGGTCGTGTGACAGTTCTAATTGATGATGAATTAATTCGAGTGATTACAGATGTCTGTCGAGAGCTAAATATGATCTTATAAATCAAAGGAGCAAATGCAATGGAGGAGTATCAAGAATATTCCCTTAGTGGAAAAGTGTTTCATAAAATTCGTGACAATATTCTAAAAGGTGTCTATAAAGAAAATGATGAATTGCGAGAAGTAACTTTGGGAGAAGAACTGGGTGTGAGTAGAACTCCTGTCAGGGAGGCACTGCGACAACTGGAATTAGAAGGGCTTGTTAAGATTGTGCCCAATAAAGGTGCTTATGTAACAGGTATTACAAAGAAAGATGTGAAAGATATCTATCTAATTCGTTCCTTACTGGAAGGATTATGTGCTAGATGGGCAACAGAACACATTGATGAAACACAGATTAATGAGTTGGAAGAGATTGTATTATTATCAGAATTTCATTCTCAAAAAGAGGATCAAGCAAAAGCAGAACAAGTTGTTGCATTGGATGGTAAGTTTCACGAAGTGTTATATGAAGCATCTAATAGCCGAATTCTTGAACATTTACTATCTGATTTTCATAAATATGTACAAATGGCCAGAAGAACATCTGTAGGTCATCAAAGCAGAGCAGAGAAGTCAATACAGGAGCATAAGGAGATTCTTGTTGCCATTAAGGAACGAGATGCAGACAAAGCAGAGATGTTGGCAAATGAACATATTATGCATGTTATGGAGAATCTTCATAATCAAGGATATGAACAAGACTAAATGGAGGAACGAAGATGAGTAAAATTAAAATGACAGCACCTATCGTAGAAATGGATGGAGATGAGATGACCAGAATCCTTTGGAAGATGATTAAAGAACATCTATTATTTCCTTATATTGATTTAAAGACGGATTACTATGATCTTGGATTAGAACATCGGAATGAAACCAATGATCAAGTGACAATCGATTCGGCTAATGCAACTAAAAAATATAAAGTTGCTGTTAAATGTGCAACGATTACACCCAATGCAGAACGGGTTCAAGAGTATCAATTAAAAGAGATGTGGAAGAGCCCTAATGGAACCATACGTGCCATTTTGGACGGAACTGTGTTTCGAGCACCTATTGTTGTAAAAGGGGTGGAACCTTGTGTGAAAAATTGGAAATATCCTATTACCATTGCACGACATGCCTATGGAGATGTATATAAAGGTTCTGAAATGAAAATCCCTGCTGCCGGTAAAGTTGAGTTGGTTTATACAGCAGAAGATGGTTCCCAAGTAAAAGAATTGGTTCATAATTTCGCAGGAGCTGGAATTGTGCAGGGCATGCATAATGTAGAGGCATCTATTGAAAGTTTTGCAAGAAGCTGTTTTAAGTATGCGCTTGATGTGAAACAGGATTTATGGTTTGCAACGAAAGATACAATCTCCAAAAAATATGATCATACATTTAAAGATATTTTTCAAGAAATTTTTGAAAAAGAATATGTAGAAAAATTCCGAGTTGCAGGAATTACTTATTTTTATACTTTGATTGATGATGCCGTAGCACGTGTTATGAAATCCGAAGGGGGATATATCTGGGCATGTAAGAATTACGATGGTGATGTAATGAGTGATATGGTTTCTTCGGCATTTGGTTCATTGGCAATGATGACTTCTGTCTTGGTGTCTCCGGAAGGATATTATGAATATGAAGCAGCCCACGGAACGGTGCAGCGACACTATTATAAACATCTAAAAAGTGAAGAAACATCAACCAACTCCGTAGCGACAATCTATGCGTGGACAGGAGCACTTTATAAACGAGGAGAACTGGATGGCAATCATGAATTGATGGAGTTTGCAAAGAAATTAGAAAAAGCAACCATTCAAACCATCGAAGATGGAAAGATGACCAAGGATCTGGCATTGATTACTTCCATAAAGAATCCAACTGTTTTGAATAGTGAAGAATTTATTGAGGCAATTGCAGAATATCTGTCATAAAAATAGCGCTATAAAAGGAATCCCAATATCATAAATGGCACATATATAGATATAGCCCAACATTCGTTTGATGTTGGGCTATATCTATTCTGCCAGTTGTTCCCATTGTTCATAAAGCTGTGTCAATTCAATTGCAATCGATCCCTTTTCGGTTGTAAAAGCAAGACATTTTGCTACATCAGTAAAGACTTCAGATTGGGCCATTAAGACATCAATTTCGTGATCACGTTTTTCTAACAATCCAATTTTTTCTTCTACTTTTGCAAGGTCATTTTGACGTTTTCGTTCTTTTGCTTGTATTTCTTTTTGCGTCTGCCAATCAAGCTTGGTATCTGGAAGTGTAGTTGTGTTGTTGTCAGTTTCAGATGTTGACGGAATAGCTGTACTATAAGCAGCAGTTAATGCTTCTCTTTTTTCTAGATAATAGTCATAATTCCCAATATAATTTACAAAAGAAGCATTGACTAAATCAAGAATTCTTGTAGCTGTCTGATTGATAAAGTAACGATCATGAGAAACATAAAGTAAGGTTCCGGTATAGTCATTAAGTGCCTTTTCTAAAATCTCTTTGGAAGCAATATCAAGATGATTGGTTGGTTCATCTAAGATTAAGAAATTGGCTTCTGAAAGCATGAGCTTTGCCAAAGAAACTCGACCTCGCTCACCACCACTTAAATCACCAATCTTTTTATATACATCGTCACCGGTAAATAAAAAGGCAGCAAGAGTATTACGAATCTGTGTAGTTGTAAGATTCGGATAGTCATCTGATATCTCATCAAACATGTTCTTTTCCAAATGAAGTACATGGTGCTCTTGGTCATAGTATCCGATTTTAACTTTAGAACCCAAGGTAAAACTACCACTGTCAGCAGGCAGCACCTGATTCAATATCTTTAGTAAGGTTGTCTTACCGGTTCCGTTATCTCCAATAATTGCAACATGTTCTCCACGTTTGATATCAAAACTAATTTCTTTGAAAAGAGTGGTAGGAGGAAAAGATTTACTTAGCTGATCAATGACAAGTACATCATTGCCACTGATACAAGATGGTTCTAAAGAAAAATGAAAATCTTCCTGTGATTCCAATGGTTTGTTCACCGGAACAATCTTTGCCAACATCTTTTCTCGGCTTTCTGCACGTTTAATTGATTTCTCACGATTGAAAGATTTTAGTTTTTGAATAACTTCTTCTTGATGTTTAATTTCTTGTTGTTGGTTCATATATTCTTTTAACTTTGCTTCTCGTAATTTTTGTTTCTTTGTGGCATATTGGGTATAATTACCCATGTATGTGGTTAATGTTCCATGTTCAATTTCGATTACTTTTGTAACAACACGATTGATGAAATAACGGTCATGAGATACAATTAGTACCGCACCGTTATAATTCATCAGATAAGTTTCTAACCAAGCGATAGAATTCAAATCCAGATGGTTGGTTGGCTCATCTAGTAATAAGACATCCGGTTTGGTTAATAGTAATTTACCAAGTGATACACGGGTTTTTTGTCCACCTGAAAGTGTATCTACAGATTTTTTGAATTCATCATCTTGAAATCCGAGTCCTTTTAATACCCCCACTAATTCGCTTTGATAGGCATATCCATTTTGAAGCTCAAATGCAGCAGTAAGGCGATGATAGGTTTGGAGTTTTGTTTCTAATTCAATACCAGTTAGATGCGATAATTCTAACTCAATGGAACGAATCTGTTGTTCTAATTCAATAATATCTGCTTTGGCAGTTTCCAATTCCTCATAGATGGTATTGCCGGTCTGCAACACCTGGTGTTGGGATAGATACCCAATGGTTTTTCCTTTGGTGAGAATAATATCGCCTTCGTCAGAAGGAAGTTCTTTCATAATCATCTTCAGAATGGTGGATTTTCCTGCACCATTTAATCCAACTAACGCTGCCTTTTCTCGTTCTTCTATGTGAAATGATCCACAATTTATAATTTGTTGATCACCAAATGCCTTTGTAATGTTGTGACATGCTAGTATCATGTGTTACCTCCTATTAAAATGTACTATTTCATTATAGCGAAACTAGGATAAAATACAACTAAAACATTTCAAAAGTGTTGATTGACAGAGTATCGGGGCTATGTTAAGATTTTGTTGGTATATTATGAAATCACAATGAAAATAAGTAAAAACCAAGAAAGCAGGCGTGGACATGAAAAGAAAAACAACAACTATCATTGTATTTGTCATGGCACTTTCTATGGGACTAATGTTTATGACTTACAGAGAAAATTATGGATATTCAAATCGGACGATTGTTACGAATGATGAGGTTAGTGATACTATCATAGAACCTTCTCATAACGTTCTTACTTTTATTTTATCAGCTGTTGGTATTCCTGAAATGCGCCTACAGGAACACTCGTTATCGGTATCTGTTATGGAAAGATTAAAAGAGGGAACACAAGCTATTACAGGAACTAGGCATGTGTTGTTTCTATGTATGTATATTTGTATTATACTTTTTGGGGGAAGTTGGAAGAGCTGTCTATGGTTCTTTGTGCTTTTTGGTTTTGCAATTTCGAAAGGGCATCTGTCACAACTAAAAATCACACATCAAATGGATGGGAAAAAACGACTTTCTGCCTACTAATCAACTGTACAATTAGGAGGTAGAAAGAACAATGAAAATAGAAGATATATTAATGTTGTTGGGAGGTCTTGCATTATTTTTATATGGTATGCAGATGATGAGCAATGGACTGGAAACCGCAGCAGGAAATAAAATGAAACAGATATTAGAGAAACTTACATCTAATCGGTTCAAAGGTGTACTGGTTGGTGCCGGAATTACTGCAGTGATTCAATCTTCATCGGCAACTACTGTTATGGTGGTAGGGTTTGTCAATTCGGGATTGATGACACTTAAGCAGGCCGTATGGGTTATTATGGGTGCCAATATTGGTACGACTATTACAGGACAACTGATTGCACTTGATATTGGAGTGATTGCACCACTATTTGCTTTTGCAGGTGTAGCCTGCATTATGTTTATTAAGAATGAGAAGGTACGCCATATCAGCGAGATATTCGCAGGCCTTGGAGTGTTATTTATTGGAATGAATATGATGGGGGATGCTATGGTTCCTTTGCAGCAGTCAGAAACATTTATTCATTTTATGACTACCTTTAGTAATCCATTGATAGGAATTCTAATTGGTGCAGTGTTTACAGCGATTATTCAATCCTCGTCGGCATCTGTTGGTATCTTGCAGGCACTTGCGGCAACAGGTATGATTCCACTTTCCAGTGCGGTTTATATCTTATTTGGACAAAATATTGGAACATGTATTACTGCAGTATTAGCAGCAATAGGTACTAAGACAAATGCGAAACGAACTACGATTATTCATCTGATGTTTAATATCATTGGAACGGTAGTATTTACATTGATTTGTCTAATTACTCCTTTTGTACCTTGGATGGAATCCCTTACTAGTAATCCAGTGGCACAGATAGCCAATGTACATACGACTTTTAATATTGCAACGACGTTGCTGCTTCTTCCATTTGGAAATCTTATGGCAAGGATGGCAGTAAGAATTCTACCGGATAATCCAATTGAAGAAGATGCAGTACAAAAGATGATACATATTACACCTTTTGAAAGTAATTATCTAATCGGACATACAACCCTTGTCATTGCTCAGGTAGAAAAAGAAGTTACTCGAATGCTTACTATGGTAAAGAAAAATATCATGGGAAGTTATGATGCCATTATAAAGGGAGAAACAAAGGCATTGGAACGTCTACGAGAACGAGAAGAATATATTGATTTTTTAAATGCAGAGATATCTAAATATATCGTGAAGTTAATGACAATTGAAATGTCTGTACAAGATTCTAAAAGTATTAATGGATACTATGTAATTATTGGCAATATAGAACGACTTGGGGATCATGCCATGAATATTGCAGAATATGTGAAAGATATGAATAAATGGAATGTAACATTTTCAGAGATGGCTATGGATGAAGTTAGAAAAATGAAACAGGTATCTATGGAGACGTTAAATGAACTGGATTTTTCGGATATTACAAGAGCAAAGGAAATATTGGAAACTACGGCTAAAAATGAGCAGCAAATTGACGATATGCAGAAAAAATATCTGAAAAAGCAGATGAAACGGATGCAAAAAGGAGAATGTAAGCCAGAGACAGGAGTCTTATTCTCAGAGATATTGACAGATTTCGAAAGAATTGGAGATCATGCACTTAATATTGCGGAATTATATGATGAGATGATGTAAATCCCATTAAAAAGTTTGACTTTAATCTAACAATTCTATATAATATCAGTTAGAATGAAATGGGATGGTGAGTACAGTGGAAGAAAGAGAAATTTCTCAAGCCGTTATACGTAGATTGCCAAGATATTATCGTTATCTTGGAGAATTACTAGAATTAAATGTAGAACGTATTTCGTCAAATGATTTGAGCAAACGAATGAAAGTGACTGCATCACAAATTAGGCAGGATTTAAACAACTTTGGTGGATTTGGTCAACAAGGTTATGGTTATAATGTAAAGTATCTGCATAATGAGATTGGTAAGATATTAGGGCTGGAAAGTAATCATAATATCATTATAATTGGTGCAGGCAATTTGGGACAGGCATTAGCAAATTATGCATCTTTTGAGAAAAGTGGATTTCTTTTAAAAGGATTGTTTGATGTAAATCCAAGATTGACAGGTGTTACGATTCGTGGTGTTGAGATACGCATGATGGACGAATTAAAAGAATTTATTCGGAATAATGCAATTGAGATTGCAGTTTTAACTATACCGAAAGCAAAAGCTGTAGAAGTTGCCAATATGTTAGTAGAACATGGAGTTAGGGCAATTTGGAATTTTGCACATACAGATCTGAATCTACCGGAGCATGTTATTGTGGAGAATGTTCATCTATCTGAAAGTTTGATGCGATTATCATATAATGTGAATCGCTATAATCAAGACCATCCGGATACGATCTAATCTCTCTTTTGTATATGGTAGAAGTGAGATTCTAAAATCATATGACGTGTGAAGAAAGTGTGGATTATAGCAACTTTCTCTACACGTTGTTTTTCCGTTTATGTGTTTGACATAAAAAATACAAAGAGGTGAAGGCAATGCGATATTTACCAACAGGGGCAATGATGAAACAAGCAGATGATATGACAATCCATACAATTGGAATTCCATCTTTGGTGTTAATGGAGCGTGCTGCGTTACAATGTGTAGCAATTCTACAGAATCAACATCTGGATTGTTCACATATATTGGTAGTGTGTGGCACCGGCAACAATGGTGGTGATGGCATGGCCATTGCTCGACTGCTTTACCTAAAAGGCTATAAGGTTACCGTAGTGCTAATAGGCAATAGGGAAACTTGTACCATAGAAACAAGAACACAGATTGGTATTCTTGAAAAATGTGGATTGTCCATTGGAGATTCTATCCCATGTGATGAATATAGTATGGTAATAGACGCTATATTTGGTGTTGGTTTAAGTCGAACTATTACAGGGGGTTATGCTCGGAATATAGAACAAATTAATCAAATCTCAGGAGTAAAGGTCGCTATTGATATTCCATCTGGAATTGAATCCACCAGTGGAAAAGTATTGGGAATTGCGGTAAAAGCAGACCTTACAATTGCACTTGCATATGAAAAATTAGGGACGACACTGCATGATGGGTATGGATATAGTGGACGTGTCATTCCGGTTGAGATCGGAATTGAAGATTGTGCATTGCCACAAGAAAGCCCAATTCCTTATACCTATGAGAAAAAGGACCTTCCAAAGCTACTTCCAAAGAGAACTATTAATTCCAACAAAGGAACGTATGGAAAAGTCTTGATGATTGTAGGAAGCATGGGAATGTCCGGTGCAGCTTATCTAAGTGCAAAAGCGGCCTATGCAGTAGGTGCAGGTCTGGTTCGAATCTATACAGTGGAAGAAAATCGCGTCATCTTACAACAATTATTACCGGAGGCTGTTCTTACGACTTATACACAATATGAAGAATCGGAAGTTGCATCCTTATTGGCATGGGCAGAGGTTGTTGCCATAGGATCCGGCCTAGGAAAGAGCAATATATCAAGTCAGATACTTCTTCAAGTATTACGTGATTTTCGAGGGCCTTGTGTGGTAGATGCAGATGGATTAAACTGGTTAGCAAAACAAGAAACGTGCCAGATATTTGATTTCAAACAGGTGGTGCTGACCCCTCATATGAAAGAAATGGCCGGATTGTTGCATTGTGAGGTTTTAGAAGTTCTGGAACATCGATTAGAAATGTTGGAGCGATGCATAAATTTATATGGTGGTACTTGTGTACTGAAAGATGCTAGAACCATGGTTTTACAAAAGAAAACAGGATTGTATATTAATTGCTCCGGTTGTGGAGCAATGTCAAAAGCCGGGACAGGAGATGTGTTAACCGGAATGATTGCCGGATTTATGGCACAAGGGATATCTTCATATAAAAGTGCAACTTTAGGGGTATATCTACACGGTCTAGCAGGGGAAGTTTCGATGCAAAAAAAAGGTTGTTATAGTGTATTGGCCAGTGATATTATAGAGCAGATAAGTACGGTATTAAAAGATATAAGGAGTGATATAATTGAAAACATATAGTAGAGTATATGCAAAGATTGATTTGGATACGATAGCATATAATATGGAACAGATGAAGAAAAATCTCTCAAACAATACAAAAATAATTGCGGTAATTAAGACAGATGGATATGGACATGGTGCAGTTCAGATTGCGAAGATGTTGGAAATCCACGAATATATCTGGGGGTATGCAGTTGCAACCCTTGATGAAGCAGTGGTTCTAAGAAGTGAGAATGTGAAAAAACCGATTCTTGTACTTGGCTGTATATTTCCTGACCAATATGAAGAAATGTTAAAACATGAGATTCGTATGAATGTCTATTCCGAGGAAATGGCGCAGGCACTTTCTAATCTGGCAGTTGAGCAGGATAAAATTGCGTATATCCATATTAAATTGGATACGGGTATGGCAAGACTGGGATTTACAATATGTCAGGAGAATGTGGATGCTATTACGCGCATTAGCCAATTGCCAAATCTACGTATGGAAGGAATTTTTACTCATTTTGCAAAAGCAGATGAGATAGATAAATCATTTACCCAGATGCAATTAAAAGAATATAAATGGATGGTATCACAATTAAAGGCACAGGAGGTTGTGTTTGAACATCAACACTGTGCAAATAGTGCGGCAATTATTGATATGCCGGATGCGGATATGGATATTGTAAGAGCAGGAATTGCAATTTATGGATTGTATCCATCGGAAGAAGTAAATCATACAGATATTGTGTTAAAACCGGCATTGGAATTGAAGAGCCATCTAGCATCTGTAAAACAAATTGAAAAAGGGACTCCGGTGAGTTACGGTGGAACCTTTATTGCACCAGATGATATGATGATTGCAACGGTACCTATTGGGTATGGAGATGGATATCCACGTAGTCTGTCTAATGTGGGATATGTGCTAGTACGTGGACAAAGAGCGCCTATTATTGGACGAATTTGTATGGATCAATTTATTGTAGATGTAAACCATATTCCGGGGGTACAGTTTGGCGATAAAGTGACTTTGATTGGAACCGATGGTAAAGAAACATTGTCTGTTGAAACATTAAGTGAATTATCAGGTAAATTTAATTATGAGTTTGTCTGTGGACTGGGAAAACGAATTCCGAGAGTCTATGTAAAAGGTGGTAAAATTTCTGAACAAGTAGATTATTTTGCATAAGAACTATAGAATACTTCCGAAAAAGATGGAAATACTTATCTTATCTTAAAAAATCGGAGAGTGAAAGAAGTGCAAATCAGACGTGGAGATATATATTATGCGGATTTAAGCCCAGTAGTTGGTTCTGAACAGGGTGGGGTGCGACCGGTACTTATTATTCAAAATGATATTGGAAATAAACATAGCCCTACTGTAATCTGTGCGGCTATTACCTCTAGAATGAACAAGGCAAAATTACCAACTCATGTAGAGGTGGACGCTAAACGATATCAAATTGTTAAAAATTCAGTGATATTGTTGGAACAAATTAGAACAATTGACAAACAGCGACTTAGAGAGCTGGTGTGTCATCTAGATATGGAACTAATGAAAAAAGTTGATGAAGCACTTCAGATTAGTATGGAGCTTCATACATAGAAAAGGAGTTACATCATAATTATGGAAGAAGATGGCAATCTGTTACATAAGATGAAATGTATGTTTTCAGGAAACATGGAAGAACAGGAGGATGTGGCAGAAGAGATAATTTCAATGGTAGATGAAGGGCATGAACAAGGGGTATTTGTGAGTAATGAGGCAGAGATGATTCGTAATATTTTTGAATATGGAGATAAAAATGTCAAGGATATTATGACCCATCGAAAGAATATTATTGCCATTGATAGTAACCAGACATTAGAAGAAGCACTTACCTTTATTTTAGAAGAAAATTATTCCAGATTTCCAGTATATGAAGGAGACATTGATACGATTACAGGAATTTTATATCTAAGAGATGTTACAAAATGCTATCTTGATACTAGTTTGCGTAGTAAGACAATTCAGGAATTAAAAGAATATCTTAGACCTGTTAGTTTTGTTCCGGAGACAAAAAGTATTGACAAGTTATTTAAAGAGATGCAGTCCGAAAAAAATCATATGGCAGTTGTCTTAGATGAGTATGGTCAAACGTCAGGAATCGTGGCTATGGAAGATATTCTGGAAGAAATTGTAGGCAATATCCTAGATGAATATGATGAAGATGAAAATTTTATCGTGCAGCAACAAGAACATACATATTTAGTTAACGGAATGACAGAATTGGAAGATTTGGAAGATATATTGGAAATTGTATTTGATGAAGAAGATTGTGAAACACTCAATGGATTTTTGATTCATTGTCTTGATCGTATTCCAAATGAAGATGAAACATGTATGATAGAGTACAAAGGTTATCATTTTCAAGTACTTACCATAGATAATAATATGATAGAAAGTGTACAGATTACAAAAGACGATGAGAGAGAACTAGACGAAAGTACAAAAGAGTGATAAAATAAAGAATTGTAATTAAGAATTATAATTAAGAAAGTGAAGAGAGGATATATACATATGTCAGGACATTCAAAGTTTGCAAATATTAAACATAAAAAAGAAAAAAATGATTCTGTAAGAGGAAAAATATTTACAAAAATTGGTAGAGAATTAGCAGTTGCAGTGAAAGAAGGTGGTGGACCGGATCCAGCAAATAACAGTAGATTACGGGATATGATTGCAAAAGCAAAGGCAAATAATATGCCAAATGATAATATAGACAGAAGCATTAAAAAAGCAGCAGGAGATGCAAATTCATCAAATTATGAGCATGTTACTTATGAGGGGTATGGTCCAAATGGTACAGCGATTATTGTGGACGCATTAACAGATAACAAAAACAGAACTGCATCTAATGTAAGGAATGCATTTACAAAAGGAAGTGGAAATGTAGGAACACCGGGTTGTGTTTCATTTATGTTTGATCAAAAAGGACAAATTGTAATTGCAAAAGAAGAATATGAAACAGATGCAGATGAATTAATGATGATAGCATTAGATGCAGGAGCAGAGGATTTTGTAGAGGAAGATGATAGTTACGAGATTCTTACTACGCCGGAGAATTTTAGTGAGGTCCGTCTATTATTAGAAGAAGCCGGAATTCCTATGGTAATTGCAGAAGTAACCATGATTCCACAAACGATGGTGGAACTGACAGAGGACGGCGACTTAAAGAATATCCAGAAAACATTGGATTTATTAGAAGAAGATGATGATGTACAGGAAGTATACCATAACTGGGAGGAATAAAATGAATACTCATACAGAAGAAACATTAAAAGAGTTATTTCGTGAATCGGTTCAGTTGTCTCACAGTTTCAAGAAAAAAACATATGATGATTTGTTCCATCAGACCTATAAAAAGTATCAGGATTTTTTTACAGAAATGAATACATTTTGTAAAGAGGCTGAAGATACACAAAGTGCTATTGAAGAGTTTGCAAGTGTATTGCCAGATTATGCTCAACAGGAACTAATGAAAATATCGAAACATGCAAGAAATAATCGTATGGTTGATTACAATATGGCAATGGTTACCTATGTGATTCCATTATTCATACAATCTCATGAAGAATTTTGTGAAAAGATTTCAGAAGAAATCATTCGATTTTGGAATGAATATTCTCCTAAAATGATGATTAAATCTTCTACATTTGAACAGATTAATGGAGGATTCAAAACAAACCTGTGTTACATTACAACAGCGGTATGTGAAAGCCTTCATAAGGTAGATGATTGCTATGAATTGACGTTACTAAGAGATTATAGAGATGAATATCTGGTATATCAGGAAGATGGAGAAGCAATTATTAAAGAGTATTATGATATTGCACCAACCATTGTAAAGAGAATTGATCAATTAGAACATTCAGAGGATATATATCGTGGAATCTGGAGTTCTTATCTCGAAAAATGTGTGCATCTTATTGAACAAAATAGATTTGATGAATGCAAAGATATCTATAGCAACATGGTTCGTAATTTACAGAAAGAATACCTGTATTCATAGGAGGAAAACAAGATGAGTGACTTTAAAATCGAAACAAAATGCATTCAATCGGGATGGAAACCAGCAAAAGGAGAACCACGAGTTCTACCAATCTATCAAAGTACAACATTTAAATACGATACAAGTGAGCAGATGGGAAAATTGTTTGATTTAGAAGAAAGTGGCTATTTTTATAGCAGACTTCAAAATCCAACCAATGACACCGTTGCATCTAAAATATGTGATTTAGAAGGTGGCGTTGCAGCTATGTTGACTTCTTCAGGACAAGCAGCAAATTTTTATGCAATTATGAATATTGCAGAAGCGGGAGATCATATTGTGTGCGCGTCGGCTGTATATGGTGGAACTTACAATCTTTACGCACATACACTTAAAAAGATGGGAATTGAAGCAACTTTTGTAGATGCAAGTGCAAGTGTGGAAGAATTAAATGCAGCATTTCAAGAGAATACAAAAGCGGTGTTTGGAGAAACCATTGCCAATCCGGCATTAGTAATTTTAGATATTGAAAAATTTGCAAAAGTTGCACATGCACACGGGGTCCCATTAATTGTAGATAATACATTTGCCACTCCGATTAACTGCCGTCCATTTGAATGGGGTGCAGATATTGTAACTCATTCTACCACTAAATATATGGATGGACATGCTATGACAATTGGTGGAGCAATTGTAGATAGTGGGAATTTTGACTGGACAAATTATGGAGACAAATATAAAGGACTTACGGCTCCTGATGAAACTTATCATGGGGTAGTTTATACAGAACGATTTGGGAAAGGTGCTTATATTACAAAAGCAACTGTACAATTAATGCGAGATTTAGGCTCTATTCAATCCCCACAAAATGCATTCCTAATTAATATCGGACTGGAGACACTTCATCTTCGTATGGAGCGACATTGTGCAAATGCAAAAGCAGTTGCTCAATATCTTAAAAAACATGAGAAAGTTGCATGGGTAAGCTGTGCGGAATTAGAAGATGATACCTATTATGAATTGGCTCAAAAATACATGCCAAATGGTACCTGTGGTGTAATTTGTTTTGGAATTAAAGGTGGAAGAGAGGCGTCTGTGACTATGATGGACAGCCTGAAACTAGCTGCAATTGTAACCCATGTTGCAGATGCCCGTACGTCTGTATTACACCCGGCAAGTCATACACATCGTCAGATGAATGATATAGAATTAAAGGAAGCAGGAGTACAGCCTGATTTGATTCGTTTTAGTGTTGGAATTGAGAATGCAGAAGATATTATTGCTGATTTAGAGCAGGCACTACAAAAGGCATAGATTATATTTAAAAGAAGTCTCTCCTGTCAAGAGAGGCTTCTTTTTTGAAAGAGTGCATAGATTTAGAAGAATTTTGCATACTAGACCACATGGAGGTGGATGATGCAAGAAGAAAAAAAAGAAGAAATTACTGAATTGGGGAGTGTGAATTTAGAGAGTAACAAAAGAAAACAGGTCATAAAATTATTGACAATTATAGGGGAAATTGAAGGGCATGAATCGGTTTCTGGAAATACAAAAGCAACAAAATATGAACATTTGCTCCCTGTTTTGGCGGAAGTGGAAGACGATGACAAAATTGATGGCGTGTTGTTATTATTAAATA
The DNA here is from genome assembly GCA_036656795.1 of Lachnospiraceae bacterium. Classification (GTDB taxonomy): domain Bacteria; phylum Bacillota; class Clostridia; order Lachnospirales; family Lachnospiraceae; genus CAUPWF01. Next base: position 19,536 of record JAVXHR010000010.1, on the reverse strand, counting down.
CACTTGGTGGAGATGTGGAAGCGGGATTAGCAATTGCAGAGATGATTGCAACACTTAGCAAACCAACAGTATCTCTTGTTCTTGGGGGAAGCCATTCTATAGGAGGACCATTGGCTGTATCAGCTGATTATTCTTTTATTGTACCAAGTGGAACAATGATTGTACATCCGGTGCGTACAACCGGTATGTTTATCGGAGTTACACAAAGTTATCGCAATATGGAAAAAACACAAGACCGCATCACGAAGTTTATTGCGTTACATTCTCATATTACCCAAGAGAAAATCGAAGCATTAATGCTTGATTCTACACAGCTTGTAAAAGATGTTGGAACCATGTTGGAGGGTGAAGAAGCAGTAAAGGTAGGCATGATTGATGAAGTGGGAGGAATCAGTCAAGCTTTTAACAAGCTCTATTCTATGATTGAAAAAAATAATGACACAGGAGTTTAAAACTGTTATAATTAACACAGTATGTTTCGACAACTAAGGGGGATGTTTATGGCATCAAATACAAAAAAGAAGAGTGCTTCTAATCAGAAAAAAAAGAAAGAACCAAATATAATAAAAGATGAGATTGTTATATTAGTTGCATTGGGCATTGGAATCTTGCTTACTATCAGTAATTTTGGAATTGGTGGATTTGTAGGAGATGCAATTTCTTCTGTACTGTTTGGTGTATTTGGTTTACTGGCATATGTTGCGCCATTTCTATTATTTTTAGGAATTGCATTTCTGATATCGAACAGAGGGAAATCCTCTGTGTACATAAAATTAATAGCCGGAGTTGTGTTATCGCTTATGATATGTACGTTTAGTCAGTTAGTAACCAATTCGTATCATAAGACAACAACATTATTAGCTTATTACCATGCCTCCAGTTTGGAAAAAACGGGTGGTGGAATTCTTGGCGGAGGATTAGTCAAACTATTATGCCCAGCAATAGGTATAATTGGGACCTATGTAATTGTAATTGTAATTGCTATTATATGTATGATTCTTCTTACAGAAAAAGCACTACTGCATGGTATGAAACGAGAGGGTAAAAAAGCCTATTCGTCCGCCAAAGAAGATGCGAAGCAGCGACATGCACAAGCAGATATAAAAAAAGAAAAAAAAGTGCAAGAGAACCAACAAAAAGAAATGCGTCGAAAAGATCATCCCGTTTCAGGGGTATCCTACAATACGGAAATTGCAAAAAAATCACCCAATGTACAAGAACTAAAGGTTCCACAAGAAGATGAAATTATCATTAATAGAGCTAATCCTCAGAACATAACAGAGGAAAAGGCCATGCAGACTCCATCAAAAAATGAAAATTTTGTTACAACACCAATGGGAGCAACAAGTGCAGTGGAAAATGAGGTGATTCGAGAAGTAGAACAAGAAGTAGAAAGTGTAGATAAACTGATTCGTATGGATACTTATAATCGTAAAAAAAGCTATAAAGTTCCACCACTTTCTTTATTAACAAAAGGGAAAAAAGATTCAGGTGATTCAGATATTCATCTTCGTGAAACAGCAATCAAATTACAACAGACACTGCAAAATTTTGGAGTTAATGTAACCGTTTCCAATGTTAGTTGTGGCCCATCTGTCACCAGATATGAACTCCAACCAGAACAAGGAGTAAAGGTAAGTAAAATTGTGGGTCTTGCAGATGATATTAAACTGAATCTGGCGGCAGCAGATATTCGTATTGAAGCACCGATTCCCGGAAAAGCAGCAGTTGGTATTGAAGTACCCAATAAAGAGAATTCAGCAGTCATGCTTCGAGATTTATTGGAAACACCTGAATTTAAAAATCATCCTTCGAATATTGCATTTGCAGCAGGACGTGACTTAGCCGGTAAGGTGGTGGTAGCGGATATTATGAAGATGCCACATGTACTCATTGCAGGAGCAACCGGTTCTGGAAAGTCGGTTTGTATCAATACTTTAATTATGAGTATTCTTTACAAAGCAGGACCAGAAGATGTGAAGTTAATTATGATTGACCCTAAAGTTGTGGAACTAAGTGTATATAATGGGATTCCACATCTGATGATTCCCGTAGTTACAGATCCCAAAAAAGCTGCAGGAGCATTAAATTGGGCAGTGGCAGAGATGACCAAACGTTACCAACTATTTGCTGAATATAATGTCAGGGATTTAAAAGGATATAATGAAAAGATTGCTACAATAGATGAGATAGAAGATGAAAATAAGCCGGTTCGATTACCACAATTAGTGATTATTGTAGATGAGTTAGCAGATTTAATGATGGTTGCACCCGGTGAAGTAGAAGGGGCAATTTGCCGATTGGCACAATTGGCAAGGGCAGCGGGGATTCATCTGGTATTGGCAACACAACGCCCATCTGTTAATGTTATTACGGGATTAATTAAGGCAAACATGCCATCAAGAATTGCATTTTCTGTTTCCTCTGGTGTGGATTCCAGAACAATTATTGATATGAATGGTGCAGAAAAGCTATTAGGAAAAGGAGATATGTTGTTTTACCCGGCAGGGTATCAGAAACCAGCTCGTGTACAAGGCTCTTTTGTATCAGATAAAGAAGTACAGGCAGTAGTTGAATATCTTGTAAACCATAATGGAAATGCTACATACAATGAAGAAGTAGTCAATCATGTCAATCAAAACATAGATAGTACAAGTGGGAATGGACAAGGGACGTTTGGGAATCAAGAGGAACGGGATATGTATTTTGTAGAAGCCGGACGATTTATTATAGAAAAAGATAAGGCTTCCATCGGAATGCTACAACGAGTCTTTAAAATCGGATTTAATCGAGCGGCTCGTATTATGGACCAACTATCAGAAGCTGGGGTTGTAGGAGAAGAAGAAGGAACAAAACCAAGAAAAGTATTAATGTCAACAGAGGAATTTGAACAATACATAGAAGAATGTGTTTAGAAAAGGAGAACATTATGAAATCAGATATTCAAATTGCACAAGAAGCACAGATGATGCATATCAAAGAAGTTGCTGCCGGTATTCAGATTCAGGAAGAGGAACTGGAGTTTTATGGTAAATATAAGGCAAAACTTACAGATGAGTTATGGAATCGAGTAAAAGATAAAAAAGATGGAAAATTGGTGTTAGTAACAGCCATTAATCCAACACCGGCAGGGGAAGGGAAAACTACGACGACAGTGGGACTTGGACAAGCCTTGGTGAAAATGAATAAACGTGCAATTATTGCATTACGTGAGCCATCCTTAGGACCGTGTTTTGGAATTAAAGGTGGTGCTGCAGGTGGCGGATATGCACAAGTAGTACCTATGGAAGATCTGAATCTTCATTTTACAGGAGATTTTCATGCAATTACATCTGCTAATAATCTTTTAGCGGCTTTATTGGATAATCACATTCAACAGGGAAATCTTTTACAGATTGATCCAAGGATGATTGTTTGGAAACGATGTCTTGATATGAATGATCGTGCACTTCGTAATATTGTTGTTGGACTTGGTAATAAAATGGATGGAATGGTAAGAGAAGATCATTTTGTGATTACGGTTGCATCTGAAATTATGGCAATTTTATGTTTAGCAGATGATATACATGATTTAAAACATCGTCTTGGGCGTATTATTGTAGCATACAATTTTGCAGGAGACCCAGTTACAGCAGATGATTTACAAGCGACAGGCGCCATGACGGCATTGTTAAAAGATGCTATAAAACCAAATCTGATTCAGACATTAGAACATACACCTGCATTGGTACATGGTGGACCATTTGCTAATATTGCACATGGGTGTAATAGTGTGCAAGCTACAAAGATGGCTCTAAAATTAGGCGATATCACCATTACAGAAGCTGGGTTTGGAGCAGATTTAGGTGCGGAAAAATTCTTGAATATTAAATGTCGTATGGCAGGAATACAACCAGATGCAGTTGTATTAGTTGCAACTGTTCGTGCATTAAAGTATAATGGAGGAGTAGCGAAAGCAGATTTAGCAACAGAAAATCTAGATGCGCTTGCAAAAGGAATTGTAAATCTAGAAAAACATATTGAAAATATTAAAAAGTTTGATATTCCAGTTATTGTTACACTGAATTCTTTTGTTACAGATACTCCTGCTGAGAATGAATATATACAAAGTTTTTGTGAATCACGAGGCTGTGAGTTTGCACTGTCAGAAGTATGGGAAAAGGGTGGAGAAGGTGGAATTGCACTTGCAGAAAAAGTGTTGGAAACCTTGGAAACCAAAAAAAGTCATTTTCACCCATTATATGAAGATGAAGTGTCACTTAAAGGAAAGATAGATATTATATCTAAAGAAATCTATGGAGCTCGTGGGGTGGAATATAGCTTAGCAGCGGAGAAACAGTTGAAAAAAATTGAAGAAATGGGATATGGAAGCTTTCCAATTTGTATGGCTAAAAATCAATATTCTCTCTCAGATGATGCAACATTATTAGGACGACCAACAGAGTTTGATATTCATATCAGAGAGGTATATGTGAATGCGGGAGCAGGCTTTGTTGTTGCGTTAACGGGGGCTGTTATGACTATGCCAGGATTGCCAAAGACTCCGGCAGCAAATGGAATTGATGTTACTGAGGATGGGAAAATTATAGGTTTATTTTAAGGAGTAAAAATGTCACAATTAATAGATGGAAAAACAATTGCATCACAGATAAAAGAAGAATTAAAGGAACGGGTTTTCAAAATGAAAGAGCAAGGTAAATCCGTTTGTCTTGCGGTGATTCAGGTTGGTAATGATCCAGCTTCAAGTATCTATGTAAGAAATAAAAAAAAGGCATGTGAATATATAGGAATAGAGTCAATGGTATATCAATTACCGGAAGAAACCACACAAGATGAGTTATTAAAGAAGATCGAAGTGCTGAATTTTGATGAAACGGTAGATGGAATCTTAGTACAATCACCATTACCAAGACATATTAATGAACTAGACATTGTTAAAGCAATTTCTGTTTATAAAGACGTGGATGGAATGCACCCGGAAAGTCTTGGTAATCTTTGCAGTGGTGTGAAAGGTTTTTTATCTTGTACACCCTTGGGAATTATTGAACTTCTAAAACGCTATCAGATTCCAATTGCAGAAAAAGAATGTGTTGTGATAGGACGAAGCAATATGGTTGGAAAACCAATTGCGCTATTATTATTACGGGAAAATGCAACCGTAACAATAGCACATTCTGCAACAAAAAATTTAAAAGAGGTATGCAAACGAGCAGATATCTTAGTTGTTGCAATTGGAAGACCACAATATATTACAAGTGAATACATTAAAAAAGGTGCTGTTGTTATCGATGTTGGAATGAATCGAGATGCAAACCAAAAATTATGTGGTGATGTAGATTTTGAAGATGTAGTAGATAAGACTTCGGCAATCACACCTGTTCCTGGTGGAGTAGGTCCCATGACAATTGCGATGCTAATGTTTAATTGTATTGAGGCGGCTTGTAAATAGGAGGTAGAAACCATGAAGTGTAAAAAATGTGGAGCATCAATTGCAGAGGGTTCATTATATTGTGATTCCTGTGGATCTGAAGTTCAAATTGTACCGGATTATAATCCATTAGATGATGTACTGGCAGCGCAGGTGAAAGGTGCTATTAGTGAAGAATTAGATTTAGAGTCATCTATCCAAGCCGACAAAATACAATCTTCTTATTCTCGAAATACTCAGGTAGGAAGACGTACCACGGGAGAACATAGTCGAGACCCACAGCGAAATAGAGAATCCCAGCAACGTAGAAATGGTAATTTACAGCCGGATAAAGCACAACGACGTAGACAGGCAGAACGAAAAAAAGAAGCAGTACGTAAAAAAAAGAAGAAAAAAATAATGATTATTTTAGGAGTCATATTAGGGCTTCTTTTGATTGGCTTCTTATTATATCAGAATTCTTACACTGGACAGGTCAAAAAAGGGTATCGTGCATTAGACAAAAAACAATATGAAAAATCTATTGGATATTTTGAAAAAGCCATTTCAAAAAAGCCGACACAGCCAGAAGCTTATACAGGAAAAGCAAAAGTCTATAGTATACAAAACGATATAGAGGGTGCAGAAAAGATCTTTATTGATGGCATAAAAAATCAATCTTCCAATGTAAAACTATACCAAGCTACAATTCAGTTTTATCTTGATACAAAGCAAAATGAGAAAATATCGATTTTATTAGATAATTGTGACAATGAGACTGTGATAAAAAAACTAAAGGCATATGTTTCGGATCAACCCAAATTTAGTCTCAAGGAAGATTCATATGATGATGTTCAAGAGCTATCGCTTACCTCCAAAGGAGAAGCTATCTATTATACAATAGATGGTACAGAAGCAACTGTTTCCGGTACAAAGTATACAGAACCCATTCAATTAGGAGAAGGCGATACTGTTGTGAAAGCAATTTCCGTGAATAAAAAAGGGGTTCCAAGTTTAGAAGTAGATAGAAAATATACAATAGAAGTCCCAATAGAAGACGCACCGGCAGTTACGCCATCCACAGGTCAATATGAGGAATCAAAAGAAATTAGTATCAATGTTCCGGATGGTTATACAGCATATTACACACTTGATGGAACAGACCCGACTGAAAATTCCAAAAAATACAAAGGGCCTATTAATATGCCGGAAGGAAATACAATATTTTGTGCAGTATTAGCAAACAGCAAAGGAAAGATGAGTAATATTACAAAAAGAAATTATGATCTGACATTAGAATAATTATTATATTTTTATATCAATGCCGTATCATAACATAAATAAGAAAAGAGGAGGATTCATATGTATCAGATTTTAAAAGCAGAAGAGTTAGCAGACAAAATTTTTCTTATGGATGTCAAAGCACCAAGAGTGGCGAGACATTGTCAACCAGGACAATTTGTTATTGTAAAAATGGATGAAAAGGGGGAACGAATTCCACTTACCATTTGCGATTATGATCGAGATTGTGGAACCGTAACCATTGTATTTCAGACCATAGGAGCATCTACTACTAAGATGGCAAATCTAAAAGCCGGGGATGCATTTAGAGACTTTACAGGTCCTTTGGGACGCCCATCTGAGTTTGTAAAAGAAGATATCCAAAGCTTGAAAAACAAGAAAATATTATTTGTGGCAGGTGGAGTTGGAGCGGCTCCGGTATATCCACAAGTAAAGTGGATGAAAGAACACGGAATAGAAGTAGATGTTATCGTTGGTTCTAAGACAAAGGAGATGTTAATTCTCAAAACAGAAATGGAAGAAGTTGCGGGCAACCTTTATATAGCAACAGATGATGGAACATTTGGTTTTCATGGTATGGTTACAGAAGTAATCAAAAAATTAGTCAATGAAGATGGGGAAAAATATGATGTGTGTGTTGCAATTGGTCCTATGATTATGATGAAATTTGTCTGCTTGCTTACGAAGGAACTTGACTTACCAACCGTTGTAAGTATGAACCCAATTATGGTGGATGGAACTGGAATGTGTGGTGCCTGTCGATTACATATTGGAGAAGATATTAAATTCGCATGTGTAGATGGGCCAGAGTTTGACGGACATCTTGTTAATTTTGATGAAGCAATGAAGAGACAACAAATGTACAAAACAGAAGAGGGACGTGCATTGTTAAAAGTCCAAGAAGGAGCTACTCATCATGGTGGCTGTGGTAATTGTGGAGGTGATAATTAATGGATATATTAAAAAAAGTACCAGTAAGAGAGCAAGACGCAAAACGTCGTGCAACAAATTTTGAAGAAGTGTGTTTGGGTTACAATCAAGAAGAAGCAATGGAAGAAGCAACACGTTGTATCAATTGCAAAAATGCAAAATGTATTGAAGGATGTCCGGTTGCAATTAACATACCTGCATTTATTAAAGAAGTAAAAGAAGGTCATATAGAAGAAGCATATCAAGTAATTGGAGAGTCTTCAGCACTTCCTGCAGTTTGTGGTCGTGTATGTCCACAGGAATCTCAGTGTGAGGGAAAGTGTATTCGTGGAATAAAGGGCGAACCGGTTTCTATTGGGAAATTGGAGCGTTTTGTAGCTGATTATGCTTTAGAGCATGATGTAAAACCGGTTGGTGCGGATAAAATGAATGGACATAAAGTGGCTGTAGTTGGTTCCGGACCTGCAAGCCTTACTTGTGCGGGAGATTTGGCAAAACTTGGTTATGAAGTAACGGTATTTGAAGCATTACATGAATTAGGTGGCGTTTTAGTATATGGTATTCCAGAATTTCGTCTTCCTAAACAAAAAGTTGTTGCGAAGGAAATTGCAAAAGTAAAAGAACTAGGTGTTACTTTTGAAACGAATGTTGTGATAGGAATGTCTACAACCATAGATCAGCTAATGGATGAAGAAGGATTTGAAGCAGTATTTATAGGCTCCGGTGCAGGTCTTCCAAAATTCATGGGAATTCCAGGTGAAAATGCCAATGGTGTATTTTCAGCCAATGAATATCTAACAAGAAATAATCTCATGAAAGCATTTGATGAAACTTACGATACTCCAATTGTTGCAGGCAAGAAAGTGGCTGTTGTAGGTGGTGGAAATGTAGCAATGGATGCTGCAAGAACAGCACTTCGTCTCGGTGCAGAAGTTCATATTGTGTATCGTCGTAGTGAAGAAGAGCTTCCGGCCCGAGTAGAAGAAGTGCATCATGCAAAAGAAGAAGGAATTATATTTGATCTTTTAACAAATCCGGTAGAAATTCTTTCAGAAGATGGCTGGGTAACGGGCATGAAATGTGTAAAGATGGAGCTTGGAGAACCTGACGCTTCCGGCAGAAGACGTCCGGTTGCAATTCAAGGTTCTGAATTTGTCATAGATCTTGATACCGTTATTATGTCACTTGGAACATCTCCAAATCCATTAATTTCTTCTACTACTGAAGGATTGGAAACAAATAAACGTAAATGTATTATTGCAGACGAAGAATATGGTAAAACTTCGAAAGAAGGGGTATTCGCCGGTGGTGATACTGTTACAGGTGCAGCAACTGTAATCCTTGCAATGGGAGCAGGAAAAGCAGGTGCCAAAGGAATTCATGAATACTTGTCATCAAAATAGAGTCTTGTAATTAGAAGAATGATTATGATATGCCATACATATATTACTATAAAAGTATATGTATGGCATTTGTGATGAACCGAGAAAAGAAAATAGGAAAAGATAGCCTGAGACATCGAATCACAGAGGCAACCAATATGCCAAAAGACGTTATCTGCGGAGTTCCAATTGTAACGATAACGGGACAAGAAGAAATCTGTGTTGAAAATTATAGAGGAATTATTGAATATACAGAATTATTAATACGTATTAAAACAAAGATTGGACAGATTAAAATTAATGGAAAAGAAATGAAAATAGAATATTACACAAATGATGAGATGAAAATAATAGGACGGATTCTATCTATAGAATATCAATAAAGGGGACCATTATATGTTCGCTATGTTTATTCATTACATCAGAGGATATCTTCGCATTCGCATGATGGGATATTCTCCGGAAAAATTTATGAATCTGTGCAGTCATCATAAAATCTATATCTGGGGGTTAGAATCATATGAAAATTCATATGAAATGTATATCAGCATTAAAGGATTTCGAAAATTAAAACCAATTATTAAAAAAACCGGAACAAAGATAATCATTATAAAACGATATGGATTGCCTTTTTTTTTACATTTGCATCGCAAAAGAAAGCCTTTCTTTTGTGGCATAGTCACGTGTGTATTATTAATTTATCTATTGTCTTTATTTATATGGGATATTAATATTGAAGGAAATCTTGGTAGAACAGATGAAACAATTTTGGAGTTTTTAAAGACAAAACAGATGGTTACAGGAATTCTAAAAACAAAAGTAGACTGTGAACGTATTGTAAAAGATATTAGAAAGCAATATAATGATATCATATGGGTTTCTGCTTCAATCAAAGGAACACGGATTTTAATACGTATCAAAGAAAATGAATCTCTGAAACAGGGCATATCTCATGCAGACAAAAAGACAGATCTTGTTGCCAATAAAGATGGAATAATTTCGGAAATCATAACACGAAAAGGAGTTCCACTTGTAAAAAAAGGAGATCGGGTGAAGACAGGAGATATTCTTGTTACAGGAAGGGTTGAGATAAAAGATGATAGTCAAAATGTGGTAGGGTATCAATACGTGCATGCAGATGCTGATATCTATGCAATTACACAACGTGAATATGAAGACCATCTTCCATATCATTATATAGAAAAACAATATTATGATATACAATTAGAGCGAAACTATATAATATTAGGAGGATATCGATTCTCTGTTGGAACATTACACACCAACTGTAATACAAAAGAATTGCATACAAAAGAAACACAATTGCAATTAAACAATCAGATAAAATTGCCATTATCTTATGGAACTGAAATTATAAAACCATACCGACCAATTAATAAACAGTATACAGATAAAGAAGTGCAACAGATTTTAACAGATAAATTTCTTTGTTTTGAAAAAAAAATCAAAGAAAGGAAATTACATATTATAGAAAAAAATGTTAAAATATACAAAGGAAAAGAAAATGCAATGTCAAAAGGGTATATTGTGATTAAAGAATTAATTGGAGAATCAAAAGAAACAGAAACTCTTCCAACACCAAAGGAAAAAGTGAATACACTAGAAGGGGAATAATAGATGAGCATGCTTGAGATTATTGTAAACTTACCGGTAGAACATGAAAAAAATATATTCGGAGAATATGATAGTTTTGTAAAAAAGATAGAACGAACTTTTCAAGTAACGTTAATTTCCAGAGATGGTACGGTGAAAATATTAGGTGATTCTGTAAGGGCAAAAAAAGCACAGATGGTATTAGAACAACTCTGTCAACTATCAGAGCGAAATCATCACATAGAAGAACAAAATGTGGATTATGCAATTTCTCTGGCATTTGAAGATAACGAAAGTGGGCTTTTAGAAATTGATAAAGATATTATCTGTCATACACTACAGGGAAAACCAATCAAACCAAAGACATTAGGGCAGAAGAAGTATGTAGATGCAATTCGTAAAAAAATGATTGTATTTGGAATAGGACCGGCCGGAACAGGAAAGACCTATCTTGCAATGGCAATGGCCATTACTGCATTTAAAAATAATGAAGTTGGGCGCATTATCTTAACTAGACCGGCCATTGAAGCAGGTGAAAAATTGGGCTTTTTACCGGGGGATCTGCAAAGTAAAATTGATCCTTATCTTAGACCGTTATATGATGCGTTGTATCAGATTATGGGGGCTGAAAATTTTTTGAAGAATACAGAAAAAGGATTGATAGAAGTAGCACCATTAGCTTATATGAGAGGACGGACACTGGATAATGCTTTTATTATCCTAGATGAAGCTCAAAACACCACACCTGCACAGATGAAGATGTTTTTGACTCGTATTGGATTTGGTTCTAAGGTAGTTATTACGGGCGATATCACACAGAAAGATTTACCTGTGGGCACTGCTTCTGGACTAGATGTTGCAATCAAGGTTATTAAAAATATTGAAGATATCAGTATCTGTAATTTAACGAGTAAAGATGTGGTAAGACATCCACTGGTTCAGAAAATTGTAAAAGCTTACGAGCTATTTGAACAAAAGAAACCAAGAGAAAAAAGGAGATACTAATGACGATATACTTTGAAGACGAAGGTGAACTTATCTTACCACTTGCTTGTGAGGAAATTGCCAAAGAAGTAATGGAAGCGACACTTGATTATGAGGCGTGTCCCTATGAGGCTGAGGTGAATCTTTTGTTAACTATGGATCAAGAAATACAAGAATTAAATGCTGATTTTCGCTCTATTAGCCGGGCGACGGATGTGCTTTCTTTTCCTATGGTAGATTATAACGATGGAGCCGGAACATTTGGGTTTCTGGAAGAACATACGGAATATTTTCATCCGGAATCAGGGGAATTGATGTTAGGTGATATTGTTATTTCAAAGGAACGAGTACTTGCACAGGCAAAGGAATATGGACATACTATAAAACGAGAATTTGCTTTTTTAATTGCCCATAGTATGTTACACTTATTGGGATATGACCACATGGGGGAATCCGAACGTGTGAGAATGGAACAAAAGCAGAAGGAAATTTTAAATCATTTAAATATATTACGTTAATTATGTAAGTGGGGACATTATGGGTACAAGAAGAAAAAAAAGCGATAATGCCTTTCTAATGCAAGGTGCAATCTTGGCGGCAGCAGGAATCGTATCAAAAATTATTGGATTAGCATACAGAATTCCACTCATCAATATTATGGGTGACAAAGGGCAGGGATTCTATACCGTTGCATTTCAAATCTATGGAATTGCGTTGTTATTAACTTCATATAGTTTGCCACTTGCTGTTTCTAAGTTGGTAGCGGCAAGAGTAGAGCGTGGGGAACGTAGAAATGCATTTCGTGTGTTTAAAGGTGCACTTGCATTTGCCATTGTAGTGGGAAGTGCTATTAGTTTGATTGTGTTTTTTGGGGCCGGGTTCATTGCTTCAAATATGATGTCTCTTGATTTAAGTGTATATGCATTACGTGTGTTAGCACCTGGTCTTTTGATTGTGGCAATTATGGGAGTAGTGCGTGGATATTTCCAAGGAATGGGGACCATGTTGCCAACAGCAATTTCTCAGATATTAGAGCAGATTGTAAATGCAGTTGTAAGTATTGTGGGTGCAAGCTTTTTACTGCAGTTTGGGAAAAAAGCAGCGGCAGCAAGTAAAAATGACTCTTTAGGTCCTGCATATGCAGCTGCAGGTGGCACATTGGGAACGGTGATAGGTGCACTTATTGGATTGGCATTTTTAATTTTTGTATTTTACGCTTATAAAAGTACCATACGCAAGCAATTACGTAATGACCGTTCCAGACATAAAGAAAGTTATCAAGCAATTTACGTCATTCTCTTTATGACCATTGCTCCGGTTATTATGAGCACTGCTATTTATAATATTAGTAGCGTGATTGACAGTGCGATGTTTAGTAAGATTATGTCTATACAAGGAGTTGCTGCGAATAAATATGCAACCTTACTGGGAATGTATGGTGGAAAATATAATACACTGATTGATGTGCCACTCGCAATGGCCAATGCCTTGGGTGCATCTGCAATTCCAAGTCTGGCAGCAGCGGTACAGTCAAAAGATCATAAGCTGATTCACAAAAAGATAACAATGGCCATTCGATTTGCAATGATTATTGCCATTCCAAGTGCAGTGGGTTATATGGTGTTGGCACGTCCGATTATGGATCTTTTATTTGGAGGAAAGAATGCAACACCAGCTTTAATGTTAAGACTTGGAGCAATTACTGTTATATTTTATTGCCTGTCTACTATTACAAATGCCGCCTTACAAGGCGTGAATCGTATGACTGAGCCATTAAAAAATGCCAGCATTTCATTAGTCATTCATTTACTTTCACTATTTATTATGTTAGTGGTATTCAAATGGAGTATCTATTCGGTGATTATAAGTAAGATTATCTTTTCTTTGTCCATGTGTATATTGAATTCTATTTCTTTAAGGCAATCTATTGCATACATACAAGAAAAACAAAAAACATTCGTTATTCCACTAATGGCATCGCTTATTATGGGAGTAATTGCTTTTGGAACACATCTTGTATTGGATATCTTTGTGGGAGGAAGAGTAGCAACGGTATTGGCTTTATTGATTGCAATGCTTTCTTATGGAGTCAGTTTATTAATGCTTGGTGGACTTTCATCGGATGAGATATTGGCGCTTCCAAAAGGTGCAACTTTATTAACAGTATTTAAAAAATTACATTTGATTCCACAGGAGTATTATTAGAATGAAACCAATTAAAAAAATTGCATTATTACATGATGTATGTGGAGTGGGACGGGCTGCACTTACCAATATGCTTCCTGTTTTAAGTATACTAGGAATTGAAACATGCCCTATACCAACGATGTTATTGTCTACTCATACGGGGGGATATGGATCTCCTGCAATGTATCAGGTACCTACAGCGTATGTAAAAGCATCTGCCGACCATTATGTAAAAGAACAGATTGTATTTGATGCCATTTTCATAGGGTATTTGGGAGATGTAGACATGGTAGCAGGTGTTCAGTATTTTATTGCTCAATTCCCCGAAACCTTAGTTGTCTTAGATCCGATTATGGGGGACCATGGAAGATACTACAGCAATTTTGATGCAACATATGGGGCTGCAATGAATTGCTTAATTAAAAGTGCAGATATTATCCTGCCAAATCTGACAGAGGCATGTCTGATTTCAAAGGTTCCCTATCTCACAGATTATAACCTGAAGTGGGTGGAGCAACTGTGTAGTAGCTTATCCAAAGCAGGAGCCAAAAAAGTAATTATTACAAGTGTTTCCATTGATGAACATAAAAAAGGAATTGCAATCTATGATGAGAATCAGCTGACTTTTTTGAATAATGATTCTATAGATTCAGAATATCATGGTACCGGAGATGTATTTGATGGAGTTTTTATGGGAAAGCTATTAAAAGGGAGCAGTATCATAGAATCGGTAATATGTGCTCATGAATTTGTGGTTGCATGTATTACAGAAAGCAATCAATATGTATATCCAGAACGGGAAGGATTGATGATAGAAAACAATCTTCATATGCTTGTATAGATTTATCAAATAAGCGAATACTGTATAAAAAAGGAGTTGTCCTTATGAAAGAAAAATACCGTATTGGCTTTTTTGTTGCAACCGTTTTATGTATTGTTGGTTTGACAGGTGCCTATGAGTTGACTTATCGTTATACACAGAGTCATGAAAAACAGAAGATTACACAATCACAAGAATATAAAAGTGTACAAACGAAAGGAACTGCTACAAAAGAAGAAGGATATTATCTCAAGAATCTAAATGGATATCTGGTTGTATATATTGGGAAGAGTAAAACGGTATATGAATACACCAATATTGAGGTGAAAGAACTTCCGGACAAGGTACAGGCAGAGATTCGAGCTGGAAAATGTTTTGAAAATCCGGAGGAATTGTATTCGTTTTTAGAAAATTATTCGAGCTAATAAGTAGACTTCATTCTGGATATAGTGTAATATAAGAAGGGATTTAGAGAGAGGAACAAAAGCAAATGAAAGAAGATAAAATACAACGAATTAATGAACTATATAAAAAATCAAAAGAATTAGGGCTTACTGATAATGAAAAAAAAGAACAACAAGTACTTCGCGAAGAATATGTGAATTCTTTTAAGCAAAATTTACGCGGTCAGTTGAATCACATTTCAATCAAAGAAGCAGATGGAAGTATTACAGATTTGGGTGAAAAATATGGAAACAAAAGAAGACATTAGAACTTTTATGAATTTGGAGCGTTCTAAGTTAACTGAAGATACTATACAATGTTATTCTGACAAGATTACTAAACATGTCATAGAACATCAACTCTTTCAGAACGCACAGTCAATCTATTGCTATATAAATTGTAAACGTGAAGTAATCACAACAGGTATTATAAATGCAGCTTGGGCAATGAACAAACGTGTGGCAGTACCAAAAGTAGAGGGTACTAATATGAACTTTTATTATATCCAAGACTTTACGGATTTAAGTCTTGGATATTTTCGTATTTTAGAACCCACAACAACACAAGAAGCGGAAGATGACAACGCTTTGTTGATTATGCCATTGTTAGCTTTTGACACACAGTGTAATCGACTTGGATATGGCGGTGGATTTTATGATCGATATCTAAAAGAACACCCACAGTACGATACAATTGCAATTGCATATGAATTGCAACGGGTACCATGCATTCCTACCGAAGGGCATGACCTGAAACCGAAGATGATTATTACAGAGGGCAGGAGATATGAAGAAAAAATATTTGTTAGTGGATGGTTATAATGTCCTTTATGGCTGGCAAGAACTAAAATCTTTGCTAGAACGGGATTATGAAGCAGCACGAGGGAAATTACAAGATATCTTATGTAATTATCAAGGATTTTCAAAAGATGAAGTTATATTGGTTTTTGATGGTTATAAAAATACCAATCAGACAGATACAGTTTTTATGTATCATAATATACATGTTGTTTACACCAGAGAGGCAGTGACTGCTGATTCTTACATAGAAAGAATTAATCAAACCATGGCAAAAGAAGCATCGGTACGTGTAGTAACATCTGATTATGCACAGCAAAAGATTATTCTGGGGCAGGGGGCTACTAGAGTTTCAACAAGGGAATTTCTTTTGGAGATTCAAGACATGGAACATACTATAGAGGCAGAGCATCTTGCAAAGCTAAAACGAAGACATACGCTGATGGACAGTCTTCCCATGGATACTGCAAAGATGTTAGAAAAGTTACGATTAACTGAAGACAAATAGTACATAAAGGAGTTATATATGAAAGATAACCTATTAGAGAACATAGATATTACAAAAGATGCACCGATAAAAGAACCAGACAGACAATATTATTTCATAAAAAAGGCACGTAAATATGTAAAGGAATTAAGCGAAAAGTTGGGGCGGCCACTTTACTCTAAAGTCGAAACTTTCGGTTGTCAAATGAACTTGGAATACATGATGCTCTAAAGACGCATAACGAAGCTACCCCCACTCTAGGGGGTTCTTCTGTTTTCGGAAATGTGCTTCGTGGACAGTCGGAGAACTTTTGTGAGGATTAGCACCTGGAGAGGGTACTTTTCTTTTTGGGTAAAAAAATATACCATGTTCAGACCAACGCTCGGAAACCCACAATGCCTATAAAATGCAACTATTCTTTGTATAAGAATTTATGCACCACATCATTTTTGAAAGTAATACTTTCTACCCTACTATCCATTATACAGATAGAAGAAATAACAGAGCCTACAAAGACTTTTAAAGAGTTTTCATCAACGAGGGTAGCGAGTTCCCTATAATTGATTTCAGAATCCATATTAAGGCTATGAGCAACTAGGAAACTACTTGCAGAAGCTACAAAGGAAGCACCGCCGCTTTCTTCCATGTTGTCCATTTGAATTTCAGCCAATTCATTTTCTATTTGTGCGTTATGCACTTCCAGTTCTCTTTTTATCTGTAAATATTCTTTCTCATTCATGGTTGCTTCATCAAAGAGAAACAATTTTTTTAAACGTTCCAATGCACGAGTGTTCTTGTCTCGTTCCTGGGAAAGTAAAGATATCTTTGTTTCATCTATGCTACTATTGCCATTTGCCACAGCCGGTCTATAAAATACATTGCCTGAAGTACGAGAGGAAAGCATAGAGAATGTGGTAGCAAGTCCGGAACTGTCGATTCCGGCTATGTTGCGAAATACAGATCCGGTTAAAAGTAGTTGCTCCAATTCTTCCACGGTGGAGATTTTAGAAGCTATTTTAGAAGCATGAACCATATTTTTAATATAGTTTATCACAATGGGGCCTATCACAACATCACTTGCCATTTTGGCTTTACAGGTATTCTTGCGATATTGGTTGCTACAACGATAG
Organism: Lachnospiraceae bacterium; assembly: GCA_036656795.1. Lineage (GTDB taxonomy): Bacteria > Bacillota > Clostridia > Lachnospirales > Lachnospiraceae > CAUPWF01. Next base: position 2,052 of record JAVXHR010000010.1, on the reverse strand, counting down.
TTAGAGGGGAAAAATCCGTCAAGCCGTTTTCTATCCTTGTCACACGTCATATTCGATCCACATATGCCACAACGCAAGAAACCGCCAAAAACATGAATATATTTTTCTTTGTGTTGTTGTTCTACGTTACCACGGGCGGCGGCGTTCCTATTCATGTACTTATTACAGAGTTCCCATTGTTTGTTTTGAATGATAGCCGGAAAAACATCATCCAATATAATCCATTCTTCCTGGGGTTTTACTTTACCCCTTGCACTTTCCCTATAATTATAACGGTATGTGCCTTTATACATGGGGTTTCTAATAATATCAGAAACAGTTTTGGAACCCCATTCGCCACCACGTTTGGTTTTAATATCATGGGTGTTTAGGTAATTACGGACAATACAAGAGGATTGTTCTTTTTCGTACATATCGAAAATTAGGCGAATTGTATTTTTTTCTTCCTCGTGTATCACGGGAAATTCCTTTTCGCTATCCCAGGCAAAGCCAAGTGGCATTCTTGCACCATTCCACAATTTGTTTTTAGCACGTCCTAACATAATATCCGTAACACGTTCGGAAGTAATCTTGCGTTCAAGTTCTGCAAACACAAGAATGATTTTTAACATACATTCCCCCATGGCAGTAGAAGTGTCAAATTGTTCATTTAAAGATATAAATGCAACACGATTATCTTTAAAGTCATCATACATAATAGAGAAGTCCACAAGGTTTCTACTGATACGATCAATCTTATATACCAAAACATGGGAAACTAAACCGGCTTTTATTTTCTTCATCATACGTTCAAATGCCGGACGCTTTGTATTCTTTGCACTTTTCCCGGCATCTTCAAATATTTCTATTCGTTCCGGGGCAATGTGTAAGACGTGTTCACAATATGCCGTAAGTTCTTTCTTTTGGTGTGGTAAACTATCCTTTTCTACCTGGTAGCCCGTGGAAACACGGACATATAACGCAACCGTAGGTTCAGCAAATACATTGATAGGAATCTTGGAAGCAGTACGAGTCATAGGAAAGCCCCTTTCTAAAAATGGGCGTAAAAAAATAAGCCCTTTCTAAATTGGTGGGCTTATGGTATAATTCACATTGTCTAGGTGTGAATTGTAAGCCCATGGTTTACAAGTTACTATCTATGTTAAAGAGGTTCACGGGTCGAAACCGTGGGCCTTTTTATTTTCGAGGTTTTATCTCAATTATTTTTTGGCTTTTTTTCTTAATTTCATATTCGGGGTAGTTTATGCCATTTTTTCTACGTCCCCTTTTTCATCCTTAATTCCTAAAGAACCAAGAAACATGGAACGTTCGCCTTTATTAAGTGTGCGAAATTTCTTTATAACATCTTTTTCTAAATTTGTAAGAGGAAAACTATGATTATCATGTAATGATTTCGCATCTAAAGAAACTTCTTGTCCGTCCATTAAGTCAAAGACTTGTTCAAAGGTCATTCCAACGGCAGATGCAACTTGCCTTATCATTTCTATAGATGGTGCAATTGGCTTCCCGGAACGGGGATTTTCATTTTTTTCCAACATAGATAAATAGCCACGGCTTATTCCACTTAATGTTTCAAATTCTCTCATACTAATATCATGCATTGTTCGATAGTCTTTGATTATTTCCCCTAGTGTCAAAATATCACTTCCTTTCGTTGGGTGTTTAACACAGTATACAACAAGTAGATAAAAAGGTCAACATGCTAAACAAAACGGTTTAATATATTAATGAATATTGTGCTTAATATATTGACAGAGGTGGTTTAACATGCTAAACTAAAAACATTAAATATAAACCAACAGAGAAAGGAGAAAATAAAATGGGATATAAAATCAAAGATATTAGGGAAAAAAAGGGAATGACACAAGATGAATTATCCAAAAAATCCGGTGTGTCAAGAAGCCTTATTAATGGACTAGAAACAGGGAGAACAAAAACCACAACTACTAATACATTAAAAAAGATTGCAAGTGCATTAGAAAAGAATGTAAGTGAAATTTTTTTTGATTAAATGGTTTAATATACAAAACCATTAAGAAGCATAAGCAAAGA
>JAVXHR010000009.1:0-79927 GCA_036656795.1 Lachnospiraceae bacterium | reverse complement strand
GAATATAAATGTCTAGCTTTTCATTCTCAAATTTTATTAAAGTTAAAATTAAAAATAAATACTAAAAAGGAACCGTCCATATTCACTACTTGTGGTACGGTTCCTTGGTTCTGTTCACACAATATATATTTAATTTAAAGCCTTAAACAATGTATCTATTTAGAAATTAATAAAGAAGTGCCTGTCATCTCTTTTGGTTGCTCCATTCCCATTAATTCAATTAATGTAGGTGCAATATCCGCCAAACAACCATCTTCTCTTAATCCCCATGATCTAGCAGCGTTCACCAAGATAAATGGTACCGGGTTAATCGTATGTGCTGTAAATGGCTCTTGAGTTTCATAATCTACTAATTGCTCTGCATTTCCATGGTCTGCGCAGATAAACATCTGTCCATCTACCGACAGAAGTGCTTCTATTGCCTTCCCTACGCATGTATCCACTGTTTCAACCGCCTTAATTGCTGCTGTTTCAATTCCTGTATGCCCTACCATATCCGGATTTGCAAAATTAATAATAATTACATCATACTTTGCAGATTGAATTGCTTCTACCAACTTGTCGCACACCTGATATGCACTCATCTCCGGCTGCAAATCATACGTTGCAACTTTGGGGGAGTTCACCAGGATACGGTCCTCTCCATTATTGGGTTCTTCCACTCCACCATTGAAAAAGAATGTTACATGGGCATACTTTTCTGTTTCTGCAATTCTAGCCTGTGTCATATGATTTGTTGCCAGATATTGACCAAATGTGTTATCAATAGATGTCTTTAAAAAAGCAACTGATTTATTGGGAATTGTAATATCATATTCCGTAAAACATACATACGTAGTGTCTATTCGTTTTTCTCGATTAAATCCGGTAAAATCTTTTGCACAAAATACTCTTGTGATTTCTCTTGCTCGATCCGGTCTGAAATTAAAAAATATAATTGAATCCCCATCCTGAATCGTTGCCACCGGCTTATCATTCTTCATTACAACTGTAGGAAGCACAAACTCATCTGTCTTTCCTAAATCATAAGACTGTTGTACTGCACAAGCACCACAGCAGGCAGTTGCTCCTTCGCCTTTTACCATGGCTTTATAAGCCTGTTCAACACGATCCCAACGATTATCGCGATCCATAACATAATAGCGCCCCATAACGGTTGCAATCTCGCCAACTCCTATTTCTTTCATCTTTGTTTCTAACTCTTCTATAAATTCTTTACCCGAAGAAGGTGGTGTATCTCTTCCATCTAGAAAACAATGCACATATACTTTATCTACACCTTCCTGTTTTGCAAGCTCTAACAATCCATATAGATGAGTATTATGACTATGCACACCACCATTTGACAATAATCCATACATGTGGAGTGCCGATCCATTCTCTTTTGCATTTTTACATGCCTTTATCAATTCTGTATTGCGAAAAAAATCACCGTCTTGAATCTCCTTTGTAATTCTTGTCAATTCCTGATATACAATACGACCCGCCCCTATGTTCAAATGTCCTACCTCGGAATTTCCCATCTGGCCTTCTGGAAGTCCTACTGCAAGACCACTTGCATTCCCTTTTACAAAAGGATATTCTTCCATAAGTCTATCAAGAACCGGTGTATTTGCTTCCGCAACAGCATTATTATCTTTTCTGGAATTTAATCCAAATCCATCTAAGATCATCAATACAGTTGGTTTTTTACTCATAATTCACAATCTTTCCAAAGTCCGGTTTCAGTGCTGCACCTCCAACAAGTCCACCATCAATATCAGCTTGTGCAAATAATTCTGGAGCACTATCTGCCGATACAGAACCACCATATTGAATACGAATTGCTTCTGCAGTAGCCTGGTCATATATCTCACCAATACATACACGAATTGCAGCACATACTTCCTGCGCCTGTTCTGTTGTTGCAACTTTTCCGGTTCCGATTGCCCAGATTGGTTCATAAGCAATAACAGCAGATGCTGCCTGTTCAGCTGTCACATTCATAAAAGCAACTTTAATTTGCTGACGAATAAAATCAATAGTAATTCCTTGTTCTCTTTGGTCTAATGTTTCACCACAACATACAATTGGTGTCATATGATGTTCAAATGCTTTTATAACTTTTTTATTCACAGTTTCATTTGTCTCTGCAAAATATTCTCTTCGTTCAGAATGTCCAAGTACTACATATTTAACACCTACATCTGTAAGCATAGATGGAGAAATTTCTCCTGTATATGCACCTTTTTCCTCATAATACATATTTTCTGCACCAATTTGTATATTAGAACCTTTTGCTGCTTCCATTGCAGGGATAATATCAATTGCAGGTACACAAAACACAACGTCTACTGTATCACTTGCTACCAGTGGTTTTAGTTCATTTACCAATGAAACCGCTTCACTTGGTGTCATGTTCATCTTCCAGTTTCCTGCTACAATTTTTCTTCTTGCCATAATTTTTTTCTCCTCTTCAATACACTATTTATTATTAGCTGCTGCCACACCTGGTAATTCCTTACCTTCTAAAAATTCAAGTGATGCACCGCCACCTGTTGAGATATGTGACATCTTATCCCCATATCCTAATTGGTTAACAGCTGCTGCTGAATCACCACCGCCAATAATTGTAACTGCATCTGTATCTGCTAATGCCTTTGCAACCGCCTCTGTTCCTGCAGCAAATTTAGGCATCTCAAAACATCCCATCGGTCCATTCCACACAACTGTTTTTGCATTTTTCACTGCATCTGCGAACAACACTTGTGTTTCGGGTCCAATATCAAGACCTTCCCAACCATCTATAATCTCTCCACGACCTACCACTTGTGTATTTGCATCATTAGAAAAAGCATCCGCAATCACGTTATCTAACGGTAATAATAACTTCACACCTTTTTCTTCTGCTTTTTTTAACATTTTCAATGCATATTCACAATAATCTTCTTCCAGTAAAGAATTGCCTACATGACCACCAAGTGCTTTACTAAATGTATAAGACATTCCACCACCAATAATCAACGTATCCACTTTATCAAGTAAATTTTCAATTACAGAAATCTTACCAGACACTTTTGCACCACCTAAGATTGCTACAAATGGTCTCTCGGGATTATTGACAGCATTTCCTAAAAAGTCAATTTCTTTTTGCATCAAGTAACCAACCACGGCCGTATCCACAAATTGTGTAACTCCAACATTAGAACAATGTGCCCGATGTGCTGTACCAAAAGCATCATTTACAAAGATATCACATAAAGAAGCTAATTCTCTACTAAACGTTTCTCCATTCTTTGTCTCTTCTATTCTGTATCGCGTATTTTCAAGAAGAATAATATCACCATCTTGCATTGCAGCTACTGCTGCTTTTGCATTTGGTCCCACCACTTCAGAATCTGCCGCAAATTTTACATCTTGATTTAAAAGTTGTGCTAATCGAGTGGCTACAGGTGCCAATGATAATGATGGCACTGCTACACCTTTTGGTTTTCCCAAATGAGAACAAAGAATAATTTTCCCTCCATCTGAAACCAATTTTTGAATTGTAGGTAAAGCAGCTACCAAACGATTTTCATCTGTAATTGCTCCATCAATTAATGGTACATTAAAATCGCATCTTACAAGAACTCTTTTCCCTTTTACATTAATATCATCTACGGATTTTTTATTAAGCATCGCAATGCCTCCTTTTTCATATAAAACAGGTCCGGTCCAGAAGACCGAACCTGCATGTTTCTGCTAAGCGCTTTGATTTATGCTAATTCTGAGAAATACTTAATTGTTCTTACCATCTGGCTTGTGTAAGAATTTTCATTATCATACCATGATACAACTTGTACTTGAGATGTTCCGTTGTCCATTGATGTAACCATTGTCTGTGTTGCATCAAATAAAGAACCAAAGGTAATACCCACGATATCACTAGATACTAATTCTTCTTCTGTATAACCAAAAGATTCATTTGCTGCTGCTTTCATTGCTGCATTAATTTCTTCTTTTGTTACAGTACCTTCAACAACTGCTGTTAAAAGAGTAGTAGAACCTGTTGGGGTTGGAACACGTTGAGCAGCTCCAATTAATTTTCCGTTTAGTGCTGGAATAACAAGTCCGATTGCTTTTGCAGCTCCTGTTGTATTTGGAACGATAGAACATGCTGCAGCACGAGCTCGTCTTAAGTCATCTTTTGGATGTGGACCATCAAGAGTCATCTGATCTCCTGTGTATGCATGGATTGTTGTCATAATACCACTTTTGATTGGTGCAAGTTTGTTCAATGCATCAGCCATTGGTGCTAAACAGTTTGTTGTACATGATGCAGCAGAAATCACTGTATCAGATGCTTTTAAAATATCATGATTTACATTGTAAACAACGGTTGGAAGATCTGATCCTGCTGGTGCGGAGATAACAACTTTTCTAGCTCCTGCCTGAATATGTGCAGATGCTTTTTCTTTTGATGCAAAGAAACCAGTACATTCAAGTACAACATCTACTCCTAATTTTCCCCATGGAAGATCTTTAGGATCCCTTTGTGCATAGATTTTAATTTCTTGTCCATCTACTACAATAGAATCTTCTTTTGCTTCTACCTTATCAGCTAATGCATATCTACCTTGTGCTGAATCGTATTTTAATAAGTGAGCTAACATTCTAGGATTGGTTAAGTCGTTGATTGCAACCACTTCATATCCCTCTGCTCCGAACATTTGTCTGAATGCAAGACGTCCAATGCGTCCAAATCCATTAATCGCTACTTTTACTGCCATGATTAATTCCTCCTAAAGTTTAATAGTAAATTACTGTTACACCTATCTATTGTGAATTTCTTTAACTTCGTTAAAGAAACATCAACCTGTTGTTTATTGTACTAAATTCAAGACAAAATTTCAAGTGAAATTTTCATTTTTATGGAAGTTGTTTAAAAATCGGTTTTCTGTCTTTAAATTCTGTGTAATATTTAAATCCACATTCTTGTAAAATATCACTCACCCTATGAAAATCATATCCTATATGTTCCGGTTTGTGACCATCTGCACCGATTGTAAGAATCTCACCACCCAGTTCTTTATACCGTTTCAAAACTTCTGGATGTGGGTGTGCAAAGGAAAGCCCATACTTAAATCCTGCCGTATTCAGCTCAATTCCTTTTCCATGATTGATTAGATGCTTCAGAATTTCATCAATATCAGTTGCATACTTTGCATAAGAATATTCCTTATCCTTTTCTTTTCCATAACGAACAATATAATCTAAGTGTCCCAACACATCAAAATCGTCAACTCCTTGAATATCTTCTAATGTTTGTTTAAATGCAATCTTATATGCCTCGCTATCTGTATGATCTATAAAGAAGTTATCAAAATAGGGATCCTTTGACATAATCAGATGAACCGATCCTATTACAAAATCAAATGGATACTGATGTACATATTTTTTATAATACGCTCCCAAATGTGGCTGCAATCCTAATTCAACCCCAATTCGCACCTCTATTTGTTCTTTGTATTTATATTGCAATTTTTCTAATATGCGAAAATACTCTCCCGTATCATACACTGCTTCAGTGCCTTCAAATGAATAATCTTTGTCTTGATGATCCGTAAAGCAGATGATTTTCATACCTTTTTTAATTGCCCCCAATACCATCTGCTCCGGACTGGATTTTGAATCATTTGAAAAACTCGTATGCATGTGAAAATCTGATGTTATATCTGTCATAACCTATTCTCCTATAATTGTTCCGCCACCTAACACATGTTCTCCATCATAGAACACCACTGCCTGTCCCGGAGTAACTGCTCTTTGTTGTTCCTCAAATGTGCAAAGTATCTCATCTTTACCTGTCTTCTTTATCGTACACCAAGCCCCTTTATGGTTGTACCGAATCTTAGCTAACACCAACACTTCCTCTTTTATATCTTCCACCGACATAAAATTCAATTGATTTGCATGTAGCGTATAAGTAAGAGATTCCTTCATTCCACCAATCACAACTTCATTAGTTTCAGGAAGTATCTTAAGTACAAAGGTTGGATATCCAAGTGATAATCCAAGTCCGCGTCTCTGTCCTACTGTATAATGTGTGATTCCCTCATGTTCTCCTAATATCTCGCCATCTGATGTTATAAAATTTCCTTTTGGAATCTGTTCTGATATTTCTTTTTCTATAAAAGAAGCATAATCACCATCTGGAACAAAACAGATATCCTGACTATCTGGTTTATTTGCAATTGGCAATTGTATTGTATTTGCGATTTCACGAATTTGATCTTTTGTATAATCCCCTACCGGCATCAATGTATGTGCTAATTGTTCCTGTGTCAGATTATATAATGCGTAAGTTTGATCTTTTTCAGGTGTTGCTGAACATTGCAATGTGTAACGTCCATTTTCTAATTTGACTACCCTTGCATAATGTCCAGTGGCAATATAATCTGCACCTATTTCAAGACTTCGTTTTAATAAAGCCTCCCATTTAACATAACGATTACATGCAATGCAGGGATTTGGAGTTTTACCTCTCATGTATTCTTCTGTAAAATAGTCAATGACCTGTGTTCGAAATTCTTCTCTGAAATTCATAACATAATAAGGGATATCAAGTATATGTGCTACTTTTCTGGCATCATCCACTGCGCTTAATCCACAGCACCCACCATTTTCTTCTTGTATTGACTGTTCTTCTTCCTGCCATATCTGCATGGTAACCCCTATCACGTCATATCCTTGCTCTTTTAATAAATATGCAGCTACTGAAGAATCCACTCCGCCTGACATTCCAACTACAACTTTTTTTTTCTTCATCACATATCCTCTATCTTCTAATATTCGTCTGTAACATTCTCATCATCTTCATGAATATCACTTTTAGGTTTTTGAAGGCCTTCAATCTTAATATGATGTTTTTCTGCATAATCCCAAAGTGCTGCGTGAATAGCCTCCTCTGCTAATAAAGAACAATGAATTTTTACCGGTGGCAATCCATCAAGTGCTTCCATAACTGCTTTATTCGTAATTTGAAGTGCTTCATTAATATTTTTCCCTTTTACAAGTTCTGTCGCCATACTGCTTGTAGCAACTGCTGCACCACAACCAAAAGTTTTAAATTTCACATCTCGAATTATTTGTTGTTCATCAATATCAAGATAAATTCTCATAATATCTCCACATTTTGCGTTTCCTACGGTTCCAACACCACTTGCATTTTCTATCTCACCTACATTTCTTGGATTTTGAAAATGGTCCATTACTTTTTCTGTATACATGATTTGTGCCTCCTGCTTTTCTTTTCTATTGTTAATCAGTTTTTGTTTTTCTTAATAAAGTCTTCATACAATGGTGACATATTTCTTAGATGTGCAACTACTTCTTTCACCGTTTCTACTACATAATCAATATCTTCTTTGGTAGTTTCTTCACTCAATGTTAGGCGAAGAGATCCATGTGCAATCTCATGTGGTAATCCTATTGCCAATAATACATGAGATGGGTCTAAAGAACCTGATGTACATGCTGAGCCACTGGATCCACAGATTCCCTTCATATCAAGCATAATTAACAAGGATTCCCCTTCTACAAAGCGGAAACAAAAGTTTGCATTATTGGGCAAACGCTCTGTTTTATGTCCATTCAATCTGCAATATGGAATTTCATCAAGCACTCTGGTTATAAGATAATCTCTTAGCTCTATTTCCTTCTTTGTTCGTTCTTCCAATGAAACAATTGCTCTATGAACAGCTGTTCCAATCCCTATAATTCCAGGAACATTCTCGGTTCCAGCACGACGTTTTCTCTCTTGTGCTCCACCGTGTATAAAGGAACGTATTTTGACTCCTTTTCTAATATATAAAAATCCAATTCCCTTTGGCCCATTTAGTTTATGCCCACTGGCACTTAACATGTCAATATGACAATCTTCAACATTAATTGGTACTTGAGCAAAAGCTTGTACAGCATCTGTATGAAACAATATTCCATATTCTTTTGCAATAGCGCCAATTTCTTTGATTGGTTGAATTGTTCCGATCTCATTATTAGCAAACATAACCGATATTAAAATAGTCGTTGGTCGAATTGCTGCCTTTACATCTTCCACGCTCACCATACCTGTTTCATCTACATCTAAGTACGTTATTTCATATCCCCTACTCTCTAGATAAGCACACGTATGGAGAATTGCATGATGCTCAATCTTTGTTGTAATAATATGATTCCCTTTTGCCCCATAAGCTTCTGCTGTTGCTTTTAATGCCCAATTATCAGATTCAGAACCACCTGCCGTAAAATATACTTCCTCCGGTTCTGCTCCTAATGCCTTTGCTATTATCTCTCGTTGTTCTGCAATAGCATCTTTATTCTTAGCTGCAAATCCATAGACACTGGATGGATTTCCATAATTTTCCGTAAAATACGGAAGCATCGCTTCTACTACTTCCGGTGCCACTTTTGTAGTTGCTGCATTATCTAGATAAATTAATTTATTCATATGGCATTCCTCCTAATTATTGCACTTTTTATGTGCCATTATATTGCTGTTACTTTTTTTATTATCTTCCATTATTGATTTACTCTCTTTAACCAATTGATCCAACATAATCTCGTCCACCGTCTGATTAATGCTATCATTAATCTTCTGCCAGACATACTTTGTGACACAACCACCCGAAGCTTCACAGCCTTCTCCTTCGTGAAATGCGGCACATTCTACCGGTTCAATGTTTCCTTCTAATGCCCGTAGTACATCTCCCACTGAAATATCCTTGATTTCTTTTGCAAGAATATAACCTCCTCCTGCACCACGAATACTTTGTATTAAGCCTGCTTTTTTTAGCATAGCCATAAGTTGTTCTAAGTATCGTTCAGAAATTCCCTGTCTAGATGCAATACTACTTATAGGAACCGGTTCAACTTCACTGTACTGCGCTAAATCAATCAAAGCCCTAAGTCCATACCTGCCCTTTGTTGACAATTTCAAACAATCACCTCTTTACTATCGTTCTAGTCCTCTTATCATTTTTCGAATTAATTCCTAGTACTTCAATTCCTACTTATTAGCTAGGATTAATATATTTTTAGAATAACATTCCCTTTTTGTTCTGTCAATATAATTTTAGAATATAATATATCGATACCTATATCCATAGGAGGACCATGTCTTATAAACGTAGTATTTTAAAAGGAACTTTGATTTTAACTTTAACCGGATTTGCAACCCGTTTTATCGGATTTTTTTATCGGATTTTCTTAAGTCGAACTTTTGGGGAAGAAGGTGTCGGCCTTTATCAATTAATTTTTCCGATTTATGCTTTATGTTTTTCCATAACTTCCGCCGGGATTCAAACTGCACTTTCTCGTTGTATCGCAAGTTTATCTTCGCTAAACTCCGACGAAGGCAAAAAACAATTATTGACAATTTCCATCTTGATTTCTTTATTGCTCTCCTGCATCACCATGATATTTTTGCAATCAAATTCCAAAACTATTGCTTTGACTTTACTTGGTGATAATCGATGTGAGTCGCTTTTAATTGTGATGTCCTATGCACTGCCTTTTGGCTCCGTACATAGTTGTATCTGTGGATACTATTACGGATTACGTAAGACTCGAATTCCCGCGCTCTCTCAACTTATAGAGCAATTTATACGAGTGGGGTCTGTCTACATTATATACTTAATCGGGCAGTTAAAATCACTTCCGCTCTCTATTTCTGTGGCCACTATTGGATTGGTTTTTGGGGAAATTGCCAGTTGTAGCTTTTGCATCTGGTTTATTCGCAATGACTTGCATGACTCCATCACCCCTTTTCATTTACATCAGAAATCACATACAATTACATATATAAAGCATCTAAAAGAATTGGTATTCTTAAGTATCCCGCTTACCGCAAACCGTATCTTATTAAATGTATTACAAAGTGTAGAAGCCATCTCTATTCCCACCACCTTGCAGCAATATGGGCTGAAAAATGTAGGGGCTCTTAGTACCTTTGGTGTTCTAACCGGCATGGCTCTGCCATGTATTTTATTTCCCTCAGCTATCACAACTTCCGTTTCCATTATGTTGCTTCCTACCGTAGCCGAAATGCAAGCTGCAAACCATTTGACACAATTAAAAAAGCTTGTGAATCGAGTATGCATAGCTTGCTTCCTGTTAGGTGGTTTTTGTTCCATTTTATTTTTTGTGTGTGGTTCTTTCATAGGAAACCTCTTATTCCACAGTCGTATGGCTGGTGATTTTATTGTTACATTGTCATTTATCTGTCCGTTTTTATATACAAATAGTGCATTACTTAGTATTTTAAATGGTTTGGGAAAAACAACTTTAACTTTTTGCATCAATGCTTTTAGCTTATCTCTTCGCATATTAAGTGTCTATTTATTGATTCCTTATTATGGAATTATCGGTTATCTATGGGGATTGTTAGGCAGTCAATTATTTATTAGTATACTTTCCATTTATTTTTTAAAGAAAAATTTAGTTTCAAGCATCTAAATAAAAATTTCACAAAGCAAAAGCAACAAAAACAGAGGGTTTAGTTCTCCCCCTCTGTTCTTTATTATCCAAATGAGCATTACTGTAAAGTGTGTAAAAACATCTTCATTAATACAGGATTAATCATAACTTCAAGCCCAATACCTGCCCCCATCATGCAAATAACAAATCCAAGCTTTCCATAAGACCATCTCACGGTTGGATAAGCATAAAGATACCATATTATAATCACATATGCTATCACATAAAAGATGAATTGGGGCGTCATACCAATAAAGCATAAGATAATCCCTTTCATTCCAAGTCTAACAACTGCCCCTACCGCTAATACCCCCATAGAAAAGCCTGTCCATAAGATATACAAGATAGCAGAAGTCTTCTTATATTTTGTACTTCCCACTATCCCCAGTATGAATAATGGCAGAAGTCTGATTCGTAAAATATACCATATGTATCCATTACTTAAGTTTACAGCTTTCGTATATTCCTCTAAGAAATATTCATTAAAGATTCCCATCGTTGTAACATAACTTTTTGCAATCAGATTTGCATAGATAATCCCAATAAAAAAACCCAACATATAAACAATAAGCAATTGCTTTTTGTTTTGACGTATCTTCACTAGACTTCCTCCCGTCTCTTCGATACTCCATTATATGCCGAGCCTCTCTATAATTATTCTTTATTTACTACAATTATATTTGTTATCATATGCTAAAATCGCTGCAATTGTTTTAGAATCTTCAATTACCCCACTATATATCTTCTCCTTTAGTTCTTCAATTGTATATGATTTTACATCTATATATTCATCTTCATCTAAATCCTGTCTTGATGAAATGAGATTCTTTGCAACATAAATTTCTATCTTTTCATTACAAAACGCAACTGTTGTTCTAATATTAATAAGCCATTCCAATTCTTCGGAACGATAACCTGTCTCTTCTTCCAATTCTCTTGAAGCACAGTCTTTTCCAGACTCATTTATCGAATCTAATGCTCCTGCCGGAATCTCTAATGTATACCGGTCTAATGCATTTCGATATTGCCTCACCATTACAATCTTACCATCTTCCGTTATCGGAACAACTGCAGCCGCACCTTTATGATGAATATAGTCCCACTTTGCTATATTTCCATTTGGAATGGATACTGTATCACAATACACATCTAAAATAGAACCTTGATACTTTAACTCTCGTGCTATTCTTTGAATCTCATCACTCATATATACTCCTTTTATAACATATGCCATTTATAGGCTCTTCAAAAATCCGTCTAATCGATCTAGCCCTTTTTCAATTGATTTTTGAGAAATTGCATAAGACAAACGCACAAACGAATCATATCCAAAATCCCCACATGGAACAACTGCTATGTGATAATCTTCCAGCAATATCTCCGCCGCTCTTTTCGTTGTTTCAATTAATACTCCCTTATAAGACTTTTTCAAAATTTCAGAAAAATCAACAAACAAATAAAATGCGCCTTGTGGTTCCATTGCATCTACAAATGGCATATCCAAAATACGACTATACATATATTTCCTTCTCGAATTAAATTCCTGACGCATCTCATCTACTGCATCTTGTGGTCCGGATAGTGCTTCTACTGCTGCTTTTTGTGCAATAGAATTGGGATTGGACGTAGCATGACTTTGTACACTTCCCATTAGCTTTGCAATCTCTTTGCTAGAGCCTGTATAGCCTATTCTCCAGCCTGTCATAGCATAACTTTTTGAAACACCACTACATGTTATGGTACGTTTATAGATTTCCTCTCCTAAAGATGCAATGCTGATATGCTCCCAACCATTATAGATCAGATTTTCATACATCTCATCTGACACTACATAGATATCATGTTTCACAACTATCTCTGCAATGGCTTTTAATTCTTCTTTTGTGTATACCATTCCGGTTGGATTGCTTGGAGAATTAATAATAAGTGCTTTGGTTTTATCTGTAATTAACTCTTCAATCTGATCTGCTGTTACTTTATATCCGTTTTCTTTCTCTCCATATGCATATACAGGAATTCCATCACACAATTTAACGATTTCAGGGTAACTTAACCAATAAGGTGCCGGAATAATCACCTCATCTTCTGGATTTAAAATTGCCTGAAACACATTTGTTAATGAATGTTTTCCTCCGTTGCTGACCACAATTTGATTATTTTCATAATTTAATCTATTAAAATCATGAAATTTTTTACAAATCACATTCTTTAATTCAACTGTTCCTGATGCCGGTGTATATTTGGTATGTCCATCATGAATGGCTTGAATTGCTGCATTATTAATGTTCTCAGGTGTGTTAAAATCCGGTTCCCCTGCACCAAATCCAACCACATCAATTCCTTGCGCTTTCATTTCTTTTGCTTTTGCCGTAATCGCTAGTGTCGATGATGCTTTTACCATACTTGCTTTTCTAGATAATGTTAATGCCATATAATCGTCCCATCCATTCATAATTTTTTTTATTCTTTATTTGTTCCTAATTATAATATAAAACTTAATATTTTGCAAGTTTATATTATAATATATTCGTATTTTCTTTTTTATTCATGCATTGTAGTTGTTTTATTTGATTTTTTGCAATTATATGTATTGTATCCTGCATTTCAGCAAGTATGGAAAAATATCTCTTATAACATAAAGAAAGCCCTTGTCAATTGACAAGGACTTTTATCTTCTATTTCATACCTAACAACATTATTTTGCATAATCAGTAACTCGTGATTCACGAATTACATTCACTTTAATCTGACCTGGATATTCTAATTCAAATTCAATTTGTTTTGAAATATCTCTCGCCAATAAAATCATGTCTGAGTCAGATACTTGCTCTGGAACTACCATAATACGAATCTCTCTACCTGCTTGAATAGCAAAAGATTTATCAACGCCCTTAAATTGGTTCGTGATATCTTCTAATTGTTTTAATCTGTTGGTGTATGTTTCTAGTGTTTCGCGTCTTGCACCCGGTCTTGCTGCTGAAATTGTATCTGCCGCTTGAACCACACATGCAATCAATGTTTCAGGTTCTACATCACCGTGATGTGATTCAACTGCATTAATAACAGTTGCTGATTCTTTGTATTTTCTACAAAGGTCAACTCCTATTTGTATATGCGATCCCTCTACATCATGATCTATAGATTTTCCAATGTCGTGTAATAAACCGGCACGCTTAGCCATTCTAATATCAAGGCCTATTTCTCCAGCTAACAAACCGGACAATTGCGCTACTTCCATAGAATGTTTTAATGCATTTTGCCCATAGCTTGTTCTGAACTTCATTCTTCCTAACAGACGAACTAATTCTGGATGAATACCATGAACGCCAACCTCTAAGGTTGCTGCCTCACCTTCTTCACGAATCATTGTTTCTACATCTTTTTGTGCTTTTTCTACCATCTCTTCAATTCTAGCTGGATGAATACGACCATCCACAATTAATCTTTCAAGAGCAATACGTGCAACCTCTCTTCTAATCGGATCAAATCCTGATAAAACAACAGCTTCCGGAGTATCATCAATAATCAATTCAACTCCCGTCATCGTTTCCAGAGTACGGATATTACGTCCTTCTCTGCCTATAATTCTACCCTTCATTTCATCACTTGGAAGTTGTACAACCGAAATTGTAGTTTCTGCGACATGATCTGCTGCGCATTTTTGGATTGCTGTTACGACATAATCTTTTGCTTTCTTTCCAGCATCCTCTTTTGCCTGATTTTCCATTTCCTTAATCATTTTTGCAGTATCATGTTTTACATCTTCTTCAACAGTTTTTAACAGATAATCTTTTGCTTGTTCGGAGGTAAGACCTGAGATTCTTTCTAGTTCCTGCACTCTTTGTTTGTTAAGTTCGTCCACTTTCGCTTCTCTTTGCTTAACTTGTTCTTCTTTTGCTGCATAATTTGCTTCACGTTGTTCAATAATTTCCGACTTCTTTTCTAATGACTCTTCCTTGGATAACACTCGCTTTTCATAGCGTTGTAATTCGGCTCTTCTTTCTTTTGTTTCTTTTTCGAGCTCGTTCTTCGTCCTAATAGACTCTTCTTTTACTTCCAACAAAGTTTCCTTCTTCGTCGTTTCAGCGGTTTTAACTGCAGCATCTATTATTTCTCTTGCCTTACTATCTGCATTTCCAATCTTAGATTGAGCATTATTCTTAAGATTGTTTACAGTTACAAGATACGTAATAGGTGCGACCACTATCAACGTGATAGCCACAGCAATAATTATACTGATTGGCACAGGAGCACCTCCTTATTTAATTTTCATTGTACAAATACAACAGTTAAATTTTATACTGTTTTCACAAATATGTCAAGCATTCCCATCAGAAACTTGTATTACCTGACGAATGTCATCATATCTAAAGCCTTTTCTCATCAAATATGCACATATCTTCTTTTTTTCTCCATCCGTAGCAGTATTACAATCATATTTCTTTTTCTCTGTTATCTTATGAATCGCATCTATTTCGTCCTGTTCTTGGTATGTTTCTTCTAGAGCAAGGTCAATAATTTCTTTTGCTAATCCTTTTTGGCATAATCCCGCATAAATTTCTTTTTTACTTTTAAAAGCTTGCTTATTTTGGATATAATTTATTGCATAATTATTATCGTTAATGTATCCAAAGGATGCAACATATGTAATTGTAGCATCAATAATATCTTCCGTATAATATCCTTGCCGAAGTTTCGTACGAAGTTGCGACTCTGTGCGAGACATATCATTTAATAAATGCATCGCTCTTAGTTTTGCTCGCTTTAATATAATTTCTTTTTTTATCTTATGAAAATCAGCTTCCTCTACAATAGCCTCTTCTTTTATATGATAACGTGTCAATTCCCCTTTATATAACACAAATGCAAATTCTTCATCTATATATACTTTATATCTTGTCTTTGTTACTGGTTCCAATCTTGTAACAACCATTTATTTTTCCTTCTTTATACTTGGTTTTTCTTCTTTCTTTGTATCCGATTTTTCTTCTTGCTTCGCACCTGGTTTTTCTTCCAGCTTTGCCGTACTGTCAAGGTCAAAATGAGTTCGTACTTTTTTTTCTATTTCATTCATCACCTCTGAATGTTCTATTAGGTATGTCTTTGCATTTTCTCTTCCTTGCCCTATTTTGTCCCCATTATAAGCATACCAAGATCCACTTTTATTTATAACATCAATAGACGCTGCCAAATCAAGAAGGTCACCTTCTCTTGAAATCCCTTTTCCAAACATAATGTCAAATTCCGCCTCTTTAAAAGGAGGGGCTATTTTATTCTTCACAACTTTAATACGTGTCCTGTTTCCAACCATCTCTCCACCTTGCTTTAGTGTTTCAATTCTTCTGACATCCAAGCGAATAGATGCATAAAATTTCAAAGCACGTCCTCCTGTGGTTGTTTCCGGACTGCCAAACATTACCCCGACTTTTTCACGCAACTGATTAATAAATATGACCACACAATTAGATTTACTAATAACCGGTGTTAATTTACGTAAAGCCTGTGACATTAACCTAGCCTGTAACCC
The DNA here is from genome assembly GCA_036656795.1 of Lachnospiraceae bacterium. GTDB lineage: Bacteria > Bacillota > Clostridia > Lachnospirales > Lachnospiraceae > CAUPWF01. The sequence goes on along the minus strand of JAVXHR010000009.1, from coordinate 63,906 downwards.
TACATGGCTATCTCCCATATCGCCCTCAATTTCTTGACGAGGAACCAACGCTGCCACCGAATCAATTACAATAATATCCATTGCTCCAGAGCGCACCATTGTTTCACTGATTTCCAACGCCTGATCTCCACTATCCGGTTGTGAAATATATAATTCATCAATATCAACCCCAATATTTTTAGCATATACAGGATCCAATGCATGCTCTGCATCGATAAATCCAGCAATTCCACCTCGCTTTTGTACTTCTGCAATCATATGCAATGCAACGGTTGTCTTACCACTGGACTCAGGGCCAAAGATTTCGATTACCCTTCCTTTTGGTATTCCACCCAATCCAAGTGCCAAATCTAAGCTTAAAGAACCGGTCGGAACAGTTTCTACTGATATCTTGGCTGCAGGGTCCCCCAATTTCATAACGGTTCCTTTTCCAAAGTCTTTTTCCAATTTAGAAATTGCCGCCTCTAACGCTTTCTGTTTATCATCACTTGCCATAATCTTAATTTCTCCTCCGTTTTACGAACTTATGTTCGTTTTTCTTATTACTATAGTATTATAGTTATATCGAAATGTCAATCCCTTTTTTATAGAATGACTTTTCCTTTGTTCTACATATTTTTCTGATTTTATGGGGTATGTTACATGAATTGAGATTCATTGGCACAATAGAATATAGAAGTACCAAACCATTGTGATATGATAGATTCATAAATTATGTATTAAATTAGATATGATTATAATTATATTAGATAAGATCAAAAAAAGCAATCTAAATATATGATAAATCCACCCTGTTTCCACCTCCCCATTTGGGTGCTTTAATGTCATATTTTTTTAACAATTAACAACGATTCCTCCTATGGATTCCATCTAATCTAGGTCCAAGGCAATGCACTATGTTCTATTCTACCATCTCGTAGCATAAGTTCATTCACAGCATCTCTTGGATCTTTTCCATAGAACAACACTTCATTTACTTGTTCTATAATTGGTAAAGACACCTCATATTTTTTCCCAAGTTTTACTGCGGCCTTCGTAGAATATACTCCCTCTACTACCATAGACACCTCGTCCATAGCCTCTTGCATTGTCATTCCTTGTCCAATCAGATATCCGGCTTTTCGATTTCGACTATGAACACTTGCACAAGTGACAATCAAATCTCCAATTCCTGTTAGACCGGTAAAGCTTTCATATTTCCCACCCATCTTAATTCCAAGTCTGGATATTTCGGCAATTCCTCTTGTAATCAATGCTGCTTTTGTATTATCTCCATAACCAAGACCATCTGCCGTTCCGGCTGCCAACGCAATTACATTTTTTAATGCCCCACCAATTTCAATCCCAAGAATATCCGGGCTTGTGTATACTCTAAATACATCACTCATAAAGATATTCTGTATATATTCTGCTGTTTCTTTTGTTTTAGCTCCTACCACACAAGTCGTAGGCAAACCACGGCTAACTTCTTCTGCATGACTTGGCCCTGACAAGACTGCAACATCTGCTTGTGGTAATTCTTCTTCAATCTGTTCAGACAAGGTCATAAGTGTTGTATCTTCTATGCCTTTTGCAACATTGAGAATCTTCTGGTTTTGTATCACATCATGTTTTATGCTTCTTGCTGTTTTTCTTGTAAATGATGATGGCACTGCCAATACAACAATATCCATCTGCTGTACGGCACTGGTAATATCATTGGTAATCACAAGCTCTTCCGGTAATTTCACACCCGGCAACTTTTTCGTATGTTCCCTTGTCTTACATAGTAATGCCACTTCTTCTTTACGATAGGACCAAAGAACAATCTCATGTCCATTCGTATGAAGTAATAATGCCAATGCCGTTCCCCAGCTTCCTGCACCTAATATTCCTATTTTCGCCATATTAACACCTCTACTTTTTCTTGCTAAGATTTAATTTATTCTCCGTACCTGTCAATAACCTCTTAATATTCGCTTTATGTTTAAAGACTGCCGACATCAAAAGTACCACCGCAATTGCATACATCTCGTACAAATGTGATTGCGTTACATGGAACCCACCCAGTTGTCCATAGATGACAACCTCAACTAAAAATAGTGTTACCATTAACAATGAACCCAGAGATACGTATCTCGTAATTCCCACAACAAGAAGGAAAGTACCCATAGCAATCAATGCAATCCAAATATTCGTTGATAACATAATTCCAGCTGTAACTGCAATTCCCTTTCCTCCTTTAAATCCAAGATAAAAAGGGAAATTGTGTCCCAATACCGCCCCAATTCCTGCATACATGCCCAGTAAAGGCATCATCTCTGTATGAGACTTTCCAAAGATGAGATAAACAACAACAACTGCTACAATACATTTAAAACAGTCTCCTATAAATGTAATAATACCAGCTTTCCAGCCTAATGTTCTAAGTGCATTGGTTGTTCCTGCATTGCCACTTCCATGCTGTCTGATATCAATATGATTCATCTTTCCATATAAGTAGCCTGTTTGCAATAACCCAAATACATATCCGATTAGTATGCATATGAATCGTTCCATATTATTGATCCTTTTCCTTTCTTTCTCGAATAAAAAACTTCAATGATGTTCCTTTAAATCCAAAAGCCTCCCGAATCTTGTTCTCAATATATCTGGTATAGGAAAAATGCATTAATTCTTTGTCGTTTACAAAAATAACAAACGTTGGTGGTTTTACAGATACTTGGGTAATATAGAATAATTTCAAGCGTTTTCCTTTATCAGATGGTGGCTGCTGCATGGCTACCGCTTCCATCATAATCTCATTGAGAACTCCCGTTGCCACACGCAACGTTTGATTTTCAATGACCACATCTATCATCTCGTACAATTTTGTCAGACGTTGTCCCGTTTCTGCTGATACATACATAATCTCCGCATATGGCATATAAGAAAGAACCATTCTGACTTGATTGTCGTATTCTCTCATCGTCTTATCACTTTTTTCAATAGCATCCCATTTATTTACAACAATGATAACTCCTTTTCCACGTTCATGTGCAATTCCCGCAATCTTGGCATCTTGTTCTGTTACACCTTCGATTGCATCAATTACCACCAACACCACATCCGCCCGTTCCACTGCTGTTACGGTACGAATAATACTATAGCGTTCCAGTTCTTCTTTGATTTTACTTTTTCTGCGAAGCCCTGCAGTATCTATAAATATATATTCTTTTCCATTGTGTACAATCTCTGTATCAATTGCATCTCTGGTAGTTCCTGCAATCTCAGACACTATTACCCTATTTTGTCCAAGTAATTTATTAATAATTGAAGATTTTCCCACATTTGGTTTCCCTACAATTGCAATTCGAGGACGCTCATCATCTTCTTCATCTCCACTGCTTTTGGGGAAAAACTGAGTGACCTCATCTAACATATCTCCAATTCCAAGTCTTGATGCTGCCGAAACCGGAACCGGTTCTCCTATTCCAAGATTATAGAATTCATATACGTCAGGCATAAATTTATCAAAATTATCCACTTTATTTACAACAAGCACTACCGGTTTTGCTGAACGGCGCAACATATCCGCTACTTTAGAATCTGAATCTATCAGACCTTGTTTTACATCTGTGATAAAGATGATGACATCTGCTGTATCGATTGCAATCTGTGCCTGATCTCTCATCTGAGACAAAATAATATCCTTGCTATCTGGTTCTATTCCACCTGTATCAATTAATGTAAATTCTTTATCTAACCAGCTTACTTCTGCGTAAATACGATCTCTGGTAACTCCGGGTGTATCTTTTACGATGGAAATCATTTCTCCTGCTATTGCATTAAACAATGTGGATTTTCCTACATTTGGTCTTCCTACAATAGCGACTATTGGTTTACTCATAACTACTCTCCTATGCAATCTATCTCGATATTAATATAGTGTCTATAAAGTCTTGTCCGCTTGATTTTACAATATCTATATCTACTTGTAAAGCCTCTTTCACTTCCTGAATGGTGATATCATCAAGAAAAACTTCTTCCCCACTTCGTAGCATACTGCAAGGCAACAGTAGACATTCTCCAAGTGGTTGCTGTTTTAATTGGGCAATTAAATCTTGTCCTGTAATCAACCCCGCAACCGTAATGCGTTCACCAAAGAACTCATTACGAATCCAATACAAATGTACATTTACATGTGGAAACTTTCCTTTCATTATTTCCAACATATGTTTCAGGTAAGGATAGGCCAGTGCTCCTGTTGCCATAGAGATATCCACATGTCTTTTATCTCCTATCAATGTACTGAGATAATTATTAAACTCATCTAATAAAAGTCGCGTCATTCCTACTCCATTTTCTAATTGAAGATATCCATCGTAGCGCTCTTCTGGCGGTAAATTCTGTTCTGCCAACAGATACCACTCATCTCCTCCATGGATAAAATGATTCCCATATTCTTGATACAACTTTTCCTGCCATCTGTGGATAATAGTTAACACCTGATCTGCATCTTCTTTTGTAAATGGTTCTAATGGTTGCAATCCATCTCGATATTTGGTCAGTCCTACCGGAACCACAGAAACACTTTGTAGGTGTGGAAGATACCGAGAAAGGTCTTGAATCGTTCGCTCTAGCTCTTCTCCATCATTAATTCCTTTACACAACACAATCTGTCCATTCATCTGTATTCCACCATCATACAAGATGCGAACCCGTTTCAACGCTTCTCCCGCAAATCGATTATGAAGCATCTTACATCGAAGCTCTGGATTCGTAGTATGAAACGAGATATTGATTGGTTCTAGATGATACTGTACAATTCGTTCTACATCGTGATTACTCATATTCGTCAATGTAATATAATTTCCCTGTAAAAAGGACAATCTAGAATCATCATCTTTAAAATATAATGTTTCACGCATTCCCTTTGGCATTTGATCAATAAAACAAAACATGCATTTATTATGACACGAGCGATATTCGTCCATCAGTCCCTGTTCAAATCCAATTCCCAAATCTTCTTCATATTCTTTTTCTATCTCTAATTCCCATTCTTCGCCATTGGGTTTCTCGATAAGCACTACAAGTTCCTCTTCATTTACGCAATAATGATAATCAAATACATCTTCTATTATAGTATCATTGATACTTAAAAGTTTATCTCCCGGTTCAATTCCTAATTCCCATGCAATACTTCCTTTTTCTACCTTTTGAACAATATGTTCCTTCTTCATATTTCATACTCCTGCTGAGTGATATCTACTTTAACTTATCTATCATACTAAATTTCCTTTAAAAATGCAATTTTTTACCTATCCTTTCTTGCCTATTAGACAAAATAATGGTATAAAAGTAAGGTACACTATTTCTATTTCAAAGATGGAGGTCTTATGACAGATATAACTTTATTAGAAAAAATTTTACCCGCAGCACCACTAAAGATTGCTGCTTTAGATAGTTGCAAGGAACTTGGTGACAAGGTAAATGACTATATTGTACGATTTCGTCAAGAGTCATTTATGAATCACCCAAACTCGGTTCTCCCTAATGGATCTCAAAAGAACAGCTATCTTATCCAAAGTTCTTGTCCCCGTTTTGGCACCGGTGAAGCCAAAGGAATGCTACACGAAACCATACGTGGCAAAGACTTATTTATTATGACCGATGTATGCAACTATAATCTCACTTATAAAGTAAATGGAATTGTAAATCATATGTCCCCAGACGACCACTACCAAGATTTAAAGCGTATTATCTCTGCTTCTACTGGGAAAGCCCATAGAATTAATGTTGTAATGCCTTTTTTATACGAAAGTCGTCAACACAAACGTACCAAACGTGAATCTCTCGACTGTGCCATGGCATTAGAAGAATTAATTGCAATGGGTGTTTCTAATATTATCACATTTGACGCACATGATCCTCGGGTACAAAACGCAATTCCACTAAAAGGCTTTGATAACTTCACACCACCTTATCAGTTTATGAAAGCACTTTTACGCGCCCAGCCTGATATTATTGTAGACAAAGACCATTTGATGGTAGTTAGCCCTGATGAAGGTGCCATGCATCGTGCAGTATATTTTTCCAATGTTCTAAGTGTAGAGATGGGTATGTTTTATAAACGTCGTGATTACTCTACAATTATCAATGGTAAAAATCCAATTGTCGCACATGAATTTCTTGGAACAGACCTTCACAACAAGGATATCATCATTGTAGATGATATGATTTCTTCCGGCGAAAGCATGTTAGATGTTGCAAAACAATTAAAGGAACGTGGCGCAAAACGTGTATTTGTATGCACTACTTTTGGACTATTTACAGAGGGATTCGAAAAATTTGATGAATTCTATGCGGCAGGATACTTAGACCGTGTTGTTACCACAAACTTAACCTATCTTCCTCCTTGTGCCTATGAAAAACCATATTTTACAGTGGCTGATATGAGTAAATTTCTAGCATTGATTATAGATTCTTTAAACCACGATGTTACCATTGGGGCTGTCTTAAATCCAACAGAAAAGATTCACACATTATTGGAACGACATAAAGCAATGATGTCATCTCCCATTCGATAATCCAGCTTACGTTTCAACCATATTTCTTCCGAACCAATAGCCTGGTCTACAAGCATAGATAACCCTGTGATTGTAGTCGCACCGGACTCTTTTGCAAGTTGTAGAAACCTTGTTTCCAGTGGACGATATACAATATCAATTGCAATTGAAAATCTTGTTAATACTTCTGTTCCTACTACACTCACCCCTACATGTGGATACATTCCAACGGGGGTGGTGTTGATAATAATCTGTCCCCTCTGTATCGATTCATAATTACAAATTTTTATCTGTGGAAATCGCTCTATAAACAAATGTAATTGCTCTGTATTTCTTCCCACCACACAGATAGATTCGGCTCCACCTTTGATGCATGCATAGACAACTGCTTTTGCGGCACCGCCGGAACCTAGAATTGTAATTTTCTTTCCTTCAATAGATATGTGATTTCTAATAAACATCTGCTGAACACCAATATAGTCTGTATTTGCTCCATAAGTTCGTCCATCTTGAATTAAAATTGTATTCACAGCACCAATCTCTTGTGCCTCTTTTCCTACTATATCTAGATACTGCATGATTTTTTCTTTATAGGGAACTGTCACATTGAGTCCCAGCAATTGTTCTTTTTTTAAGTTATCCAGCAAGATAGGCAGTGCCTCTTCTTTCACCTCATATAACTTATATTCCCCCTGTATCTTCATTTGTTTGAATAACTGTTCATGAATCTTTGGGGATAGAGAATGTGTAAGCCGTTCCCCTAAAAGTCCCAGTTTTATCATTGATTGTTTCATTTCTTCCATCTATATTCGCTCCTCTTTATCAAAAAATTCAATTGTTGTTGGATAAAGATAGCTCTCTCCCAGTTCTTTTAATATTACAAGATTTAGAAAACCATCTGCTTTTTTTTTATCTAAAGAAATGGTTTCTAGCATCTGAGAAATCAAAATTCCACTTTCATATGGTAACCCATACAATTGTAATAGTTCTTTTATCTTCATAGCAGTTCCTGCTTGTGTTAACCCTTTTTCTTCTGTTATTCTTGTAATTTGGTACATTCCAATAGCCACCGCTTCTCCATGAGAATAGCGTTGATATTTATAATACTGTTCCAAACCATGGGCCAGTGTATGTCCAAAATTCAATAGTTTTCTCTCCCCAACATCATATTCGTCTTGCTCTACCAAATCACGCTTTATCTCAAGGCAATGATAGATCATCTTTACGAGCTTACATTTCATACTCTCATAGGAACCGAGTTTTTTTAATTCCAATAACAATTCGCAATCTCTAATACAACCGTATTTAATCAGTTCTCCCATACCATCTTGTAGATATCTCCGTGGTAGTGTATCCAGCACGATGGGATCAATAAGCACTAACTTTGGTTGATAAAATGCACCTACTAAATTCTTTCCTTCCGGTAAATCAATGCCTGTCTTTCCACCAACAGAAGAATCAATTTGAGCTAATAATGAAGTTGGTATCTGAATATATGAAAGTCCTCTCATATAAGTAGCTGCCGCATAGCCTGCCAAATCGCCGACCACGCCTCCTCCAAGTGCTATCACTAAATCCGTTCTACATAATTGTGCCTTTGCAAACTCCTGATATAGAGACAATAGTGTATATATGTTTTTTGATGTTTCTCCTGCCGGAACACAGATTCGGTGGCAAACATATTCTTTTGATAGTTGTTCAAACACATGTGTCCCATAGATTTTATCTACATTTTCATCTGTAACAAGTGCTATTTGAGTTCCCGAAAAAACAGATGAGATATAAAAATTCAACTGGCTTAATAAGTCATTTTCAATGATAATGGAATGCTTTAAATTCTTCAGCTTTACCAATAATTCCACAACATTCTCCTTTCCAAATGATTACATCATCTTTCCCACAAGCGATGCAATCTGTTTTACTTCCTTTACCAAAGTACTATAATGATCAGGAATCAAAGATTGGGCTCCGTCCGAGAATGCTATATCAGGTGTATCATGCACTTCTATCATAAGACCATCTGCTCCCGCTGCAATCCCTGCTTTTGCCATAGATTCTACCATCCACCAATGACCACCTGCATGACTTGGATCCACAATAATAGGAAGATGTGTCAATTGCTTCATAACCGGTACTGCCTGTATATCCAATGTGTTTCTTGTATAAGTTTCAAATGTTCGAATTCCACGCTCGCACAAAATGACTTGTTTATTTCCGGCAGTCATAATATACTCCGCTGACATCAGCCATTCCTCATAGGTAGCATTCAGACCTCGTTTCAGCATAATTGGACGTTTCGTCTGTCCTAAGTGTTTTAATAGCTCAAAATTCTGCATATTTCGGGTACCAATCTGGATAACATCTATCTTTTCATCAAATTCCTCCAAGTATTCTATGGAGGTTAATTCCGAGACAATTGGTAGCCCTATTTCTTCTCTTACACAGCACAAAATATCTAATCCTTCCCGACCAAGCCCTTGGAATTCATAAGGACTTGTCCTTGGTTTAAATGCTCCACCACGCAATAAGTTTGCCCCCGCCTCCTTTGCCATACGGCCAATACTCAACATCTGCTCCATAGACTCTACAGAACAAGGACCCGCAATCATTGCCAGATGATTCCCTCCCACCGCAACTTCGGAGATATGAACTACCGTATCCTCTGGATGTGATTCTCGACTTACTAATTTATGTTTCATGGTCTGCTGCATAGACATTCTTTTTCACCTAACTTTCCTATTATGTTTATCTAAAATCAAAGAACTCTCGTCCCTAATTTCACTTAGAGAACGAGAGTTATCACATCACTTTTTATGGACGAAACTCAGAATACTTTCCTCCGTTTTCAAGAGTGGTTCCTCTAGCTTCTGCCAATTCTGTTACTGTCACAAGTTGATAACCCGCATCAATTAATTTAGGTATCACTGCAATCGCTGCATCTACCGACTGTGTATGAATATCATGCATCAACACAATATCTCCATCTTTTGCTGTATTCATCACCGAATTAATGGTACTGTCTACATTTCTAGTTTTCCAATCCAATGTATCAATTGACCACATTATCATTGGCATTCCAACACTTGCTTTAACTGTATCATTGATTGCTCCGTATGGTGGTCGCATTACAGTTGCGCCTTTTCCTATAATTGCATTTATTTCAGAATTGGTTCCACCTATCTCTTCTTGAATTCCTGCCGTTCCAAGCTTTGTTAAACTAGTATGTGTTCTGGAATGATTTCCTAATTCACACCCAATACTATCCATCTTTTTAATAACATCAGGATAATTCGAGATTTTAGAGCCTAACATAAAGAATGTTGCATGTGCCTGGTACTGTTCTAATGTTGCCAATATCTCATTGGTTCGTGGTCCCGGTCCATCGTCAAATGTAAGCGCAATCATTGGCTTTGTTGGATCAATAGAACTCGTCTGTGACTCTAATTTTCCCTCTTTAGAAAAGACACATTTACTGGAACCAATCTTTTGTTCTCCTGTCACCATCTTTCCTTCACGATCAAAATAGTATTTGACATCGTCTAATGTCAACCACCCTATGGTCATTACACCTGTATCAGATAGATAATATTTATTCTTTTCAAAATCAAGCCATCCTGTCTGCATCACACCGGCTTTATCAAAATAATATTTATAATTATTGATATCCTGCCAAGCGGTTCCTTTAATCCCATCAGCATTAAAATAATATGTATTTCCTTTGGAAACAATAAAATCACCGACTACCTGCGAACCATCCAAGCGCTTAAACTTCGTGTCGCCATCCCAGGTGCCATATTTGTTTTGTACAGTAAGACTTCCGTTTTTTACATCTATCTGAACTTTTCCTGCCCACTCATTTAAAATGGATTCTTCCAAGCTTCCATCTAACTTAATAGTAGCCGGAAATTCACCTTCAGATACTCCATCCGCACTACAACTAATAGTATATCCAGTGCCTTTATTTAAATCGTCCAGTAAATTCTGAACAGTATACTTATTGGTGCTGTCAATAACCTCGTCTGTTTCTCCCTCACACTTGACTACGGCTTTAACTGCTGGAATTTCTTCCCCTTGAATCATAGAAACTGATTGGATTTCCAATGATATCATTGCCAGTTTATCCTGACCCGCTACTGCTGCGGTGCTAAAAAGCAAAACAGCAATCACACTCACTACCAAGCAACTTAATAGTCTCTTGAATCCGCTTTTGTGTCCTCCTTGTTTTTTCATATGTAACACTCCTCTATGTACAACATCCTTATTAATAGTTATATGTACATTGTACATTATTATAGAGTGTTATGCAATAACCCTAACCTTTAAGACTTCTTTAACTTTTTTTAATTCTTCCGTAACATTTGAAGAAAGCTCTGTATCAATATCAATCATTGTATATGCATAATTTCCTTTACTTTTATTGGTCATATCTGCAATATTCATACCTTCCTTGGCTAACACCATAGAAAATTGTCCAATCATATTCGGAACATTTCGATGTAATATTGTAATTCTGGTTCCTCTCTCACGAATTCCCATATCACAGTTTGGATAATTAACTGAATTATGAATATTTCCATTCTCCAGAAAATCAGTCACTTCGCGAACGGCCATCTTTGCACAATTATCTTCTGATTCTTCAGTAGAAGCACCCAGATGTGGAATAACAATTGCTCCTTTTACACCTGCAATAATTGGATTTGGAAAATCTGTTACATATCTTTTAATTGTTCCTGCCACCAACGCATCTACCATATCTTCTTCACTTACCAAAATATCTCGTGCAAAATTAAGAACTACGGCATCTTTTTTCATTAAACTAATGGCATCCTTATCAATCATACCCTTTGTTTCCTCTTTTGCAGGCACATGAATCGTAATATAGTCACAATCACGATATAATTCATCTACTGTTTTGGCATGATGAATACTTCTTGATAATCTCCATGCACCATCTACAGATACATATGGATCATACCCGTAGACCTCCATTCCAAGGTGTATTGCAGCATTTGCAACCAGAATTCCGATCGCTCCCAAGCCAATAACACCTAATTTTTTTCCTTCCAGTTCACTTCCCGCATATAATTTTTTCTGTTTTTCTGCAAGTTTTGCAATATCGCCATCTTCCTCATATTCCTGAACCCAGTTGATTCCACCTATAATATCACGTGAGGCTAATAACATACCCGCAATAACTAATTCCTTAACCCCATTTGCATTGGCACCGGGAGTATTAAATACAACAATCCCTTTATTTGCACATACTTCCAATGGAATATTATTTACCCCTGCTCCTGCTCTTGCAATCACTTTTAGTTCCTGACCAAACTCCATATCATGCATTACTGCACTTCTTACAAGAATCGCATCTGCCTCTTCTTTGCAATTAGTGGGACTATATGCTTCTGTGAATTTTTCTAATCCAACTTCTGCAATTGGATTTAAACAATGATATTTATACATAGTTATTGGTTCTCCTTTTCAAATTTTCGCATAAATGCAACTAATGCTTCCACTCCTTTTATTGGCATTGCATTGTAGATACTGGCACGCATTCCACCTACACTGCGATGTCCCTTTAGATTTTCAAATCCCTCACTTTTTGCCTCTTGAATGAATTTTGCATCCAATTCTTTATTCCCTGTAACAAACGGGACATTCATAAGAGAACGGTCTTTTTTTTCAACGGTACCATGAAATATCTTACTTGAATCCAGAAACTCATATAATAACTGTGCTTTTTCTTGATTATATGCCTGCATCTTCTCCAAACCACCCTGCTCCTTTAACCATTTAAATACTTTTCCACAGATATATATTCCATAAGCCGGTGGTGTATTATATAAAGATTTTGCATCTGCATGGGTTTTATAGGTTAGCATAGTTGGTGTTCCTTCTAACACATCTTCACGAATAAGATCTTCACGAATAATGACGATAACCACGCCTGCCGGTCCTATATTTTTTTGAACTCCACCATAGATAAGCCCATATTTGCTAACATCTATCGGTTCTGATAAAAAGCAAGACGATACATCCGCTACCAGTGTCTTTCCTTTTGTATTTGGTAGCTCTTTAAATTTAGTACCATAAATAGTGTTATTTTCACAGATATATACATAATCTGCATCCTCTGAGATTGCAAGATCTGAACAATCCGGAATATAAGAGAATGTCTTGTCTTCTGATGATGCTATAGCATGTACAGTTCCATACTTACTGGCTTCTTGATATGCCTTTTTTGCCCACTGTCCGGTAATAATGTAATCAGCAACTTTATGCTGCATTAAATTCATCGGAATCATGGCAAATTGTTGGGACGCTCCACCTTGCAAGAACAGTACCTTATAGCCTTCCGGAATCTGCATTAATTCTCTGATATCAGCTTCTGCTGTTTGAATAATTTCTTCATATGTTTTAGAGCGATGACTCATCTCCATAACAGACATACCACTTCCTTTATAATCCAACATTTCTTCAGCTGCTTCCCGTAATACACCCTCCGGTAATACTGCCGGTCCCGCCGAAAAATTATACACTCTGCTCATCTTCATTCCTCCTATGATTATTATCTGGTTGCTTATAATGCCTTTCAATTAATTTTCTATATCTTCTTCATTAAATGCTTCACTGATAGATGCTCCCGGTGCAACCATTGGCCATACCTTCTCATCGCTATCAATCTGGCAATCTATCACAACCGGTTGTGTCAATTGCAATGCCCTTGCAAATGCATCTTGGAATTCTTGTCGTGTAGTTGCCCGTATTCCAACTGCTCCCATTGCTTCTGCTAACTTTACAAAATCCACTGCATCATCTAATACCGTAGCCGAATATCGTTTCTCATAGAACAATGACTGCCATTGACGCACCATTCCAAGTACATGATTATTAAGCACTACTTGAATAATGGGAATCTGATGACGTACTGCCGTTGCAATTTCATTCATATTCATACGAAAGCACCCATCTCCTGCAATATTAACTACCGTTTTTTCCGGGACACCCATCTTTGCACCTAACGCTGCTCCCAAGCCATATCCCATGGTTCCAAGCCCTCCTGAAGTTAAAAAAGTTCTTGGCTTACTATATTTATAAAATTGGGCCGCCCACATCTGATTCTGTCCCACTTCCGTTGTAATCACAGCATCTCCATTTGTCTGACGAAAAATATCTTCTACCACAAAAGGACCAGACAATACATCTTTATGATAGGATAAAGGATATTGTACTTTGTAATCATCAATTTTTTTTATCCATTCAGAATGTTCTTCACATTCTATTTTTTCATTTAATTGTTTTAGTACCTCTTTTATATCACCGGTAATACTTGCATGTGTCAATATATTTTTGTCAATTTCCGCAGGATCCACATCAATTTGTAGAATTTTTGCATGGGAAGCAAACTTGTTTGCATTCCCAGTCACACGATCACTGAATCTAGCTCCAACTACAATTAATAAGTCACATTGGCTTACTCCAAGATTTGATGCTTTTGTTCCATGCATGCCTAACATTCCTGAATAAAGTTTGTTAACTCCTGAAAAAGCCCCTTTTCCCATTAGTGAATCTGCAACCGGCGCCTGTACTTTATGTACAAATATATCTAATTCTTTGCTGGCATCTGCGAGTACCGCACCACCACCAACAAATATATATGGTCTTTTTGCTTTATGAATCATATGAATTGCTGTAATCAGATCTTCCTCCACTATAGAATCGGAAATTGGTCGCACCTCTTTAGGTACTTCTTTGATATAATCTGCCATATTTGCCGTTACATCTTTGGGAATATCAATTAAAACAGGACCTGGACGTCCTTTTTTTGCAATTAAAAACGCTTTTCTAATTGTATCTGCAAGCTGTTCCACCTGTTTTACAATATAATTATGTTTTGTAATAGGCATCGTAATTCCGGCAATATCAATTTCTTGAAAACTATCTTTTCCTAATAGGGAAACTCCCACATTACAAGTAATCGCTACTATTGGAATAGAATCCATATACGCTGTTGCAATTCCAGTCACTAGATTCGTAGCTCCTGGACCACTAGTTGCAAAACATACTCCTACCTTCCCTGTTGCCCTTGCATACCCATCTGCAGCATGCGCTGCTCCTTGTTCATGAGATGTAAGAATATGGGTAATCTCCGATTGATGCTTGTATAGGGCATCATATACATTCAAGATTGCTCCACCCGGATAACCAAACACTGTATCAACACCCTGTTCTTTTAAACATTCTATTACAATTTCTGCTCCTGTTAATTGCATGGACTTCACTCCTTTTGTTTTCTTTTAATGGTAAACTACCTGTGTGGAATTTCTAGCACTGCTCCTCGATTTCCGGAAGTTACCATCGCTGCATATCGTGCAAGATATCCTGTGGTAATCTTTGGTTCCCTTGGAACCCACTTTTTTCTTCGTATCATTAATTCTTCCTCTGACACCAGTATATCTAATTGATTCTCCGGAATATTAATTCGAATTATATCTCCTTCTTCTACCAATGCAATGGGTCCGCCTACCGCTGCTTCCGGTGATACATGACCAATCGACGCTCCTCTAGATGCTCCACTAAAACGACCATCTGTAATCAATGCTACGCTAGATCCTAATCCCATTCCTGCAATTGCAGATGTTGGATTTAACATTTCACGCATACCGGGTCCACCCTTTGGTCCCTCATAACGTATAACTACTACATCTCCTGCTACAATCTTCTTTGTTTTAATTGCATCTACTGCATCTTCTTCACAATCATACACTCTTGCCGGTCCTTCATGAATCATCATCTCCGGAACAACTGCCGAACGTTTGACTATTCCCGAATCCGGTGCAAGATTTCCTTTCAATACAGCAATTCCGCCAGTTGTACTATATGGATTATCCACAGTTCGTATCACTTCGGTATCTCTGATTTCACTTGCTTTTATATTCTCACCTACGGTCTGTCCTGTTACAGTCATACATTCCACATGAATCAACTGTTTTTTTGTAAGTTCTTTCATAACAGCATAAACACCGCCTGCCTCATTTAGATCTTCCATATATGTTGGACCCGCCGGTGCCAGATGACATAGATTAGGAGTGTGTTTGCTAATCTCATTGGCAATATCAAGATTTAAGTCTAATCCTATCTCATGAGCAATCGCCGGAAGATGAAGCATACTATTGGTAGAACACCCTAGTGCCATATCCACCGTAAGTGCATTTAAAAATGCATCTTTCGTCATAATATCCCAAGGTTTTATATCTCGCTCTAACAATTCCATAATTTGCATACCTGCATATTTAGCAAGTCGAATGCGTTCTGAGTACACTGCCGGGATTGTTCCATTCCCCTGTAACCCCATTCCTAGGACTTCTGTCAGACAATTCATACTATTCGCTGTATACATACCGGAACATGAGCCACAAGTTGGACATACTTTGTCCTCATATTCTCGTACATCTTCTTCTGACATGGTGCCAGCTGCATAAGCTCCAACAGCTTCAAACATACTGGACAAACTGGATTTTTTCCCTTTGACGTGTCCCGCAAGCATGGGACCACCACTGACAAAAATAGTGGGGATATTAAGTCTGGCAGCAGCCATCAAAAGTCCCGGTACATTTTTATCACAATTTGGAACCATCACAAGTGCATCGAATTGATGTGCTAATGCCATTGCCTCTGTAGAATCTGCAATTAAATCACGGGTAACCAACGAATATTTCATACCTTGATGTCCCATTGCAATACCATCACATACTGCAATTGCCGGAAATACAATTGGTGTACCTCCTTTCATTGCTACACCCATTTTCACAGCATCTACCACCTTATCCAGATTCATATGTCCCGGTACAATTTCATTATATGAACTGACAATTCCTATTAATGGTCGTTCTTGTTCTTCTTTTGTATATCCCAATGCGTTGAATAACGAACGGTGTGGGGCCTGCTGAATTCCTTTTGTCACTGTATCACTTCTCATCTGCTAAATCCTCCTTATAAAATTGCATCACATATGCGTGTTCCCATTTGATTAGTTCCTACTGGTATACAATCTTCTGACATAATATCGCTGGTACGGTATCCTTCTTCTAACACTTGATGTATTGCCCGTTCCACTGCTGTTGCTTCTTGCTCTAACCCGTAGGTAAAACGTAGCATCATTGCTGCTGATAAGATGGTTGCAATAGGATTAGCAATTCCTTTTCCCTCGATGTCAGGTGCAGAACCTCCACTTGGCTCATAAAGACCGAACTTCGTATCATTTAAACTTGCAGAGGGCAGCATTCCTATAGAACCTGTAATCATACTTGCTTCATCTGACAAGATATCCCCAAACATGTTTTCTGTTAAAATCACATCAAATTTCTGTGGACTTTTAATTAATTGCATAGCACAATTATCCACCAACATGTGTTCTACTTGTACTTTGGGATATTCTTTCGCCACCTCATTTACAACAGTGCGCCAAAGTCTTGATGTATCTAGCACATTTGCTTTATCTACACTTACAATCTTACAACTACGTCTCATGGCAATCTCAAATGCTTGTTTTGCAATACGACGAATTTCCATCTCATTATACATTAGAGAATCACAGGCTGTTCTGATTCCATCTATATATTCGGTTGTACGTTTCCCAAAATACAGCCCTCCCGTCAGTTCTCGTACAATAATAAAATCAAAACCTCCTTCCACCAAAGAAGGCTTTAATGGACATGCTTCTGATAACTCCCTATATAACATTGCAGGTCTTAGATTGGCAAATAAATTTAGCTCTTTTCGGATTGCTAGCAATCCTGCCTCCGGACGATTGTGTGGTTCAAGTTGATACCATGGTGATGTCTTTGGATCTCCACCAATTGAACCCATAAGAATCGCATCACAAGTTTTTGCTTCTATCAATGTTTCTTCCGTAAGTGGCACTCCAAATGTATCAATAGAGGCTCCTCCTAATAATAAATTCTTATAAGAACAAGAATGTCCGTATACCTCCCCTACTCTATCCAATACTCTCATTGCTTCTGTTACAATTTCAGGTCCGATTCCATCCCCTTTTACAATTCCAATCTGTAAATCCATGAATTTCACCCTTTCTAATTGTTAGATACCTTTTCATATACAGAATATAATAGCTTATTTTCCTTTACATTTCAACCCTTTAGTCTAATAAAGTGTTGAATATATAACAAGAGCCAAGTACTCTTGTACTTGGCTCTTGTATATATTATTCTAGTTTGTTTCCGCTTTTTCAACTTGCATAATTGCTGTCTTTTGCATTGGAATACGACAGTTTTTATTACTTCCGAATTCCACAATGACATCTTCATCTGTAATATCAATAAGAACACCATAAAAACCACTTGTAGTTAAGACTGTATCTCCTACTTGCATATCTGCAATCATAAGTTGAATTCTTTTTTGCTCTTTTTTCTGAGGTCTCATAAGAATAAACCAGAATCCTCCAAGAATTACAGCATAAAGAAGTATAATGCTGATTGGGTTACTAAATAACGATGTTGCCAATGTGTACATATTCATTTCCTCCTACTATCTATAAGCACTATTGCTATCATACACAAAATCACTTCATACATCAAGTAATTTTTTCGCATTTCATACAAATTTTATACTTCTTTTTTTGCCATGCTCTCTAATTTTTCTTTTTTATACACTTGATAGCGCCCTTCTTCAATTGCCTGTCGTATTTCTTCCATCATGGTATTGTAAAAATAAAGATTATGTAGTACACACAGACGCATACCCAACATCTCTTTTGCTTTCAAAAGGTGCCTAATATAAGCTCTACTGTAGGTACGACAAGCCGGACACTGACAGCCTTCTTCAATTGGCTTTGCATCTAGCTCAAATTTTGCATTAAATAGATTCATCTTCCCATGATTCGTATATACATGCCCATGTCGTCCATTTCTACTCGGATATACACAATCAAAAAAATCCACACCACGTTCTACCGCTTCTAATATATTTGCCGGAGTTCCCACCCCCATAAGATACGTGGGTTTTTCAATTGGTAGATACGGTACCGTAGCATCTAATATCCGGTACATGTCCTCATGGGATTCTCCAACTGCAAGACCACCCACCGCATATCCATCCAAATCCATCTCCGTAATTCTTTTTGCATGTTCTATTCGAATATCTTCATATACTCCACCCTGATTAATCCCAAACAAAAGTTGATTAGGATTCAATGTATCCGGTAATGTATTCAATCGTTTCATCTCTATCTTGCATCGATCCAACCATCTTGTAGTACGATCTACCGAATCCTGAATGTAGTTCACATCTGCCACACTTGAGGGACATTCATCAAAGGCCATTGCAATGGTAGATCCCAGATGAGACTGAATCTGCATACTTTCTTCCGGGCCCATGAATATCTTGTGTCCATCAATATGAGAATGAAAATAAACACCTTCTTCTTTTATTTTCCGAAGTCCTGACAATGAAAATACCTGAAATCCCCCCGAATCCGTAAGAATTGGTTTGTCCCATACCATAAATTTATGCAATCCTCCAAGTTTTCGAATCACCTCATCACCCGGTCGGACATGTAGATGATATGTATTGGACAATTGCACTTGCGTTTTTATACCTTGCAAATCCTCTGTAGAAACGGCACCTTTGATTGCTGCAACGGTTCCCACATTCATAAATACAGGGGTCTCAATGACCCCATGTACCGTAGTAAATCGGCCACGTTTCGCAAGGCCATCTCTTTTTATTAGTTGATACATTTATTTACCCCTTTATTGTCTAATAGTGACAGATTACTGGCATTCCTTGAGCGATATATCCATATAATTCCTGTGCTTTTGAGTACGGCATATTAATACACCCATGAGAACCATTAGTTGTATATCTTCTTCCACCAAAAGAAGATTGCCATGTAGCATCATGAAAACCAATTCCTCCATTAAATGGCATCCAAAAAGCAACCGGAGATTCGTATTCATAAGTACCATCTGGACGTTTTTTCCCTTTTAATGTAGCATTACGTGTTTTATACGTAAGATCAAAAGAGCCTTGTGGTGTTCCATTTCCTTTATTAGGGTTTCCTGTTACAACATCACTTTCCATTGCAACAGCACCATCTTTCACAAACCACATATGTTGTGCGCTTAAATCAACCTCTGCATACGTACTCCCATAATCATTTTCACCATGACTGGCACCTCTACGACTATACTGTGGTTCTCGTGTTACTGTTTCACCCGCAGTAATATTTGCTACCAGCGCTGCATGTTCTGCTTCTTTATCAATCTTCCAACCATAATCTCCACCAGAAACTTCTGCAACTTTTCCATTTGGCGCAGTAATCTTTCTAACCGTACCAATTGTATTATACTTATTACATAATTCATCTACAAATGTTCTAACCGCATCCTCTGAAAATACAACCGACATATTTGCATCTACAGACAACCAAGTCGCAATCAGTGCCTTATCAACTACCTCTGTGTTTGGACTTACATCATACGTAACACTTGCCGTAAGATACTTATTCATGGCATCTCTTGCAGCAATTACTTCCGCTGAATCCTTTAAAAATGCCGGTTTAGCATAACAAGACTCTTCTTCCATCTCCAATGTCGGCCTAATTTCACTCACATATTCATTCACTTTTTTTATAAATACTTCTTGATCAATTTTTGTGCCAAGTACTTCTTCCACTATTTGAAACTGATCTGTCACAAAGCTTGGATAAGCTGATACCGGTTCCGTCTGATTCTCCGGCTTCATACAGGTTAGCCCATTAATAAGGTTTGAAAGTGTTGTATTATCATACTGAACCCCAACCGTTGCTGTTTCATTTGGTTTATCCCAAAAAGCTGTGACCCATAGCAGTGGATGCTGTTTTTTTAATATCTGAGTCAATTGTTCACTCTTCTTATAAGTCAACTGAATTGCGGTACCAGTAATTTTCTCTTCAATATTATTCTTTTCCTTTAATGTAAGCTCATAATCTTTTACTTGTTGTTCCATATGTGCTTCCACTTGTTCTACTGTCTTACCTGTATAATGTACATTATTAATCTTGGTAAAAAAATAAAAATGGCTAACAAAAAACAAGGATATTGCAAGATAAATAAGAACCAATGCTCCAATCACACTGCCACATATAATTAAGATTTTTTTTCTTTTCCGTTTCTTTTCTAAAAATCTGTCTAATTCTGTCAGTCCTTCTGTGTCATCATCGTCATCAAGATGTACAACAGTGGTATTATCAGTAGATTGAATATCTTCTTTTGTATCGGTGGTTTCATTCTTTTCTTCTGATTCTTCTTCTGAATCTTTTTCTTTATGAGCTTCCAAGACAGTTTCTGATTGATTGTCATCTTTTGCCTCTTCTTTCACATCAGATTTTTCTTCTTCTTTTTGTTCCATATCTTGAAATTCTTCCATAATTTCTTTCATTGTTTCTTCCACAATATCTTCGGAGGTTTTTTTACTAATATCGCTCATTTGGTATAGCTCCCTTTGTTTTATCAATATATAGATATTATAATATGTTTCCGGTAAAATGTACAGAACAAAAAGTCGAAAAATAATGATTCCAGCCTCATTTACAAAAAGAGACACTACATAACCTATAAAAAGATAATGTAGTGTCTTTCAAATTAGATAACAACACCCTTTTGCAACATAATATTTGCATATAATGCTTTTTCACCGGTTGCAATAATGGCATAGGCAGTTTTTGCTTCATCATAAAATGCGAATCGCTCTGTATGACCAATTGCTGTGGCTCCTCGTTTGTCATGAATTTCTATGATTTCTTTATATTTCTCCCATATTGGTGTTTCTACTGTATCACCTTTCATTACTTCCATTAACTGAACCGGATGCTCCACGTATGTATCCAATGGAAACAATTGCAAGATTGCGTCCAGAATTTCCGGAACACCATGTCCGTCACATCGTATAACAATGGCATCCTTTCCCATGGATTCTGCCGGGAAATTTCCATCTGATATCACCAACCGATCGCTATGTCCCATTTCACATAATACTTTTAGTAATTCTGGCGAAAGAATTTGAGGTATCCCTTTTAGCATATATGTTTCCTCCTAATCTAAAATTTATGAAAAGGTGCCTTTCCGGACATTTCAGACCTTCAAGGCACCTTACAATTAACTCATACTAGATAAACATGTTCCTTATTTGTAAAGACATGGAGCAATGTTTTCATCTTCCATGTTATCTTTTGTATACCATAAGCATCCTGTATCAACATCAGATACAGATTCACCTTTTGTTGCTTTTACTGCTAAATTAACTGCTTGATATCCGATTTGTACTGGATCTTGTGTAATAGAACCTGCAAATACACCATCCTTAATAGCATTCATCTGAATTTCACCTGAATCAAATCCAATACCAATAACTTTATCTGCGCCAAGTTTTTGTAAACTTTCGTTTGCTGTAATAATATTCTTAGCACTAAATTCATTAGAACCATAGATTGCAACTAAATCGTTTTTGTTCAAGATTGTATTTGCAACAGTTACACATGCAGCATCTTCAACAGTTGCTGGGATACCAACTTCAATAACAACTTTTGCGCCTTCAACTTTTTTGTTGTATTTGTCATGGCCTTCAACAGAAGCTTTGTCAGCACCAATTAATTTTACCATTTTATCAACAAAACCGCCAGTACGATCACCAATAGACTGTGATGTAGCATCTTGAGAAACAACACCAATTCTTACTGTTTCGCTTGGATCTGTTACTTTGTCTTTAATTAATTCATATAACTTATCTGCTGCTAATTCGCCAGCTGCATAGTTATCTGTTGCTGCATTTGCAGCAATGATATCTTCTGCTCCAGGAACACCTGAGTCAAAACCAATAATTGGAATATTAGATGATTTTGCTGTATCAAGAGCACCCAAAACTGCATCTGTATCAAGGGCTGCTAAACAAATAGCACTTGGTTTTTTGTTGATTGCATTATTCAATTGTTCTACTTGCTCTGCAACTGCACTTTCATCTTTTGGTCCTACAAAGTTAATCTTTGCACCAAATTCTGTACCAGCTTTTTCTGCTCCAAGCTTTACAGCTTTCCAAAAATCATGTTGAAACCCTTTTGCTACAATTTCAACACTTAAGTCACCACTAGCTTTTGTTTCTTTTTTCTCGGTAGTTTCTTTCTTACCACAACCGACTGC
Source organism: Lachnospiraceae bacterium (assembly GCA_036656795.1). GTDB lineage: Bacteria > Bacillota > Clostridia > Lachnospirales > Lachnospiraceae > CAUPWF01. The sequence continues at coordinate 41,186 of JAVXHR010000009.1, read as the reverse complement.
CATAGTTGCTACCATAGCCACACACAATAATACACTTACTGCTTTTTTCTTCATGAATAATTCCTCCCTTTATTTGGTTTGTAAGTAAATATCATAAGCCTGTAATCAGGCATTATAATCCTAAGCTGATTTCTTTCTGTTCCATACATCTGCAAATACTGCTCCAATCAATACAAATCCTGTAATAAATAATTGATAATGTGGTTGTAATCCGATAAATGGTAGTCCTGTTTTTAAAACAGACATAATAAATACACCAATTAATGTTCCTGAAATGCTTCCTGTTCCTCCTGATAGTGATGTACCACCAATTACAACACCTGCAATAGCATCTAACTCAAATCCATTTCCAGTTCCAGGCATCAAAGTTGAATACACTGCTGCATAAGAGATACCAGCCAATGCTGCAAATCCACCACTTATTACAAATGCTAAGGTTTCCCATTTCACAACATTTACACCCGATAATCTAGTTGCTTCTTTATTACTTCCCAAAGAAAGAATGTAACGGCCCGGACGTGTTTTATTTAAAAAGATTGCCATCACAATGGCTAATACAAGTAATAGAATGAATCCTGCTGGAATACCTGCATCCGGAAGTCCTGCTCCTTTATATTTGAAGATATTTCTAAACCAAGCTCCTGCTACTTCACCTTGTGGGAATGTAACGCTGGCCGTTCCTGTAACAATAGAACCTAATCCTCTGGTAATCATCATTGTACCAAGTGTTGCAATAAATGCAGGCAATCCCATGACAGAAACCATTAGTCCATTTACCAATCCAAATAGCAATCCCATTACAATTGTGATAATTAACACTGCCGCCATTGGAACTCCTGCTTTAAACAAAGTACCTCCAATTAGCGAACAACAGATACATAATGTTCCAATAGATAAATCAATTCCACCGGTAATGATAACAAATGTTACTCCAATTGCCATGAATCCAATGTAATATGATGAATCAAGAATACTGATAAAAGTACTATATTGAAAGAAATTGTCGCCAAAAATACTAAAAAATACATATAATAATATCAGTGCTAATACTGCAACAAGTTTCTGTGTTCCCATTGATTTAATCTTTTTCATTTTACTGTTCCCCTCCATTTGTTTCTCTTAATGTTGCCGCCTGCATAATTCTTTCCTGTGAAGCTTCTTCAATGGACAACTCTCCTGTCTTGCGTCCTTCACACATAACAATAATCCTATCACTCATTCGAAGGATCTCTGTTAATTCAGATGAAATCATAATAATAGATTTGCCTTCTTTAACCAACTCGTTCATGAGTGTGTAAATTTCACTTTTTGCCCCCACATCAATTCCTCTGGTTGGTTCATCAAAAATAAGTATTTCACTATTTCTTGTCAACCACTTTGCAATGACAACTTTTTGCTGATTTCCACCGGACAAGTTACGAACAGCTTGTTCCACAGAAGGTGTCTTTGTCTTTAATGCTTCTACATATTTTGTGGCAACTTCTTTTTCTTTTTTCTTATCAATAAATATTCCATTCGCAAAATTTTCCAGTGATGACATCGTGGTATTCTCTGCAACTGTCTTTTCTACAATAACGCCATATCGTTTTCTGTCTTCTGACAAGTATCCGATTCCATGTTTTACTGCATCAGCAGGATTATGAATTTCCACTTTTTCACCATTGATATAAATAGAACCACTGTCAATTTTATCTGCACCAAATAATGCTCTTGCGGTTTCAGTTCTTCCAGCGCCCATCAATCCGGAGAATCCAAGGATTTCTCCTTTTTTTAATTCAAAGCTTATATCTTTTACTAATTTACCAGCATTAAGATGTTCTACTTTCAACACAACCGGCGCATCTTTTGGAACCATGCTTGTCTGCTTGGGTTCTTCATAGACAACACGTCCCACCATCATATTGATAATGTCGTCTTTTGTGGAATCTGCTGTTACCACAGTCCCAACATATTCACCATCGCGCATAACTGTTACACGATCTGTAATTCTTTTTATCTCATCCATGCGATGTGAAATATATACAATTCCAATATTTTTATTTCTTAAATCTTCAATGATTTTAAATAGCTCATTAATCTCAGCTTCTGTAAGTGCAGCTGTTGGTTCATCAAATACAATAACCTTTGCATCTGTTGAAATTGCTTTTGCAATCTCGCACATCTGCTGTCTTCCCACAGTAAGTTTTCCCATGATTTCTTTTGGATCAATGTCAATATGTAATAAATCAAATAATTTTTGTGCTTCTTCTATCATCTTTTTATCATTAATAAACTTACCGTTCATACTCTCACGGCCAATAAAAATATTCTGCGCTACTGTTAAATGATTCATCATGTTTAATTCTTGATGCACAATGACAATCCCTGCATCTTGCGCTTCTCTTGGATTTTTAAACTCTACTTCATTTCCCTCATATGTAATCGTCCCACTGTCTTTACTATATATGCCAGTTAAGATTTTCATAAGTGTAGATTTCCCGGCTCCATTTTCCCCCATGAGGGCATGTACTTCACCTTTTTTTAATTCTAGTTGTGTAGTTTTTAATGCATGAACACCAATAAAAGATTTATCAATATCCTTCATTGTAAGTATGATTTCTCCCACTTTCTCACCTTCCATTTCCTTGTCAACTATATCTATGGCAGTAACCACCATAATTATTCTTTTGCTTACTTTTCTCTTCTTACCTATTATAAATTTTATTGTCTTATATCGGAATAGAATATCTTATGATAAAAGGTGAATATCTTACTAAAATAGAAAGATATTCACCTTTTATAGCACAATATTCATTTGGCATTCTTATTTTTTGTTTTAAAAGGAAATAAAAGCTTTTGATTTTCATCTGTATAGATGTTCTCCTTGCAAATCAGCTTTGAACCCGAGTCAATATTGTTAGATTCCACTTGCCCTTCATCTAATAGCTTTACCGCTGTTTGAATCCCTAAATACCCCATATCAAATGATTTTTGTATCACCAGCCCATCCACAACCCCTGCTTCTAATAATTCGATTTCTTCCAACGAATTATCAAACCCAATAATATGTACCGTTCTGGACAGTCCCATATCTTTAATCGCCCGGGCAGCTCCTACCGTAGAATATTCATTTAATCCGGCAATCATATTTATCTGTGGGTTTTCTAGTAATAGCGTTTTTGTCACATTATATGCTTTACTATAATTTGAATCTGAATAGACAGTTTTGACAATATTAGGCTCCTGTTTTCCCAATCCTTTTCTTAAACCTTTTTCTCTTTCTATCGCCGTTGAGCTCCCCTTCACATGACTCACAATGCCTATTTGACAAACATCTTTACATTCTCTTGATATCCATTTTCCCATAGTCATTCCGGCTTTAACATTATCAGTAGCAACAATTGCATCTGGCTTTGCTCCTTTTACAACAGAATCTATCAGAATCAGTTGTATTCCTTGCTTCACAATCTCCTGTGCAGCTGTTGCACTTTTTTGATAATCCGATGGCGCCAGTGCAATAGCATCCGGCTTTTGTTTAATTGCGTTATGTATTAATTCATTTTGTTCTATATAATTCTCTTCTTGATCCGGTGCAACTACTTTTAGATCTACATTATATTCTTCTGCCGCCATCTGCGCTCCTGCAACCAGGGAAGACCAAAAATCACTTTCATCTACTTTTTTAGATACAAAGATAATTTGCTTACGTTTCTGTGGTTTTGCATCTAATAGCATCAATCCCACTATAACAAGTCCTACTATTATAATAGCAAAAGCACCTCTAATCAGCTTCTTATTGTATTTCATGCTTATCAGCCTCCTTAATCCTTGGGATACGAACAGTTACACTTGTTCCAATGTTCTGTTTGCTCTCATAGGACAATCCATATTCTTTGCCATAATACAATTGAAGACGATTTTGCACATTATAGATACCCACTCCATTACTTTTCACAGATGATTGTCTTTTTTCAAAAATATGTTCCAGTTCTTCCTGCCCCATTCCCGGCCCATTGTCAATTACTTGAAGTACGATTTGATTGTCGGTTGCCCAACCTCGGATTTTAAGAATTCCACCTTGCTCGGCATACTTAATCCCATGATAGATTGCATTTTCAACCAATGGTTGTAATGTAAGCTTTACTATTTTTTCATGTAAGATATCTGACGCAACCTGTATATCAAACTCTAACTTATCCTTATACCTGATGCGTTGAATCGTCAGATATGTCTCTGTATATTCAAGCTCTTTGGCAATTGTTACCAATTCTTCTTCATTTCCAATACTCTGACGCAATAACTTTGCAAGAGAAGATGTCATAATTACTACCTCTCGATTGTTTTTCCCAGTTTCGGCCATCCAGATAATGGAATCTAAAGTATTATATAAAAAATGAGGTTGAATTTGAGCCTGTAGTGCCCTCATTTCTGCTTTTCGTTTTTGTTTTTGTTCCAGTATATTTTGTTCCATAAGATTTATGATCTCATGTCTCATCACATTGAACGAATTACTCAAACGTCCTATTTCATTATGTTCATCTGTATGTATTTCCACCATGTCAAAATGTCCTTTTTCCATTTCTTTCATGGATTGGTCTAATATTTTGATGGGATGCGTAATTGCTCTTGATAATGCAATTGCAATATATATTGCAGCAAGTAGTAGACATACTGTCAGCAAAATATAGATGCTTTTTGCTCGATTGGTCCCTTCCATTAATTCAGACATATAGGATACCCCAACTACAATCCAACCCGTCTCTTCTGATTTTGACATCGTATATACTTTAGAATCATCTCCACTTTTCTCAATAAAACTGTTCCCAGTTCCTACTTTTTTTAACACATTCTCTATTTCTTCATGTTTCAATCCACTATATAGTAATTGTTGTTGTGGATGATATATGATGTTCCCGTGCTTATCCATTACGTAAATATATCCTTTTTTCCCAAGGCTTACTTTTTCGCACAAGTCAGTGATTGTATTATAATTTAGGTCTACAAACAAAACACCTTCTATCAGATCTGTCTCGCGATTTACAAGACCTCTACTTAATGTAATTACCCAGTCATAATTACCTGCCACTATATTTTGAACATGGGAGGTTGATAATGCAAATTCTTTCCCATCCATTTGCACTTTTGTTTTTGCAGCTTTATACCATGATTTCTCTGAAATATTAGCGTAAGGGTTCAGCATAGATGCTCCACGATTTAGAATCGCTTTTCCGGAATTCCCCACAACTGCCACATTACAGATATCCTTTCTGGTAGACATGATGGTCTTGAATTGACTAATTACTCGTCCATATTGCGACAAAGCTACATCAGCCTCTGTATTTGGTTGGAATAAATAATTCTGTACATCCATATTATAGGTAATCATCTGTGATATATTTTCCAGATAAGCAATGTAGGAATCAATGTCATTATTGACCTGTTCTGTTAATTGGCTTGTATATGATGTGGAATTATCTACAATGCTTTCGGTAGTATATTTTAATGATATAATTAAAAACAATAGAACCGCGGATAAAATCAGCGCAAAAAAAGAAAGCAATATTGTAGTTTGTATACTTTTGAACCGAAACAATACATGTTTTCTTTTCTTCTTGTTCATAAATTCTGCCTCTTTCTTTTGGCATATATGGTAGGCGTTTCTCCCGTTGCTTTCTTAAAAATGCTACTAAAATAGTGAGGATCACTATACCCTACTTCTGTTGCTATTTCATAAGTTTTAAGACAGGTATTCATAAGAAGTACCTTTGCCTTTTCCATTCTTTTTTTTGTTAAAGCTTCAATAAAAGTCTCTCCTGTATAATTTTTAAATATTACGCTAAAATAACTTGTACTAATAGACAGATAGTCACATACAGAATTAAGAGAAACACTTGATTTTTTATAATTTTCCTCTATATATTTTTGAGCACGAATTGCTATCTTTTTCCCTTCACTATCTTGCTCTCCCGATATAATTTCAGAGATATATTCGCAAAAAAGCATCATTTCCTGTGTCATTTCTTCGATTTTATGATACTCATATAAACTGGCTAAAAACTGTTGTTCTTTTTTTAAAAGATCTTCTGATTCCAGTCCCAATTCATCTACTAACATTATAATTTTCAAAACAATACTTTGTACCGTCGAAACAATAATATTTTTTGAAATATGTGCAACACGAAGTGTATCAAAAAACTGCTGCAACACATCTTGAATAGTATGTACATCATTATGATGTCGAATTTCTTTTAGTATATCTTCCGTCCATCGTTTCGTATCAATTATATCTTTATTATCACAATTGTAAAAATCTTTTCCATATATAATGGAATTATCTTGGTATAAAAATTTATATTCTTTACTGAATTGTAAATTTTCAAAAGAAAGTGGAAGGTCTTCTAACTTATCTACCTCTCGTCCAACAGTGACCATTGTATTAATATGAAGAAAAGATACCACCATAGATTGCACCTTATTTAAAAGTTCAAACGTGTCTGTATGCACTTGATATTCACTATCCCCAGCAAAAATAATCGTTGTAATATCGTCCATCGTTTGAAATACAACGCACCGTTGATATTCTTCCAAGATTTCAGCTGTTACATTGCAAAGAGAAAATAAAATTAATTCATCCTTCTTCATATTTGTACTTTCCACCTGTATCACGTTATAAATATTCCCCTGAAGATGAATATCAAAATTTTCCAATTTTTCCATAATGTCAACCCTTGTATCTCTAGAGTTAATAATATGATTTAAAAATCTCTCTTTTAATATTGGCTTACTTTTTTCATAATTCTCGGTTATATTGTTCATACGTTTATGTGTGCTATATTCTTGATCCAACTTCTCTTTGATGTTCTTTAATATATCTGTTAATTCATAGACCGTTACCGGTTTTAAAATATATTCTAATACTTCATACTTAATTGCACTTTTAGCATATTCAAATTCATCATACCCGCTCAAGATAATAACTTTAGTTTGGGGATAATTTTCATATATAAATTTAGCCAGCTGAATCCCATCTACAAAAGGCATACAGATATCTGTAATCACTAAATCCGGTGCATCATCTTTGATTCTCTCAATTGCCTCTTTTCCATGTTCACATGTATCCACCAGTTCAAATCCAATTTCTTCCCATTTGACGCTGTCTTTCATCGCCTCTCTTATAACTATCTCATCATCTACTAATATAGCTTTATACAATCTTATCCCCCCTTTGATTTAAAAATGCACCCGACTCTCTCGACTGCATTTTTACTATTTAGTGTATTATTTTTTTAAATAATGCAAAAGCCTTTTCCCATGCTTCTTCATTTTCAGGGCTGTAATGTTCGATTTTTTGTGATTTTTCCACTATTTTTCTTGCTTCACCTAAAGAAGAAATATCTCCTGATGTCATCAATTGTAATGCAATATTTCCAAGTACCGTAGCTTCTATTGGCCCTGCGCTCACATTTTTATGACATGCATTTGATGTAAACTGACATAATAGTTTGCTTTGAACACCACCACCAACCATATAGACTGTTTTATATGATTTTCCCGTACACATTTCAATCTCTTCCATTGCTAAACGGTATTTCATAGCTAAGCTTTCATTAATGCATCGAATGATTTCCCCTTCTGATTGTGGGATTTTCTGTCCGGTGCGTTTACAATATTCCCGAATTCTTCTTGGAACATTCCCTGTAGGTGTGAATTCCGGTGCATCTGGATCTATAAAGAATTGGAACGGTTCCACCTTAGCTGCCATTGTTTCCAGTTCTCCAAAACTATAGGTTCTTCCTTCTCTAATCCACTGTCTCCTACTTTCCTGAATACACCATAATCCAATAATATTCTTCAAAAAAGATACACTTTTACCATAACCACCTTCATTGGTGATATTATAAACTTCTGACTTCTTATTAATTAGTGGTCGCTCTAATTCTGTTCCCAGTAAAGACCATGTTCCACAACTCAAAAATATAAAATCCTTTTCTTGTGTTGGCACAGCCACTAATGCACTTTGTGTATCATGACCTGCAACTGCCATTACATTAATCTTTTCAATTTCTAATTCTTCACATATTTCATCTGTAATTTCTCCTACCATTGTACCACAAGGAATAATACTTGGAAATATCTTTTTAGGCAAATCAAGTGCTTCTATCACTTCATTAGACCACTCACCTTTGTGAGCGTCCATAAGTTGTGTTGTAGATGCAATTGAATATTCCGCAAACTTTTTTCCTGTTAAAAAATAATTAAACAAATCTGGAGTCAAAAGCATCTTATCTACCCGTTCCAATAATTCAGGACGTTGTTCTGCCAATGCCACTAATTGAAACACAGTATTTAGTTCCATAAATTGATTTCCTGTTATTTCATAGAATGCTTCTCTATCAATTTTCTCCAAACTTTTTTCAATCATGCCTGCTGTTCTTCCATCTCTGTAATGAATTGGATTCTCCAACAGGTTTCCTTCCTTATCTAGCAATCCAAAATCCACACCCCATGTGTCGATTCCAAGGCTACTGATTTTACCACATTTTTTTGAAGCAATCAGTCCCTGTTTGATTTCATAAAACAATCTTAATATATCCCAATACATTGTACCATGAAGTATAACCGGATCATTTGAAAATCGATGTAATTCTTCTATTTCTATGGTTTCTCCATTAAATGTTCCACACATAGCTCTGCCACCGGACGCACCAAAGTCAAAAGCTAATACTTTCTTTTCTTCTCTCATTTTTCACCTTTCTTTTAAAATTAGCGGGGGGTTTAATCCTCCGCTAATTTTATCTTTTCTATAACTTTTATGTTTAAAACCTATTTGTACAATGGTCCGTACATTGCACAAGCTCTGTAATCTTGTCCTTCTTTATCCATTCCAAATGCATTCCACGCAGCCGGTCTGAAAATATTTTCTTCTTTCACATTATGCATACATACCGGAATTCTTAACATTGAACACATTGTAATTAAATCTGCACCAATATGTCCATGACTGATTGCGCCATGATTAGCTCCCCAATTATTCATCACATCGTAAGCTGACTTAAATGCACCTTCTCCTGTTACTCTTGGAGCAAACCAAGTACATGGCCATGTATAATCTGTTCTCTTCCATAATTTATCAGTTACTTCATCCGGTAATTTTACAGTCCACCCTTCTGCTATCTGAAGAACAGGTCCCATTCCCTTTACAAGATTTAAACGAATCATAGTACAAGGCATTTCAGCTTCTGTTACCCATCTAGATGAGAAACCACCGCCCCTGAAATATCCTTGATTTGCCGCACTCCACTCTGTTGCAGCAAGCATTGCTTCCTGATCTTTTTCAGTTACATCATACCACGGTTTCATCACACCATTACCATTTTCATCTTTCGATTGTCCATTTCCATCTAAACAAGATGCACCCGAATTAATCAAATGAATGAATCCACCTGCCTCTTTTGCAACACCTTCTAATTCATAACCGGTTGCTTTTTTAACAGCTTCCGGACTCCAATAAGTACGAACATCCGAAAAGATTTGTGCTTTATTTGTTAATAATTTCATAAACATCATGCTTAATCCATTTAAGACATCATTTTCTGTTGCCAGAACATATGGTTCTCTGGCTCCATTCCAATCAAAAGAAGTATTTAATAATGCTTCTGCATAATCACAATTTGGATAGAAATCTGTCCATTGTCTCTGTCCTTGGAATCCACCTGCAAGTGCATTATGTCCCAAACGTTCTTCTTCACAACCATCAGGTAAGTTTGGATTCCCATTCATAAGATCTTTAATAATACACATCATCTTTACAACAAATTCCCATTCTTCTTCTTTTACTTTTCCTGATTTTTGAACTTCTTCTGGATTCATGTCAATTCCATTTTTACATTTTTCCTTTGTCCAAGCCAGCGCTTTTTCAAATTCTGCTTTATCATATATATTTTCTGTCATGCGACGAATGATCTCTGTTTCATCCACTGATTCTACTCGCATTCCCAAGTAATCTTCTATAAATGCAGAATCAATAATAGATCCACCGATACCCATGCAGATAGAACCAATTTGTAAGTATGATTTGCCTTTCATAGACGCTGCTGCAACTGCTGCTCTTCCAAATCTCAACAACTTTTCTGTAACATCTTCCGGAATTGCTGTAGCATCTGCATCTTGTACATCATGTCCATATATTCCAAATGCCGGAATGCCTTTTTGTGCATGAGTTGCCAATACGGATGCTAGATAAACTGCTCCTGGTTTCTCCGTTCCATTAAATCCCCAAACACCTTTAATCGTATTCTTATCCATATCCATTGTTTCAGAACCATAGCACCAACATGGTGTAACTGTAAGTGTAATCGCAACACCTGCTTTTTTAAATTTATTTTCACAGGCAGCTGCTTCTGCTACCCCTCCAATTGTAGTATCTGCAATGATAACCTGTACTTTTTCACCATTGGAATATCTAATATTATCTGTAAATAATTTGGCTGCTGATTCTGCCATGTTCATTGTCTGTGCCTCTAAACCACCACGCACATCTAAGAATCCTCTACGTCCATCAATAGTTGGTCTAATTCCGATTACCGGATAATCTCCAATCAATCTGCTCTTTGCCATCTTTAATACCTCCTTGTTTTTAAATTATTCGCTTAATAATCTCAGTATATACTTGTTTTTACGCTTTTTCTTGTGTTATAATGGAAAAAAATATAACATTATTCACTTTTAGGAGGATTATGAAATATTTAGAATATAAAGAACGAAAAACACATGGAACCTTTGATTTTCCCATTGAATTTTATCATGTAACACCTACCCACCCACGCTATCAGATGTCATATCACTGGCATATAGAATACGAATTAATTCGTATTCTAAAGGGAGAACTTTTGGTTTCTTTAGATGAAAAAGAGTTTTTAATCAAACCGGGAGACGTTGTCTTTATTCATGATGGCATCTTGCATAGCGGACAACCTAAAGACTGTGTATATGAATGCATTGTATTCAATGTAGAATCATTGTTAAAACATGAGACTGTATGCCAGCGACAGATGAAAAAAATCATTGACCATAACTATAAGATTAATTATTTTTATCCAAACTCCACAGATAAATTTCACACCTTAGTAAATGCACTTTTTGAAAACTTACGTAGCAAATCTACCGGATATGAGCTTTGTACTCTTGGGTATCTTTATCAGTTACTTGGAACGATTTTAGAATATAGTTATTATGATGTATCTCCCGATGTTTCAGAACATAATAGTAAACGTATTCTTCAACTAAAAAATGCCATTGAGTTAATCGAAACCTCTTATGGCACTTGTATTACATTAGATGATTTGGCAAAATCCGCCGGTATGAATTCCAAATACTTCTGTCGATTTTTCCACGAAATGACACATCGAACCCCCATTGATTATCTGAATTATTACCGTATTGAAATTGCTTGTTTTCAATTGGCAACTTCAGACGATTCTATCATAGACATTGGTTTCAATTGTGGATTTAATGATGTAAGTTATTTTATTAAAACTTTCAAGAAATATAAAGGAGTAACACCAAAGAAATATTTAAGTACCCCTTTAAACTAGCATATGATATTGGTTGCTTATTCCTCCGGATACAAGCAATCAACACCCATTTTCTCCATGAATTCCATCCATTTTCTTGATGGCTTTTTGTCCGTTACAATAACATCTACATCATGAAGATCTCCCACTTTTGAAAAGGCAATGGTGTCAAACTTGGAACTATCTACCGCCAATACACATTGTTTTGCTGCTTTTAACATAACTTGCTTTGCCTGTGCAAACTGATCATTAGAATCTGTAAATCCTTTCACCTGGTCAAATCCTTTGCACGATATAACAGTTGTTTCCACATTGAATACTTCTAAGCTATTAATCGCTCTAGGTCCTACTAATGCCAAATACCCCTCTTTAATCTGTCCACCTGAGGATATCACATTCCAATCCGACACATCAGAAAGCTCAATTACAATTTCCAAAGAATTAGTAATCACTGTTAGATGTTGTTTTTCCTTGATTGCTTTAGATATAAATACTGCAGTAGTACTGGCATCTAGCATAATGTGATCCCCATCATGAATCAAGCTTGCCACAAGCTCTGCTATCCTTTGTTTTCCGGACACATTATGTGTCTTTCTTACATTAAATGGCAAATCAATATTCGTGTTTTCATTAATAACCGCACCGCCGTAGCTTTTAATTGCCAACCCATCTTTGTCAAGCTTATCCAAATCCCGTCGAATGGTTTCTTCTGACACATTATACAATTGGCTGATTTCACTGACAATCACTCGTTTATCTTTTTGTAATTTTTCTAATATAAGATTGCGTCTTTCCACTGCAAGCATAGCATTCCCCTTCTCTCTATTAATCTCCACTTACAAATCCCAGTTATAGAATTGATTGAACCGTCTGTTTGTCGGGATGTGCGATGACCGAAGAATCCAGATACATGCCTTGTTCTGCAATTGATGCTTTTGCTTTCTCAATTGCCGCATCTACTGCTGATATCTCTCCAGTTAAAAGTAAATATGATTTTCCACACATTCCTTTCGCAATACGAAGCTCAATAAGTTTCACAATAGCTGTTTTAGCAGCAATGTCTGCTGCTACGATAATAGAAGAGGCATCATAGGTCTCTAAAATACCAAGTGCATGAACATCCTCCACTGCTGAAGTACCATAAATTGCCGGAAAAATATCTTCATGAGGATTACCCAATACAAAACTATCAATTAACTGCTCTGGATATTGTTGCTTTGCTGCATCTACTGCTGCATTTACTCCACTTAAATTTCCACCTACAATTGCAATATATTTACCGGGACAAACGGTCTGTGCCTCGATGATTTTCACCTCAGCCGTTTTCACCATAATATCTGTTGCTGTAATACCACTTGCTACAGTTTTGAATTCAATCATGCCAATTGCTTTACTCATACAATTCCTCCTACTTGATTCCATTTATTACAATATGCTGTTTTGTAACTTCCACTACTTTTCCCGCGATAGACGCATGAATCCCTACACTCAGTCCTTCGGCCGGTTTTCCTACCAATTGTCCCAATTTTACTTCTTCACCCACTGAAACCACCGCCTGTGCCGGCGCTCCAATATGTTGGCTTAATAACAGCTCCACCTTTTTCACAGATACCACCGTATCTTCTAATGGCGCCTCTACATCATATGGTATAAGCCCCAATCTTGCTTCAAGACGCATCTCTGGGGTTTTACGATATTCTCTTGATTCCACTACAGGAACGGGAACTCTGTTTTTCGGTATTTTAACGCCGGCTTTTCGAAGTCCTAATTTATATTCCGCCATTAAAGAACGCGGTGAGAGTCCTTGAGGGCAAGAATACAATTCGCAAAGTCCACAAGAACTACAAAACATTGTATTTAAAAATGGATTCATATTTTGAAAATCTTTATTAGAAGCTGCTCGCATAAATAAATGTGGCTCCACAGGGTGTCCTAATGCATGTCTTGGGCACAAATCCGTACACATTTGACATTGACAACAAATAGATGCCGCCCGATTCATTTCAATTGTGGTCTTACTTTGTTTTTTTTGAACCAGCAAATGATCTTTTGGTAATACTAAAATCGCATTTGTTGTTTTCGTTACCGGTTGAAATTCACTTCCTATTGTACCCATCATTGGTCCACCAATAAAATAAACAGGATCCTTTGTTGTAATCTCACCCGCTAAGGAAACCGCTTCTTTTATCGTACACCCAAGAGGAACACGTACTGTGATCGGATGACTAACTTCTGCAACAATAGAAACAAGCTTATCCGTTACCGGTTCTTGTTTTTCTATAGCTCTGTACATATTATACACTGTTTCTACATTAAATACAGCAATTCCTTCTTCAATAGGAAGTCCCCCCGGCTTGACAACTTTCTTTGTTGCCTCATAGATTAGCACCACTTCGTCTCCCATAGGGTATACACCATCTAATAATTTCAGACTTACCTTGGGAAATTCCTCCACATATTCCTGTAATGCAAGAATCGTTGCCTGATATTCTTTTTTTATTCCAATAATTGCTTCCTTAGCCTCTACAATATCTGCAATACGACTGAAAGTTTTCATGATTTCATATGCATATTTTTCAAGTAGTTGCCTATGTAACTTCAGTAAGGGCTCACATTCCGCACAATTCATAATAATTGTATCTGCTCGTTTATCTAATTTTACATAAGTTGGAAAGCCAGCCCCACCGGCACCAACGATTCCATTCACTTGAACAATGTCACTTAACTCTTTTATATTCATACTTACACCCGCCTCTATGTTTCGTCTACAATACCCACAATTGCTGCATCGATTGGTGCAGTTTCAAATCCGCTTCCAATTCTTGCCGCACTTCCAAGTGCTACCAAAACAGTTTCTCCTATACCTGCACCAATATTATCAATGGCAACCAACTGATTGGTATCTGACTTCATATGAGCAAGTGGTTCAACGATCATAAGTTTATTTCCAACTAACTTATCACTCTTTCTTGTCGAAACAATGCTTCCTACTACTTTTCCAATAATCATCCTTGCCTCCATCTGTCTTTTTGAAGTTTATTTGAGAATCATTACAGTCTGACCTGTTGAAACTTTACATGCATTTGCTTCATCTGTATCAATATGCATTTCCAATGTAAAGCTTTCATCCACCCTAATTTTTACATGATTTAAAGTAGTTCCTCTTTCATTATCTACTTTTACCGACACAATATCTTGGTCATGTACACCTGCTGCCATGGCATCCTCCGGTGACATATGAATATGTCGCATTGCCACAATACAACCTTCTTCCAGATAAAGAGCACCTTTTGGTCCAACTATGGCTATTGATGCTGTTCCCGCAATATTTCCCGATTCACGAATTGGTGCCTTAATGCCAAGTTTCACTGCATCTGTAGACGAAATCTCTACCTGTGATGCTTTACGAACTGGTCCTAATATTCTTACATTCTCTATAGCCCTAAGCTTTAAACCTACAATAGTAACCAATTCGTTTGCTGCAAATTGACCTCCCATAAGTTCTTTTTTCTTTGTTAATTGATATCCTTTTCCAAACAATACCTCTACATGTTCTTGCGTAAGATGAATATGACGTGCCGATACCCCGATTGGTACCAAAAATCCATTGCTTCCATTTTGATTTTTATCCAAGACTTCCATCACCATTTTTGTGATTGTTTCTATCTGATTTGTCTCCAAGTTGACACCTGCTCTTTCTAAAGTTAAAATAGCCCGACGGAATCCAAGTAATCGTTTCCCATCACTTGGCCCGCGGGCAAAGGTTCTTCCACGACTATTTTGTCGGTAAAATTTGTTCTACATCTGTATGTGGTCTTGGTATTACATGAGTTGCTACTAATTCACCAAGTCTAGTTGCACTTCCTGCTCCTGCTTCTACCGCTGACTTTACAGCTCCTACATCTCCACGAACCATAACTGTTACTAATCCGGAACCAATTCTTTCTGTACCAACTAATGTTACATTTGCTGCTTTGCACATTGCATCTGCCGCTTCAATTGCTGCTACCAAACCTCTCGTTTCTATCATTCCCAATGCTTCTTGTGACATCTTTTTTTCCTCCTTTTTTATCGTTATTGATTTGTTAACATTTACTGTTTTTGCCGGAGTTTTTACTGTCGGCTTTATTGGTGTCTTTTCTTCTGCCATATTGCCTCCTCCTATTTGAACCTACTGGCACTTAGTTGAACTAAGCGAATAATTTCTTCATGGGGACTTGCAATAATACCAGATGCAGCAGGTTCCTTAATTCCATGAAGCTTTGCAGCATCTATTGCCTCTGTAACCGCTGAAATATTACCTTCTACAATAATTGTGACCAGTCTTCCTCCGAGCTTTCGCTCCCAAGTAGCCAGTTCTACCTCTGCGGTTTTACACATAATATCCAAAGCCTGTACTGCTGCCGTTACACCTGTGATTTCAATAAACCCATATGCTTTACCCATGAATAAACTCCTTTATCCTATATTGTTGGGAGAATTTTCTCTACATCATTGTGTGGTCTTGGTATTACATGTGTTGCAACCAATTCTCCAAGTCTTGATGCTGCTGATGCTCCACTTTCTACTGCTGCTTTCACAGCTCCTACATCTCCACGAACCATAACTGTTACTAATCCAGAACCAATTTTCTCTGTTCCAACCAATTTAACTTCTGCTGCTTTTGTCATTGCATCTGCTGCTTCAATTGCTGCTGTAAGTCCTCTTGTTTCTACCATTCCTAATGCTTCTTGTGCCATCTTTACTTCCTCCTATAATATCGTTTAGTTTCAGTTTAACATGCTTTAATTTTTATCAAAAGCATTTAGTTTCAACATCTTTTCTGTATCTTCTGTCGGTCTTGGTATAATAAAGCTTTGCACCACACCGGATACTTCCTTTGCCTTGCTTATTCCAGCTTCCATAGCAGCCTCTACATCCGTTACACTTCCTCTGAATTTAATAGTAACTAATAGAGGAATTGGGAGAGCATCTGCATTGCCCGGTTTATTTTTATCAAAATTCTCTAACCGTACATTGGCTGCTTTACAGCCTGCATCTGCTGCCATAAATGCACAAGTAAGGCCAAATACTTCCAATATTCCTACTGCTTCTCCCATATGTGCCTGCTCCTTTATTTGTTAATAATTGCAATTTTCAGCCCTGTCATTGCCAGATTAGTCTTATGTGCCTCATTAATATCTTCTAATGAAAATGTATCTGTAATCAATTTATCCATTGGAAGTCCGATTTTTTTTGCACTCTTTAAAAAATCAAATGTCGTTGCATAGTCTCTTAATGTGTATACCCAAGAACCTACCAGTGTGATTTCTTTTGAACAAATGTCAAAATGGGGATTAATTGTTGCATCTCCGCCATTGATAAAGAAACCAAGCTCGCAAAGTCCTCCACCATTCCTAATGAATTTATATATATTAGCATGTGCCATCGGCGAACCTGTACATTGAAATGCGAAATCTGCGAGATGTCCTCCAAATTTTTCACCTACCGCTGTCACTAGTGCTTCTAATCCTTTGTGTTCTTTAAAATTAACACAGTCTGTAGCACCTAACTCTTTGGCGAAATCCAATCTCTTTTGTTCTCCATCTACTGCGATAACATTGGCAATACCCATTGTTTTCAATATTGAAATACAAATCAAGCCAATTGGTCCACAACCTTGTACGACAACTCTACTGTTAAAGCGAAGAATTCCGGTGGATTTTGCTCTTTCCACTGCATGAATCAATACAGCACAAGGTTCAATCAATATTCTAGAATACAAATCTAAATCACTTACATTAAAAATGGTAGAACCACCTCGAATTAAAATATAATCTGAGAACCAACCATTGAGATGAACATCATCATCCGGAAGCAGACCATATACGTCAGCACCTCCTACATTTTGTTTGTTCAAATCATACATTGTAATCTCCGGATTATCTTTAAAAATCATACAAGAAACTACCTTATCACCAATATGTAACTCTTTTCCAGCACTGTCTTTCTTTACATTCCTACCCATTTTAACAATTTCACCGGTTCCTTCATGACCAAGAACCAATGGGATTAATCCAAAAGGATCATTTTTAAATTCATGTGCATCTGTCCCACATATTCCACAACCTTCGACCTTTACAAGAATATCTTCATCTCCTACTGTAGGAATCGGATATTCTTTGATCTCATAATGCTCTAGCTCCGTTAGCATAGCAACTTTTGCTTTTTCAGGTATCGTTCCGGTATTGCCCGTAGTCGGTGCCAAAGATGTTCCTGTCATATCCGACAGGACTTGTTTTACTATTTCTTCAATATTTACTGAATTTACATCCATATTTTTCTCCCTATCTTATGCATAAACTATCTGACATCACACAACGTCTACGCTTTGTAAACGTACTTGCACTTGTTAACCCTTCTCCGGTTCTACTTGCAATTGTAAATGTACAAAATCCTTCTCCACCAAATCCCAATGCTGCATAGGATGGAGCATTTTTCACTAAAATTGCAGTGTCAATTGCCTTTGCATATTTTGTAATATTGTCAATGTTTTTAGAATGAATATGTGCTGAATGACGATTACCATGTTCTAACCATACCGATTGTTCCACTGCATCATCAAAATCTCTTGCCCGTACAATCCCCAGAATCGGCATCATCAATTCTTCTGCTATCAATGGATGTTCTTTTTTCCCTTCAAAGACAATACATCGGATATTCTCCGGTACTGTAACTCCAATCATACCTAACAACGTTTTAGCGTCACGTCCCACACATTTACGATTCAGTCTGCCTCCCGCCAGCACAACATCTACCAGCTTTTTCTGCTGTTCTTCATCAACAGCATAACATCCCTGTTCTTCTACCAAATAGTGCATTAGCTCGTCTACAACTGCATTGACTGCAACAATTTCTTTTTCAGCAATACATGGTAGATTATTATCAAATGTACAACCATTAACAATATCCCCTGCTGCTTTTCTAATATCAGCCGTTTCATCTACTAACGCCGGTGGATTTCCCGCTCCTGCTCCAATTCCTCTTTTTCCTGAAGATAAAACTGCTGTTACAACCCCCGGACCACCCGTAGCTGCAATTAGAGGAATATCTTTGTGCTTCATCATAACGTTGCTGGATTCTATGGTAGGTTTTTCTATTGTAACCGCAACATTATCTGGACCACCTGCTTCCAAAGAAGCTTCATTAATCATATTAATTGTAAAAATCGAAGTGCGAATAGCCGCCGGGTGTGGATTAAATACAACTGTATTTCCACCTGCAATCATACCAATCGCATTGCACAGAATGGTTTCACTTGGGTTTGTACATGGAGTAATTGCTCCAATCACACCAAATGGTCCCATTTCTATTAATGTTAATCCTCGATCTCCCGACCAAGCTTTTGTAGTAATATCCTCTGTACCTGGTGTTTTCTCCGCTACTAATTGATGTTTCAATATCTTATGCCCAACATTGCCCATTCCGGTCTCTTCTACCCCCATATGTGCTAATAGTTCTGCATTTTCCTTTGTCTTTCTACGGATAATGGAAATGATTGTTTCCCTTTGATCCATGGACATTCTTTTCATATATAATTCCGCTTTTTTAGCTGCTTCAATTGCTTCATTCATATCAGTAAATATTCCATGCTTACTGGTAGGCTCTTCTGCAATCTGCATTCTCGCTAAAACTTCTTGTACAACATCTTGTACCATACGTTCATTTACAGACACGCGATTACCTCCTTTAAAATTGATTTTCCATATATTGCCAGTTCTGTATCTTGTTCCGCAGTCCCACCGCTGATGCCCAGTGCACCAATCATAGTGTCTCCAATCATTAACGGTTCTCCGCCTCCAAATATTACAATCTTCCCTTCATTGGTAAATTGAACTCCATAGAGCGATTCTCCCGGTTGACTCAATTTTCCAAGCTCTGATGTAGAGATTTTAAGGCCTGCGGAAGTATATGTTTTATTTAATGCCACATCAAAACTAGCCATATACGATCCATCCATACAGTGAATGGCAACCGGTCTTGCTGATGCGTCCGAAATTGCAACTACCACTGCAATCCCCAGGTTTGCTGCCTTCTCTTCTACTTTATCAATCAAGGCTGTCGCTAATTTTAATGTCATACACGTTCTCTGAGCCAGGACGTCTGTTACAATTGACTGCACTGTTCTTGCAATGAATTCTTCTTCCATCTTAAACGCCTCATATTCTGTATCATTATAGCCCTAACTGTTCCATTACTTTCTTGGTAATACTTGCAACAAGCTCCGCTTTGTCTCCTGTTTGTGCAGGTGCTGATGCCGTAGACTTACTGCATGCTGTACTGCAATTATGACAATTCATTCCATCTTTATTCTGGCATAAATCTGCAGGGTGTTTTCCTGATAATCCCATTTGTCTTCTAATCTCATACAATTTCTCAATTTGAACCTTGTCAAATTCTTTTGGTCCACCTAGCATTTTAGATTTGTATAATAACTCTGCATAAAATTCAACGGATTCCATCTTATGATATGCTGCCAAAAGATCTGTACTCCATGTTAATGCTCCATGGCTTTCTAACAATACCGCATCATAATATGGAAGATACTTTTCAATATTGTCAGGAATTTCTATGGTTGATGGTGTCCCATATTCTGCAATAGGTACACACCCAAGAGCTATAACTGCTTCCGGCATAATTGGCTGAGTCAAAGGAATACCGGCAATTGCAAAGCTTGTTGCAAATGTTGGGTGTGCATGTACAACTGCACCAACATCCGATCTTTTTTCATAAACTCTCATATGCATTTTGATTTCAGATGAAGGCTTAAACCCTTTGTTTGCTTGAAGTACATTTCCTTTTGCATCTACTTTACATATATATTCTGGAGTCATGAATCCTTTTGAAACACCGGTCGGGGTGCAAAGGAACTCATTATCATTTAGTTTAACTGAAATATTACCATCGTTTGCCGCAACCATATTTCTGTCATAAATTCTTTTCCCAATATCACAAATCTGTTTTTTTATTTCAAATTCATTTAACATAATTTCTTTTCCTCCTGATTTTTTCTTTGTTTTTGTTGTTTCCTCTGTTATTATAAAACTTATTTTGTATAAAGTCAATACTTTATGTGGTTTTTATTGTTTTCTTTTCTTTTACTATGTGGTTTTTATTGTTAGTTTGTTTCTAGTAGTTTCATCAGCTCTTCAATACCTTCTTTTGTTTTTGAATCCACATAAAATATTTTCTTACAACCGGATAAGCGCAGCCATCTTTCTGCTCGTTGAGGATTTGCATGAGCTTCATGTATCTTTGTCACAATTCCAACTACTTCCCGATTTGCCATACAGGTAATATTAGGTGGAAATAAAGAATAGGATTCTGTCGCTGATATTAAAAGGCCCACAATATCCGCTTCATAGGAATAAAGTGCCAAGGCAGACCCAAGTCCTTTCGTTTGTGTATATTCTCCCGGTGTATCAATTACCACATCAAAATAATTCACATATTGGGTTTTATGATATTGGATTTTTTCACCTCTTAGCGCCTGTGTTAATGTGGTTTTTCCGCATTCACTACTACCCATTAAAATAATTTTTTTCATAAACTATGTCCTTGTAATCTGGCAAACAGTGAATCCCAGCTTTTTATCTACATAGCTTAAAATAGCTTCCGTTGCCGCTTCTACTTCCGATACTGTTCCAGTTACAATCAATGAGCCGCTGAATCGATCAACAAATCCAAGTTCCACTCCTGCTGCTTTTACTGCAATATCCGCAATAATAATTGCAGTTTCTGCCGGACTAATTGTCATAACTCCAATTGCAGATTTTGCGTAATCCACACTAGGATCAAGACCCAATTTCTCATAAAGAATTTTATCTGGATTTGCTATAATATGAGCAATTGAAATCTGCTTTCCCGGTACTAATTCCTGTACAATTCGCTGCATCTCTTCTGTATGCATTTTATTTACATATTCCATCTTCTAACCTCCTATCTGGCAAGTTAAACTTGTGTATGTCTCTATAACCCCTTTTAGCACTTCCATATGTTCATTAGTTGGTGGTAAAATCCCTTCCATAGAATAGCTTCTACCTAACCCATCATACTTATCCTGTCCCAATCTATGATATGGAAGAAGATGTATCTTTTGTACTCCGGGCAATGTATCTGCAAA
Organism: Lachnospiraceae bacterium; assembly: GCA_036656795.1. Taxonomy (GTDB): domain Bacteria; phylum Bacillota; class Clostridia; order Lachnospirales; family Lachnospiraceae; genus CAUPWF01. The sequence continues at coordinate 19,472 of JAVXHR010000009.1, read as the reverse complement.
TTCTCCAATTTGTCTAATTTCTTCTTCTGTATCATTAAAAGTAGGAATTACCGGAACACGAATACTTAATTCCGTCATTTTTGAAGTCGCTATTTTCTTTGCATTTTCTAACATTAATTCATTCGATTTTCCGGTGAATTTTTTATGCTTTACACCATCTATATGTTTAATATCCAGTAAGTACTGATCTAGATAGGGAAGTATACTTTCTATGGTTTCATAAGGCGCGTATCCCATGCTTTCCATTGCTGTATTAATTCCCGCGTTCTTCGCTTCTTGTAATAACGCTCGGGCAAATTCCGGCTGGCACAGACTTTCCCCACCAGATAGAGTAAGTCCACCTGCTGTCCTTCTGTAATAAGGACGATCTCTTTCTACTATCTCCATTACTTCTTGCACAGATACATCGTATCCTATAATCTTAGGATTTCCTTGCACATTCATTGTCTGAATCTCATAATCTTGTGATTCCGGATTACAGCACCACTTGCAACAAAGCACACAGCCCTTTAGAAACACAATTGTTCTAATACCCATACCATCATGAATAGAGTATCTTTGAATATCAAATATTCTTCCTTGGATATCTTTATTCTTCATAACGTTTCTCCTATAATCCCTGTTCGGTTCGATGAATAATATCATCTTGCAACGAACGTGATAAGGTTGTAAACAATGCACTATATCCCGCCACCCGAACAACTAGATGTTTATACTGTTCCGGATTTTTCTGAGCTTTGATCAATGTTTCTTTATCTACCACATTGAATTGCATATGGCTTCCTTTTTGGTCAAAAAATGAGCGAATTAGGTTCACAAAATTATTCAATCCATTTTCCCCACTAAGAGCAGACGGGTGAAATTTTTGATTAAACAACGTACCATTGGACGCAATTCCATGATCCAATTTAGAAACAGAATTTGCTGCTGCAGTTGGCCCTTTCACATCTTTTCCTGCAGATGGGGATACTCCATCTGCAACTGGTGTATGTGCCAGTCTTCCATCTGGTGTCGCTCCGGTTTGTGCGCCTAATGGTACATTGGCCGAGACTGGATACAAACCAGCCTGAAAGATTCCGCCTCTTGGATTATGGAATTCTTCCATTGGTTTTGTATAGGTATATGCCACATCTCTTGCCAATGCATCCACCTCATCTTCATCATTTCCAAACTTTGGAATTTCATCAATCAGATGCAATAAGTGGTTATATTTTACTTTTTCTTCCGGAGATACCTTTGAATTCATAATATCCTTTATAATTTTCTCAACTTCCGCTTCACATATTGTTTTCCCGGATTCTTGTACTGTTTTTATAATTTCTATTGCTAGATCCGTAGTTGTTGTAGCATCAAATCCTTGTCCATAATTAAGAGCCAATGCTTTTTTATACTCTGCGAGTGTTAACTTCTTCTCTTCGAAAACTAATTTTTTTATTGCATAAAGCGAATCTGCCATATTGGCAATTCCAAACCCTTGTGGACCGGTAAAATTATAGACCGCTCCACCTTCTTGTACCGTTTTTCCCACTTTCATACAATCATCTACCATGCAAGATAAGAATGGTAATGGACACCGTTCACTATGTGCAACATCAATAGAATTATCTGCATTGACCAATAATGAAATCTGATATCTCATCTGTGCTTTATAGGCATCATAAAACTCTTCAAAAGACTTCATATGTTCCACTTCACCTGTCTGAATGCTAATCTGTTTTCCTTTATCCATTCCATTGGAAAACACTAACTCTAACGGCCTACACATATTAAAGAATGCAGCATCATGCCACCCCTCTGTCTTTCCTGCTTTCTGCGGTTCCACACACCCTATAATATTATAATCTCTGGCATCTGCAAGACTTAATCCCCTGTTCATCAAAGATGGAATAATCACTTCATCATTGTAATAAGCCGGAAGTCCAATTCCTGTTCTTGTAAGAGCTGCTGCTTTTATTAACAATTCTTGTGGCGAACCATTCCATACACGAATAGATAATGAAGGTTGTGGCAAAAACACATGGTGAGATGCCTGAATACACATAAAAGATAAATCATTCGTTACATCCAATGCCTCAACACTTTGTCCACCAACAATCAAATTCTGAAACAAACTGTATCCTGCAAAACCTTCTGCACTTGATGCATCTCGACATTTGTTTAAATCGTTTAGCTTCACCCAGATACAATCAATAAGTTCTTGCGCGAATTCACGTTTTAGCTTTCCTTCTTTTAAGTCTTTTTTATAATAAGGGTACATGTATTGATCAAATCTTCCAGGAGAAATCGAGTGTCCACTGGACTCTATTTGCAATAATTGTTGTACAAACCAAAAGCTTTGACATGCTTCATAGAAATTAGAAGCTCCTTTTGCCGGAACTCTCTCACAATTCTTCGCAATGGTCAATAGTTCTTGTTTGCGGACAGCGTTATTGCATTGCTCCGCTAATTGTTGTGCAAGCTCCTTATAACGTTTTGCATATATAATAACTGCTTCGCAACTGATAATCACTCCATTTAGAAACTGAGATTTTTTAGCATAATCGCTGTCTCCTACCTTGCACTCAGCGAGATATTCTTTTGCTTCTGCTATAATTCCCTCATAACCAATTTTTAGTACCTTATCATATTGAACTGTGACATGCCCTACCCCATTATAGAAATAGTTTCCAGGTGTAAATACATTATGCTCTATCGCTACCAACGTCTCAGGTGCCATATAAGAAGTTGCAAGTTCGCTGGTAGTCTTCCCTTTCCAATATTTATGTACTTCTTTTAAATCATTTTTTGTCTTTTCCGTTATATAAAATGGATCGGCACTTCTAGTTGCTACTGTATCAAATTCTGACTCCAACCATTCATAAGAAAATTCTGGATAAGTCTGGCATCCTCTGGGTGCAATTGTTGAACTTCCTACAATTAATTCCTGTTCTCGTATTACAATAGGCATTTTTTCCAGAATATGTTTTAGTGCTTTTGCACGTCTTATAATTATAGGTTCACTTTCAGTTTGCTTATAGGATTCCGTAATAAGAATTGCTCTAGCCGATTCGATTTCCGGCATTTTTTCAAATAACGTTTCTACCAAAAAAGGAATTCTATCTGTTTTAGAAATTTCTGTGCTAAAATATTTTTCCATTCTTTCCCCTTTCCAAACAATTTTAACATTGATTTCTCTTATTATATTCTCATTTTTCCCCAATGTCAATAAAAGCCTCGCTTATTAGTGCTTTTTTATGTGGTTTTTATCTTTATTTATATTTATTTATTTTTGTTTATGTTGTTTTCGTTTGTTTCCACAAAAAAAATCCCTAGTATTAGGGATTTTTTTGTGTCTGTTTCACTGTTATATAACGTGCATATTTTTCTTTTTAATAATCCATAGTACACCTATCATTAATGCAATTCCTATTGGAAGGGAAATCCAAGCGCTTTGCACAAATCCGGCTACAATATATGTAACAAATGACACTGTCGCTACAGTAAATGCATATGGCAATTGTGTTGAAACATGGTTCACATGATTACACTGCGCTCCTGCTGATGCCATAATTGTAGTATCCGATATAGGAGAACAATGATCTCCACAGACAGCTCCTGCCATACATGCTGATATTGAAATAATCATCATGTTTTCATTTGATCCGGCAAACACTGCCACTACAATCGGAATCAAAATCCCAAATGTACCCCATGAGGTTCCCGTTGAAAATGCAAGGAAACAAGCAACAAGAAAGATCATCGCCGGAAGTAAATTCATCAGGCCTCCTGCACAATTTCCCATAATTTCAGCAACAAACTCTTTCGCACCCAAGCTATCCGTCATTGCTTTTAATGTCCATGCTAAAGTGAGTATCAAGATTGCCGGAACCATTGCTTTAAATCCCTCCGGAATACACCCCATACAATCTGAGAATTTTAATACTCTTCTAACTGTATACAAGATAATGGTTATAACAAATGCAAAGAAACTTCCGAATACCAATCCAATTGAAGCATCACTATGAGAAAATGCTTCCACAAATCCAGCACCCTTAAAGAATCCTCCAGTATAGATCATCCCTATTACACAACATACAATAAGTGTTAAAATCGGAATTAACAAATCAATGACTTTTCCGGTTGCATTCTCCCCACACTCTGATACAGCATTTGCATACGGACGATCCTCTGTGGTAAACAAATCTCCTAGTTTCGCATTATCTTCGTGTTTTTTCATAGGACCATAATCTACATTCAACACTACAAGCCCTATCATCATAACAATTGTCAATAACGCATAAAAATTATAAGGAATAGCACGAATAAAAATTGATAATCCATCCTCGCCTTCTACAAATCCTGTAACAGCTGCCGCCCAAGACGATATAGGTGCTATAATACAGACTGGTGCTGCTGTAGCATCAATAAGATAAGCTAATTTAGAACGCGAAACCTGATGTTGGTCTGTAATCGGTCGCATAACACTACCTACCGTCAGACAATTAAAATAATCATCAATAAAAATCAACACACCTAGACATATGGTAGCAAGCTGAGCTCCTACTCTTGTTTTAATTCTTTTCCCTGCCCATTCTCCAAACGCTGCAGATCCTCCCGCTTTGTTCATAAGACTTACCATAGTTCCAAGGATAACAAGAAAAATTAAAATTCCTACATTATAGCTATCCGACAAAACTCCAATAATCCCATCTTGGAAAATATGGGTTACTGTTTTTTCAAATGTGAATCCAGAAAAAAATAATCCACCGACCAAGACTCCAACAAACAATGAACTATATACTTCTTTTGTTATCAATGCCAGAACAATTGCTACTATCGGTGGTACTAATGCCCAGAATGTAGCAAACATCTCCGGTTTTGGTGCCTCCTTAGCTGCAAATGCAACCATTGGATTTGTAGCTAACATCAAAAGTAACACGAAAACTGCTCCTCCAAATTTTTTGATTTGTTTTTTCATATTCTGCCCTTTCTCTCTTCTTCCTTTTTTACATAAAAAAAGCCACGAAACACATTTCAATTGAAACGTATCCATGGTATGTTTATATCCTTCAGATGTATTCTGTAAGTTCTCACACCGATAGCGCTCCACATAATGTGACAGTACACAGCATATTCTGCTGTATCCCAGAGATTCGTCTTGGGAAAACATAATCTCTTCGGCACGATTTCCTTTCCTATATCACAGTTTCCCTACTTTTTATGATATCATACTGATAAATCATGCGCCTCTATTCCGGTTATTCTTTTATATATGACACTGTACCATGTTATCGCGTTAAGGTCAACCCATTTGAATTTTTAAAATTTAGTGATTGCAGGTTTTTTTATCTTCTTATATAATAGGATATGTTACGCATATAATAAATAAAGGAGGAATTACAAATGTCTGGTTCTAGTTTCGGAACATTATTTTGCATTACCACATGGGGTGAATCTCATGGGGACAGTATGGGCGTTGTTATTGATGGTTGCCCATCCGGTTTAGAACTTCATGCCCTTGATATTCAAAAATTTTTAGAGCGACGCAAACCCAATCAAAATCCATATGCCACATCAAGGAAAGAACCTGACCATGTAGAAATTCTATCCGGAATCTATCATCATCGGACAACCGGTGCTCCTATCGCATTGCAAATTAAAAATGTAGATTATCATTCTGCGGATTATCAAGCTTTGGAAGATATTTATCGCCCCGGACATAGTGACTACACTTATGAGTATAAATACGGCATTCGTGACCTTCGTGGTGGTGGACGTTCTTCCGGTCGCGAAACTATTGGGCGTGTTGCAGCCGGCGCCATTGCCAGTAAGCTATTATCACAGCTTGGGATTACATGTACCACCTATTCTAAATCCATTGGATCAGTTACCGTTTCGCCCTCTGATTATATATATACACAGATTAATGAAAACTCACTCTATATGCCCAATAATGCTTATGCAAAACAGGCCCAATTAGAATTAGAACAAATTATGTCTGAACACGATTCTATAGGTGGCGTGATAGAATGTATTGTTACCAACGTTCCCATTGGAATTGGGGAACCTGTCTTTGATAAATTGGAGGCAAATCTAGCAAAAGCCGTTATGTCCATTGGCTCTGTAAAGGGCTTTGAGATTGGCGATGGATTTGCATCTTCTATTTCAAAAGGCAGTTTTCATAACGATTGTTTTTGTACAACAAATGGACTCATTCACAAAAAATCAAACCATGCAGGAGGAGTCTTAGGTGGCATCAGTGATGGAAGTGATCTGATACTTCGTGCCGCCATCAAACCAACTCCATCTATCTCACAGGCACAAGAGTCTGTAAATAACCGTGGCGACTCTGTGAACATTACTGTAACTGGACGTCATGACGTTACCATTGTTCCAAGAGCTGTCGTTGTAGTGGAATCCATGGTTGCATTAACACTCATGGATATGTTATGTTTGAATATGCACACTCAATTAGATCGTTTGATTGATTTTTATAAATAGATGGAGGACAATATGGCACATAAATTAATTGATATTGTAGATATTTCTAAATCGTTTGGAGAAAACATTGTACTAAATGAATTGAATCTGTATATTCGGGAGAATGAATTTCTTACATTACTAGGCCCCAGTGGTTGTGGAAAGACTACACTGCTCCGCATTTTAGGTGGATTCGAAACACCTGACTCTGGAAAAGTAATATTTGATGGAAAAAACATGACTGATATTGCTCCAAACAAGCGTCAATTAAATACTGTATTTCAAAAGTATGCTCTTTTTTCCCATATGAACATTGCAGAAAATATTGCCTTTGGCTTAAAAATTAAAGGAAAAAGCAAGGCATACATTAAAGATAAGATTGCCTATGCATTAAAGCTAGTGAATCTAGAAGGATTTGACGATCGTACTCCCGATTCTTTAAGTGGTGGACAACAGCAACGAATTGCCATTGCCAGAGCTATTGTAAATGAACCAAAAGTACTATTATTAGATGAGCCATTAGGTGCGTTGGATTTAAAACTTCGCCAAGACATGCAATATGAATTAATTCGTTTAAAAAACGAACTGGGGATTACATTTGTCTATGTTACTCATGATCAAGAAGAAGCATTAACCATGTCCGATACTATTGTCGTTATGAATCAAGGGTATATTCAACAGATTGGAACCCCTGAAGATATATATAACGAACCACAGAATGCATTTGTTGCAGACTTTATTGGTGAAAGCAATATTCTTCCTGCCATTATGGTGGAAGACAAGCTTGTAAAGATTCTTGGAGTTAATTTTAAATGTGTAGATTCTGGATTTGGTAAAAATAAACCCGTCGATGCCGTTATCAGACCGGAAGATATTGACCTGGTAAAACCAGGAAAAGGAGTTATGGACGGAGTTGTAACACATCTCATCTTTAAAGGTGTACACTACGAGATGGAAGTAACTGCAAACAATTATGAATGGCTTGTACACAGTACCGACATGTTTCAAGAAGGAACTCAAGTCGGACTAAGGGTAGACCCCTTTGACATACAGATTATGAAAAAGCCTGAATCTGAAGACGCGGAGGCTGTTGCAATTGAAGAGTAAAAAATTATTAGCAGGACCTTATTTGTTTTGGGCCACATCTTTCATTATTATTCCTCTTCTTATGATTGTATATTATGGCTTAACCAATCAAAATGGAGAGTTTACTTTGCTTAATCTAGCAAAGATAACAACCCCCGAGAACCTAAAAGCTCTTGGGCTTGCTTTGTTGCTGTCTTTTATCAGTACTCTTATCTGTCTGTTGCTTGCCTATCCACTTGCAATGATTTTATCCAATATGAATGTCAGCCAAACAAGTTTTGTTGTACTTATCTTTATTCTTCCCATGTGGATGAATTTCTTGTTACGTACGTTAGCTTGGCAGACATTATTAGAAAAAAATGGCATCATTAATGCCCTACTTACTTTTTTGCACTTACCAAATCAATCTATTATTAACACCCCCTATGCTATTATCTTAGGTATGGTATATAATTTTTTGCCCTTTATGGTGCTTCCCATCTATAATGTTCTTTCCAAGATTGACAAAGACGTTATCTTCGCTGCAAAAGACTTAGGTGCAACTGCTAGACAGACATTAACAAAGATTATACTTCCACTTAGCATGCCCGGTATCATTAGTGGAATTACCATGGTATTTGTCCCGGCTCTTACCACATTTGTAATTTCCGATTTATTAGGAGGAAGTAAGATACTATTAATTGGCAATGTCATCGAACAAGAATTTAAGCAAGGAAGCAACTGGCATGTTGGTTCTGGTCTTTCTCTTGTACTTATGATATTTATTATTGCAAGTATGGCTTTAATTGCAAAATACGATAATGATGGGGAGGGGAATACATTTTGATTAAAAAATATCTACAACGATTCTATCTTGCATTTATTATTATTTTATTGTATGCCCCTATCATCACACTATTTGTGCTATCCTTTAACAATTCAAAAACACGCGCCAAATGGGGTGGATTCACTGGGAAGTGGTATATTCAGCTTTTTCAAAATGATCAAATCATGAATGCTTTATATACGACACTAATTATTGCTTTACTTTCTGCATTTATTGCAACTTTAATCGGAACTGCTGCTGCCATTGGCATTCAATCTATGAAGCATAAATTTCGGACCACATTAATGGGTATCACGAACATTCCTATGCTGAATGCAGATATTGTAACTGGAATATCCCTGATGCTATTATTTATTGCCTTTCGATTTTCCTTGGGTTTTTCTACGATTTTATTAGCACATATTACCTTTAATATTCCTTATGTAATTTTAAGTGTTATGCCAAAGTTAAAGCAAACAAATCGAAATACCTATGAAGCTGCCTTAGATCTAGGAGCTTCCCCTTTCCATGCATTTTTCAAGGTGGTATTCCCTGATATTCTTCCCGGCGTAAGTTCTGGATTTCTTCTTGCTTTTACCATGTCATTAGATGATTTTATTATTACTCACTTTACAAAAGGCCCCGGTATCGATACCCTATCCACGAAGATATATAGTGAAGTACGAAAAGGAATTAAACCGGAGATGTACGCACTTTCCTCCTTGCTTTTTGTATCTGTATTATTATTATTAATATTGATTAATGTATCACCTAGTCCCAAATCTTCCTCTTTGGGACATCGTAAACCATCTGGATTACAAAAAGCATCCCGTATTATCTTTAGGAGAATCATTCCCGTTAGCCTAGTACTCATTATTATTGCAGGTGGGTTTTTCTATAGCTCCACAGAAAATCTAACCGGAGACAATCAAGTAATTGTATATAATTGGGGGGAATATATCGATCCTGACGTGATTACAATGTTTGAAAAAGAAACAGGGATCAATGTTGTCTACGAAGAATATGAAACCAATGAAATTATGTACCCCAAAGTGCAATCGGGCGCTATTTTCTACGATGTGGTATGTCCATCTGATTATATGATTCAGCGTATGATAGAAAATGATTTATTAGCCAAAATTAATTATGATCATATTCCAAATATTAAAAATATTGGAACCACATACATGGAGCAATCCCAACAATTTGATCCCGGTAATTTATATTCAATTCCGTATTGTTGGGGAACCGTTGGTATTCTCTATAACAAAACCATGGTAACAGAACCCATTGATAGTTGGTCTGCGTTGTGGGATTCACAATATGCTGACAATATACTGATGCAAGATAGTGTGCGGGATGCCTTTGGTATTACACTAAAATACCTTGGATATTCTCTGAATTCTACTGATTTAGATGAATTAACTGCTGCTAAGAAATTATTGATTCAGCAAAAACCTTTAGTACAGGCATATGTAATAGACCAAGTGCGGGATAAAATGATTGGAAATGAAGCTGCCGTTGGTGTTATCTATTCCGGAGAAGCCATTTATACACAACTTGAAAATCCCAATTTAGAATATGTGATTCCAAAAGAAGGTTCAAATCTTTGGATTGATTCCTGGGTCATTCCTAAGAATGCTAAGCACAAAAAGAATGCCGAAACTTTTATTAACTTTCTTTGCCGACCAGATATTGCAAAACTAAACTTTGATTATATTACCTATTCCACACCGAATACTGCCGCCAGAGCACTCATTAAAGATGATGCTCTACGCAACAGTACCGTTGCATTTCCAGATCCACAAGCACTTGTAAATTGTGAAACCTTTCAGTTTTTAGGAGATGAAAATGATGTATTATACAACCAATTATGGAAAGAAATCAAATCACATTAGAGGAATCTTATGAACCGAATATTCACTTATAATATACAAGCCAATCAAGAGCCACTAACAATCCAAGACTTTTTAAAAAGTCTTGGATATTCTCATGCTATAATTGCTAATTTAAAACGTACGCCCAATGGGATTCTTAAAAACGGAATATGGGCACGCACCTGTGAGTTACTGGTTTCCAATGATTGCTTAACCATTACATTAAGTGAAGTTTCTGTTTCTCATAATATAGTTCCTGTCAAATTACCACTTCATATCCTTTATGAAGATCAGGATCTTATGGTGATTAACAAAAGCTCCAATACTCCCATTCACCCATCACAAGGAAATTATGAAAATACCCTTGCCAATGCAGTTGCTTATTATTATGCACAAAAAGACGAACCCTTTGTCTATCGCTGTATTAACCGTTTGGATCGAGACACTACCGGTCTCTTAATCCTTGCCAAGCACATGTACAGTGCGTCTTTGCTTTCCCACATGATACAGCATCGGGAAATTCATCGAGAATATCTTGCTCTTGCAACTGGCCTTGTAGATAAAGAAGGAGTCATTGATGCTCCTATTGGCCGCGTGGAAGGCTCAACCATTGAACGAAAAGTAGATTTTTTAAATGGCGAATTTGCTCTAACTACTTATCGTCGCCTAGCATACAAAAATGGATACTCCCTAGTAGCTTTAACATTAGCTACTGGGCGTACCCATCAGATTCGTGTACATATGAATTACATAGGTCATCCTCTACCAGGGGATTTTCTATATTTTCCTGACTATACCAAGATTCAGCGACAAGCACTCCATTCCTATCGTTTGAGCTTTTACCACCCAATCACACATATATGGATGGAATTTCACGCCCCTCTTCCTAACGATATGTTAAGCATTCTCCATGATTTCCACTAATCTGTGTGTTTATAAGCGAAAACAACCACCACCCAAAAATTCTCGGATTAAAGAATTAGCCGGAATATCATCGCTACTAATTCCAACAAAATAATCAAAGAACTTTAGTAATCTTTTTGCCTCTATATATTCCTCACAATTTTTATCAATCCCAAATAAAATGGGTTCTGCATAGATCTTTAATGCAGCCAGCTCATAGATTAACGCCGAATTAAACATCACATCTGCTTCTTCCTGATATGGAAAGATATTCTCCTCTTCCCCTCTACGTACAGATGGCCACATTGCGATTGTTTGTTGTGCTGTAGTTCCTCTAGTTCTTGCATCTCGCACCATGCGCCTTATTAAACGCCCATCCGTTGTTGGTATTCGATTATGTTCATCTATGTTTAACTGTGTAAGCGCACTAATATAGATTTTAAATTTATTTTCTGCCGGTAACTGATACGTTAAAGCATCATTTAAACAATGAATTCCCTCAATCACAAGTACATCATGAGGTCCTAATTTTTTAGGTGTTTCTTGATATTCTCGTTTTCCTGTTTTAAAATTAAAAGATGGTAGAAGTACTTCCCTTCCGGCTAGCAAGTCTGTCAGATCTTGATTAAATTGTGCAACATCAATGGCCTCCATACATTCAAAATTATAATTTCCATCTTCATCTTTTGGTGTCTGTTCTCGTTCCACAAAATAATTATCAACGGCAATTGGATGTGGTATCAGCCCTTCTGCTCTTAACTGTATTGACAAACGATGAGAAAATGTAGTTTTTCCGGAGGAAGATGGGCCGGCTATCAATACAAATTTAATATGTTTTTTACATGATATCATCTCTGCAATCTCTGCAATTTTCTTTTCCTGCAATGCTTCTTGCACTAAGATTACTTCTCTGACATCCTCATTTGTAATCATGTCATTTAATGCACCAACCGTCTCAATCCCCTGCATATCCCCCCATTTGGTCGATTCTTTTAATACTTGAAACAACTTATGTTGTGGCTCAAAAGGTGGAACAATCTTAGGTGCATCTTTAGTCGGTATCTGAATCACAAATCCCTCATCATAAAGATAAAGTGCAAAATACTTTAGATACCCGGAATCTGGTACCATATATCCATAATAATAATCTTCAAATCCGCTCAAACTATACAGATTCACTCTAGACACGCGTCGATACTGGAACAATCGCTCTTTATCCTTCATTCCATATTGTTTAAACAGTGCAATTGCTTCATCCGTATGTACACTACGTTTGCTAATAACCACACGTTCCGCAACTATCTCTTGCATACGTTGCTGCACCCGATCCAGAAACTCTTGATTCAAGTTAATAGCTCCCTCTATAGTACAATAATAGCCTTTACTTACAGCATAATGAATTCGGACTTTTTTAATAGCATCTCTTCCACCGACACTATATATCGCTTTTACAAGTAACAAGTTCAAACTTCGTTTGTAGGTTTTATTTCCTATTGGGTGTTCTGTCGTAATAAATTCTAATACTCCATCCTGTTGGACTGTCTTGTACAATTCTTGCAATCTATGGTCTACCCACACTAATACGATATCATTCTCATATTGACTTTGATATTCCTTAGCAATAGACAGATAGGTTGTACCTTTCTCATAGCGTTTGATTTCATCATTTATCTGTATGGTATACATCTCTTTGCAGTCCATCATTTCCCCTCTCTTGCCCATATACTTGCAATGCTTGGCAGGCACATTCTAATTCTGCCCGCAATACATTTCTTCTCTGCTCGATACAAGCACCTTTTTTATCCTGTAATTCTCTGAGAATCTGTTGTTTTCCACAAATCTCTTTCTGTAAATAGCGACATAAGATTGGATGCTTTTGCAGCAACAACTGTCTTCCATAACGTAATTCCATCAAACGATACGTAGTATCTATACCTTGTACTACTTTCATCATCGGATAGTACTTCCCATCTTCTAATACCATATCTTCTTTACATATGGTATACTTTTGCTCCTGCAAAAATGCTCTTACTTTTTCAATCTCCGATTGTGGTTGCAGGATACACTCTTTAATTGTTCGAAAAACAGTTGCACCCTCTGTCATAATACGAATCATTAGCCCACCACCCATACCTGCCAAGACAACACTATCCACTTCTCCCGGACTTAGTTCTTTTACACCATCTGAACGGCGAATATGAATTCTGTCGTATTCAGATGAAGAAAGTCCTGCATTAATGATATGTTCTCTCGCTCGTATCAGTGGTCCTTCATTAATGTCCATTGCTACAATATATGGGCTTTTTTCTTGCTCAATCAGATATATTGGAAGATATCCATGATCTGTCCCTATATCTGCCACCCTATAATGTTCTGAAAGCATATTGGCAACGGCTTGTAATCTTTTTGATAATTCCATTCAAACTCCTAATCTAAATAGTCTCGTAATTTACGGCTACGACTTGGATGACGAAGTTTACGTAATGCTTTTGCTTCAATCTGGCGGATTCTTTCTCTTGTAACATCAAATTCTTTCCCCACTTCTTCCAAAGTTCTAGCTCGTCCATCATTCATGCCAAAACGCAAGCGTAACACTTTTTGTTCTCGTTCTGTCAATGTATCCAGTACTTCACCTAATTGTTCTTTTAACAATGTTGCCGCTGCTGCCTCTGCTGGAACCGGGACATTATCATCTTGAATAAAGTCTCCTAGATGACTGTCTTCCTCTTCTCCAATAGGAGTTTCAAGAGAAACTGGTTCTTGAGATATCTTAAGAATCTCTCGTACACGTTCTACCGGCATATCTAGTTCCACAGCAATCTCTTCCGGTGTTGGTTCACGTCCTAATTCTTGCAATAATTGTCTGGATACACGAATTAATTTATTAATTGTCTCTACCATATGAACCGGAATACGAATTGTTCTTGCCTGATCCGCAATTGCCCTTGTAATAGCTTGTCTAATCCACCAAGTAGCATAGGTACTAAACTTAAAGCCCTTTTGATAATCAAATTTTTCAACTGCTTTAATCAATCCTAGATTTCCTTCTTGAATAAGGTCTAAAAATAACATACCACGTCCTACATAACGTTTTGCAATACTAACAACCAAACGAAGATTAGCTTCTGCCAGACGTTTTTTCGCCTCTTCATCACCCTCGCCCATACGTTTTGCAAGTTCCACTTCTTCGTCTGCATTCAATAATGGGACTTTCCCTATTTCTTTTAAATACATACGTACCGGATCTTCAATACTGATGCCGTCCGGCACCGTAAGATCTATCTTTTCTACATCGACTTCATCTTCCTCAGCGATAACAACTTCTAATTCTTCCTCTTCTCCGTCTCCAGTAATACGAAGAACGTCAATATTATTCGCTTCTAAATACTCAAACACTTTCTCCATTTGTTCTGTTTCCAATTCCATCTCCGAGAAAATTTCATTGATTTCCTGTATCTCTAGAATACTTTTCTTTTTCTTTCCTAGTGCTACAAGTTCTTTTAGTTTTTCCTCAAATTTGATTATGTTTTCTTCCATATGGTGTCCATCCTCTCATTCCTTATTTATATTTTATCCTTAATCAATAGAAATATGCAATTGCTGTAAGTCTTGCAATGTTCGCTTTGCTTCCATCAATTGTTGTAACCCTTGTATATCCGTAGGATTCAGTTGCTTTGTTGCTGCCTCTATACCATGCCGCTTCACTCGTACAATGGTTTCTTTCAATGCCTTTTCTTGTTCCTCTCTTGTAGTAAGTTCTTTGATTTTTGTATGAAACAAACTCGCAACCTGTTGATGCTCCTGCGGATCTGTAAAATGGTTCATAATTTTTGCAGGATTTACATCATGTACTTTATATTGTTCGTATAATAATTGAGCTACCGTTTGATATAGTTTCGTGGTAAAGTCCTCCGGTACAATGTATTTGCTAATTTGTAGAAATATCTCTTCACTTTCAATCAACCATGTTAATAGAATCTTTTGAGATTGTAAATTCCCATCTTCTTGTTGCTTGTCCCTATTTAATGTACTCCTTGGACGCGTAACTGGTTTAGCTAATCCTGTCTGAATAGCTGTCTTACTCACTAACTTTCGCAAATTATCATATCCAACATGATAGGCCCGATCCACTGCCTCTATATAATTATTTCGCTCAATCTCCTCTTCAAAATCTACTAACCGTTTTGCTACTTCCTTAAAAAACGCTGTTTTTCCCTCCGGTGCATTCATATCATATTCACGCTCCAATATCTCAAGCCCAAACATAAAGCCATTTCGCGCCTTATGAATCCGTTCTTCAAATGCTTCTGCACCTTGATTCTTAATAAATTCATCTGGGTCTTTATAGGGTTCCATACGAATGACTTTTGCAGTAATTCCTGCCTCTTTTAGAATAGGAACTGCTCTCAGTGCTGCACGCGTACCTGCATCATCACTATCATAGGTCAGATAAACCTCGCTGACATAACGTTTAATCAATGCAGCATGACCTGTTGTTAATGCCGTACCTAGTGAAGCGATTGCATTCTGGAATCCTGCTTGATGTAAAGAAATCACGTCCATGTATCCTTCACAGATTAAGAAATATGATTTTCGGGACGTTCGCGCTCGATTAAGTCCATATAGATTACGACTTTTATCAAAGATCGGTGTCTCTTGTGTATTCAGATACTTTGGTTTTGCATCTCCCAACACACGTCCGCCAAACCCAACTACACGATTATTCACATCCATAATAGGAAACATAACACGATTCCAAAATTTATCATAAACTCCATGTTTCTCATCTACATTTATCAATCCACCTTTTGCCAATATTTCATCTGTATATCCCTTGGTTTTTAAATATTTGTAAAGATCATCACTATATTTATTGGAATACCCAAGTCCAAATTGTGTAATAATCTCTTCACTTAATTCGCGTTCACGTAGATATGTATAAGCTGACGCTCCTTGTGTTGTTTTTAATTGAGCATAAAAATATTTTGCCGCAAGTTTATTGGCCTCTAACAGCATCGTTCTTAAATCTGCCTTTTCCTTTGCTTCCTTTGAATATTCAATCTCCGGCAACTCGACACCCACTCGATTTGCCAACATCTTAAGTGCTTCTGCAAATGAATAATTTTCATACTCCATAATAAATGTAAAAACATTTCCACCTCGTCCACAGCCAAAACAATAGTACATCTGTTTTCCCGGACTGACCGAAAATGATGGGGACTTTTCATTATGAAAAGGGCATAATCCAAAATAGGAACTTCCTTTTTTTTGGAGCTTAACATATCCGGAGATAACATCAACAATATCATTCCTTGCTCTTACATCTTCCACTAAATCCTCTGAATAATACATACGCTCCCCCTTTCCATAGAATACCTCATATTATATATATTCGACAAAAAATTGTGATTTCCTTTAATATTTCCAAGATTGTGGAATAAAATATTCTTCAAATTTTTTTACCGCATAAGAATCTGTCATTCCCGCAATATAATCACATACAACTTGTTCTTTGGAATCGCCTTGTTCAACCATAAGATTCTTGTATTGCTCCGGCAGGATATCTATATGCTTTAGATAATACTCATATAGATTTGTAATCATATGAATCGCTTTCACTTCTTCACTTTTTGCAACCGGATTTCTGTATACATGCTCAAACATGAACGTACGTAATCCCATAGTTGCATCTGCTATCTCTTCAGACATCTGAATGTGTGGTTGATCCATACTATGTATAATCACATCGTGTATCATGGTGTCCAATCGTACTTTAGTTGAATCTCCAAGTACTTCACGATAATTCTGTGGGACGTCTGTTTCACGTAAGATTCCCGCTCGTATTCCATCATCGATATCATGATTAATATAAGCTATCTTATCTGACAATCGTACAATCTGTCCTTCTAGTGTTAATGGATTTCCTTTCATCTGATGATTACGAATTCCATCAATAACCTCCCACGTCAGATTTAAACCACGTCCTTGTTTTTCTAAACATTTTACCACACGAACACTTTGTTCATTATGCTTAAATCCACAAGGATTTAATTCATTTAATGCACGTTCACCTGCATGACCAAATGGTGTATGCCCCAGATCATGACCTAAACATATGGCCTCTACAAGGTCTTCATTCAATCTCAATGCCTTGGCAATTGTTCTTGCATTCTGAGATACTTCCAATGTATGGGTAAGTCTTGTTCGATAATGATCACCCTTGGGAAGTAAAAACACTTGTGTCTTTTGTTTTAAACGGCGAAACGACTTGCAATGTAAGATACGATCTCGATCTCTTTGAAAGACAGGTCTGATGTCGCATTCTACCTCCTCCACCACTCTTCCTTTAGAATCTTTACTTAAAGTGGCATAAGGACTTAGATATTCGATTTCTCTTTGCTCCAATTGTTCTCTAATTGTCATAATATTTCTCCTTACCAATAGGATAAACAATAACATAACTCTTCCTATATATAGATATTCTGTATCTTCTATTAATTTCCTTTTAATTTCCAAAATAAGAAGTACTATAAAAAAGAATCCTGCATGCAGGATTCTTTGCCTTTAACACTGTGTTAATTTTTGTTCAATAGCTTGTATTACTGTTTCTAGTACTTTGATTCGTGCATAATACTTGGAATTTGCCTCAACCACAATCCATGGAGCATGTGGTGTTGAAGTCCGAATCAGCATTTCGTTAACCGCAGTTTCATATTGATCCCATTTCTTTCGATTGCGCCAATCTTCATCTGTAATCTTCCATTGTTTATCCGGATTCTCCTGTCGCTCATGAAACCGTTTTTCTTGCTCATCTTTATCAATCTGCATCCAAAACTTCAGCACAATTCCACCTGCATTGGTAATATTTGCTTCCATATCATTGATTTCTTTATATGCTCGTTGCCATTCTTTTGTTGTACAGAATCCTTCTACCCGTTCCACCATCACACGACCATACCACGTACGATCAAATATAGCAATATGCCCTGTTTTTGGCATTGCATTCCAAAACCTCCATAGATAATGATGTGCCCGTTCAAGATCATTTGGCGCACAGGTTGGATTCACAACATAACCACGAGGATCCATCTTATCTGTAAGGCGTTTAATCGCTCCGCCTTTTCCGCCCGCGTCCCAACCCTCAAATCCAATTACTACCGGAATACGCCTACGATATAATTCTCCATGCAAAATCTTGATTTTTTTTTGTAATGCTTTTAATCGCTTGGTATATTCCTCCTTTGTATATGAAAGTGTTAAATCCACTTTGCTTAATGTAGATTCCTGTAAAATCATATCTGTCGATTGTGTCATATTGTTATCAGGCAGTTCATTTATTGTCTCCATAGTTTGTTCTTTTTTTATCTTATCGATTTGAATGGTCAATGCCCGAATAACCGTTGTATAGATTTTCACTGTTGCAAATCGTCTGTCCGTTGCTTCAATGATACTCCAAGGTGCATACTCCGTATCTGTTTTTTGTAACATCTCTTCATTCATTCTTAGATAATCTTTGTACTGCTTATTTCTTTTTATATCTCCTTTGCTTACTCGCCATGACGTAGTTTTTGATTGTAACAATTTATGCAATCTCTTTTTTTGTTCCTTTTGATCAATCATTAAAAATAATTTAATTAGCACTCCACCCGCTTCAGTTATTTGTTGTTCAAAAGAGCAAATGGAATCATAATTTTGTGCAAGTTCCCTCTTTGTACATTTTTTTTCATATCTTTCAACCAATACTTTACGGTACCAACTGGTATCATAGATTGCAATACGGCCCTTTTCCGGCATCTTAGTCCAAAATCGCCATAAAAATGGATAACGGCATTCTTCTTTTGTTTCATTTTTTACAGCATACACTTGAAATCCTCTTGGATCTAAAGAATGAATAAGTTGTCCAATCTGCAATCCCTTTCCTGCCGCATCCAATCCTTCAAATGCAATCATAATTGGTATCTCTAAAGTCCGACATTCTCGTTGTAACGCTCCTAGCTTTTTTTCAAGTTCTAACATTCTCTCTTGATATTGACTTTTATCCATCTTTTTACTCGTATCAATCTTTTCTAACATCCCAATCCCTCCATCTCTATAAGATAAAACAGAAATCCAACATCCATGGATAACGATAAGTTATTCATAGCTACACAACTCAATTAAATTCCCATCTGGGTCACGCAGATAAATGGATTGCATCTCGCCCCTTACGCCGTGGCGTACCACAATACCAAGCTCTACTGTGATTTCTTGCGCCATAAGGTGATTCCTGTAAAGAACAAGATCATCGTCTATCTCGAAACAAAAATCAGCACTCCCGGTCTGCACATTTTGAGCCTTTGGCT
>JAVXHR010000008.1:6527-80570 GCA_036656795.1 Lachnospiraceae bacterium | reverse complement strand
TTAAGACATCGCCCTTTCACGGCGGTAACCCGGGTTCAATTCCCGGTGGAGTCATGAAAGATTACAAAACGTATTGACGTAGATGTAGTCTTTTGTTATAATTTTAGTGGTATATGCATATAATGTATGGATGGCGCCATAGCCAAGTGGTAAGGCAAAGGTCTGCAACACCTCTATCACCAGTTCAAATCTGGTTGGCGCCTTAGAAAAAGCACTGTTTTCTTGAGATGGAAGATATAGTGCTTTTTGTTTTACAATATTTTACGGAAATAATAAAAAACATTTCATATAATCCTTATGTTATTGATGAGGTATGTCGATAAGCTCATAATAGAAGACATAATGAGAGCACACAGTCTAATGTAAGAAGGAGGGGTTACGATGGCTATTCCACCAATTAATAATCCAACAGTTGCGGCAACAAATACAACAGTGGTTTCTAGAACAGAGAAGGCAATTACAGAGCAAGTTGTTGCTGAAACTAAAAAGAATGTAGATGATTTTGTAAAGACAGAACCAAAAGAGGATCCGGGAATTTATGTCAAACAAAAAAAATTAGATGCAGAACAGATTAAAACAATTAAAGATCATCAGATGGCATCATTTCAAAACATGTTGACAGAGATGCTTGGAAAGCAAAACCGTAAATCTATGCAATCAGATCCAATGATGTTTGCACAAAGTTTTTCGCAGAATCTAGACAAGTTAGCGATGATTAATGCAGGAAAGACAGAAGATGTTCCGGAGACTTCATCGGAGTTTGAGAACGGAAAATGGGGGATAGATGCAGTTGCAACCAAGATTATGGACATGGCAGTATCACTTTCCGGAGGAGATACCTCTAAGATTGCAACATTGAAAGATGCAGTAGACCGTGGATTTGCGTCAGTATTAGGTGATTTAAAGGGAAATACTCCATCTATTACACAGAAAACACATGATGAGATTAATAATCGTTTTGAGTACTGGGAAAAGAACGGAAGTCTTGAAGGCTACAAAATGGGCGCTAAGGACGAGGAAAAAAAGTAAAAATTAAGAGAAGTAGATATTATTATCAATAGATATAAATAAATCACACATTTAGAAATAGATGTGTGATTTATTTGATTATTTGTTATTAATATATTTCTATCATAATTGACTAAGCATCCTTTTCGATTGTACATCGATCAAAGGCTCCAATTGCTTTGCATACATCACATACATCGGGAAGTGTTTCAAAAGTGGCTCCACAGAATTGGCAGCGATATCCGGGTACACTGACAGTTTTCATTGTAGGTACTGGAGTTTCAGCAATCTTATCAGTAGAAACATCAACGGATTTTTTCTTGAATTCAATTAATGTTTTTAAAAATTGTTTTTCGTGTCCATGCTCGATCTCCGCTACTTTTTCAAACATCTGTGCGAGAGAGTCCAATCCCTCTTCACGAGCTTTTTGAGCAAAAGATGGATACATATCACGCCATTCTGTATTTTCACCGGAGGCAGCGTCTAACAGGTTATGCTCGGTCTTGTCAATATCTCCATTTAGCAAAGTGTACCATATCTTCGCATGTGTCATTTCATTTTTGGCCATACGTTCAAATAACTGGGCAATTTCTTCGTTTCCTTCTTCGCGAGCTTTTAGTGCATAGTAGGAATATTTGTTACGGGCAATGGATTCTCCGGTGAGTGCAGCTTTGATATTTTGTTCTGATTGTGTTCCTTTTAAGTTTATAGAATTCATAGAAACCTCCTTGTTGTATGGACAGTGGATTATGTCTGGGTTGTGTGTTTACAAGTACTATTATAAGGCAAATGAGATGGAAGTTACAAGTTTTATTGATACTGTAACTTAGGTATTTCTACTTTTTGTTTAATATGGTGTTTCGAACATAAACACCATATTCGTATGCTTTTTTTAATTCCTCTGAGCTTGGTTTAAATTTCACACGATATCCATCTATGACATTTAGTTTTAGTTGTTTTAGACGTTCAAGTAAGTTTGGAACAGCTTCACCACTCCAACCATAACTTCCAAATGCGCCGGCAAGTTTGCCACGATGCGTAACGGGAGACATAGAAAGAGTTAAGGACCATATTGGCTTCAAGGCATCTCCAAGTATGGTAGGAGAACCTAGTAAGATGCCGTCTGCTTGGGCCAGTGCTGATACAACTTCCGTGGTATCGGAAAGTTCCATATTATACAGCGCTGTAGTTACTTCGCCACTATCTAGAATGCCGGCGTCTATGCTCTCGGCTAATTCTTTGGTATATCCGTAGGCACTTACATAAGCAATGACGACAGATGGCTTTGTCTTTGGAATGGGTGTACACCATTTTTTATAACAATCTAAGACTTCGTCAATATGACTATCTAACACAGGACCATGGCCGGTACAGACCATATCAATAGAAAGAGGTTCAATGAGTGCCAATGCATTTTGCATATACGGGATTGCAAAAGGAGATATTATATGATCGAAGTAATATGTGACAGCATTCATATACGCAGCGGAATCGGTGATTGAGCTTCGCAAGACGCCGTCATGGCTATAATGTGCACCAAAAGAATCGCAGGTAAATAACACCTCATCTTCTTTTAGATACGTATACATTGTATCAGGCCAATGCAGTTGGGGCGCAGGGAAAAATTGCAAGGTTTTGTCGCCTAAGGAAAGGATATCGCCGGATTTAACAATCTGACTACAAAAATCATGATTAATAATTTCTTTCAAAAAATTGATGGCTCCCATGGTGCCACAGATGGTAATATCTGGGTTTAAATCAAGCAATTGCTCGATGCTTCCGGAGTGATCAGGCTCAGTATGATTCATAATGATATAGTCAATCTGGCTGATATCAACTAATTGTTTTAGAGAGGAAAGGTAGTCCTCATAGAATTGAAATTTAGCAGTTTCGATTAATGCAGTTTTTTTAGTTCCCTTAATCATGTAGGAATTATAAGAGGTTCCGTATTGTGTCTCCATTATAATATCAAAAGAGCGCAATGCAGGGTCTTGGATTCCTGTCCAGTATAGATTGTGTTTTAGTTCTAATGTATTCATAGTGTACCTCCGTGAATCTAGTGTTGTTCATAGTATTAACCATATTTTTATATCATAACACAATTAAAAGAAGAACAGTGTCTATCATTGAAAAAGTCTTGTAAAAACAGGTGCTGTTCGTTATACTTATTACAGATAAGATAAGTATAATAAATCCAAAGATATAAAAATGTTGAGAACTGTAAGATTACAAGAAAGCAGGGAAGTGAGTCTTCAGTATCTATTCTGGATAGGAGTGCAGGTTATGAATGCGTTAACAAAATTATTAAAACAAGATATGAAACCGGCATTAGGAGTGACGGAACCCGGAGCAATTGCGTATGCAGTGGCTACGGCAGTGGGACATACGTGTGGCGCCATACAGCGGATAGAAGTTGGATTGAATTCGGGAATGTATAAGAATGCATACACCTGTGGAATTCCCAATTCTACTCAAGTTGGAAATGTATATGCGGCAGCGCTGGGGGCAGTAGCGGGAGATGCTACGTTAGAGCTGGAGGCGTTAGCGCACGTGACAAAAGAAGATGACCGAAAAGCACAGGAGCTGGTAGAACAGGGAAAAGTGTCTGTGAAATTAGACCATATGGGGGCACGCATCACGATTGATGCGACTGTTCGAACAGAGACAGATATTTGTACAGTGCGCATCGCAGGTGGACATACAGCAATCTATGAAATAGAAAAAAATGGAGAGAAGATAGTTCAAAAAGAAGTCGGTCAGGTAAAGGAAGAGGAAGATGTGATTATACATCAATATTCCTTACAACAATTGATGGAATATGCAGATTTAGTTCCCATTGAAGAAATTAGTTTTATACGGGAAGCATTTTCCATGAATATGGAGCTCCTAGAAGAGGGATTGACTTCTGATAAAACCACGTTTGGTCCACAACTTAAGAAAGAAAATGGAAACCAACTGATTTCAAAAGACGTATTGAAAACAGCACAACTGTTATGTAATGGGGCAATTGAGGCGAGAGTATTAGGGCTGAATAAACCGGCAATGAGCATTACGGGAAGTGGGGCTCACGGAATTATTGCAACGCTTCCATTGTTTGCATATTATCGAGTGAATCGAGAAAAGGTAAGTGAGGACCAATTGCTTCGTGCAACAGCACTTAGTTATCTGATTACTATGTATATTAAAGAATATTCCGGGAAATTATCGGCTTTCTGTGGTTGTGGAATTGCAGCCGGAACGGGTATGGCGTGTGCCTTATGTTACCTTAAAGGTGGAGAATGTGAGGCTTTAACAAAAGTCCTTTGCAATATGGCATCAGGATTGACAGGCATGATATGCGATGGGGGAAATCAAGGTTGTGTCATGAAAGGAATTGTTGCAACGGATGCTGCATTTCGAGCTGTAGACATGGCAATGGAAGGTATTTGTATTGAACCTTGTCATGGAATTAATGGGAAGAGTCCTGAAGATACCATGGAACATATGGGAAGAATAGCATCACCGGGTATGATAGAGACAGAGAAGACAATTGTGGATATTATACAACATAAGTAGGAAATGGGGAAAAAAGAATGAAGAAGAATCATAAAAGTTATCACAGAGGACGAAGAAAGGTGCGCGAAAAAAAGGAGATATGGAGAACGATTATTTTAGTGGTTGCAATCTGTGTGTTCTTAGTTTCGGCATATCAATTGTGTAAGATTGGAATAGATTATTATAAGGGATATAAAGAATATGACAATATAAATGATATGGTCATTACAACGGATAAAAAGGATGAATTCAAGGTGGATTGGAAAAAATTAAAATCAATTAACGAAGATGTTGTGGCATGGATTCGTTTTGATGAGCCATCTATTATTAGTTATCCGGTGGCCCATGGAAAGGATAATCAGCAATACCTTCGACACACATTAGAGGGTGAATATAACATTGGTGGAACATTATTTATAGATGCGGGAAATTCAGGGGATATGACGGACAAGAACACAATCATCTATGGACATCGTATTAAGACGGGGATTATGTTTGGAAAATTGGAGTCCTATGCGGACAAAGAATTCTATAAAAAATATCCTTACTTTTATATATACACACCAAATGGAAAAAAGGCGACGTATCAGATATTTTCAGTGACGGTTGTAAAAGATGTGTCAGATGCTTACAATTACCGGTACCAGACGCCGGAAGAATTTCAAACGTATCTGGATGCAGCAAAAAGTATATCAGATTACGATACCGGTGTAAAAGTGACAGCGAAGGATCAGATTGTGAGTCTTTCTACTTGTACAAAAGCAAGTAATGAAGATAGATTTCTCGTACGTGGGGTTAAGATTAAGGAAGAGTAATGTATAGAGAGGGGAGGAAATATGGCTGTAACATATGAAGTGGGGGATACCATTAAGATGAAGAAGAAACACCCTTGTGGGAGTTATGAGTGGGAAATCCTGAGAGTGGGGGCAGATTTCCGGTTAAAATGTGTAGGGTGTGGACATCAAATTATGGTTCCAAGGAAACTGGTGGAAAAGAATACAAAGGAAATCAAAAAAAAGTCTTGAAACAAGCATTGTTCTATGGTATCATATCTAATTGTGATATATTATTCCTTATGAGGTACTAATACTTCATAAGTAGAAAATTCCTTGTTCCCGATAATGTCGGGAGCCAGAGACCAAAAGGAGGTGCAAACAACATGAACAAATATGAATTAGCTGTTGTTGTTAATGCAAAGATTGAAGATGACGCTAGAACAGAAACACTTGAAAAAGTAAAAGAAATTATTGCTCGTTTCGGTGGTGCTGTATCAGACGTTGATGAATGGGGTAAGAAAAGATTAGCTTACGAGATTCAAAAGATGAAAGAAGGGTATTACTATTTCATCCACTTCGAATCTGATTCTACAGTTCCAGCAGAAGTTGAAAGTAGACTTCGCATTATGGAAAATGTGATCAGATATTTATGCATTCGACAAGACGCATAGAGAAGAAAAGAGGACAATCGCATGAATAAAGTAATTTTAATGGGACGCTTAACAAGAGATCCAGAAGTTAGATACTCACAAGGTGAGAATTCATTGGCAATTGCTAGATATACATTAGCTGTTGATCGCAGATTCAAACGTGACGGAGAAGCAACCGCGGATTTTATCAATTGTGTAGTATTTGGTAAATCAGCAGAATTTTCAGAAAAGTATTTTCGTCAAGGTCTTCGTGTTGTAGTTTCAGGGCGGATTCAAACTGGAAGTTACACCAATAAAGAAGGCGTAAAAGTATATACAACAGAAGTTGTTGTAGAAGAACAAGAATTTGCAGAGAGTAAAGCAGCAAGTGAAGGACATAATTATCAAGCAAGCCCTGCGCCATCTCCAAGTGCAAATGCGGGAGATGGATTCATGAATATTCCGGACGGAATAGATGAGGAATTACCATTCAGCTAAAAGATTGAAAAAAGAAACCAAATATGAAAAGCAAGGAGGTAGTTACAATGGCTTATGAAAAAAGTAATAAATCTGATTCTCCAATGAGAAGAAGAAGCGGTGGCGGTGGCGGTATGGGTCGCAGAAGAAAGAAAGTATGTGTATTCTGTGGCAAAGATAATAACGACATCGATTATAAAGACGTAGTAAAATTAAAAAGATATATTTCTGAGAGAGGTAAAATTCTTCCTAGAAGAATCACAGGAAATTGTGCAAAACATCAGAGAGCTCTTACAGTTGCAATTAAAAGAGCAAGACATATCGCATTAATGCCTTATGTATTAGATTAGATATAAATATAAATTGAAATTGGGGACGGGGTATTTTTACAAAATACCCCGTCCCCAATTTTATTCCCCAATCATTTCCATGCGTTCAAAGACAGATGCACCAACGTAAGCTAGAAGGATGGCCATTAATAATAGATAGAGAGTTGCAAAAGTCAATCCAAGTGCCCCATTGTATACGAGTGTTCCTAGCATGCAAATAGGAACAACAATTCCGATAATTGCCCAAGTAATCAACGTGCGCAAGAGTGTTTTAATGGTTTTTCCTAAGGTATTGCCTAAGAGGACTTCACAAACAGTTTCTGAATATAATTTAGTTGCTTGAATTGCAACATTTAGGATAATATACAGTGGAATGTACCACAATGGTAATCTTAATATAATGACAATAGGAGTTGCAGCAAGTAATCCATTGAATGCACCACGTACATGTTCAATAATTGTAGCATACCATAATTTCCTGATGGGAGTATCAGGAATTAAAAAGGTATAGGGATTCTCAAGTTCCTTAGCCCATTTTGTCTGATATCCGGTAAATATTAAGTTTAGATACATCATCAATAAAGGGGCAATATAATACTTGAAAGATGGTGTGGCTGTAATCTCTCCGATGTATAAAAGATAAACAATTAATAAGCCACCGCCTAGTGACAGTACACTGGGCATTCCAAATATAAAAAATCGATTTTTTTTGTATTCTAACAATTGACGGTAGAAGATAGCTTTTGCACCGTTGCCAACATAGTTGATGTGGGCAACTTTGTATTGTGTTTTCTTTCCTAAGAATGCCGTCTCTCCTTTACTTTTCTTTGTTTTTACTTCTTGATAATCATCTGCAAATTTCATGGCATATTCATAATATTCCCCAGTACAGTTCATTCGGTATGCAAATACGAATAAGGTTAGGACAGTAACAATATACAAGATACTACAGATTACATTTACCAAAGTTGGTCCTATGAGAATCAGACGAATAATGGCAACGTTCCAACCAAAAATAGGAATCCATTGTAACAAAGGGGAAGAAAGATATTCTTCAAAAATTGCAAGAGAGAATCCTTGCGTTTTAATGAGCAGGATTCCAACTACAACTAAGGCGCCAACGAATAGCCAGAGAATTCTTGCAAGATTACGAAGAAAAGTCTGGGAAAAGCGTTCGTTTCCATATAGAAAGACAACTAAACTGCCTTCTAATAGATTGCCCATGGATAGTGTGAATAAAAAATATAATAACATGGTAGAAAATGGAATATGAAAACTAATAATTCCAATTAAAAAAATCGCAATAGAAACAATAAAATTCACACATAATTGCTTGGAATAAGCATAAAGGAGAACGAGCTTCGGATGAATAGGTGAGGGAAAGATAAAATGAATATCACTTGGATAGAATAACAAACCCTTTCGCTTTGCAAATGCAATAAACGAGGTTGGTTCTAAGTATAAGGTGGAAGCACTAACTAACAAAACAAAATATATCGGTTTGTCGATCCCCAATTGGGGAATTACTTTGAGCAAAAAGACTGCAAGCATAGAGATATATGCAATGGCACCTAAAGCGCATAAGTAAAAAACGGGGCGTTTCAAGGCTTTTTTAAATTTGTTTTTTATAATTTTTAGATAGATATAAAATAGGGAATCCATAGGGGTCACTCTCCTTTAGTGACGCGAAAGAATAATTCGTCAATATTCTGTCCTTCCACATCTTCTCTGTTGTAATTAGCAATAATATGACCTTTTTCCATAATGAACATAATATCCCATATATCTTCTACCATATCAAGCATGTGGGTGCTGATTAAGATGGTGGTTCCTTGGTCTTTTAATTCAGATACTACTAACTTCAATTCCTTAATGGCACTGGGATCAAGCCCTACCATAGGTTCGTCTAATAAAATCACTTTCGGTTTGATAGCAAGCGCACAGCAGATACTTACTTTTTGCATCATTCCTTTGGATAACTCGTTTCCTAATTTATCTTTTTTGTCGGACAATTCAAAGCGAGCGAATAAATTATCAACCTCTTCGTCGGTAATCGTGGCGTGATATGCTTTGCGAATATATTCCACATGTTCCGCAACCGTAAGAGCTTGAAACATAGCGGGAATTTCCGGGACATAGGCAAATATTTTCTTTGCTTCAATACTTCGCGCAGGCAATTGTTGGATTCCGATGCCACCGGTGTATTTTAATAATCCGGCAATACTTTTAATAATAGTAGACTTTCCGGCACCATTTGGGCCAAGAAGAATACCTGTCTTTCCATCGGGAATTGTAAAACTTACTTGATCCACCGCCAGATAGGTGCCATATTTTTTGGTGATATTCTGTATTTCCAGCATGTAAAAACCCCCTAGTTTTTAATAAAATATTATTGTATTAGATAGACAATACAATAGAGAAAAGAAGATGTCAAGGTGTTTGAATTGGGGACGGGGTATTTTGTAAAAATACCCCGTCCCCAATTCAAAAATACCCCGTCCCCAACTTGCTCAAACTTGATGAAATATGATACAATGCTATCATTAAGACACAGATAGACAGTGGTCAAAGGAGGATATTAGAATGAAAGTGGCAGAAAGAGTTGCGGCACTTCGTAAGTGCATGGCTGAAAAACAGATGGATGCGTATATGGTACCGGCGGCAGATAATCATCAGAGTGAAAATGTAGGGGAACATTTTAAAGCGAGAACATATATCTCTGGATTTACGGGGTCTGCGGGTACGGTAGTGATTACAAAAGATGATGCGGGGTTATGGACTGATGGTCGTTATTTTATTCAAGCGGAAACTCAACTTGCTGGTAGTGGAGTTCGTTTGTTCAAGATTGGAGAACCGGGAGTTCCTACACCGGAAGAGTATCTGACAGAGGTGCTTCCGGAGGGAGCAAAGTTAGGATTTGATGGTCGTGTGATTGCAGTAGGCGAGGGACAGGATCTAGAATTGGTAATTCGTGGGAAAAATGGAAGCATTGATTATTCTTGTGACTTGATCAATGATATATGGACGGATCGTCCGGAGTTATCAGATAAACCGGCCTTTTTGTTGGAAGAAAAATATGCTGGAGAAAGTTCGGTTTCTAAAGTAGCCCGTGTACGTGAGAAGATGCAAGAGCTTGGGGCAACGATTCATGTGATATCTTCTTTAGATGATGTGGCATGGTTATTGAATATTCGTGGAGATGATGTTGCATACGCACCACTTGTGTTATCTTACGCAATTGTAACAATGAATGATGTGCATGTATTTATGGACGAAAGAAAATTAAATGATGTGATTCTTGCGGAATTCAAAAAAATAAATGTAGTATTACACCCATATGATGATATTTACGAATATGTAAAAGGATTCCAAGCACGGGATACAATCTTAATTGATCCAAGAAAATTAAATTATGCACTTTATAACAACATTTCTCAAGAGGTTACAACGATTGAAGCGCCAAATCCAACCATTTTATTCAAAGCGATAAAAAATGATGTGGAAATTGAGAATTTTAAGAAAAGTCATATTAAGGATGGCATTGCATTTACAAAATTCATGTATTGGTTAAAGACTAATGTTGGTAAGATTGATATTACAGAAATTAGTGCTTCGGATAAATTAGAAGAATTTCGTGCAGAGCAAGAGGGGTTCTTATGGCCAAGTTTTGCGCCAATTTCTGCATATAAAGAACATGCGGCGATGATGCATTACAGCGCAACGAAAGACACAGACGTGCCATTGTTGGCAGAGCACCTTTACCTAACAGATACCGGTGGGAATTATTATGAGGGAACAACAGATATTACAAGAACTATGGTACTTGGGGAGATTAGCGATCAGTTAAAATTACATTTTACAGCTGTTGTACGTGGAATGATGAACCTATCGATGGCAAAATTCTTACAAGGGGCAATTGGATATAACTTAGATATCCTTGCCAGAAAGCCAATGTGGGACTTGGGACTTGATTTTAAATGTGGGACGGGTCATGGAGTGGGATATTTATTGAATATTCACGAAGCACCAACGGGATTCCGGTGGTTGACTAACCCACTACGTGACGAAAACCACCCATTTGAAGCAGGCATGATTATTACAAATGAACCAGGAATTTACATTGAAGGCTCTCATGGTATTCGTATTGAAAATGAGATGATTACCAGAATGGATGAAAAGACAGAATTTGGTCAATTCATGTCATTTGAACCATGTACATTTGTTCCAATTGATTTAGATGGTATTGAGCCAACACTTTTAAATCAAGAAGAAAAAAATTATCTAAACAACTATCACAAGATGGTATTTCAGACAATTGCACCACATCTTACAGAAGAAGAAAGAGAATGGTTAAAAGTATATACAAGAGAAGTTTAAAAATTGGGGACGGGGTATTTTGCAAAAATACCCCGTCCCCAATTCAAAAATACCCCGTCCCAAACCATAAGAAACCATAAAATCAACCATTCATACCACTGGCTACAGCAACTATTGAATTACATTGTTAAACATACTACACTTAGTATATTTAATAAATTATACACATGATGATGTGGTTGTACAATGTGATTTAAGGGGAGAAGATATAAGATGAAAAAAACGGGGAAACATAAGAAGAATAGTTGGTCAATAGGGCGTATGATTGCGGTAGTATTGGTGTTGTCCATGGTATTACAGAGTCCGATATCGCAGATGACATATGCAGCGGATATAGGGACAGAACAGGTGACGAAACCAACACCGTCCCCAATGCCGGAGGAAGAAGCGCCAGTTGAGACACCACCTCAGGAGACTCAAGATTCGGTTGAAGTTGTCCCTACAAGGGAAGCCGTAGATTGGACCAACCAAACAGATGCATTGGCGTTATCGTTGCAGCGAATTACATATCAGGAGCAGGGGAAGGAATTGATGACTGTGAAATCAGAGCATCTTCTTTATGACCTTTCCGGACTGAATCTAAGTATTCTTGAATCTATGACACTGGATTATGGATTTCAATTCTTACACATATCAGAAGAGGCACCACTTCAAAGTGGTGATACGTTTACTTATGCCCTCTCCAAAGAACAATGGAAGCTAGAAGATACTACACAACCGCTAGAATTAAGAACCTGTGATAAAGAGAGCTATCTGGCAAATGGAACTACAAGCCAAGAAAGTGGTTCTGTTATCGGAACGTATACGGTGAGTCAGAATGTGATTACAGTAACGTTAAATGAAGCAGCACAAGCAATCAAAGGTCAAAATATCTTTGGGGTTTTGTCAGTGTCTGCGACAATTCTCCCACAAGGGTTGCAGACAGATACCACTACAGAGGTATCCACAGTATTACAGAATGGATTACAGGCTACAATACGATTACCAAAAGCACCACTGGAAAATAGTCGAGAAGAAATAATAGATGACGCGAATCAAGGAATCAATGGGCCCAACCAGCCATCAGAATCCCAAGTATTAGCAGAGAGTGGGGAGACACCAATCCCAGATGTGAATGCTATGATTGCAGAAAAAAAAGAAGAACCAAAGGGATTTCTTGGGGCTTTGAGAAGTGCTGTCCGAAGAATCTTTGGTATAAAAGCGACCAAGGTAACCTTAAAAGGCAAAACAGATACCACAACATTGACCAGTCCGATTAATGGAGCCCCCGGATATCGAGAAGTAAAGATTACAACCATATGTAATGAAAATGGATATGATAACACAATGTCTAACGATGCACTCATCGTTGGTATTGGGTTTGAAACGATATTAGATGATATCTATCTGGAAAGTCAACTGGAAGCAATCGTTGCTGCAGACCCTGATAATTTCCCTGTTAAAACACGTCTTGAGACAGACCAGGAATACTCAGATAGAATAGATACATATCTAAAGGATCATGCAGACGGGGCACATAAGAACCCACAAATCAAACCATTAATCTATGAATATGCAATTGGCGACTTATTTTCCGGTTGTAAAGATCCAGCATTTGATAAAGAGGGTACATTGATTGATGATGGTGGAATAAGTATTGGAAATTATAAAATAGTAGAAGATAAACCAGGAACCCGTAAAGTTGTGATTACGTATGATAACAAGATGTACAATCGTTACAGGGTAAGTTCCGGATTCAGTCTGGAATTAGAATTGGATAAGAATAAACTAAAAGGAGATGGGAAACAAGACGTTACAATTAATGATGAGACAAAGCTGCTAGAACTTACCGCTCATGTAGACCCTTCGGATGGTGGTGATAAAGTGGATGCAGACTATACTGCAACGAAGACAGGACCGACAAAAGTCGATGCACCTGTGATTCCTTATGAAATCCATCTTGCAGTAAAAGATGCAGTTTCACCAAATCCACAAAAATATTTGGATGAAACCACATTTTCGGATCAGATTCCGGAAGGTATGGTAGTCAGTGAAGTGATTTTAAAAGGAACACCAGATGTTACACTATCATTGAATACGGATAGTGTTCAAGAGGCAAACGAATATAATGTGATTGGGAATACACTGACCTATAAATTTCCAAAACAAGAAGTAGGGAAAGAGTTAAAGGTCGCAGATTTTAAGATTAGCATGCGATTAAATGATACTAATTTCAAAGCATTTATGAATGGTGGTATCCTGATGCCATCAGACACCTTTAAGAATCATGCCAGTCTGTTTGGAAAAGATACAACCAAGACACTTGCCAACACAGAGGAAGTATCAACGAAGATGGGTACCATGTTTATAAAGAAAGAAGGGAAGCAGGACAAGGTTGATGGACAGCGGTTTGTATGGACTGTTGATGTGAACACCACACTGGCATCTTTGAAAAATGCTTATTTGGTTGATACTATCTGCTGGTCAGACCATCAGTATGATTTTGCTGAGGGAATCACGATTCGTGATGGGAATACAACAAACATATTAACAGGGATTACGGCAACAGTGGGAACGACACCTTATGAAAATCTAACAGTAACGGAGTTGAATACGCTAACTAATAATGGAAAGAATCCGGTTTGTTATACCTACGAGATTACGGTTGGTTCTGAAAAGAAACAACAGGCGGTGCTGATTATTCCCTTTAATGACTATGCCAATAAAAAAGTACAAATCAAGTATCATACCAATCTGAATCTAAATGGTGGGACACTCGAAGATTACATGGCAGCTGCAACTGCGGGGAAAAAGGACATTAATAATAAAGTAAAGATGCTGTGGGAAAATATTTCCTACGATGGAATCGGACCTGGTTTTACGATTCCGGACGTCGTGGATATTGGAAAAGACGTCAATGCAAATGTAGAGATTGCAGAGAAAAATGCAATCGCTTATAATCCAAAGACGCAGGAGATGACCTGGGGTATAAAACTTAATTATTATGGGGTTCGGATGAAAAATGTTAGTTTTACAGATGAACTTGTAGATACCGATCAAGCATTTATAGACATTACAACAACAGAGAATAAAGGTCTTACTTACGCCAAACGTAATCGTGTAGATTCTACGCAAAATGTAGTGGGAACCGTTGGAAAAACAGGTGTTCCGGATACAATCCCAACCTATGAGTTGACTTCAGATGGAAGTGGAAAAACCAAGTTAACCGTTACCGTTGGAGACATTAGCCCAGATGAATATTATGATTTTACATTTAAAACCAAGATTAAAAATCCAAGTGGTTTTGCAACAGAGCAGAATTTTAATATCACCAATAATGCAATAGTTACTGCAACCATAGGTTCTATAACCAAGTCACCAACGATTACGGCAAATAAGAACATTACGAATCCATTGCTAGATAAGACTATTACAACATCTTATGATTATAACACACACGGAGTAGGGTGGAACGTAGTTATGAATCCCAATATACTTCCTATTACAGATGCGGTTTTAACCGATACTATGCCGGAAGGTTCGACCTTAGGTTCCTTTAGGGAAGTCACCAGAACAGATGTGGATGGAAAAAGCGAAACTGGTATCGTCGATACCAATGCCCACACCATTACTTTTCATAATGGGGACATAGTTACGTATGTAGCAACAACAGATACCAAAGATTCTGTGACAAAATACTTAAAGAATACCGTAACTTTTACATTCCCAGCAGGTGCATTACGACATCAGTATGCGATTCACTATACAACGATTTTATCGGATGATACCTATCGTTATGATAAGTTTGTGGGGAAAAATGCAGATAAAATCAATGGAGTTACCATGATTAATAAGGCAACGCTGACGGGGAATATCTACGGTACGCCGGTGAATGCAGCAGATGCAGCACAAGGGACGGCAAAGATTAAAAACGATCATATTACCAAACAAGGAAAGTACCTAGAAAACGAGGGACTAATTCGATGGACCGTTGTGATGAACCGTCAGATGGTTGATATGAGTGGAATTACAGTACATGAGGCATTGCAAGAACCACTATGTGTTGATGAGGACTCCTACAAGTTGTCTCTATATGATTCAGTAGATGCACAGGGGAATCCAACTGGGAGTATCGTTGATAAAACTTCAGAGTTTAAAGCGTCAGTAATACCTGTTGTAAGTGAAAAGAATCCTGGCTTTAAGTGGGAGATTCCAACGGGAACGGATTATAAAAATAAAGTAATGGTATTGACCTTTGACACACCATTACAGTCTAATTTTACGAATGCGATATCTAACACTCTCACATTTACCAAGATTGATGGAGATGTTATAGATAAGATTACGGGTGATAGTGATTATGATAAAGGATTTGACCTGAAAAAATATGCCAAACAAAGTAAGAAACCGTTATTGCAGATTATTAAATTAAGTGAAAATAGTAAGGACCCTGATCCGAATGCGGCGGACCAGCAGATATCCTTAGGTGGTGCGGAGTTTGTCTTAATTGGATACAAAGAAAGAAATGGAACGTATCCAATGGCAGATGCAACAAGCAGAACTCGTGTAACTGCAGATGGGGCGGGAAACGTAGCGTTCATTAATCTTAAGACCGATGTGGTATATGAAGTGACAGAAAAAACACCACCTACCGGATATGTACTGCCATCGCCGAATACCCCAAGTTATTTCATGTTCACGGAAAATCTCACATCAATAGCAGGGGATAAGATTCTATCAGTTGACGGGAAGGACGTAACGGTTAGAGTTATTAAGAAAAATGGGCAATTTTATGAAGGCAATACAATGGTAAAAAAGAATACACCAAAAGACAGTGGGAAGATTCGGTTCGTAAAAATGGGACCTTCCGATGTGGATTTTGGAAACACCAATAAGGCATTGGAAGGTGTTGGATTCACCATGACGAGAACAGACAGTGCTTCTGGACGTGTGGAAACCTGGAAGACGATAAGCAATGCAAGCGGTCAGGTAGAGTTCCCGGCAGTAGAGGAGGGGACTTATACTATTACAGAAGATACAACCGGTGGGAATATTGCGAAAAACCCTTGGGCATCAAATGCAGTGATGACTGTGGTCGTAACCAAGGACGCTGTCTCAGGGGAATATCATTATATCCTTACAAAAAAAGCAGGAGATTGTAAACTCACAGGTGATGGTGCATCAGGGAATCCATACATTTTGGTAGATGAATTTGTAACAGGCAGCATTCGTATGAAGAAATATGAGCATGTACAGACAGCCACATCTGAGAACATTCCGGTGAAGGGTGCCGAATTTGGGATATATAAAAAAGGAACTTACGTTGAGGCAACTCCGGAATTGAATAGAATCGGAACATCACAAGCCACAGATAAAGATGGTCTTGTTACGTTTACCAATATCCCTTATGGGGAATATACTATTGCTGAAACAGGGGTGCCTACAGGATACAAGCATATTCCATTGGTGACCAATATTACCGTATTGGTAAAAGATGTGACAGTGGAGAAAACATATGCAATTGAAGTGGGAGATAAAGATCATGCGTTAGATCCAATAGCAACAAAGATAGAAAATCAACGTGCGATTGGGTCTATTAAGATTATTAAAAAAGACAATCAAATCACACCAGCTCTGATGGCAGGCAGAGAATTCACACTTACCTATACGGGACTTAATGGGGTTAAAGACCAGTATCCGGTTACAACCCAAACAGCTTCTACCGATGCGAATGGTGTCGTGACCTTTAACAATGTTCCTTATGGGGATTACCAGCTTGTGGAGACAACGCCAAATCAAGATCCATACAACACCATGAGTTTCACGGTACAGGCAGCAAAGGACATTGCACCAACCATTGCCACGGATACATTTGCTACATTTGATTATATTACAGAAAAAACAAATACCTTAATGTCAGGAAATCTTACGTTTACGAAACAGGTGGGAACAGATGTGAATAAGGGCACCGTATTTCAAGGAGATAAGCTTTCGGGTGTGAAATTTACGTTAAGTGGGAAAAACCTTTATGGGGATACGATTACGGATAAAGTGGCAACTGCAGATGCACAGGGTGTTGTAACATTTCAAGATGTCCAGATTAGTGCTGCTGAGGGTTATAGTTTGACGGAAACGGCGGTGGATGGGTATGATATAACACCAAAGACATATAAAGTCGTGGTAACATCAGAGGCTACGTCAGGAGGGGCGGGGGTTCCGCCCAATCAAGTGAAGTTTACGATTACAGACAAGGTAGATGCTTCTAATACCCCGTTGGGAACACCGACAATAATTGAAAACACACCGGTATTGGGAACCATTACCTTTACCAAATATACGAACCAAAATGCCGTGAATGTAAAAACACCACTTTCAGGGGTAACATTTGAACTATGGTCTGCACCTACTAGTAAAGCGGGTACAAAAGTAGCAGAAAAAACTACGGGAACAGATGGCATTATTAGCTTTACAGATGTCCCATTTGGAGCCTATGTTCTAAAAGAAACATCAACACCAACAGGCTATACATTGCTTTCAGATATTTCCATATCTAAGGCAGAGTTAGCCACGGGTCTTACTGCGGATAAGTCCGCTTTTACTTACAATCTCACAAGTGGAACAGGCGCAGCAACAGGAGAAGTACTGAATCCGCTGAATTTAACTACAATTCAGTTCGAAAAACACAACCAAGACGGAGGATTGGTGCCACAGGTTCTGTTTCACCTTTATCGACTAGGAGATGGTGGCAAGAGTCCGGCAAATGGTGGGAGCGTAGGTGACTGGGGAGTTGTCATTGCACCTGCAGATACGACAACTTACAAACAATATGAACCACAACCAACGGTAACCTCCACGACGGGAAAATATACGGTCTCTGATTTACCCGATGGAACATATAAACTAATAGAAGATGCAGGGTTTACAGATCCAATAGAACACACAGTTCGGGATATTTATATTGTAATTAAGGGTACAACAGTTAAGTATACTTATGATTCGGTAAATGGGCCGGTAGTATCTATGCATAGTGGTACTACGGCGCAGGTGGAGAATAAATTAAGATATGGATATATTCAGTTGAAAAAAGTGGATAATGAAAAACAAGCAGCTGTTTCAGGGGCCGTATTCTCGGTATATAAAGAAAATGAGCCGAATACGCCATTATTCCAGATTACAACAAATGCACAAGGAAAATTTGAGGTTCCAAACGATGGAGACTATGGTAAAAATGGTACATCAATCCATCTAGTCTATGGAAACTATGTCATCAAGGAAACAATGCCGGCGCCCGGATTCAAATCAAATGCAATCAGTATTCCGTTTGCGTTTAATGAGAGTAATCAAGGTCATGAAGCAACAGCGTATTTTTCCGTTGCGGCAGATGGTACCACCGGACAGGTGGAGTATGTAAAAAAAGGGGGGGCTGAGCCAACCGACATATATAGCAACGAAAGAATCCGTTCTGCTCTTACTTTGACGAAGAAAGACAAAGATACTGTTATACCGGCATTGACAGGAGCGCAGTTCACTCTTCAAAGTGGAAACGTTGCCATTGCAAGTTTGCAAGAAGATGGAGTGACGGGGAGTTATAGGCTATCAAACGTGAATAATGCAGGTGGAGTCTATAATGTGAATAATGCAGATGGCGTTCCATACTTATATCGTCAGAATGCAACGACTCCATGGAAGTTATTGCCGGGAAATTATAACATACTGGAAACAAAAGCTCCGGTTGGATATCAGTTGCCTGCAGCTCCAATGCAGATTACGGTGGGGAATGATGCCCAACCGCTTGCGATAACTATGACAAATGAAAAAACAAAGATAGTTCTTACGAAACTTAATCAGTATAAGGAACCGGTTCATGGAGATGGAACGGCAGAAAATCATCTAGAATTAGAAATTAAAGAATCGAATCAAACCACTCCTATCTGGAGTTATAACGAATTGGGAGGATCAAGTAATTTGCAACCTTGGACCATTCAAGGCTTTAAAGTAGATACGGAGTATACTCTTACGGAGACCAAGACACCGGTGGGGTACCAGACAGCTGATCCAATTGTGTTTCGGATAACAGCAACGGGTGCGCTGCAAGTGATAAGTGGCGCATTTACAGCAGGCAAGGCTAGTGATACCAATAGTAACTGGACGGCGGCTACAGGGAGTGAGCCTAACAAGATCTGCATGCGAGATATTGAAGTGTATCGTCCTGTACAGATTACGAAAGAGGAGAAGGACACTCCAACCCAGAAGTTGCAAGGGATTGTATTTTCCTTGTATAAACAGGTGGGAAGTGTGCCGGATCTGGTAGATGGAACCAATGAGGATATCTTAATTGGATCGAATCTACAGACCGGTATAGACGGAGTGTGGAAGACAGAAGATTTGGCGAATGATACGAATCATTATAAGAGCGGGGGGCTTCCGATTGGAAACTATTATTTCCTAGAAACGGCAACAGATACAACCCATGTGTTAGATACAACACCGGTCCAATTTGTCGTAGATGCAACTGGATTCGATGTTACAAAACCTGCAGCAGATAAGAGGGTTTCTTGCACTATGACTAATCAGAAGTTCCTTAGTCATATTAAGATGCAGAAGTTAGATGCCACCGATCATGCACCACTTGCTGGTGCTGTATTCCAATTAGAGAAATCAAAAGATAGCGGAACAACGTGGAATTCATATCTAACAAATATTACATCGGGAAATGATGGTATAATTCAGGTGGACTTAGATGAAAAGACTACTTATAAACTAACGGAAACAACACCACCGAAAGGATATGATGCCTGTGGAGAGTCTGAATTTAAAGTTATTTTTTCTACTACAGAGGATTCTGATCATCAAACGTTAGAGATATATAACACAGCATCTACCACCAATAGGCATTTTGAGAATATTAGTATTTTGGATACCCATATGACAGCAAAAGGGTTGGAGAATGTCAGAACATTGGGAAGTATGTCTGTGGATAAAGTGGGAGTACAAGTGGGAGGCTCGATGGTTCCATTACCAGGGGTTACCTTTGAACTTTATCAAGATATGGATAATAGCAAGACAAAAACAGATGGGGATATATGTGTTGGAAGTCCGCTTGTGACAGATACATCTGGTCGCATTAACGCAATGAATCTGGACTGGGGAAACTATGTACTGGTCGAAACAGTGCCGGCACCGGGATATGTGCTACTTACAACATCCTATCCGTTTACGATTGATAGAACTCAACTTGCATATCAGGCGCTAAGTGGAGCATCGGCAGTTCAGAATCAACAAAATGTGATTACAGTAGATAAAACCAATCAAAAAGGAGTGCCGATAGCAGGTGCAACATTTACCATTACAGAGAAAAGCAGTGGAAAAGTAATACAGACCTTGGATGGGGACGTGTCAACCTGGAAACTCTCTGGATTGTTAACAGGGGGAACTACCTATATTCTGACAGAAACCAAGGCACCAGAAGGTTATAAGATTGCCGCTCCGGTAACATTTACCATGGGTAATGATGGTGAGATTACCATAGGAGGAACGGCAGTTGCAAACAACACAATCACTGTTTCAGATAAACCAATTGGTGTTCGAATTGACAAGACAGATATTACGGATAACAGCAATCAGATATTAAAAGGTGCAGAGTTTACAGTGAGTGGAACATTTGCGACTATAACAGCAACAGAGATTCACATTACAGATGCCAACAAAAAAGATGCTTTGACGGAACAGCTAATATCTGGTCAAACATATACAGTTAAGGAAACAAAAGCACCAGATGGGTATAAAATGTTAACAAAGACCTTTACCTTTGAAGTAGATGTAGATGGAAAGGTTATCAAGATAAGTGATTCCACAGTGGCAGAGGCAACTACTTGGGGATTGCGGGTAAAAGACATTCCATTTAAAGCGCGGTTTATAAAGACTTCTGAAGATGGAACAACACCACTTGTCGGTGCCACGTTTTTATTACAAGGCAAGTTTGTAGATGTGGACAAACTTTCCGATTATGATGTTACAAAGCAAGGGGTAGTATGGGAATCTACCAAAGACGCATATTCATTAGATGGACAGTTTATCGTTGGGGAAACTTATCAGCTGACAGAAGAGCGGACAGTCAAAGGATATCAAAGACTACAGAATCCGATTAAGATGCAAGTTTCATCAGATGGAACGTTAACGATTACAGGAGGCGGAGGTACAACACCTCAGGGGAACGTGACTATAGATGCAGATAAGGTTACTGTTCGTATTACAAATCAATTGACGGAGTTTGCATTAGATAAGGTTAGCGTGGATCCGGAAGTAGGAGAACATATCGGGAAATTAGCAGAAGCAACACTGGAAATTAAAGATGCAAATGGAGAATCATTGAATCCTAAAAGAACGTGGACCAGTGATGGAATCAATCAAGGGACTATTAAGAATCTTCCAAGTGGTGCATATATGTTGGTAGAGACCAAGACTCCGTCGGGGTATCATACGGCGAATCCAATTCGGTTTACCTTGCAAGATGACAATCAAATTATAATTACCAATAGTGAAGGGAAAGTAGAGAAAAAAAATGGACAGGACGTATTGGTTATGGAAGATCGGTATGTACGTGGCACCATTGTTCTTACAAAGCAAAAGAATGTGATGGAGGGGTGTGCGGATTCAACCTTAGGAGTGCCGTCAAAGGATACCGTGGAGCCAATCAAAGGGGCTGTATTTGCTTTATTCTATGATGCTGGTGGAACGCATCCGGTGGTAACGGGGAGTCCGGCGACAGCCATGACCGGAGTAAGTGATGAACGTGGGCAAGTTATATTTAAAAACCTGCCACCCGACACTTATTATATGAAAGAAACAAAAGCACCGGTGGGGTGCGTTGAAGCGCCAAATACGATATATCAAGCCGTGATTGATAAGGCTGGGAACTACCAGGGACTTACCAGAATGCCAGATGGGGCAGTGATGGATGAAAGCAATGTGATCAACGATGTGCCAAGAGCTACGATTGTAGTAAAAAAAGTGTCCAAAGATGACGAGAGTATGGTTCTTCCGGATTCTGAATATGGATTATATCGAGAGACCAATGGTTTTCCGAAGCAGAGAGACAAGATGGCTTGGTCTGGCATGGGAATGTTCCGTATAGGCAGTTCTAAAGCTAGTGTCATGGAATCACAGATGGTGGCACCGAAAGCTGCAGTAGCAGATGGGGAATGGACCTTGATTGCAAAGGCAACGACCAATCAAGAGGGAAAATTAACCTTTCCAAATGTTTTGCGTGGAGTGAAGTATGAGATACGAGAGCTACGGGCTTCAAGTGGAAGCCAAGTGTCTGAAGAACCGATCAGAATTGGGTTTATAACAGATGAAGAAGGCAATGCTATCTTACAAGACTATAATAATCTAGGAGGTGGAACGGCGGAGAACATAAATGGTGAAATTCTATGGAAAGAACCGGCGGTCAAGATTGCCATTACGAAAAAAGATACCGGTGGAGCTACTTTGAGTGGAGCTGAACTTGAACTTCGTGATTCCAAAGGAATTGTTCTTGCAAGATGGATCAGCGATGGAACACCACATGTAATTGCTGGAGATAGTAAGAATCTGAAATTAAAGACAGGAGATCAATATCAATTGGTAGAGACAAGGGCACCACAGGGATATGCAGTTGCAGATCCGATAACTGTTACAATAGAGCCAAAGCAGGTGGGACCAAAAGAAGATTATGTTCAACAGATTGAGATGATTGATCTACTGCTATCAGAGGTTCCAACAGATAGGAAATCAATGCCTAACGATAAAAATGTACGGACGGGAGATGATACGAATATAGTGGCATGTCTTATGGGAATGCTATGTGCGGGGGGAATTGTTGCTGCATTCTTCCTAACAAAGAGGAAAAAGAAACTAAAATAAGTGATTGACAAGCGAAAGAGCTTTGTGTTATAGTTAACAGTGCGCTATTATGGAGTGGTATGCCGTAATAAGTGACATGAAACGGCGACACAAAGCCCTTTCATTGTATATTGAGGAAATCACGGGTTTTCTTGATTCGTAACCCCAAAAAATAAATATACGAGGAGTGAAACGTCAATGGAGAAAAACAGAATTCGTCCCATCACTAACGGAAAAAGTTCGCGTATGAGCTATTCTAGGCAAAAAGAAGTATTGGAGATGCCAAACTTAATCGAGGTTCAAAAAGAATCCTATCAATGGTTTCTTAAAGAAGGATTAAAGGAAGTATTTGCAGATATTTCACCGATTGCTGATTACAGTGGTCACTTAAGTCTGGAATTTGTCGATTTTACATTATGCGAAGATGATGTAAAGTACACGATTGAAGAGTGCAAAGATCGCGACGCTACTTACGCAGCACCGTTAAAGGTAAAGGTCAGACTTTACAACAAAGAGACAGATGAGATTAACGAACATGAGATTTTTATGGGAGATCTGCCACTTATGACGGCGACAGGCACTTTTGTGATTAATGGTGCTGAACGTGTTATCGTAAGTCAGTTGGTGCGTTCCCCAGGCATCTATTATTCAGTTGCCCATGATAAGATTGGTAAAGAATTATATTCTGCTACCGTGATTCCAAACCGTGGTGCATGGTTGGAATACGAGACAGACTCCAATGACGTTTTCTATGTACGTGTAGATAGAACTAGAAAAGTGCCGATTACAGTATTGATTCGTGCACTTGGAATAGGAACAAATGCAGAGATTCTCGAATTATTCGGTGAAGAACCAAAGATCTTAGCAAGTTTTGGCAAAGATGTTGCCGAAAGCTATCAAGAAGGTCTTTTAGAGTTATACAAAAAGATACGTCCGGGAGAGCCACTTGCAATTGACAGTGCGGAAAGTTTAATCACAAGCATGTTCTTTGATGCAAGAAGATATGACTTAGCAAAAGTTGGACGTTATAAATTCAATAAAAAGTTAGCACTTAAGAATCGTATATCGGGTCGCATATTAGCGGAAAATGTAAAAAGTCCATTGACAGGAAAAACCATTGCGAAAAAAGGGATTGAGATTACACGAGATATAGCGGAAAAGATACAGAACTCGGCTGTTCCGTTTGTGTGGATTGAAAACCAAAGCCAAGAAGAGAACCGTAATGTAAAAGTATTATCGAATATGATGGTAGAGTTGTCTGATATTGTAGATATAGAAAGAGCTGATGTGGGTGTTACTGAGTTAGTGTATTACCCGATGCTTGCTACGTTATTAGAAGAAACAGCAGGAGACATTGATGAATTAAAAGAAGCAATCCGTAAGAATATAAGCGAATTGATTCCAAAGCATGTAACAAAAGAAGACATT
Source organism: Lachnospiraceae bacterium (assembly GCA_036656795.1). GTDB lineage: Bacteria > Bacillota > Clostridia > Lachnospirales > Lachnospiraceae > CAUPWF01. The sequence goes on along the minus strand of JAVXHR010000008.1, from coordinate 56,150 downwards.
TTGGCATCTATCAATTACAATATCCATCTGGAATATGGAATTGGAAATGCAGATGATATAGATCACTTGGGCAATCGACGTATCCGTGCGGTTGGTGAGTTATTGCAGAATCAATACAGAATCGGATTATCCAGATTGGAACGAGTGGTTCGTGAAAGAATGACAACCCAAGATCAAGAGGGTATCTCTCCACAATCGCTGATTAACATTAAACCAGTTACAGCGGCGGTGAAAGAATTCTTTGGTTCTTCCCAGTTGTCACAGTTCATGGATCAGAATAATCCTCTTGGAGAATTAACACATAAGAGACGTTTATCAGCATTGGGGCCTGGAGGTCTATCAAGAGATAGAGCGGGATTTGAAGTGCGAGATGTTCATTATTCTCATTATGGAAGAATGTGTCCAATTGAAACTCCCGAGGGTCCAAACATCGGATTAATTAACTCTTTGGCAACCTATGCTCGCATTAATGAGTATGGTTTTATTGAAGCGCCATATCGTAAGATTGATAAAAAAGATGCTGAGAATCCGGTAGTTACCGAAGATGTTGTCTATATGACGGCTGATGAAGAAGATAATTTCCATGTGGCTCAAGCCAATGAACCGTTAGACGATAAGGGACATTTTGTACACAAAAATGTATCTGGACGTTATCGTGAAGAGACACAGGAATATGAGAAAAAAGCATTTGATTATATGGACGTATCTCCAAAGATGGTATTCTCTGTAGCAACAGCATTGATTCCATTCTTGGAAAATGATGATGCGAACCGTGCCCTCATGGGTTCTAACATGCAACGTCAGGCAGTACCACTGTTAATGACGGAAGCCCCTGTTGTAGGAACTGGTATGGAGACAAAAGCAGCGGTGGATTCAGGAGTTTGTGTCATTACAGAACAAGCCGGAATAGTAGAACGTTCTACCTCAAAAGAAATTATAATTAAGCGAGAAGATGGAACAAAGAAAACATATAAATTAATTAAATTCTTACGCAGTAACCAGAGCAACTGTTACAATCAAAGACCAATTGTTGTAAAAGGGGAACATGTAACAGCAGGACAGGTCATTGCGGACGGTCCGTCTACTGAAAATGGAGAGATGGCTCTTGGTAAGAACCCATTGATTGGTTTTATGACATGGGAAGGTTACAATTATGAAGATGCAGTCTTATTAAGTGAGCGTCTGGTACAAGAAGATGTCTATACTTCTATTCATATTGAAGAGTATGAAGCAGAAGCTCGTGATACCAAATTAGGGCCTGAAGAGATTACCCGTGATATTCCGGGAGTTGGAGATGAGGCGTTAAAAGACCTTGATGATCGTGGAATTATCCGTATTGGCGCAGAAGTGCGTGCCGGAGATATCTTGGTTGGAAAAGTAACTCCAAAAGGAGAGACAGAATTAACAGCGGAAGAACGTTTATTGCGTGCAATCTTTGGAGAAAAGGCAAGAGAAGTCCGAGATACATCTTTGAAAGTTCCTCATGGAGAATATGGAATTGTTGTAGATGCAAAAGTATTCACTAGGGAGAACGGAGATGAATTATCGCCTGGAGTAAATCAAGCGGTTCGTATCTATATTGCGCAGAAGAGAAAGATATCTGTTGGAGATAAGATGGCAGGCCGTCATGGTAATAAGGGTGTTGTATCACGTGTATTACCGGTAGAAGATATGCCATTCTTGCCAAATGGTCGTCCACTTGATATTGTATTGAATCCATTAGGTGTTCCGTCTCGTATGAATATTGGGCAGGTACTAGAGATACATCTTAGTCTTGCGGCAAAAGCACTTGGATTTAATATTGCAACCCCTGTATTTGATGGTGCTAATGAGATTGATATTATGGATACTCTTGATTTGGCAGATGATTATGTCAATCTTGAGTGGGAAGAATTTCAAAGTAAATATGAACAAGAGCTACTTCCGGAAGTAATGCAATATCTGGAAGATAATCTGGACCATCGTGCATTGTGGAAAGGTGTTCCACTGTCAAGAGATGGAAAAGTGCGTTTGAGAGATGGAAGAAGTGGGGAATATTTTGACAGCCCTGTTACTATAGGACACATGCATTATCTGAAACTTCATCATCTAGTTGATGATAAGATTCATGCACGTTCTACGGGTCCGTACTCTCTGGTAACTCAGCAACCATTAGGTGGAAAAGCACAGTTTGGTGGTCAAAGATTCGGAGAGATGGAAGTTTGGGCACTGGAAGCTTACGGTGCATCTTATACATTACAAGAGATATTGACTGTGAAGTCAGATGACGTCATCGGACGTGTGAAGACCTATGAAGCAATTATCAAGGGAGAGAATATCCCAGAACCGGGAATCCCAGAATCCTTTAAGGTACTGCTAAAAGAATTACAATCTCTTGGACTTGATGTGAAAGTGTTACGAGAAGACCAGACAGAAGTAGAGATTACAGAGACAATTGACTATGGCGAGTCAGATCTTCATTCAATTATCGAAGGTGACAAGAAATTCAATACAGAAGAAGCAGACGGTGCCCATGGGTTTAGCCAACAAGAATTTGCAGGCGAAGAACTAGTAGATGTTGAAATAGAGGAAGCAGAAACTGAGGAAATCGTTGAAATGTTAGACGAAGAGTAGAGGGGAGTGCCTATATGACAACAACAAGTAATGAATCATCTTACCAACCAATGACTTTTGATGCTATTAAAATCGGCTTGGCATCACCTGAAAAGATTTTAGATTGGTCAAGAGGCGAAGTTACAAAGCCAGAAACAATCAATTATAGAACGTTAAAACCAGAAAAAGACGGCCTTTTTTGTGAAAAGATATTTGGGCCAAGTAAAGACTGGGAATGTCACTGTGGAAAATATAAGAAAATCCGTTATAAAGGGGTAGTCTGTGACCGATGCGGCGTAGAAGTAACAAAAGCAAGTGTGCGAAGAGAACGTATGGGTCATATTGATCTGGCAGCTCCGGTATCACATATCTGGTATTTCAAAGGGATTCCGAGTCGCATGGGGTTAATTCTTGATCTATCCCCAAGAACATTGGAGAAAGTCTTATATTTTGCATCTTATATCGTTATTGATAAAGGAGAGACAGACTTACAATATAAGCAAGTGTTATCAGAACCAGAATATCAAGAGGCAAGAGAAACATGGGGCAGCAGCTTCCGTGTGGGAATGGGTGCGGAATCTATTCAAGAATTGCTTTGTGCGATTGATTTAGATAAAGAGTATGATGAATTAAAATCAGGATTAAAGGGCGCAACCGGACAAAAACGTGCAAGAATCGTTAAACGTCTGGAAGTTGTGGAGGCATTTCGTGGTTCGGGAAATAAGCCGGAATGGATGATTATGACAGTGATTCCTGTAATACCACCAGATTTGCGACCTATGGTTCAATTAGATGGTGGACGTTTTGCTACTTCTGATTTGAATGATTTATACAGGAGAATTATAAACCGTAACAATCGTCTAAAGAGATTATTAGAATTAGGGGCTCCGGACATTATTGTGCGCAATGAGAAGAGAATGTTACAAGAAGCGGTAGATGCTTTGATTGATAATGGTCGTCGTGGACGTCCGGTAACAGGACCGGGAAATCGTGCGCTGAAGTCTTTATCTGACATGCTAAAAGGAAAGTCGGGACGTTTCCGTCAGAATTTACTCGGAAAACGTGTGGATTATTCAGGACGTTCTGTTATCGTAGTAGGACCGGAATTAAAGATATATCAATGTGGTCTTCCAAAAGAGATGGCAATTGAATTATTTAAGCCATTTGTTATGAAAGAATTAGTAGGAAATGGAACGGCTCACAATATTAAAAATGCTAAGAAGATGGTAGAACGTCTACAACCGGAAGTATGGGACGTATTAGAAGATGTTATCAAAGAGCATCCGGTTATGCTAAACCGTGCGCCCACACTCCATCGATTGGGAATCCAAGCATTTGAACCAATTCTGGTAGAAGGTAAAGCAATTAAATTGCACCCACTTGTATGTACTGCATACAATGCGGATTTTGATGGTGACCAGATGGCTGTCCATCTTCCGTTATCAGTAGAAGCACAGGCAGAATGTCGATTCCTTTTATTGTCACCAAACAACTTATTAAAACCATCCGATGGTGGACCGGTTGCGGTTCCGTCACAGGATATGGTTCTTGGTATCTATTATTTGACACAGGAAAGACAGGGCGTTAAAGGAGAAGGAAAATACTTCAAAAATCTAAATGAAGCAATTCTTGCATATGAAAATGATGTTATTACACTTCATTCTGCAATTAAAATACGTGTAACCAAGACATTAATGGACGGAACAGAGAAGACTGGAATGGTATCATCTACATTGGGGAGATTTATTTTCAATGAAATAATACCACAGGATCTAGGATTTGTAGACCGTAGTGTAGAAGGTAATGAATTGTTACTGGAAGTTGATTTCCACGTAGGTAAAAAACAGGCAAAACAGATTCTTGAAAAAGTGATTAACACACATGGCGCAACAAGAACGGCAGAAGTGTTAGATGATATTAAGGCAACCGGATATAAATATTCTACCAAAGCAGCTATGACAGTATCTATCTCTGACATGACAGTTCCACCTCAGAAGCCTGAACTGATTGCGCAAGCGCAAGATACGGTTGATAAGATATCTGTAAACTATAAACGTGGGCTTATTACAGAAGAAGAACGTTATAAAGAAGTTGTGGAAACTTGGAAAGCAACAGATGATGTACTTACAGAAGCGTTATTATCGGGACTTGATAAGTATAACAATATCTTTATGATGGCAGATTCAGGAGCCCGTGGTTCTGACAAGCAGATTAAACAGCTTGCCGGTATGCGTGGATTGATGGCGGATACATCTGGACGTACGATTGAGTTGCCAATCAAATCTAACTTCCGTGAGGGACTTGATGTATTGGAGTACTTTATGTCGGCCCATGGTGCACGTAAAGGACTTTCAGATACAGCACTTCGTACTGCGGATTCAGGATACCTTACAAGACGTTTGGTAGATGTATCTCAGGATTTGATTATCCGTGAAGTAGATTGTACTCCTGTAGGAGAAGAGATTCCGGGAATGTATGTAAAAGCATTTATGGATGGAAATGAAGAGATTGAAGGATTGCAGGAACGTATTACAGGACGTTATTCTTGCGAAACAATTAAAGATAAAAAAGGCAATGTGCTGATTAAGGCAAATCATATGATTACCCCAAGACGTGCAGAAGCCATTATGACTACTGGTGTGAATGCAAAGAAAAAACCATTGACAGAGATTAAGATTCGTACGATTCTGTCTTGCAAGTCACATGTAGGTGTCTGCGCAAAATGTTATGGATCCAACATGGCTACAGGAGAACCGGTACAGGTAGGTGAAGCAGTGGGTATTATTGCGGCTCAATCTATCGGAGAACCCGGAACACAACTTACCATGCGTACATTCCATACAGGTGGTGTTGCCGGAGATGATATTACACAGGGTCTTCCTCGTGTTGAGGAACTTTTTGAGGCAAGAAAGCCAAAAGGACTTGCAATTATTACGGAATTTGGTGGAACTGCTGTTATTAATGATACAAAGAAGAAACGTGAAATTATTGTAACAAATGAAAAAACAGGAGAGTCCAAAGCATATTTAATTCCTTATGGTTCTAGAATTAAGATTCAAGACGGTGTGGAATTAGGAGCTGGTGATGAACTTACAGAAGGTAGCGTCAATCCACACGATATCTTGAAGATTAAAGGTGTTCGTGCAGTGCAAGATTACATGATTCAAGAAGTACAACGTGTATATCGTCTGCAAGGTGTTGAGATTAATGATAAGCATATTGAAGTAATTGTACGTCAGATGCTTAAGAAGATACGAGTAGAAGAAAATGGCGATGCGGCATTCTTACCAGGTGCGATGATAGATAATCTAGACTTTATCGATATTAATGCTAAATTGGAAGAAGAAGGAAAAGAACTAGCAACAGGGGAACAAGTGATGCTTGGTATTACAAAAGCATCTTTGGCAACCAATTCGTTCTTATCCGCAGCATCATTCCAGGAGACAACCAAGGTTCTGACTGAAGCGGCAATTAAAGGAAAAGTTGACCCATTGATTGGATTGAAAGAGAATGTAATCATTGGTAAATTAATCCCAGCGGGTACAGGTATGCGCAAGTATCGTGATGTAAAGTTAGATACAGGTGTTGCCATGGCAGAGATATCTGAGAGTGTAAAAGAGCCGGAAGATATGAAAGAATCGGTAGAAGAAACAACCACTGCAGATATGGATATAACCATAGAAGAGATTGTGGAAACAGAAGAGATATTAGAAGTTACAGAATAAAGAGTTTCTTAAGAACCATTGCATAATATATGTAGTGGTTCTTTCTCAATTATAAAAATAGGAGGAGATGCAGATTGAAATGGATAGATATTGTAATTGGAGTGCTGGCAATTGTGGTTGTGATCTGGAATATAATTCGAGTGATTCAAAGACATCAAAGTGGAAGATTTGGTTGTGGATGCAGTGGAAATTGCAATAATTGTGAAACAAAATGTAATGCGAAAAAAAACGAAAAAAAATAACTTAAAAATCAAAAAATCCAACGCAAAAGATATTGACATAATGCTTAAAAAATTATACACTTATATAGGCATGTTGGTCAAATATACCAACAAAAAAATGCGAGGAGGCATATGAAACATGGATGCAAATAAAGTAGGACGTATATTAAAAGCAATGAAAGAACAAGGGGTTCCTCAGATGATTATCTCTGACCCAACAGCAGTTTTTTACTTGACAGGAGCTTGGATTCATCCAAATGAAAGACTATTAGCACTTTACCTTAATGAAAATGGGAATCATAAAATCATGATTAATGAATTGTTTCCACAAGATAAAGATCTAGGCGTTGAAATTGTATGGTACAACGATATTCAAGATGGTGTTGAGATGATGAGCCATTTTGTTGACCATGACAAAGTAATGGGTATCGATAAAACTTGGCCATCAAAATTCTTGCTAAGACTTCAAGAATTAGGTGGTGGAAGTAAATTTGTCAATGGTTCTATGATTGTTGACTATGTAAGAATGATTAAAGATGATGAAGAAAAGGCACTATTACGCGAATCTTCAAGATTGAATGACTTAGCAATGGACAAGGTTATCCCATGGGTAGCAAAAGGACTTACAGAGATGGAATTAGATGCAAAAGTTCGTGAAATCTACAAAGAATTAGGCGTAGATGATGTTTCTTTTGATCCAATTACAGCTTATGAAAGAAATGCAGCTGATCCACATCATTGCACAGATAATTCAAAAGGAAAACATGGAGATTGTGTTGTAATTGATATTGGTGGATTCAAAGATAATTATGCTTCAGATATGACAAGAACTGTATTTATCGGTGAAGTGTCTGAAAGACAAAAAGAGATTTATAATATCGTATTAGAAGCTAACTTACGTGGTATTGCAGCTGCAAAGCCGGGCAACAGAATGATGGACGTAGATTTGGCTTGCAGAAATTATATCGAAGAAAAAGGATATGGTAAATACTTTACACATAGAACAGGACATTCTTGTGGTCTTGAAGATCATGAATTTGGAGATGTATCTTCTGTAAATGAAGACATCATCAAACCAGGACAATGTTTCTCTGTAGAGCCGGGAATCTATCTTGCTGATGAAGGTATCGGAGTTCGTATTGAAGACCTTGTAATCACAACAGAAGATGGTTGTGAAGTATTGAATCATTATACAAAAGATATTATTGTTGTTCCAGAAGCATAGAAATTACATATATATCTAAAGAGGGCCACCGGATTAACTGTAAAAAGTTAGTGCGGTGGTTTTTCATGCAAAAAAGACGTGAAAACATCGGTTAAGATCCGCAAAATATAAAAAAATAATGAAATTCAAAAGAATTTATGCGATAATAGAAGATAGTGAACACAAAAATATTGCATAAAAAACAGTAATCCCAAAAAGGAGAAGTGTATGAAGATATCAGTTGTAGGAAGTATTAATATGGACATGACCGTTACGGCGGAAAGAATCCCGTTGAAAGGAGAAACTCTCTTAGGTGATACGCTTCACTATATTCCCGGTGGAAAAGGTGCCAATCAGGCAGTAGCTATGGCAAAACTTGGTGGAGAAGTGGAGATGTTCGGGTGTGTTGGCAATGATGGTGCGGGGGAGACGCTGGTTGAAAATTTAAAATCCCATGGCATTCAAACGGAGCATATTCATGTAGTGGAAGACGAACCAACAGGAGTAGCGCTGATTACCGTGGGAGAGAATGATAACACAATTATTGTTGTGTCCGGTGCTAATAGTAAGGTTGATATCCCATATATAGATTCCATTAAGCAAGAGTTGTTACAATCGGATATGGTAGTGCTACAACATGAGATTCCCTTAGAAACCATAGAATATGTGGTGGGAATCTGCTATGAACATAAAGTAAAGATGGTGTTGAATCCGGCACCTGCAAGAGCACTAAAAAAAGAAACGATAGAGAAAGTAACGTATCTAACACCCAATGAACATGAGGCAGTTATATTATTTGGAGAAGAACTAACTACAGAAGAGCTGTTAAAAAAATATCCTGAGAAATTATTAATTACACAGGGCGCCAAAGGCGTTGCAACTTGTCTTAAAACGGGAGAGTTGTTGCTGGTTCCGGCACGTAAAACAAAGGTGGTAGATACAACAGGAGCAGGAGATACTCTGAATGGCGCTTTTACGGTTCGCGTGGTAGAAGGTGATACAATAGAAGAGGCACTGAATTATGCAAATGTAGCGGCAAGCTTGTCTATTGAAAAGTTTGGTGCCCAGACAGGAATGCCAACGAAAGAAGAAGTTCAGGAATGTATAAAATATATGTTTCAAAATCAGGAGGTAAGATAATGAGCATAAACAGAGAACAGGCACATGAGATACTATTAAAGTATATGAAAGGAGAAAACTATATTCAACATTCTTATGCAGTAGAGGCAATCATGAAAGGTTTAGCTAAAAAGTTGGCGCCGGGAGAAGAAGAGTATTGGGGAGTTGTGGGATTGCTTCATGATTTAGATGAAGAACAATGTGATTGGAAAAATGATTTAAGTGTTCATGGTCCAACGTCTGTTGAATTATTAAAAAAAGAAGGAATAGAAGATCCGGTTTTATTCGGTGCAATCTGTGCACACAATCCCAAAAGTGGTGTGAAAGCAAAGACTACAATTCAATATGCAGTATTGGCAGCGGATCCAATGAGTGGATTCTGTAAAGCCGTTGCTCAGATTTATCCAGATAAAAAACTTGCCAGTGTGAAGAAAAAATCGGTATTGAAACGATTTAATGAATTGCGTTTTGCATCAGGTGCAAATCGTGATTATATGGAAGCAATTGAGTTTACAGGTATGACATTGGAGGAATTTGTAGATATTGCATTAGAAGAGATGTGCGCAATTTCAGACACCTTAGGATTGTAAAAAATATTTGTTTTCAGGATAAGGCTTGACATGAGAGAAGAATAGTAATAAAATGATTTAGCGTGCACAGAAATGCGTTGTTGTTTTTGTGCGCTTATTAGACAGAAATGTTTAACAGCAACCAAACAGAAACCATAGGAGGTGAAAAGAATGCCAACATTTAACCAGTTAGTAAGAAAAGGACGTCAAACTTCTACAAAAAAGTCAACGGCACCAGCTCTTCAGAAAGGTTACAACTCTTTACACAAAAGAGCTACTGATGTTTCAGCACCACACAAAAGAGGTGTATGTACAGCAGTAAAAACAGCTACACCTAAGAAACCAAACTCAGCACTTAGAAAGATTGCCAGAGTTCGTCTTTCAAACGGTATTGAAGTAACTAGCTATATCCCAGGAGAAGGTCATAACCTTCAAGAACATAGTGTTGTTCTTATCCGTGGTGGTAGAGTAAAGGATTTACCAGGTACAAGATACCATATCGTTCGTGGAACACTTGATACAGCAGGTGTTGCAAAGAGAAGACAAGCACGTTCAAAATATGGTGCTAAAAGACCAAAAGACGCAAAGTAAGAAATAAGTAAGCGTATAAGAAACTAAAGTAATATCGTATCACAAACAGAACTATGATTCCTGTAGGTTGCGGGTTAATATATAATAGATGATTTATCCATTATGTCCCGCACGAAAACATACATTAGACTGTGTGAGTACCGATGAATTAATTCGAACGAAATGAAAATTTCGGAATTATAATTAAGGAGGGAAGAACCGTGCCACGTAAAGGACATAATCAAAAAAGAGACGTATTGGCGGATCCAATGTACAACAATAAAGTGGTTACCAAACTTATCAATAACATCATGTTAGATGGTAAGAAAGGTGTAGCACAAAAGATTGTATACGGAGCATTTGATAAGATTGCTACGAAAACAGAAAAGCCGGCTATCGAAGTATTTGAGGAAGCTATGGCAAATATCATGCCAGTTCTAGAAGTTAAGGCAAGACGTATCGGTGGGGCAACATATCAAGTACCTATCGAAGTAAGACCTGATAGAAGACAGGCGTTAGCACTTCGCTGGCTTACATTGTATTCTCGCAAAAGAGGCGAAAAGACAATGGAAGATAGATTAGGCAATGAGCTTATGGATGCAGCAAATAATACCGGCGCATCTGTAAAGAAGAAAGAAGACATGCACAAAATGGCAGAAGCAAATAAAGCATTTGCTCACTACCGTTTCTAGTATAGTATAGGAGGAAAAAATCTTGGCTGGAAGAGAATATCCATTAGAGAGAACCAGAAATATCGGTATCATGGCTCATATTGATGCTGGTAAGACTACGTTAACAGAACGTATCTTATACTATACCGGTGTTAATTATAAGATTGGTAATACTCATGAAGGTAATGCCACAATGGACTGGATGGAACAAGAGCAAGAAAGAGGTATTACAATTACTTCTGCTGCAACTACTTGTCACTGGACATTACAAAAAGAAAATGCAACAAAAGACGGAGCATTAGAACACCGTATCAACATTATCGACACACCAGGTCACGTTGACTTCACCGTTGAAGTAGAACGTTCCCTACGTGTACTTGATGGTGCAGTTGGTGTATTCTGTGCAAAGGGTGGTGTAGAGCCACAATCAGAGAATGTATGGCGTCAGGCAGACACTTACAATGTACCGAGAATGGCATTCATCAACAAGATGGATATCTTAGGTGCAGATTTCTATGGTGCCGTGGAACAAATCAAATCAAGATTAGGTAAAAATGCAATTTGTCTTCAATTACCAATTGGCAAAGAAGATGATTTCCAAGGAGTTGTAGACTTGATGGAGATGCAGGCTTACATCTATCATGATGATAAAGGTGATGATATTACAATCGAACCTATTCCAGAAGATATGGCAGATGATGCAGAGTTATATCATACAGAGTTGGTTGAAAAAATCTGTGAATTAGATGATGATTTAATGATGGAGTATTTGGATGGGAACGAACCTTCCAATGATGCATTAAAAGCAGCTCTTAGAAAAGGAACATGCGAATGTACAGCAATTCCTGTATGTTGTGGTACTGCTTACAGAAACAGAGGCGTTCAAAAATTATTAGATGCTGTCATTGAATATATGCCATCTCCAGTTGATATTCCACCGATTGAAGGTGTGGATGATGATGGAAATGAAGTTGTGAGACATTCTTCAGATGAAGAACCATTCTCAGCTTTAGCATTTAAGATTATGACAGACCCATTTGTTGGTAAACTAGCATATTTCAGAGTTTATTCAGGATCTGTAAATGCCGGTTCTTATATATTGAATGCAACAAAGGGCAAAAAGGAGCGTGTTGGTCGTATCTTACAGATGCATGCTAACAAGCGAGAAGAACTTGATAAAGTATATTCGGGAGATATTGCAGCAGCAGTAGGGTTTAAACTTACAACAACCGGAGATACCATCTGTGATGAAAAACATCCGGTTATTCTTGAATCCATGGAATTCCCAGAGCCGGTTATTGAATTAGCTATTGAACCTAAGACGAAAGCATCACAAGGCAAATTAGGAGAATCTCTAGCAAAACTTGCAGAAGAAGATCCAACATTTCGCGCGCATACAGACCAGGAAACAGGTCAGACAATTATCGCAGGTATGGGTGAGCTTCATCTTGAGATTATCGTAGATAGACTTCTTCGTGAATTTAAGGTAGAAGCTAATGTAGGTGCTCCTCAAGTTGCATATAAAGAGTCATTTACAAAAGCTGTTGATGTGGATAGTAAATATGCAAAACAATCGGGTGGACGTGGACAATACGGACATTGTAAAGTTAGATTTGAACCAATGGACGTCAATGGAGAAGAGTTATTCGTATTTGAATCTAAAGTTGTTGGTGGAGCAATTCCGAAGGAATATATCCCGGCTGTAGGTGCAGGTATTGAAGAAGCTACAAAAGCAGGTTCTCTTGGTGGATTCCCAGTAGTTGGTATTAAAGCGACTGTATATGATGGTTCTTATCATGAAGTCGATTCCAATGAGATGGCATTCCATATTGCGGGTTCTTTAGCATTTAAAGATGCGATGAAGAAAGCAGCACCAGCGCTTCTTGAACCAATTATGAAAGTAGAAGTAACAATGCCGGAAGAATACATGGGAGATGTTATTGGAGATATTAACTCTCGCCGTGGGCGTATTGAAGGTATGGATGATCTTGGTGGTGGTAAGATTGTACGTGGATATGTTCCGTTGTCAGAGATGTTTGGCTATTCGACAGATCTTCGTTCAAAAACTCAAGGACGTGGTAACTATTCTATGTTCTTTGAAAAATATGAACCAGTACCAAAATCAGTTCAAGAAAAAGTATTGTCCGGTAAAGCGGAATAACATGTTGATATTGTTATAAAAATTATAAAAAGACTTGAAAAACTGGAAGATTTGAAATATAATTATCAGTAACCGAGCAAATTAGAAACTAATAAAAAATGCCCAAAAAGGGCCATATAATAAGGAGGATATTCAAAATGGCAAAAGCTAAATTTGAAAGAACAAAACCACATTGTAATATTGGTACTATTGGTCACGTTGACCATGGTAAAACTACGTTAACAGCTGCAATCACAAAGACTCTTAGTGAAAGAGTTTCAGGAAATGCTGCAGTAGATTTTGCAAATATCGACAAGGCTCCAGAAGAAAGAGAACGTGGAATCACAATTTCTACATCTCACGTTGAGTATGAAACAGATAATCGTCATTATGCTCATGTAGACTGTCCAGGACATGCCGATTACGTTAAGAACATGATTACAGGTGCTGCTCAAATGGATGGTGCTATCCTTGTAGTAGCAGCTACTGATGGAGTTATGGCTCAGACAAAAGAGCATATCTTACTTTCACGTCAGGTTGGTGTTCCTTATATCGTTGTATTCATGAATAAATGTGATATGGTAGATGATGAAGAATTATTAGAATTAGTAGAGATGGAAATTCGTGAATTATTAGATGAATATGAATTCCCAGGCGATGATACTCCAATTGTTCAAGGTTCAGCACTTAAAGCACTTGAAGATCCTTCAGGTGAATGGGGTGATAAGATCATGGAACTTATGGCTGCAGTTGACAGCTGGATTCCAGATCCACAACGTGCTACAGATCAACCATTCTTAATGCCAGTAGAGGATGTATTCTCAATTACAGGTCGTGGTACAGTTGCTACAGGTAGAGTTGAACGTGGTACTCTTCATGTATCTGATGAAATTGAAATCGTTGGTATCAAAGAAGAATCACGTAAAGTAGTTGTAACGGGAATCGAAATGTTCCGTAAACTTCTTGATGAAGCTCAAGCAGGTGATAATATTGGTGCACTTCTTCGTGGTGTTCAAAGAGATGAAATCGAACGTGGTCAAGTTCTTATCAAACCGGGTTCTGTAACATGTCATACAAAATATACAGCACAAGTATATGTATTAACAAAAGACGAAGGTGGACGTCATACTCCTTTCTTCAATAACTACAGACCACAATTCTACTTCAGAACAACTGACGTAACTGGTGTATGTAACTTACCAGAGGGTGTAGAGATGTGTATGCCTGGAGATAACATTGAGATGACAATCGAACTTATCCATCCAATCGCTATGGAACAAGGTTTAGGCTTTGCTATCCGTGAAGGTGGACGTACGGTTGGTTCAGGTAAGGTTGCTACCATTATCGAATAATTGTAAAGTAAAACAAGATATAACATAAAACTGCAATCCTTGAGCAATTGGGGATTGCAGTTTTTTAATTCACAAAAGAATTGATTTATTTACAAACACATGGTATACATATAGAGAAGGTTCAAGGGGACTGATTTTGTTAAATACAGATTTATAGAAGTGAGAGGAAAGAAAGATGTTAAAAAATAAAAGTCAATGTTTATTAGTAACGAACAATAATCGTGTGGAGAAAAAATATAAAGGGGACATGCAGGTTATCTTACTTGAGTCTTATTTTGAGGTACTTACAAAAGTGAGAGATAAGATTCATGAGGGATATGTGTTATTAACTCATCCATTAGCGGGCAGTTTAAAACCAAACCAGACGCCTTATAAATCTATATTATTGGAATTATCAGAAGATAAGAAGTTAGACGGAAGAAGTCTTGAACTGATAGAGGCAGCGATAGAAACCTATTACAAATTTAAAGAGTTGCGAGAACTGCCAAATTATTCCGAAAAAGTAAAAGAAGATTTTAAAACCATAGATTTGTCACTGGTAGAAAATGCTTTTTAATGGATAAGGACGGTGTTTGTAAGATGCAAGATGATACATATATTAAAAATCTAACTCGTAGGGACTATATAGCGAAGGCTTATGAGATTGTATTGAATGAAGGGGTAGAAGCTGTGTCTATCAGAAGACTGGCAAGGGAATTAGGTTGTAGCAGTACCTCGTTATATCGTCATTTTGCTAATTTAAAAGAATTGATATTTTATGTTCAGATTGGATTCCTAAAAGAGTATGTGGAGGAGTTACAAAATCACGAAACCCGATGGGAAAATGTATGGGATATGTATATTGGAATATGGGAATGTTTCTCTAGGCAGGCATTTAAAGAACCAAAAGCATTTGACTGTCTTTTCTTTGGTGAGCAAAAAGACAAACTCCCACAGGCACTGCGGGAATATTATAAGATGTTTCCAGAAGGCATACAGATTCTGAGTGAACATCTACAATTTATGTTACAAGAGGGTACCTTTGCGAAAAGAGATTATTTTATAGCGTTACGCTGTGTAGAAGCCGGAGTGATTTCTCTGGAAAATGCAAAAAACCTTAATAAGATGTGTGTTTACTGTTTTAAAGGAGTATTTAAAGGCGTATTAGATGAAGACCCGGAGGATATTGAAGCGTTGGTAGAAGAAGTAGTTCATTGTGTGACAGATGCAATACGAATGTATGCGTCTGATTTATTGAATGTTAAAATAACACAAGGCAAAAACGACCAAACATAAACCCATGAGAAATAGGTTCATATTTGGTCGTTTTCACCTTGTGTTATTTTAAGACATCATCACCTATGAATTATCTTCTTAGAGATTTTTTCTTCTTTAAACCATATCCTGCTATACATCCAGATAGAATAATCATTCCAAAATAAAGCATTGTATTTGATGTATCGCCTGTTTGAGGAGAATTTGATTTAGATGAAAGCTTGTTAATAACTTTATTCACAGTGATTTCTAATGTTTTGCTATCACTTGTTAATACGATTGTTCCTGTAATAGAACCATCTTTATCATTAGTAGCCTTTGTGATGATTGGTGAACCTGATTTCCATGATGCCGTTACACCAGTTATAGAAGTGATACTATTCTTAACTGTATCAAGAAAATCTTTAGCGGTAGTAGTATTTGACACTTTCATATCTTTGATTGCAGTTTCAACTAATGCTCTTACTTTAGCTAATTTATCATCATTATCTGAAAGTTGGTTTATAACCTTATTCGCTGCTATTTCAATTGTTTTGCTACCACTTGTTAAGACGATAGTTCCTGTGATAGAACCTGCTTTATCCTTTGTCGCTGGTGTAATGATTGGTGAGCCAGATTTCCATGAAACAGTTACACCACCTACAGAAGAAATACCAGTTGTTACAGCGTCAAGGATATTTCCTGCTGTTGTATCATTCGTAGCTGTAATATCAGTAATTGCCTTTTCAGCTAATGGTTTCGCTTCAGCTAATTTGTCTTTATCAGGGTCAGGGATATTTGTGAAATTAAGCGTAACATCCATAGGCGAACCAGCATGTCCAGTATCATAATTGTATGTAATAGGTGTACCTGATGTAACACCAGTGAGTGTTCCATCACCTTCCAATGTAGCACCTGCAAAATTGGATCCTTTACTCTTATCAAATCCTGTATCATATGCATTTAACTTATATCCTTTGTTCTTATCATAAGTAATAGTGCTTGCCTGTAAAGAACAATCAAAATTCATTAAAGCAGTATTCGTAGTCACATCTAGGCTTGTCAGTTGATTTTCAGAACAATTCAAACCAAATAAAGAAGTATTATTGCTTACATCTAAACTTGTGAGTTGATTGCGCGTACAAGATAGATTTGTTAAAGCAGTATTCTTAGTCACATCTAAATTAGTGAGTTGATTATATGAACAATCTAAACTTTCTAATTTAGGATTATTGCTTACATCTAAACTTGTGAGTAAATTAGATGCAAAACCTAGAGATTCTAAAATAGTATTCTTAGTCAAGTCTAAACTTTTGATTTGATTGGTACCGCTATCGCTAGAACAAAATAGATATTTTAAAGCAAGGTTTTTGCTCACATCTAAACTTGTGAGATGTGAATTCTTACAATTTAGACTCATTAAATTAGGGAAAAAAGCAATTCCTGTTAAAGATGTCACTGGTGACTCAACTATCATTATAGAAGTTACAGCATCCATTTCTGATTGTGATAAAGAATTGTTACCATCCGTGTCAATGTTTGTTGATACGTATGTCTTAAAAGCAGGGTCTGGAAAATTCGTTTCATCGATCGCCACCTCACCTGCTCTAGGGCTTGCTACACTTGCGTTGTTAGGGTTATTATCCATTGCTAATACATTTGTTGGTATAAAAGTAAATGCCATTGCAAATACCATTATTGAAGATAATAATATTTTGCTGGTTTTATTTTTTTTGTCTTTCATTTCTTTGTTTTCCTCCTCTTTTGCTTTCGCAAAGTAAATTTGCTGTCTGAATACAATAATTGCTACACTATAGTTTATACTCCTCTTCCTTTCTTAAAAATGTGTGTAAATGTACACCTTTAGACATAACATGAAATCATATCATGTCCCATATTATATCTTACCTTATTTATCCCTTAAAAACAAGAATAAAATAAAAACAGGAAGCTATGTCCTACATAATGCTAATAGATACAGTGTTTTAGGGAATCATCATGTTTTTACTGATTTTTTGACAAAAAAAACAAGAAATATATAAAAAAAACAGACAAAATATCTAAAAACTCTTGCAATTATCGCGATAACAGTGTATATTTATAGAAATAAAAAATATATTTATAATTTTTTGCGATAAATAATTTTTTTTATTTTAATGTTATCGTGGTAACAATCGGGAAGCTTATTATAAAAGCTAAGTTTTATTTTTTTAATATAGTGTTATCGCGATAATATACAAAATCAAACAACAGAAAGGAATAAAAACATGAAATTAGAATTGGGAAAAATCTTTATTAAGAATCTTGTATTTGGGAATGATACATCTGTAGCAGATGGTACTCTTACCGTATGCAAGGAAGAGGTAGAAAAATTAGTATTGGAAGATGACAGGATTATTGCTGTTAAAGTAGATATTGCCAAACCGGGTGAATCGGTAAGAATCACACCGGTTAAAGATGTAATCGAACCAAGAGTCAAGGTAACTGGAAAAGGAACAATTTTCCCAGGAGTTATGGGAAAAGTAGCTGAGGTAGGTAGTGGAAGAACTCATGCTTTGGTAGGAACTAATGTAGTTACTTGTGGTAAGATTGTAGGATTTCAAGAAGGTGTGATAGATATGAGTGGTCCTGCAGCAGATTACTGTCCGTTCTCTAAGACTTATAATTTATGCGTAGTAGTAGAGCCAAAAGAAGGGATTGAAACTCATGCATATGAAGAAGCGGCAAGATTAGTGGGACTTAAAGTTGCAACTTATATTGGGAAAGCTGCCAAAGAAGTAGAACCTGATGAAGTGGTAACTTATGAAACAAAACCATTAGCACAACAAATTGCACAATATCCTAATCTTCCGAAGATTGGATATGTACATATGCTTCAATCACAAGGATTGCTTCATGATACATACTATTATGGCGTAGATGCGAAGAAATTTGTTCCAACATTTATGTACCCTACAGAGATTATGGATGGAGCAATTATTAGTGGGAATTGTGTTGCACCATGCGATAAAGTTACCACGTTTCATCATCTGAACAATCCGGTTATTGAAGACCTATATAAACGTCATGGAAAAGACTTGAACTTTATCGGAGTTATTTTAACGAATGAAAATGTATTCCTTGCAGATAAAGAACGCTGTTCTGATATGGTTGCAAAATTGGCTGAAGTACTTGGATTAGACGGAGTATTGATTACAGAAGAAGGATATGGTAATCCGGATACAGACCTTATGATGAACTGTAAAAAGGTATCTCAAAAGGGTGTGAAAGTTGTATTGATTACAGATGAATTTCCGGGAAAAGATGGAAAGTCTCAATCCCTTGCAGACGTTGTAGATGAGGCAGATGCACTGGTGTCTTGTGGACAAGGAAATGCAATGTTACATTTTCCAGCAATGGATAAAGTGATTGGAATGACAGATTACATCGAGTCTCAAATAGGTGGAAGCGACGGCTGTTTAGCTTCTGACGGAAGCTTTGACGCAGAGTTACAGATTATCATAGCATCAACAATTGCCAATGGATACAATCATCTAGCGGCAAAAGGTTATTAGGAAGGGGAATAGACATGGGAAAAATTAAAATTGTACATTATATTAATCAATTCTTTGGTGGAATTGGTGGAGAAGAAAAAGCTGATATGAAACCGGAGATCAGAGAAGGCGTCGTAGGTCCCGGCGTTGGAATACAAGCAGGATTGGGCGATGAATATGAAATTGTCGCAACTGTTATCTGCGGGGACAACTATTTTGGAGAGAATATCAAAGAAGCACAGGCACAGATTATTGAGCTAATGAAACCATACAATCCACAATTGTTTGTAGCTGGTCCAGCATTTAATGCAGGTCGTTATGGCGTTGCATGTGGAACTATGGCAAAAGTAGTAGAAACAGAATTACAGATTCCTGTTATCACCGGAATGTATCCGGAGAATCCAGGTGTAGATATGTTCCGCAAGGACTTAATTGTAGTTGAGACTCCAATATCTGCAGCGGGAATGAAAAAAGTATTACCGGCTATGACAACTTTAATTAAGAAATTAGCAACGGGACAAGAGATATTGGGCCCATCAGAAGAGGGCTATCTGGAACGTGGAATTCGAGTGAATTATTTCCATGAAAAAAGAGGTTCTGAACGAGCAGTGGAACTATTAGTGAAAAAATGTGCGGGTGAAGCATACGAAACAGAATATCCAATGCCTGTATTTGATCGTGTAGCACCAGTAGCACCGGTAGTAGATATGAAGAAAGCAAAGATAGCCATTGTAACATCTGGTGGAATTGTGCCACAGGGGAATCCAGATCATATTGAGTCTTCTAGTGCAACTAGATATGGAATCTATGATATTACAGGAATGAATACTATGAGTCCAGACGATTTTATGACAGTACATGGTGGATATGATCGCTCATTTGTATTAGCAAATCCAAACTTAGTTGTTCCGTTGGATGTGTTACGCGAAAAGGAAAAAGCAGGAGAAATCGGAAGCCTGACTAATTACTTTGTTACAACGACAGGAACAGGAACATCGACTGGAAACGCGAAGGGATTTGGCGAAGAATTTAGTAAAAAATTAGTTGCAGATGGTGTAGATGCGGTTATCCTAACTTCTACTTGAGGCACTTGTACACGTTGCGGCGCAACGATGGTAAAAGAAGTAGAGCGTGCGGGAATTCCTGTAGTACATATGGCAACAGTAGTGCCAATTTCATTGACAATTGGTGCCAATAGAATTGTGCCAACAGTAGGTATTCCATATCCATTGGGAAATCCTGTGTTAGGAGACGAAGAAAGTAAGAAGATTCGTGTGAAGTTAGTTGACAAAGCGCTTCTGGCATTACAGACACCTATTGACGGACAGACCGTTTTTGAATAAGGCATAGGTCTATAAATGCAGGGAGGTTTATATGAATTGCGATAAAGTACGAATAGGAAAAGTACTAACTTTTGCTGGGACAGTAATCGCGTTTACAATTGGTTCGGGATTTGCTACAGGACAAGAAATCTTACAATATTTTACGGCATATGGATATAAAAGTATCTTAGTAATTGTTACATTTTTATGTATTTTTCTGTATACCAATTATAATTTTGCAAAGGCAGGTTCTACGGCTGATTTTGAAAGAGGAAGTCAGGTTTTTACGTATTTTTGTGGGGATAAGATAGGAAAGCTATTCGATTATTTTGCAGTTCTATTTTGTTATATGTCCTTTATTGTAATGGTAGCCGGAGCATCGGCTACCATACAACAACAATATGGGCTACCTCTTGCGGTAGGAGGCGTGATCTTGACGGTGACGGCTGGAATTACTGTAGTAGGTGGGCTAAATGCTATGGTGGACGTGTTGGGAAAAGTTGGCCCAATTATTATTCTCCTATGTATTGCGATAGGAGCGATTACACTGTTTCGAGATTATGGTCAAGTTGCAGAAGGAGCAAGACTGATTGCTTCCGGGGAAGTGGAAGTAATGGCGGCATCGAATCACTGGTTTTTCTCTGGCTGTTCATACGGTGGATTTTGTCTACTTTGGTTTGCAGGATTCATGGCAGAGTTGGGAGCAAAGAACAGATTTAAAGAATTAACTACGGGAATGTTTTGGGCAACAGGAGTTATTGCAATTGCTATCTTGCTAATGGGGTTTGCACTACTTGCCAATATTGATGTTGTAAGTGCGGCTCAGATACCAAACCTTATCTTAGCAAAGAAAATATTCCCAGGGCTTTCAGCAATCTTTTCTATTGTGATTATATTGGGAATATACACTACAGCAGTTCCGCTACTGTGGACCGCATCTTCAAGATTTACAAAAGAAAATACTACACCGTTTAAAGTGGTAACAGTAATTCTGGCAGTTACCGGATTTATAGTAAGCTTGACTATACCATTTGCAAAATTGGTGAATATTATCTATGTTTTAAATGGGTATGTAGGAGTTTTGCTTATTATCTTTATGGTTCTTAAGAATATCATGCTTAAGAAACAAAGAAAAAAAGAACTTTGCAAAGTAGATGTTGAGTAGTTGCTTTAATAAAAAGTCGGCATCAAGTACTTATAACCATGTTTTTTTGTTTCGGTTTTATTGAAAAAATGATATACTAAAATAAGATGAAACAAAGTGACAGGGGAGTAATTATGATTTTTGATCTTACACAGTTGGGATCGCGGGTAGGAATTGCACGTTTTTATAAGAAAGATCCATGCCCGGATCCATTACCAATCAGAGAAAATATATCTTATGCCTATGATGAACTAGAAGAGCATAAGTTGGACGTTATTTATCCAAAGAAAGAAAAAGCGTGTTATCCTTTTATTATGAATATACATGGGGGTGCATTTGCAATGCATTCAAAGGATATGCTCTATCGTAATTATGGAATGCGGTTGGCAGGAGATGAATTCGCGGTTGTTAATGTGAATTACAGATTGGCACCTGAGCATGTCTATCCGGTGCAATTAGAAGATATATTGATGGCAATTGCATATGTAACACGTAAGGCGGAGCAATTACACCTTGATAAAAAGAACATGTTTCTTGCAGGAGATTCGGCGGGGGCATATCTCGCTGCAATGGCAGCATGTGTGCTAAGTAATTCCTTTTTAAGAGAACGGTATCATTTTTCTGAGGATATTGTGTGCAGAGCAGTTGCAGCAAATTCCGGAATGTATGATTTTTCAACGCTTATGGAGAGAGAGATTTCCTTTCCGATGAAAAGAAAAATGGTGGAATTGCTTTTTGGAAGAATAGACTTTGAAAATTCGGAACAATTTCCTTATTCTTCTGTATTATTATATATAACTGAAAATTTTCCACCGGTGTATCTTATGGATATCCAAGGACAATCTTTTGAAAAAGAGGCCTTGCGCCTGGAAGAGGTATTGAAAAAGTGTGGAGTAATGTATAAATTACACATTTTTGAAAAGCGTGAACATCTAATACATGCATTTAACATTGTGAGCAAATATCCACAAAGTGAAATTGTTATGAATGAAATATTTGAGTTTTTTAGGACATATGTTGTGTCAGATGGACGGGGATTGTCAGAGTAAAATAAGCATGCTAGAAGTAGCAAGGGGAGATGGTTTCCCTTGCTATTTTTATGGAATTTTCAAAAATATATATTTTAATAAAATAAATGCGATAAAACAGAGAACATATGCGTTATATAGATATAAGGGATTAGAGATGATCTATAAACAAAAGGCAGAGTTCAAAGAGGAGGAACGTATGGAAAAAACAAACATGAATCTAAAAAAAATTATGATCGGTGTAGCAATTGCAATTGTAGTGCTGGGGGCAGGAGCATTTTATCTGTTATCTCCGGTTCAATATGTTTCCTTGGATGTGAATCCAAGTATTGAATTTAAAACAAATAGAATGAATCGGGTAGTATCTATGGTAGGTGTGAATGAACGAGGACGGACGTTGCTGACAGATTACCAACCAAAAGGGCAGAAATTAGATGTGGTATTGGGACAAGTAGTAGAACGTATGGTGGACAAAGGATATGTTGCGGATACAAAGATTAATGATATTCTCATTACAACAGAAAAAAGCTCAAATTCTAAAAAAACATTGAAGAATGCGGGAAAAACAGTTCAAGATGAGCTTTTAAAGCATGACCTTTCAGGCGATATCATTATGCAGAATATTGCACTGGACGATGCTACTAAAAAAAATGCGGAAGAATATGAGATATCTGCCGGTAAGATGACTATGATTGACAAGCTGATGGAACATAATTCGAAACTATCAGCTACAGAGTTAGCAGGGATACGAATCAGTGATCTGGTGTCTTATGCGAAAAAGAAAAACATTTCCCTCGATTCTATGGAAGATCATCTAGAAACACTACAGGCGAATGGGAAAAATAACGCAGAATTAAGAGCGTTAGAAGAAGCGATAGATGCAGAAGAAGATGCATTTGAAGATGCGGAAGAACAAAAAAAGGATGCGGCCGAGGTAGCAAAAGATGTAGCTGAGAAAGAGGCTGAGAAAGTAAAAGATGCCGCAGAATTAGCAGAAGAAGAAGCAGTACATGCAGAAGAAGACCGACAGGCAGCGGCAGAAGAAGCCGAGGACGCAGCAAAACAGGCGGCGGAGGAACAACAGGCGGCAGCTGAAGAAGCCGAAGAAGCGGCAAGACAAGCAGAAGAGGAACGACAGGCAGCGGCAGAAGAGCGACAGGCAGCAGCAGAGGAACAAGAGGCAGCGGAGTCCGAAAGCGAAGAGTAGTAGAAAGGTCGTAACTCATGTATGTTCACACGATAATAAGCAATGATGAAGGAGCAGAACCGAAGATACGACAGTCCCAAATTGATGAAACATTGTTTGTGCGCATAGGTGAAGATGATTGTGATGCTTTTGCAGAACTTTATAATCTTACAGAACGAGCAGTTTACGCATTGGTACTGTCTATCTTACGTGATCCGGATATTACTCAAGATGTTGTACAGGAGACGTATTTGAAGATTCGAAGTGCATCGCATCTTTATAAACCGCAGGGGAAACCACTTGCATGGATCTTTACAATTTCCAAAAATCTGGCGTATAGTATGTTACGCAAAAATAAGGAACATCTTGCATATGAGGGTGAATTATTGGAAGATAGTATACAGTGTTCTTATATAGATGATCCTGTAGATCGAGTGGTGTTAGTAGCGGCACTTACGATTTTAAGGGAAGAGGAGCGACAGATTGTTCTATTGCATATAGTTTCCGGTATGACGCATCGTGAAATAGCTAAAATTTTTGAGCTTCCGCTATCCACTGTTTTATCCCGTTATCATAGGGCTTTGAAAAAATTGAGAAAATATCTGACACAAAAGGAGGGTTTTTGATGACATCACATAATATAAAAATGTCTTTAAGGCATGCGGTAGATCGATTGCCACACGCGACTTGCGATGATATTGCGACAACTCCGGTTCAAAAGATGTGTGAACATGATATGATTACTTGTCAAAATAAGGGGAGAAGTTTTAAAAAGACAGTTGTGTGTAGAGTTGCCATGGCATTTGCTTGTTGTACCGTGATATTAATTGTCGGAGCGGGATGGTATTGTCAAAATAGGATTATAGATAGCTGTATTACCATTGATGTGACTTCTAGTTTTGAAATTACAGCAAGTAAAAATGAGCGAGTTCTTGAATTAAAACCTTTGAACGATGATGCGCGAAAACTCATAAAAGAGGAAGATTTCCATGGCTGGAGAATAGATGATGCTGTAGAAGCTTTGTTTGTTCAGTTGGGGGAGGAAGCATATATTGATCAAAATAATCATACGGTATTGATTTCTGTAAATAATAAGAATATAGAGCATAAAAAAATGATTAAACAAGAGCTTACACAGCATATTCAAAAAGCACTTGCCAATATAGATGTAGAACCAACGATTGTCTATCAACCGATGGATATCGCTACACATGTACACAACATTGTATAATAGTGATGCACCAAAAGAGCCGGAATCTCCGGCTCTTTTGGCGTTATGGACGTTTACAGATATTACATTCTACTGTTTCTAATTTTGTTTCCAAAACAATTTCTAACTGTGTAATAGCATTTGTAAGCTCTTTTACCGTTTCATTCACTTCAATTAGTTTGGCGATAGGCAATCCTAAAGACAGAGCTTTTTGAATCTTTTCTCCCTCAGCGTTCAAAATATGTGCGAGGGCCGTTTGCTCTAAGGCAATCGATTCAATCAAATCATTGATGGCTTGGTCGCGTGGAGGTGCAGTCGTAGTTGTAGATGAGGTAGTTGTTGAAGAGGTCGTTGAAGTCGTTGTTGAGGTTGTCGTTGAAGAGGTTGTTGAAGTTGTGGTAGTTGTAGATGCAGTGGTGCAAGAACCGGTGGTGGACGGATTATATAACTCTGGAAGTTCGCCGAGGAATAAGTTTTGAATTCCGTTTAATTGGCCCGCTAGATTTTTGGCTATTAATGATCCGTAGATTGTAACAGCGCCGGAATTGATGGAGGAAAATGGGGCCAGCAACACACCGTAGAGGTCGGATTGTAGCGATATAGTATCTGCATCAGGGAAATTCCATACTACATATTGCGCTTGCGCTTGTGTAATGGCAACGCCATTCCATAAGGTTGTAAAGTTATTTAACGTAATAGCAATTCCTGGAATACTAATTAGTACTGTTGCGTTGGGTGGAACGATAATATTTACGCTTGTGATGGTGCTTATGTCTATTGCTAAAGGATCGATTGGAAAATGATTCAGGGTGGCTGAAGTACCGGTAAGTTGTAAAGTACTGCCTTCTTTTTTGACAATGCCTCCTGTTGTTAATTGTGCCCAGCCGATGGAAGAGCACTGTAGAAAATTATAAGGGTAGATATCGTAAGGGCGGTATTGAAATGGTATAGGCTGATTGGTAACCCCGTTTAAGTTAGACATGGTATATTTGGTGACGGTACCTAGCGCATCGATGGCACTATTCTGAGAATAGTTTATACCACCGGTAATATTCATATCACCGAGGACCTCT
The DNA here is from genome assembly GCA_036656795.1 of Lachnospiraceae bacterium. Taxonomy (GTDB): domain Bacteria; phylum Bacillota; class Clostridia; order Lachnospirales; family Lachnospiraceae; genus CAUPWF01. Next base: position 30,258 of record JAVXHR010000008.1, on the reverse strand, counting down.
AAAGATCGTGTAAGTCTCCCGACAGGTAACGCAGCCCCAATATCGTAATTATGATAAAGCGCAGTTTGACCAACCCATACTTTGCCGGTTGAACTTGCATTACTTTGTGTGTGATTTCCACTTAAAAATATTGTATAGTCATTTGCAAGCCAAAAATTAATAGACATATGATTGCCTCCTTCTATGTGTAAATGTACTAAATATATTGTATCTGTATAATATATGATAGAGGACTATTATATGTGTATGGAGGTTATAGGTTGAAAATTGCAATTGTAACTATGTTTAATGGATTGTCAAATACGTATTCTTTGGTTAATGTTGTAGGCGAACAATTAAAGATGCTATTAGACCATGGGATATCCGTAAAGCTACTTGTGAGTGAGAGCTGTCCAGACTCAGAGCGAACAGGTATCTTTGCAGATTCAAGGATTGAATGGATAAAAATAGTGAATAGTGAGCAAGGGGAGGTATTTCACTGGAGGACTTATACAAACAAGGACAGTGAGGTTCCGGAGTTGTTCTATCATCAGGCGGAATTAATATCCGTAGATTTTGTAACGTATTTAGCAGATGTAGATATCTGCATCTTGCATGATATCTTGTATCAGGGAATTCATCTATTGCATAATGTGGCTATGCGAAAGGCGCAAACACAGCTACCGTTGGTACATTTTCTATCGTTTACGCATTCTGCACCGATACCATATATAGAAGCACCATACCCCATTAGCTGTATGTATTCTAAGATGCCCAATACAACATTTGTCTACCCGACACAAGCAGGACTTGAGGCTCTTGCACAGCAGTATCATGTAGACAGATCTTGTTGCTGCTGTGTAAATAATAGCGTAGATATACTGGAGGGAACGCATCAGGAGACGGTGAAAATTGCCAGATATTGTGATTTGTGGAAAAGTGAGATATTAATTGTCTACCCAGGGCGATTAAACATGGCAAAAAGATTCCATGTCATTGCTGAATTTGCGGGGTACATGAAAAAATATTGCTTTAAAACGGTATTGGTTATCTTCTGTGATTTTCCATCTGCGGACATAAATCCTAAAGTGTATAAACGATTAATTATGGAGATGGGCGAAAAGGGTGGACTTGATAAACAGGACATCGTATTTACTTCGGATTGTGGATTCCCATATGGAGTAAAACGAGAGACAGTATTTGATTTATTTTCCATAAGCAATCTATTTATCTGTCCTTCGTATTCGGAATCATTTGGGTTGACTGTGATGGAGGCAGCCAGCAGGGGGAATTATATCGTGCTGAATGAGGCAGTTCCTGCATTAGAGGAGATTGGGAAAAGTATACATGCCTATTTTATGCGATGGTCTGCAAGAAACTTCGGTTATGATACCTATGAAACTTACCAGCCCTCGGAACGTGTCTATTATATAGAACATGCCCAAGAAATTCTTCGCAATATGGAGTATAATCCAGTTATATGCGCAAAAACACTGGCACGAACAAGATATTCCAATGAGTGGGTGTATGAAAATCAACTTCGGTTATTATTTTGTGAAGGGGAATGATGGTTGCTGATTCTATTTCTTAGTGCTAATATAGTATTTGGATGCATATCCAATATATAGAGAGATAGGATTTTATTATATGAAAAAAGGAATTGATTTACTAAATGGACATATTGCAACATCTCTTGCAAAGCTTGCATTTCCAATTATGGGAACTTCGCTTATTCAGATGGCGTACAATATGACGGATATGATATGGATTGGACGAGTGGGAAGCAATGCAGTGGCAGCAGTTGGAGCAGCAGGGATGTATATCTGGTTATCCAATGGACTTGTAATGATACCAAGAGTTGGAGGACAGGTAAAAGTAGCTCATGCATTGGGCGCCAAGAGAATTGACGAAGCGCGCACTTATGCCAGAGGTGCATTGCAGATGGGTGCCGTGCTGGGAATTCTTTTTGGAATCTTATGTGTTACCTGCTCCAAGGGGCTGATTGGATTCTTTCGGCTGAATAGTCCACAGGTTGTTGAGGACGCTATGGTGTATCTTGCTATTACAGGTGGATGCGTGATATTTTCGTTTATAAATCAAGTCTTGGCCGGTATTATGACGGCTATGGGAAATAGTGGAATTACATTCTGCGCAACGACAGTGGGGCTGGTGGTAAATATTGTTCTGGATCCGGTGCTGATATTTGGTCTGGTGGGATTTCCAAAGATGGATGTTATGGGAGCAGCGATTGCAACTGTGCTGGCGCAGGCAATTGTTGGTGGAATCTACTTGCTGATTATAGCCAAAGATAGAATGATTTTTTCCCAGATTCATTTATTCCACAAAACAAATAAACAAAGTCTAAGTGAAATGATAAAAATTGGAATGCCGGTAGGAATACAGAATATGATATTTACGGGGATATCACTGATTATCGCGAGATTGATTGCCAGCTGGGGGGATGCAGCAGTAGCGGTTCAAAAAGTGGGAAGTCAGATAGAATCTATCTCCTGGATGACGGCAGATGGGTTTGCGGCGGCGATTAATTCTTTTATTGCACAAAATTATGGGGCAGATAAAAAAGAAAGAATTAAAAAAGGCTACCGAACAGCTATAGGGATTATGGCTGGTTGGGGTGTGTTTACCACTTTGTTATTAGTGGTATTTCCAGACTATATATTTAGAATCTTTATTACAGAGCCGGAGGTATTACCAATGGGTGTGAGCTATCTGCGTATCTTAGGATATTCGCAGTTATTTATGTGTTTGGAGATTGCGTCATCAGGAGCGTTTCAAGGACTGGGAAAGACCATGCCACCAACCATTGTGGGAATTGTTCTTACATCAATCAGAATCCCAATGGCTATGATACTATCTGCAACAGTACTGGAATTAGATGGCATTTGGTGGAGCATTACCATATCCAGTGTCTTAAAAGGGTTGGTCATGCCAACATGGTTTATTATTGTATTGAGAAAATGCTGCAAAACGAAAAAGAATATAAAATAAAAATGTGAGAATTCATTGTAATATGTGGATTCTCTTCTTTTTTTACAAAAGTTGTACGGTACAAATAAAACGATACACAATACAACTATGCTAAAAACAACTACAAATTTAGAAAAAGTAGTTGACAAATAGAAATATGTATTGTATATTATGCTTATGAAATGAAGAGTATATTATAAAAACATATACAAAAAGCATGAAAATGTAACAAAATATGACAAAAAAATAAAAAAAATGGCTTTAAAAATCAATACATGTTATGGATCTATGTAATTGGAACATTACATGCAAGCAAGCATGTTTTGTAATAAAATTTTCTTAAGGAGGAAAAGAAAGTATGAAAAAGAGAGTATTAAGTATGTTACTTGTCGCAGCAATGGTATTTTCACTGGCAGCATGCAGTGCACCTGCTGACAAGAAAGAAGACAAAAAAGCATCAGGCAAGACTATTGGTGTAGCAATGCCAACACAATCATCAGAAAGATGGATTGCAGATGGTGACAACATCAAAGCAGCATTAGAGAAACTTGGTTACAAAGTAGATTTACAATACGCAGAAGATGATATCCAGGCACAAGTATCTCAGATTGAGAACTTAATTGCAGCAGGAGCATCTTGCTTGGTAGTAGCAGCTATTGATGGAGCAGCACTTGTAAACGTATTGGATCAAGCGAAGAAAGCAGATATTCCTGTTATTGCTTATGACAGATTGTTAATGGATACAGATGCAGTTAGTTATTATGCAACATTTGATAATAAAGGTGTTGGTACAGCGATTGGTACATATGTAGAAGAGAAGATGGACTTAGCTAATGCGAAAGCAAATGGTAAAACATATAATTTCGAGATGTTCATGGGATCACCAGATGATAACAATGCACTATTTTTGTATAATGGTATTATGGAAGTTATCCAAAAATACATTGATGAAGGAACTTTAGTATGTCAATCAGGACAGGTTGAATTTACCAAGAACAATACATTAAGATGGGATCAACAAACAGCAATGAAGAGATGTGAAGATATCTTAACAGGAAACTATGCAGACAAAAAAGTAGATATTATCTTCTCTGCATTTGATGGTCTTTCTTATGGCTGTAAATCAGCATTGGAAGGTGCAGGATACAAAGTTGGCGAAGATTGGCCACTTATTACAGGTCAAGATGCAGAACTTATGGCATCTAAGAACATCTTAGCAGGTTCTCAGACAATGACAATCTTTAAAGATACACGTATTCTTGCAGAAAAATGTGTAACAATGGTTCAGGCAGTTCTGGAAGGAACAGAGCCAGAGATCAATGATACAGAACAATATGATAATCACAAATTGGTAGTACCTTCTTACTTATGTACACCGGAGCCAGTTGATAAAGATAATTTAACAAAGGCACTTGTTGATAGTAAATACTACACAGCAGATGAGTTAAAAGCAGAGTAAAACATATGCTTCTGGGGCGGCGGCGAAAGTCGCGGCCCTTTTTGAAATAAGAACTATACAAAATAAGAAAAAGGAGCTGATGAGATGGCAGATATTATCTTAGAGATGAACCACATTACAAAAGAATTCTCGGGAGTGAAAGCATTAGACGATGTGAATATCAAGGTAAAACGTGGCGAGATCCATGCACTGTGTGGTGAAAATGGAGCGGGAAAATCTACACTGATGAATGTTCTTTCCGGTGTTTACCCATATGGAAGCTATTCGGGAGATATTGTGTATAATGGAAATGTTAGCCAGTTCCATAAGATCAAAGACAGTGAGGACAAGGGAATTGTTATTATTCACCAGGAATTAGCGCTTAGCCCATATCTTTCGATTGCAGAGAATGTCTTTATGGGAAATGAGCAAACAGTAATGAGGGGAGTTATTAACTGGACGGAAACCAGAAGTAAAGCGAAAGAAGTTTTGCGGACGGTAGGGTTAGAAGATGAGGATGTAGATACACAGATTAGTAAGTTGGGTGTTGGAAAACAACAATTGATAGAGATTGCAAAGGCGATGGCAAAAGATGTAGAATTGCTTATATTGGACGAGCCTACAGCAGCTTTGAATGATGAAGAAAGTGCAAAACTTTTGGAAATTATGCTGGAATTAAAGAAAAAAGGGGTTACTTGTATTATGATATCCCACAAGTTAAACGAAATCAGCTATGTGGCGGATGCAATTACAATTATACGTGATGGAAAAACGATTGAAACCCTTATAAAAGGAGAAGATGACTTCAGTGAAGATCGCATTATAAAAGGAATGGTTGGCCGAGAATTAACAGACCGATATCCAATCAGAGATCCGAAGGAATGCCCGATTGGAGAGACGATTCTTGAGGTTGAAGATTGGAACGTATTTCACCCGGATGACGCCAATCGACAGATGATTAAAAATGTGTCCTTTCATGTTCGCGCAGGAGAAGTTGTAGGGTTTGCGGGATTAATGGGCGCAGGACGTACCGAGCTTGCGATGAGCTTGTTTGGTAAAGAATATGGGCAAAAGATATCCGGAAATATTAAAATGCATGGAAAGCCTGTGAAGATTAATCATGTATCAGATGCGATCAATCATAAGATTGCGTATACATCAGAAGATCGAAAGACATATGGCTTAGTATTAATAGATGATATCAAACACAATATGACCATGGCGGCACTTAGAAATTATTTTTCCAAAGGTGGAATTGTAAATCAAAACGAAGAGGTTCTAAAAGCTGAAGAATATAAGAAATTGATTAATGTAAAAGCGAATTCGATTCATCAGTCGGTGGGTTCGTTATCAGGTGGTAATCAACAGAAAGTAGTATTGGCAAAATGGATGTTGACACAACCGGACGTATTGATTCTAGATGAACCAACACGAGGAATTGATGTAGGGGCAAAATATGAGATATATACAGCGATTAATGAATTGGCAAAATCAGGAAAAGCAATTATTGTAATTTCTTCGGAAATGCCTGAAATTATAGGAACTTGCGATAGAGCTTATGTTATCAATGAAGGTCAGATTGCAGGAGAGATATCAAAAGATGAATTATCACAAGAGCGAATTATGGGTTGCATTATGGCGCATAATAGGAAAGGGGACTAGACAATGGATAAGAAAAAAGCTAGTATTAGTTTACAAGAGTATGGAATGTTTCTTGCATTAATTGCAATTTTTATTATTTTCAATCTTTTAACGGGAGGAAAGAATTCTACTTCGGTTAATATCAATAATTTAGTTATGCAAAATGGATATGTTGTCATTCTTGCAACGGGTATGTTATTATGTGTACTAACGGGTAACATCGACCTTGGTGTAGGTTCTATCGTGGCGGTAACAGGAGCAGTAGCGGCGATTCTGGTAGTGGATAAAGGGACATCGGTACCGGTGGCATTTCTCGCGGCACTTGGGATTGGCTTGCTATCAGGTTGCTTTGTGGGATTTTTCATTGCTTTTTTGGGAATACCTCCTTTTGTTGTAACGTTGGCAACGATGTTAATGGGTCGAGGGCTCACATATACGCTGTTACAAGCTCGAACCAAGGGACCGCTTCCGGAGAGCTTTGTAAAAGTAGGAGCTGGATTTTTACCAACGATGAAAGTTGGAATTGCCGGACGGGAATTAGATCTGGTATGTATTATTATAGCGGCGATAGCTACATTATTGTTAATTGTATTTGAATTAAAAGATATGAGAACGAAGAAAAAATATGGTTTTTCTACAAGTCCGATGTGGCAGGTGGGATTGAAAGTGGCTATTATAGCTGGAATTGTATGGTTCTTTTTCTTGAAACTTGCAGAATATAATGGCGTTCCAATCGTACTTGCACTGATGGCTGTCGTGGTAGCTATCTATCATTTCATTACTTCAAAAACAGTAGCGGGTCGACAAATCTACGCCTTAGGTGGAAATGCGAAAGCAGCTAAATTGTCGGGTATTAATACAAAGAAAGTATTCTTCTGGGTATATGCCAATATGGGGCTTCTTGCAGCAGTAGCCGGAATTGTTCTGGCAGCTCGTAATGCTTCTGCAACACCAAAGGCAGGAGATGGTTTTGAACTAGATGCTATAGGTTCTTGTTATATTGGTGGAGCGGCAGCAGCCGGTGGTGTTGGTACAATTGTTGGTGCGGTAGTTGGTGCATTTATCATGGGTATCTTGAATAACGGAATGTCTTTGATGAACTTATCAACAGATATTCAAAAAGTAGTAAAAGGATTAGTACTTCTTGGCGCAGTTACATTTGATGTATTATCAAGTAAAAAGAAAGCTTAGAAGAGTCTGAGAAATGAAAAGGGAGGTGGCATGATGGAGCGAAAACCAAAATATAGAGAATTGGTAGACTGGGTAAAGGCCCAAATTGAAAATGGAACATTCGTACCAGGACATAGAATGTCCTCTGAGAATGAGCTAGTTACAAAATTTCGGATAAGCAGACAGACAGTCCGTCGTGCCCTTGCTGTGTTGGAAGAGGAAGGGATTACAGAAAGTCGAAGAGGCAGTGGCACCTATATCAATAATATATTTAATGAACAAAAATACCAGAACACGATGAATATTGCAATTGTGACAACATATGTGGAAGAATACATATTTCCCAATATTATCCAGGAAATTGAACGGGTAGTTTCGGGAGCAGGATATACTATTCAATTGGCGTTTTCCCATAATCAAGGGCAGAAAGAACGTAGTGTTTTGACAAATATATTAGAAAAACAACTGGTAGACGGAATTATTATAGAACCGGTCAAAAGTGGGCTGCCAAGTTTTAATAAAGATTTGTATGATGAGATTATCCGTCGGAAGATACCGACATTATTTTTAAATAGTTATTATCAAGGTGTGATGTTACCACATGTGTCTATGAACGATAAGATGGCGGGGAAGATGATTACGCAATATCTGCTCTCTTGTGGGCATACAAAGATTGCGGGTATATTTAAACTCGATGACGGTCAAGGACCCCGGAGATATGAGGGGTATGTGGAAGCGATGACGGAGGCCAACTTACCGGTGCGAGATGAACATATTATGTGGATTGATACAGAAGATATGGAAGAATTAAAATTAGAAAGCAGAACGGTTTTGAGGAGACTAAAAAATTGTACAGCATGTGCCTGTTACAATGATGTGGTTGCAAATAAACTATTGTCCATCTGCAAAAAGGCGGGGATCAGTGTTCCGGAACAGATGTCTGTTGCGGGAATTGATAATTCGGATCTTGCAAAGATGGCGGAAGTGCCACTCACGACGGTTAATAATCCACTAAAATCCTTGGGTCGTATTGCGGGAGAACATATCCTGCGCTTAGTACAGGGAATACCATATGATGCAACAGTTGAGTTAGAGCCGGAATTGGTGGTAAGAAAATCTGTAAAAATTCTAAAACATATATAGAAATGTAAAATATAATGGAGGATTAAACGTGGGCAATATAAAACAAGAAATCATAGACGGGAAAACATCGTTGGGGATTGAATTTGGTTCCACAAGAATTAAAGCGATTTTAATTGGGACAGATTATATGCCAATTGCTTCCGGCAATTATGACTGGGAAAATCAACTGGTAGATAATATCTGGTCTTATAGTCTTGAACATATAATAGAGGGTTTGCAGATGAGCTATCAAAAGATGGCAGAAGATGTTACTGCTAGATATGGGGTTACGCTTCGCACCATAGGTTCAATAGGCATTAGCGGAATGATGCATGGATATCTTGCGTTTGATAAAGATGAGAAGTTGTTGGTTCCGTTTCGGACATGGCGTAATACGACAACAGAACAGGCATCGGAAGTGTTGTCTGGATTATTTGCATACCATATTCCACAAAGGTGGAGTGTGGCACATCTGTATCAGGCTGTCTTAAATCAAGAACAACATGTGCCGCTCATACGGTTTTGCACAACATTGGCGGGATATATCCATTGGAAATTAACAGACCAAAAGGTGCTGGGAGTTGGAGAAGCGTCGGGAATGTTTCCAATTGATTCGCACACAAAAAATTATAACAGTACTATGCTTTGTCAATTTGAAACTTTAATAGCTGACGAGAAATTCCCATGGAAAGCAGAAGAGATATTGCCACAAGTATTAGTGGCTGGAGATGCTGCAGGGACGCTGACCGTAGAGGGAGCAAAGTTGTTAGATGTTACGGGACAGTTGCAACCGGGAATTTTGTTTTGTCCACCGGAAGGTGATGCGGGAACAGGCATGACTGCAACCAATAGTGTTGCAAAACGTACAGGAAATGTTTCTGCAGGTACTTCTGTATTTGCTATGATTGTACTGGAAAAAGAATTGTCAAAAGCGTATTCGGAGATTGATCTTGTGACCACTCCAAGTGGACACCCGGTTGCCATGGTTCATTGCAATAATTGTACTTCAGATTTAAATGCGTGGGTTTCTGTCTTTAAAGAATTTGCAGAAGCTTTAGGCATAGAGGTAGATATGACAAAATTATATGGCACATTATATGAGAAAGCGCTAGAAGGTGATTCTGATTGTGGTGGATTGCTGGCTTATAATTATGTCTCTGGAGAACATATTACTGGATTTGAAGAAGGACGACCATTATTCGTACGTACACCGGAGAGCCAATTTAATTTGGCTAATTTTATGAGGGTACATCTATTTACGTCTTTGGGTGCGTTGAAGACGGGCTTGGATATTCTTATGAAACGAGAAAATGTTCAGGTGGAACAGATATTAGGGCACGGCGGACTGTTCAAGACGAAAAATGTTGGGCAGCGAGTTATGGCTGCAGCTACGAACACACCGATTACAGTGATGGATACAGCGGGCGAAGGTGGTGCGTGGGGAATTGCCCTACTTGCAGCGTACAGGCGCACGAAAAAAGAAGATGAAACACTGGAAGACTTTTTATTGCAACATGTATTTGAGGGAACAGAGGGGACTACGGTAGTGCCGAACCCTGGGGACGTTGTGGGGTTTGATGAATTTATGAAACGCTATCAGAATGGATTGCCAATTGAACGTATGGCAATAGATTTTTTGAAGTAACATTGGAGGAAGGTTAGATGTTAGAGAAATTAAAACAAGAAGTATGCGAGATGAATCGGCTGCTCCCTCATTATGAACTTGTTACATTTACATGGGGAAATGTGAGCGCAATAGATAGAGAAACAGGATTATTTGTAATTAAGCCAAGTGGAATTGCTTATGATGAATTGACAGCAGATGATATGGTGGTGGTTGATCTAGATGGAACTAAGATAGAGGGGAGATATAACCCGTCTTCGGATACGGCAACCCATGCAAAGTTGTATAGACATCTTACCAAGATTGGTGGAATTGTGCATACGCATTCCTCTTGGGCAACGAGCTGGGCTCAGGCGGGAAGAAGTATTCCTTGTTATGGAACCACACATGCAGACTATATGTATGGTGAGATTCCGTGCCTTCGTAACTTAACAAAAGAAGAGATTGAAGAGGATTACGAAGGCAATACAGGTTGTCTGATTGTAGATTATTTTAAAAATCGAGATTATATGGCAACACCGGCAGCATTGTGTAAAAATCATGGGCCATTTACCTGGGGGACGGATGCTAAAGAGGCGGTGCATCATGCAGTGGTATTAGAAGAAGTTGCAAAGATGGCAGCGCGTTGTGAAATGCTGAATCCTAAAAATCAGGAAGCGCCACAGGAGTTGCAGGATAAACACTATTTTAGAAAACATGGAACAGACGCGTATTATGGAAACTAACTTCTTAAAGGAGAAAAATATGTTAAAAAATAAAGATTATAAATTTTGGTTTGCAACCGGATCACAGGATCTGTACGGACAGGAATGCCTGGCTCATGTAGCGGAACATTCTGCAATTATTGTAGAACGACTGAATCAGTCGGGAATACTTCCTTATGAGGTGGTGCTAAAACCTACATTAATTACCAATGAATTAATTAGAAAGACATTTAATGAAGCAAATGGAGATGAGACTTGTGCAGGCGTGATTACATGGATGCATACATTTTCACCGGCAAAATCATGGATCTTAGGGCTACAGGAATACCGAAAACCATTATGTCATCTTCATACACAGTTTAATCGAGAGATTCCATATGATTCTATTGATATGGATTTTATGAATGAGAATCAGGCAGCTCACGGAGATCGGGAATATGGGCATATCGTAAGCCGTATGGGAATAGAACGAAAAGTTATCGTTGGATTCTGGGACGATAAAACGGTGCAGGAGCGTTTAGGCGAATGGATGAGAACCGCAGTGGGAATTATGGAGAGTACACATGTTCGGGTAATGCGTATTGCAGATAACATGAGGAATGTTGCGGTAACAGAAGGCGATAAAGTAGAAGCGCAGATTAAATTTGGCTGGGAGATAGACGCTTATCCGGTAAATGAGATTGCGGAAGTCATAGGCCAGGTGTCAAAAGGTGATACGGATGCTTTGGTAGAAGAATACTATGACAAATATGATATTTTGTTAGAGGGACGCGAGGAAGGCGAATTCAGAAAACATGTTGCGGTACAGGCCGGAATAGAAATTGGAATGGAACGATTCTTGATAGAAAAAAATTATCAAGCGATTGTAACACATTTTGGAGATCTTGGCGCACTTCAACAATTACCGGGACTTGCGATTCAAAGATTGATGGAAAAAGGATATGGGTTTGGCGGCGAGGGCGACTGGAAGACGGCTGCAATGGTTCGCGTAATGAAGATTATGACAGCAGGCATGAAAGATGCAAAAGGAACATCATTTATGGAGGATTATACGTATAATCTAGTGCCTGGAAAAGAAGGAATTCTACAGGCGCATATGTTGGAAGTATGCCCTACTATAGCAGAAGGACCAATTAGCATTAAGGTACAGCCGTTATCTATGGGAGATAGAGAAGATCCGGCACGCTTAGTGTTTACATCTAAAGAAGGACCTGCAATTGCTACATCTTTGATTGATTTGGGGAACCGTTTTCGATTGATTATCAATACTGTCAATTGCAAAAAAGTGGAAAAACCAATGCCAAAATTACCGGTGGCAACCGCATTTTGGACACCAGAACCAAACTTGGAAACAGGAGCGGAAGCATGGATATTGGCAGGTGGAGCACACCATACCGCATTCTCATACGATCTTACAGCAGATCAAATGGCAGATTGGGGTGCTGCAATGGGAATCGAAACGGTGTTTATAGATGCAGATACAACAATTCGTAATTTTAAAAATGAACTTAAATGGAATGCAATGGTATATAGATAAAAAGCAAGCAAATGGGGACGGGGTATTTTTCAAAAATACCCCGTCCCCATTTGCATTTTACCCCGTCCCCACTTGAAAGAATCCAATATGGAATGAAATTTTATTTAGCCATTAGCGCAAAAGCGTCATCTAGTTGTTAAAATACACTAAAAAACAATGAAATAATAAAAATATATTGACATATGCGTGAAAAGTGGTAAAATAAAATTTAACAAGACGTAAAGAACGTGTGAATAATGAGAAAACGTTAATTTATAGACAAACGGAACACGTAGTGAAAAAATTATACACACGGGCTAAAAAAGTAAGGGAGGAAAAGGCATGAATTTAAGAAAGGTTATGAAAAAGGGATTGGCTATTGGTATGGTTGGCGCTATGATGGTTAGTATGGCAGCATGTGCAAGTAAGCCAGAAGACAAGAAAGAATCCACCGGTGATGTAACATTGAAATTTCAACAATGGTGGGGGGCAGAACTTCCGGAAGGATATTTAGATGATATCTGTGCTAAATATGAAAAAGAAACAGGCGTTAAAGTTGAATTACTAACAGCACCTTGGGCAGATACCAAGACAGCAATTACAGCAGGTGCTACCAATGGTACAATTGCAGACATCGTAAGTGTTGATGGTGCGTGGCTTGCAGAATTTGCAGATATGGGTGTTTTGACTGATGCTGAAGCAGCCGGAGTGGACAGCAAACTGGCAAGTGATATCTGGAAAATAGATAATACGGGCTATGTTGTTCCTGTGTTAAACTTTGCTTATCCAATGTATGTAAACATGGACATATTAAAAGCTTCGGGAGTTGAAAAAATCCCAGCTACATGGAGTGAATTAGGAGATGCATGTAAGAAGATTACAGCAGCAGGGCATTCTGCATTCGCATTAAACCTTGGTACAACAAATGCAAACGGTATTCAAAATGTATTTATGGGAACTGGCTGGGGCTCAGGAATCAAATTAAAAGATGATACAGGTGCATTCAAGGTAGATGGAAACCAAGATTTAGTTTCTCTTGTAGAAATGTTTAAAGGACTTTATGATGATGGTTCTCTATATCCAGGTATGAGCACTTTGGAAGAATCAGAGATGACAAGTAATTTTGCAGCAGGAAACTGTGCATTTACAATAGCATCAGCAGCTACAATGAGTCAGTTTAAAGATATTAACTTTGAAGCTTCTACGATTCCTGTGAAAGATGGATATACAGAGAAGAGCGGAATCTGCTATGCAAGCTGGGCTGTTGGTATTTCAGATTCTTGTAAGAATAAAGAAGAAGCTGCTAAATTTATCAACTACTTACTTGGCGGAAAAGATGGAAAAGATGGTTCAGCATCTGCAGGATTGGCAGCTACAATGTCAGCATTCCCGAACAGTACTGTTGCAGAACCGGATTATAGTAAAGCACCAAAACAATTCCAAGCTTATTACGAACTTTATAAACAAAATTATGTTATCAATGAGTTCATTGGACTTCCTAGTGCATCAGATGTAATGACTTCAATGACAAATGATTTGGTAAAATATTTTGAGGGAGATACAGACGCTAACACTATGCTTAAAAATTGGCAAGGATATCTTGATAAAGCAGGAAAATAATTAAAATGTAGATGGTAGAAGAAGGGACCGAGGGAGATCTTAGGTCCCTTTTGTAAAAGAACTTAGCTAGATGAACTTTCATTTGGGGCTTTATAACAAGTTTATTAAGGGGGAATGATTTTGAAAGTATTAGGAAAGAAAACTGCTCCGTACAGATATCTTGCACCAACATTAATATTAATGATTGCTTTTATGGTAGTTCCTATCTGCATGGTGATTGGTTACTCTTTCGTGGATCGCGCTGTCGTTTCGCAGAACCCGGTTTTTGTGGGGCTAGAAAATTACAAAACGCTTTTTACAGATGGTCAATATTGGAATGCAGTATCTAACACGGTTGTTTTTGTATTGGTAAGTGTAATTGCACATTTGGTGCTAGGTATGCTCTTTGCGATGTTACTGAATACAAAGTATTTTAAAAACAGAACAAAAACAATTGCCCGTGTTGTATATATACTTCCATGGGTATTTACAGCATCTGTAGTTGCGATTTTGTGGAAATTAATGTTACAGCCTTCGGGTGTTGTGAATTATATTATGTCAATTCTGCCTCAGTTTTGCAGGAATACAGAGTGGTTGAGCAATAGAGAGATAGCATTGGCAGTTGTTTGCTTTATTAATATTTGGTGTGGATATCCATTTTATATGGTTAGTATTCTTGCGGGTTTGCAAGGGATATCTGGCGATTTGTATGAAAGCGCCTCAATTGATGGCGCAACGGCTAGCAAAGCATTTTTTAGAATTACGATTCCACAATTGAAACCAATTTTAATTAGCATTGCAATGCTAGATTTGATTTGGACTATACAATCGTTCAATGTTGTTTGGATGCTAACAGGTGGTGGACCAGTAAATTCGACAGAAATGTTAAGCATTTATATATACAAATTAGCATTCCAAAAAGTAGATTATAGTATGGCTGCAACAGCCGCGACAGTCTTACTTGCTGTCTGTGTGGTGATTGCTGTGTTCTATGTAAAACAGCAAAAGAAAGTGAGGGAATAGGATATGGTTGGAAGTTATAAGAAAACGACAAAGGTCATACTCTCTATCCTTTTAGTATTTGGTGGGATTTTTGCGGCATTTCCAATATTATGGATGTTTTGCTCTTCTTTAAAAAGTAATGCCAATATTTTTTCGTGGCCACCTAGGTTTTTTGATGAAACGGCCAGCTTAGCGTCCTATATATCGGTATTGGCAGATTCAACGAAAGTTCGATTTTTTATAAACAGTTACATTGTGGCGGGCTGTGTAGTAGTGGTAACACTATTTATTGGAATACTTGCAGCATATGCATTTAGTAGATTTGATTTTCCGGGAAAAGAACTTTTCAATTCTTTGATTGTAAGCGTACAAGCAATACCACCAATTGTTCTATTGATTCCGTACATGGGGTTAATTGTTGCAATGAGATTATTCAATACATATTTGGCACTGATTCTTACGTATTTAATTACAACATTACCGTATTGTATCTTGATGATGACGGGATATTTTAATACCTTGTCGAAAGAAATGGATGAAGCGGTTATGATTGATGGCGGTTCCAGATGGAAAGCGCTTTGGTCCGTGCTGGTTCCGATTTCTATACCGGGGATGGTTTCGGTAGGAATGTATACATTTATGCAGGCTTGGAATGAATATTTGTTTGCGTTGGCATTGACGCAGACAACAAATATGCGTACCGTTCCGATAGGTATTAATTTATTGATGGGACAACATGCATATGATTGGAGCCAGATGATGGCTATGAGTGTACTGGGCTCTATACCGGTATTGGTTTTGTTTATTTTTTTCCAGAAATATTTTATTGCCGGTATGTCTTCCGGTGGAGTAAAAGGTTAATGGAAACAAATATATATAGTAAAAAATAAGGAAAGAGGGTATTTATTATGTTAATGAATATGAAAGAGTTACTTGCTGTAGCTAATGAGAATGATTTTGCAGTACCTGCATTTAACATTAGTGATTACAATATGTTTAATGGTATTATGGAGACGGCAGAAGAAAAGAACGCACCTGTAATTATTGCGATCCATCCAGATGAATTGAGTCATATCTCTTCTGAGATGGTTCAAGGAATTATTGAAAGAATTCACAATTCGAATGTACCTGCTGTTGTGCATCTAGATCATGGTGGAACTTTTGAACAAGTTATTACTGCAATTCGTGCAGGGTTTACTTCGGTTATGATTGATGCTTCTAGTCAACCATATGAGGGGAACATTGAAACGTGTCGGAAAGTTTGCGAAGTAGCACATGCAGTAAATGTTTCAGTGGAAGGTGAGCTTGGAACAATTGGAAATACTGATTCTGTAGAAACAACAGCACCAGACGAAATCTTATATACAGACCCTGTTCAGGCAAAGGATTTTATTCAAAAAACAGGAATTGACTGTTTGGCAATTGCAATTGGAACTTGCCATGGCATTTATCCAAAAGGTAAGAAACCAGAACTACGTATTGACATTTTGGATGAAATCAAAAAAATTGTTAATGTTCCACTAGTGCTTCATGGTGGTTCTTCTAATAAAGATTCAGAAATTGCGAAATCAGTAGAACACGGTGTGAATAAGATTAATATTTCTAGTGATATCAAAGCAGCTTATTATGATAAGATGCGAGAGGTTCTTCAGGATTCATCACTTCGGGAACCAAATCAGATTCAACCACCTTGTGTAGAAGCGATGCGAGTAGTCGCAATAGACAAGATAGAATTGTTCAAGGCAAACGGAAAAGCGTCTCTCTATTAATAGAAATCAAGGATTGTGTTGATGAGGAATTATAATTTTATAAAACCGAAGGAGACTATAGAATGAGGGAGAGATTCGCGTTAGGTTTTCATACATGCGTAGACTATGAACTAGAATGGGATACGCATGTTGTGGAAGATCGGATTAAAGCATTTGATATCCATGAAGAAGAATTAAGAATGGATATAAACTTGGAATCTGAAAGAGCAATCTGGATTGCCGCTCTTGCATATTTAAGGGCCGGCATAGGTTGTGAACTGATTCCGGACATATCGGAAACATGTGTTGATTTTGCAAATCGTTTTAAATACAAGATCACATTAGGTGGAACCCCTACTCGAGCGGCTATTATCCTAGATCGATTGGGGTATCCGAGTGTATTACAAACAAGCTGCTATAACGAATATGTGGAGCGCTTAATACCTAAGGGTGTTCGCGTTTTACCGGGGACAGAGGCGGATCATACAGATATATATCCGCACGTTGTATTACAATGTCTAGCAGGTGTACGGATTCATGCAAATGATATCGATTTTACAACACCGAGAGAGAATAGAATCCTAATTTCGCGAGATGTGGATAGTCTTAACATGGCAGTTTTAGATAAAGAATTTGGAACTATGATTCGCGAATGTGAAGTGTTTTTGCTAGGATCATTTACCGAAATTCTGGATCTGGATATCTTGAAAAATAGAATTGAAAAAACGAAAGCATTATTATCGTATCTACCTAAAGATGCTACTGTGGTTATGGAGGACGGGTGTTATATTAACAAAGAATTTCGCCACTATGTTCACCAGCAGTTAGCATCAAAAATCAATGTTCTTAGCATGAATGAAGATGAATTACAGCAATATATAGGGGAAACAATAGACATACTTGACCCAAAAGCTGTCAAAGAGGCCGTAGAATATGTGCATAAAAATACAGGCATTCAGTTGATCTTGATTCATTCTGCATCATGGGCAATTATCTATGGAGAACAGGCTGTAAGTATGCGAGTATCTTTAGAGGGTGGGGTTACAATGGCTGCAACTCGTTTTCGGATTGGGGACGAGTTTACAGTAGAAGATTATGCGCAAACAAAAGAGATATCAGCGAAAGAGGAAGGTATTAGATTTTGTGAATCATTAGAAAAAATGCTGGGAAATAGTGTTTATTGTATTCCATGTAAAGATTTAAGCTATGTAAAAACCCCGACAGTAGTTGGGTTGGGGGACTCTTTTGCTGGCGGACTTTTACCGGGATTGTTAAAAGAAAATAAAGTATAGCAATGAGTTTGCAAAGGAGAGGTACAATGTACGAAAAAACAGAAAATATATTAAAGATGGCGAAACAAAGCAATACATCAGTAATTTCATTTATTTGCATGGATTATGTAATGGCAAGGTCGGTTATATGCGCTGCGGAGAAGACAAATACACCTGCGATGATTATGCTGTATCCGGAACATGTTACGGTTCAACATACAACTGGGTTTGCGGGATATGCAGCTATGGTAAAAGAAATGGCAAGTGAAGTAAAAGTGCCTATAGGACTTCATGCAGATCATGATTTTAGTTATGATGCAATTATGACGACCATTGGAGCGGGATTTGAGTCGGTTATGATTGATGGCTCCATGAATGAATTGGATACAAATATAGCACTAACAAAAAAAGTGGTTCTTAAGGCACATGAGTCGGGAGTATGCGTAGAAGGTGAGATTGGTCATGTTGGAGTGGCTGCAGATGCAGACAATGTAAATGAAGATTTATACACAAAAGCAGATGCTGCTGAAAAATTCTGTAGAGAGACAGGGGTAAACTCCTTAGCAGTTTCAATCGGAAATGCACATGGCGAATATAAGAACACACCAAACCTAGACCTTCAACGTCTTGATGAGATTCATGCAGCTACTAATGTTTCGCTAGTGCTTCATGGAGGTAGTGGAATACCTGATGAACAGTTGTTGGTGGCATTTTCAAAAGGAATTAATAAATTCAATCTAGGAACAGAATTCTTGGGTAAATATTATAATGCAATGTCAGAATTTTCTTTGAAAAATGACAAGAATCCAGATCCGGTGAAGATTATTAATATGCCGGAGTACGTGCAATCAAAATTGCAGCCTTATTTGGAAGAACGCATGAAAACACTGTGTCATTTCTAAATGGAAATCAAGGGGTTGCATCGTTTGTATATCGAAGTATCGTAATGGACAAGGAAGAAAGTAATGACTCAAAGTACTGTTTGTGATAAGATATAAGCGATAACTAATAATTATGGTATATATTTTAAGGAGTAAAAAGAGTTGGAGAAAGACGATATATTAGATATGGAAGTACTTGATGTTATACGCGAAAAATATGAGGAAATATTTTCCGCAGAAAAAAAAGTGGCGGATTTTGTCTTAGAAAATCCACAGAAGACAATAGAATCCAATGTTTCTGAGCTGGCAAAGCATAGCGGTGTGAGCGATGGAACAATTATACGCTTGTGCCATCATATTGGATATTCAGGATATTACCAGTTTCGGCTTACTCTTGCGAGAGATATTGGCAAGCAGCAATATGGTGGAATGGCGATTTCTAAGGATAGTGGTGCGGTAGAAAAGTTCTTCCATGAATATGCAGAAAAAATGTTGGTGATTGGGAGAAGGATTAACAATGAAACGATGCTGAATTGTGTAAATCTATTAAAGACTTGCAAAGAAGTACATATCATAGCGATTGGTAACACTTCAGTGTTGGCACAATATATGGATTTTCGGCTAGGAAGACTTGGGATTAAAAGTACATATGGAGTTTCGGCGGAATATTTTATGAATCATGTAAATCTGGCAGATCCGGAGGATATTGTACTGGCTATATCCAAAACGGGTATGTCAAAACCGGTGGTTTTGGGAATGGAACTGGCCAAAGAAAAGGGGCTGCATTGTATTGCAATTACAGATCATGAACAGTCACCGGCATCTGAACTGGCAGATTATGTGTTGCTATCACGAGGGGTCGATGAGCCATTTAATTATTATAAAGATTATGCTCAAACCAATATGATGGCAACAATCGATGCGCTTTTGAACTTTGTTACCAATGAAGAATTGATTAATAAAAAGCAGGCGAATAAACCGGAGATGATTTTATCCGATTATAAATTTTAATAAATGGGGACGGGGTATTTTTCAAAAATACCCCGTCCCCATTTGCATTTTACCCCGTCCCCACTTATTATTTCATATTCCAGGTTTCCTTAGAATCAAAAAAATCAATTGTTATATTGAATTCTTGGGTTTCGCCGGGTGCAATTGTTTTTAGTTCGTTTCGTTCTTTTATTACACTGCGGCCGTCCAAGTAGTGATTTGAAGGTTCGAGGCCTAGAACGTAATCTTTTTCTCCCATCATCTTCCACTGCGTCATAATGTCAAGCGCACGGGTTTCGAAAGAGATGGAAAGTCCTTTTGAAATGGTTGGATTAAAGACTTTGGCACAGGCAAGTTCTTTATCAAATGTATGGTAAAAGCATTGCTCTTGAAAATTTGGTTGTGGAAGTTCCATCTGATTCCAAGAGTTGAGATGTTGGGCAGCAATTTCATCTCTTGGTTTTACGTGAGTAGAAGAGATGGCGAGCTCTGTGTGTTCATCTAAAAGGGGATATCCCATATTCATATGATATAAGAGCATAATCGGCTCTATGCGTGACCCTTCATTTTTCACAGAATCATGAAGGAACATTTTGTTTTCTGTTTTACAAACAGTGATGGTACGGGTGAGGATTAATTTTTGATTAAATATTTTAGCATCCCGTATTGTTGCATGGAGATAAATATATTCGTCGTCTTCGGTTGTATAGATATGATCAGCCGGAGTATTTGAAAGTGTTCCGTGAAGTCCCAGAGATTCTTCTTTATCCACATTTGGAGAACCTATGTTATTAAATCCACAGGTTGTTAAAAAACCACAAGTAAAAGAATTTAAAAAATCAAATCCTCTTCGCTCAAAGTAGGAGGGAGATACATATCCACAAGGTGACATATAATTCATATTTTGTCCTTGAAATGAAAGTCCGGCAATATCTGCACAACGATCAGCGCTTACTGAAAAATCAAGACCTAATCCATTACGTATGTGAAAAAATCGCATACCATCACCTTTTCCGCCTACAAGACGGTATTCTTCTACGCCGGATATTTGATTTGGATGTCCAATATAATTTGTATTCATAAATTTCTCCTTTCTGTTATGAAGCTCAAAAGCTAAAGTGATTTTAAATAATTACACATTGCAGTAAAAATAATGCTGACGGAAGTAGCTCCGGCATCTTGATATCCAATGGCTCGTTCCATTAAAGATTTTGCGCGACCAAATTTCGCGATATATCTTTTGCTATCTTCCATTCCTTGTGTTGCTGCTGTTGCTGCAAGAAGCAATAAATTATACATATCATCTTTGGGAGCGTGTTCCATTGCAATAACTGCTGGTTCTAAAGCATCTACCATTGTTTTATCACCAACTTGTGCTTTCCCACGTGCTTTAATGGAATCTAAAGATCCACGCATTATAGTGGTGAAAAGTTCACCATCGAGTTTGACAGAAGGTTCTAGTCCTTTCAATCCACCAAGGAACATGGAGCCAAAGATGACTCCGGAGGCACCACCCATGGTATTGAGCATGGTCATACCGGTTAATTTAAAGATGCTGTTGATATCATCAAAAGATGGATTTGCAAGGAGAGCATCTTTGGCTTTTTTCATTCCCCCACTCATTCCAATTCCATGGTCGCCATCTCCGATTTTACTGTCTACTTCTGTTAAATAATCGAGATTGTTAATGATGGCATCGCAAGTGGCGATTATCAGTTCCTTTGTTTGTTTCGGGGTAAGATTACTTATCAATTATAGCGCCTCCCTTCCATAATATGGAGAAAAGCATTCTGCATTGTAGTATTTTTCCAACTCTTCGTTTAGATATAAGAAACTAATGGAAAAGCCACCCATTTCTTGAGACGTACAGAAGCTTTTTAATTCTGAATCGTAAATTGTAATATGATCTTGAATTAAAAGTTGCGCTAATTCATGAAAAACAATACTTAGTTCTAAAATTGTGGTGGAACCAAGTCCGTTCACAAGAACTACAAGCTTTTCATCGTGCTTGATAGGTCGCTCTTCTTGCAGCAGGTGATACATGCGATTAACTAATTCCCTTGCAGGTTTCATAGTGGTCCGTTCAATACCGGGCTCGCCATGAATACCCATGCCAAATTCTATCTCATCTTCACCAAGTTCAAAGGTGGGTTTAGAAAGACCGGGAATTGTACAAGGCGACGTTGCAAGACCGATAGAAAAGGTATGATCTCTTGCTGATTCGGCAATGCGAGTGACCTCGTCTAAAGGGAGGCCTGCGTCTGCTGCTGCGCCTGCAATTTTAAATACAAAAGCATCGCCGGCAATTCCACGACGATCTTCCATTCGTTCTTTTGGAGCGGATGCAATATCATCCATCACTCGGACGTGTGCAGTTTTAATTCCTTCAAATTCACATAATTCTTCGGCCATATCGAAATTCAGATTATCTCCTGCATAATTTCCATACAGAAATAAGGTGCCATGTCCTTCATCTACAGCCATTGCTGTTTCATAAATCAGTTGTGGATTAGGAGATGCAAATACATTACCACATGCAACTGCGTCGGCTAACCCTCTGCCTGCAAATCCACAAAAAGAAGGCTCATGTCCACTGCCACCACCAATTACAATAGAAACTTTATCTTTTCGACGATGATTATATACAATTGCATTTGCGCCAGAACGTTTTGTATAATAGCGAGGATAAGCAGCGACAAAACCATTTAGCATCTCTTCTATTATATCTTCACTATCAGGATTTATTATTTTTTTCATATGTCACCTCTATACGGTTGTTGGTACTTCGGGGTTGTTGTTTGCAAAATTTTGAAGGATTACTAAAGGTTCATAAGAACTTGAATTGATAATTTTAATACCATTTTTTGCAGAAGCATCTGATACAAAAAACTCGTCACCAGAATTCTGGTCAAAACGGAGAAGGCCAGGAGCTTCACATTCGAAGGTTCCAAATTGTCCATGTCCTTGTACAATGAGAGCGCAGTAGCACGCTTGATCTGTTAATGTATAAGAGGTACCGGGAGCTATCGTTATCTCTTTTGACGCAATCCATTCATTTGCATATGCAATCCATTTTTCCTCTACACCGTCAGGGGTGGAAGGAAGAGGCTTTGGAGCACGGAAATATTTCTCTTTATAGTCAGGACGAGTGCTTTCTTTCCAGTCGATTTGACTAAACAATGCATCTAAATTATCTTTTTCTTCTTTTGGTTGACAATCAGTTAACATATGGTGTGGATTTACCTCACCCATAGTTACATTTTCCATAATTGTGTTAACATCACTATTCCACTGTGGTTCATAGGTTACAAGGGAAGCAGGAGCATGGATTACACCGGCGGGAGTGTACCAACCGGTACCTAATTGGATACGGTAAGCTCTGGACAATTCTGTGATACGTGTATCTTGCGTATCGTAATTGCGCAGACATTCTTTTACATCTTCCTGAGTTGTAGATGGATCAAATCCAAAATAAGTTAGTGGGAAACGACCAAGGTAAGCGTTATATTGGCGAGGGAAATAGTATGCTTCTGGTTTTCCGTGGAGACCAATTTTAGCTGCTTTTTCTTCTGTTAAATGTAGATGATGAAAAAGTGGTTTATCATAATCATATAATTTAGCAAAAGTAGGCCAAGTACCGTATTTTTCTTGTAAATCAATACCAATCAATTTTGCACCTAATGTTTTTACTACATCAGAAAAAAGAATCTTTTCGTCGTTTTTTTTGTCGGCAAGCACAAAACTCATTCCTTCGGTTGGACCGGTTTGAGGTCCGTTTAGTGCTACGGTAACAGAACCGAGCCAACGTTCACATATGCCACCACGTTCCATTCCAAAAGCAAAATAGTCGTCTGGGTGAAGGCGAAGGCGATGCCCTGGTTCATTGAATGGGCGCGGAACCCATGTAGGGGTTAATTGCAGTACACCATTTCCATCTTCAAATACTTCGTTAATGCGATTTACATTCATACTAAAATCCTCCTTTAAGAATATAGAATAAGAATAAGTGAAAGAAAAGACCTATGTAACACACTGTTCATGAAAAAATCTTTCACGTG
>JAVXHR010000008.1:0-6427 GCA_036656795.1 Lachnospiraceae bacterium | reverse complement strand
TAAGTGAAAGAAAAGACCTATGTAACACACTGTTCATGAAAAAATCTTTCACGTGATACTTTACAGCTATAATAGCATATGAGCAAAAAAAATGATAGTAATAAATCAATAAAAATCAACAAAAAAATAACGAAAAAACTTTATTTCATAAAAAACATTGACACAGAAAATAAAATGAGATAACATGAAAAAAGAACTATTAATAAACAGAAGGTGCTTAGGAGGTAAGCGAATATGTTATTAAACATGAAAGATTTATTGAAGGTAGCAAATGAACAAAATTTTGCAGTGCCGGCATTTAATATTGGAACAGGACAGATATTAAAAGCAGTTATTGAAGAATGTGAAAGAAAGCAGGCTCCAGTTATTCTTGCAATTCATCCAAGCGAAATTGAATTCCAAGGAGATAATTTTATTCAAAGCTGTAGAGCAGCAGCCAATGCATCAAAAGTGCCGATGACAATTCATTTAGATCATGGTAGTGAGATGAACCAGATATTAAGAGCAATTCATGCAGGATTTACATCTGTTATGATTGATGCTTCTAGTAAGAGTTTTGAAGAAAATGTTGCAATTACAAAACAAGTATGTGAGATTGCACATCCATTGGGTATTTCCGTAGAAGGCGAACTTGGAACAATCGGAACGGTAGGAAATGATGCAGAAGGTGGTACTGCTGATATTATTTATACGAAACCGGAAGATGCAGTAGAATTTGTAAAACAAACCGGATGCGATACATTGGCAATTGCAATTGGGACAGCTCATGGTATTTACCCTGAGAATTTCAAACCGGAATTAAAACAAGAACTTCTTTCAGAGATTAAATCAAAAGTAAATATTCCACTTGTTCTTCATGGTGGTTCTGCTAATAAAGATACCGAGATTGCGGAAAGTGTGAAACGTGGAATTAATAAAATAAATATATCTTCTGATATTAAAGATGCATTCTATCAGCAACTAAGAAAAACATTATCAGCGGATGCGAACGTAAGAGAACCATTTGAATTATATGTAGAAAGTATTGAAGAGATGAAGAAGGTAATTAGCCATAAGATAGATTTATTTAATGATGGAGATAAAATGAAATATTATCAATTATAATTTGTACATAATATCAGCACCGGCATATTGCATTCCGGTGCTGATATGACTTATAGCAATTAAAAATGAATGCAGAACAGTGAGGAGACAATATGGCATACCAGGATAAATATCAATCATATTTGGAGCAAGTCCCACAATATATTCAGTATTGTCAAAATGCAAATAAAAGAGTGGTCTTTGGATACACAAGTGACTTGGATATGATTTTGAAGTGGGATGTGAATAAATTTAATAAAATATTGGCGGAACATCTACAAGAATCTCCATATTGCGAAGAAGGCGATGTGATTGATTCGCTGGAAAGCTTTGCAAAGATAATCAGTTATTATGCAATCCGCGGAGCAGGTGGTGAAATTGATATCACGAACTGGGATGTCTGCGAATATCTGCGGAAGGAATTCTACTCGGAATATGCGCTGGGGGGGACTTGCGCGCAAGGAGCAGCAGCGTTTGCAGCAGTGGGATTCCCACTGATTGCACATATTACGGACCGTTCAAAACCAGTATGTGAATTCTTAGATTATCCAGGATTGGATATGATTAAGGGAGATGCACGTATGCCGATGAAAGCATGTGCCACAAAGGAATTGCCGGTTTTACATATTATATTTCAATTTGAAAAAGGAGACATTGTGAAGGCTTTAGGAAAGGAATATGTAATTCCTTTGTCGAATCGTGTAATTATTGACTATGATACGATTCATAAAAAACTTCCAATTGATGAAGAATTTTTAGAATATTGTGAAAAACATGCAGAAGAATTAGTATCTTATAATGTGTCGGGATTTAATGCTATCTTAGATTTTGAATTATTAGAGAAAAAAATGGAATGTTTGCGCAAACATTATCTTCATGTAAAAACAAGGAATCCAAATTGTTGTATATATCTGGAAGGTGCGCATTATCTCAGTGCAAAAAGTAAGAGCCTTGTATTCGAAAAGATGTCATCTTGCGTGGATATCTTGGGTATGAATGAAGAAGAAATGGAAGATATGGCTCAAAGAGAGGGAATTCCGGTAGACAAAGAACGACTTGACTCAGTTCTTGATGTTCTGGAACGAATTATAAACTTATATGGTTGCAAGGGGATTGTAATGCATACGAAAGACTATTCTATGTACATTGGAGAAGAGATGCAAGGGGTCAATGTTGAGATGGGCCTAACATTAGGAAATTTGATGTCATGCACTAGGGCGAGAATGGGAAAATATGGCACGTTAGAAGAATGCGCACAAAGTTTGAAAGAACCATTAAGTCCAACGGGGGTTAGGTTTGCAAAAGAATTAGAAAGCAAAAGTACAACATATATGACATGCCTTGTTCCTTCTCGTTATTTGGAAAAGCCACGATATACTATTGGGCTGGGAGATACATTTGTAGCAGGGATGCAGGTGGGATTAATAAGAAAAGACGATTGCTAATGGGAATTTATTATTGGGGAAAAATATCATCATTCTGGTTCTGATAAAATTATGCAAAGTATTGACATGATTTTTTTAGTGTGTCATTATAATATTATGGGGAATCAAAGAGAGTGAAGGTGATACTTTAGAGATGGGAAATTCAGTAAGCGAAAGCATTAGTATGAATTACAAAGAATTATTTTCGGCGGAAAAGAAGGTGGCGGATTGTATACTTGAGAATCTTCAAGACACAATCATGCTTAATATATCGGAGCTTGCGCAGAAAAGTGGTACTAGCGAGGCGACAGTTGTTAGGATGTGCAAACATGTGGGGTACCAAGGGTATTATCAGATGCGCTTGTTGCTTTCAAGGGATGTTGGAAAAACAGATCGAGCATCTGATGATAATGAGACCATGAGTTCTTCTCAACGATTATTCGAGATGGCAGCCTCAAGGATTGTGGCACTGGGCGAGATGATTGAAATGGAGACGTTGGTAAAAGCGGCACAATTATTGAGAAATAGCAGAATGGTTTTTGTGGTGGGGGCAGGAAATACCAGCCCGGTTGCAATGGATTTGGGATTCCGGTTAGAAAGATGTGGCATTGCATGTTCTTACGGTATGATTCCAGAACATTTTTTAAATCATGTAAGTCTCGGAAAAAAAGAAGATACAATTATAATAATATCTAGATCCGGGGCATCCAAACAAGTGGTTCAGGCGATGGAATTAGCACGACGAATAGGAATGAGTGCGATAGTGATTACAGGAAGTACATCTACGCAATTCACAGAGTATGCAGATTGCATTATTCGTGTTACTGATAAAGGAATGGGAATAACCACATCAGCAGAACCGGATTCACATCTGTGTGAGGTGGGAGTAAGCGATGCGCTGTTGTATGTACTGAGACATCTTGGGGCACTTACTGAAAACAAGGAACACTTATTGAATTATTCGGAGGATGGAGATGAAGTAGAGCTTTTGTTGTCTGAATATAAATTGTAAGAAAATGCAAAAAGCGCCAATTTAATTGGCGCTTTTTTAATATAGTGATTTATTTCTATGAAAAAATGTTTCATAGAAATAAA
Source organism: Lachnospiraceae bacterium (assembly GCA_036656795.1). Classification (GTDB taxonomy): domain Bacteria; phylum Bacillota; class Clostridia; order Lachnospirales; family Lachnospiraceae; genus CAUPWF01. Next base: position 2,825 of record JAVXHR010000008.1, on the reverse strand, counting down.
GAAACTATTTTAAACCAACAAAAAAGAATGTAAAAATGCACTAAACAAAAGAATTGAAAAGAAAGAATATGAGCATAACACACAACTCGTGAAAATATATTTCTTAAAAGCATTGACAAAGTTTACAAATTTACATATAATAAAACAATATTTAAGACGAATTTAGGAGGGCAACTACGTGGATTGTTTATTAGGGATTGATTTAGGAACATCAAGTTTAAAATCGGTACTGACAGATACCTGTGGACGGATAAAAGCCTTAAGCTCAAAATCTTATCAGTTCGCATCTCCTTGTAACGGGTATGCAGAAGATAATCCGTATGCGTGGTGGGATGCGTGTTGTGAAACGTTACAAGATGTGCTACGAGAATCCGAGATTAGTCCGGAAGATATTAAGGGGATTGGCTTTTCCGGTCAAATGCATGGAGTTGTGACGCTAGATGATGAATATCAGGTGGTTCGTCCGGCAATTTTGCACTGTGATGCTCGCTCGGCGATACAAGTGGAGAAGATTAAGAAAAGTATTGGAAACGATAGAATTAAGTCGTTGGTTATGAATCCAATATATACGGGATTTTTATTACCATCACTTCTGTGGATTCGAGATAATGAACCTGAGAATTATAAGAGAATCAAATATGTTATGCTTCCAAAAGATTATTTGAAATACTGTATGACGGGAGAGATTTCTACAGATTATTCAGATGCATCGGCTACATTGGCGTTTGATATTCAAAGAAACTGTTGGTCTGAGGAGATTTTGGATATAATGGGAATCTCTGGAATGCGTTTTCCGGATTGTTATGACACAACGGCTGTAGTGGGTTGCGTTAGTAAAAAGGCATCGTTGGAAACAGGCTTGTCAGTGAAAACAGTTGTTGTTGCTGGTGGCGGAGATCAAGTTATGCAGGGGATTGGAAATGGAGTTACAGAAATAGGAGAAGCATCAGTTAACATTGGAACCAGTGGACAGGTTTCTTTTCAAAGTGATACACCGATTTTAAATCCTAAGTTAAATACAAATACATTTTGTGGATATAAAAAAGGAAGATGGATTACTATGGGCGCCATCATGAATGCAGGACTTTCTTACAAATGGTTTAATAGCCTTTTTGAAAAAACTGATTTTGAGGATATGAATAAAAAAATAGCTAAAGTTCAACCCGGTAGCGGAGGGGTTATATTTTTACCTTATTTAAATGGGGAAAGAACTCCCCACTTGAACCCGAATCTAAGTGGTGCATTTGTTGGATTGAATTTAAATACCGGAAGACCGGAACTTTCGCGAGCAGTGATGGAAGGTGTTTCTTTCGCCTTGAAACAATGCATAGACATATGCGCGGGATTGGGACTTAAGGCTGATAAGATGATAGCGTCTGGTGGGGGAGCAAAAAGCACACCGTGGTTGCAGATTCAGGCTGATGTTTTTAATCTTCCGTTAAGGGTTGCTCAAACAGAGGAACAGGCGGGGCTGGGAGCTGCAATTGCTGCTGGAGTAGGAGCGGGACTTTATAAAAGCATAGAAGATGGGTGCAATCAAGCTGTACGCTATAAAGAGTCCGTTATTGTACCGAATCAAGAACGAGTTGAACTATATCAGGAATACTATCAGTTATATAAAGAACTATATAGGGAGAGCCATGGAGCGATAGAAAAAATTACGCAAATTGGAAGGCGAGAAATATAGAGAAAGGACAGGGTGAAAAAGTTGGAGAAAACGACGAGTAAGACAGAAGAGTATGTGCTTGAATGTGAAGGGATTTATAAGGCGTTTGGAGGAACACAAGCGTTGTCTGATGTACAGCTTCAGGTTAAACCGGGAGAAGTGCATGCGTTACTTGGGGAGAATGGCGCAGGAAAATCAACGCTGATGAAGTGCATTATAGGGCTTCATCAACAAGATGCAGGTTCTATTGTGTTCGAGGGGAAACCATATACGGCAAAAAGTCCGGTAGAAGCATTGAACGCCGGAATATCAATGATACACCAAGAGTTAAACCCAGAGCCGCATTTATCAATTGCGGAAAGCATATTTTTAAAAAGAGAAAGTACAAAAGGGATTTTCTTAAATAAAAAAGCACAGAATGAAAAAGCCGAAGAGATTTTGAAAAATTTTGGTTTTCCATTTGGCGCTAAAACATTAATGAAAGAGTTGACCCTTGCTCAGATGCAAATGATAGAAATTATCAAAGCGGTCTCATGTAATTCAAGGATGATTATTATGGATGAACCCACATCTTCGCTGGACACAGAGGAGACACAACATCTATTCAGAACGATTCGGGAACTACAAAAGAAAGGCGTAGCAATCGTATATATATCTCATAGAATGGAGGAAATATACGAAATATGCGATAGAGTATCGGTATTTAGAGATGGTACATATGTGGGAACACAAGAATTAACAGATGTAACAAAAGAAGATTTGATTTCCATGATGGTTGGACGTAAAGTTGAAAATGTATTTCCCAAGACAGATTGTGAAATTGGAGATGTTGTTTTTCGAGTAGAAGGACTTAGTGGAAAAGGATTTAAAAACATTACGTTTGAAGTTCGCAAGGGTGAAATATTGGGGATATCGGGTTTAGTTGGATCGGGAAGAAGTGAGACAATGCGCGGAATCTTTGGCATGGAACCAATTACTGCTGGGAAGATGTATTTGGATGGGAAGGAATTGAAAGTACGAAGACCAAGTCAGGCAATTAGAAATGGTATCTGTATGGTAAATGAAGACCGTAAGAATTTTGGATTATGTTTAAGACGGTCTATTAGAGAGAATACAGCGCTTCCAACATTGCCGGTAAAACAAAAAGGTGCACTTTTAA
>JAVXHR010000007.1:0-87363 GCA_036656795.1 Lachnospiraceae bacterium | reverse complement strand
AATCCCTTGCGCCGTCATTGCCTCTACTACTTTTTCAAATCCCGCAATATTAGCACCTACTACATAGTTTCCCTCTGCACCATATTTTTTTGCAGCTTCACTCATATGATGACAGATATTAACCATAATATTTTTTAATTTGTCATCTACTTCTTCAAATGTCCAACTCAACCGTTCGCTGTTTTGAGACATCTCAAGTGCTGATGTTGCAACACCTCCGGCATTTGCAGCTTTCCCCGGTGCAAATATGACATGATTGCTTTGTAGATATTCTGTTGCTTCTAATGTCGTTGGCATATTCGCACCTTCTGCAACTGCAATACAGCCATTTGCGACTAACGCTTTTGCATCATCAATTAATAGTTCATTCTGTGTCGCACATGGAAGTGCAATATCTACTTTTGTAGACCATACCCCTTTTCCCTCGTGATATTCAGAATTTGCATGATATTTTTTATACTCTGACAGTCTGCCACGCTTTACCTCTTTAATCTCCTTGATTGTAGCAATATCAATTCCTTCCGAATCATATATCCATCCAGAAGAATCACTCATTGTTACTACTTTTGCACCTAATTCCTGTGCTTTTTGTGCTGCATAGATTGCTACATTTCCAGAACCTGATATTGCAACTCTCTTTTCTGCAAGTTCAATTCCATTTAATTTCAAAAGTTCCTTTGTAAGATATAATAATCCATAACCGGTCGCTTCTTTTCTTGCAAGAGAACCACCATAGCTTAACCCTTTCCCGGTGAGCACCCCTTCATACACTCCACGAATTCGTTTATATTGGCCATACATATATCCAATTTCTCTTGCTCCAGTTCCAATATCTCCTGCAGGAACATCTGTATCTGCGCCAATATATTTACATAATTCTGTCATAAAACTCTGGCAAAATGCCATTACTTCTCTATCTGATTTTCCTTTTGGATCAAAATCAGCTCCACCTTTTCCACCACCTATTGGCAATCCAGTCAGTGAGTTTTTAAACACTTGTTCAAATCCCAAGAACTTAATAATCCCAAGATTTACAGATGGGTGTAATCGCAATCCACCTTTATACGGACCTATAGCACTATTAAACTGCACACGATATGCTGTATTTACTTGAGCCTTTCCTTTATCGTCCACCCATGGAACACGAAAGATAATCTGTCGTTCCGGCTCTACCAATCGTTCTAATAATGCTTCTTTTCTATAGTTTTCTTCATTTGCCTCTACTACGACTCTCAAGGATTCCAATACTTCTTTTACCGCTTGGTGGAATTCCGGTTGTGCAGGATTTTTCTTTACCACTAATTCAATAATTTCGTCAACATACGACATATAACTACCTCCTATTTTTTAAAAAATTGCAAGTTGCTTCTTCAATACTTTCATATTGTAAAACATTTTTTATGAAACCACAAGATTTTTCATAAAAATGCCACAGGTTTTCATCTTTCAACCTGTGGCATTTTTATGTCCTCTTATTTAAAATATTGTACTCCTGATTCAAAGATTTTCAGATCTTGTTCTCCATAAATATTAATAGCAACACTTTGATCGCGTCTCTCTGAGTGTAACATCTTTCCATATACTCTTCCATCTAAACTTGTAATACCCTCAATGGCCTGATAAGAACCATTTGGATTCCACTCTTCGTCCATGGTGATTTGCCCTTCTCGGTTTACATATTGAGTTGCAATTTGTCCATTTTCAGCCAACTTCTTCAACCACTTATTATCTGCCACAAAACGCCCTTCTCCATGAGAAGCTGGATTCACATATACATCTCCTAATGTAGCTTGTTGTAGCCATGGTGATTGATTCGATACCACTTTTGTATATAACATCTTAGAAATATGGCGGCCAATTACGTTATAAGTAAGTGTTGGAGAATCGTTCTGCTGTCCAACAATCTGTCCATGAGGTAATAACCCAAGTTTTACAAGAGTCTGAAATCCATTACATACGCCTAATATTAAACCATCTCGTTCTTGAAGTAATTTTTCAACAGCTTCTTTTAATTTTGCATTTTGGAAAGCCGTTGCAAAAAACTTAGCAGAACCATCCGGTTCATCTCCCGCACTAAATCCTCCCGGGAACATAATCATCTGCGATTGTGCAATTGCCTGCTCAAATTCTCCCACAGAATCACGGATATCTGAGGCATCTAGATTTTTAAATACTTTTGTAATCACATGTGCACCTGCACGTTCAAATGCCCTTCTACTATCATATTCACAATTTGTTCCAGGAAATACTGGTATAAATACCGTTGGTTTTCCTATCTTGTGACTACAGATATGGACTTTTTTCGCTTGATATATTGTTTCTTGTGGAGTCACTTCTGTCTTTGCTCCTGACATCGTTTTAAACACTTTCTCCAATGTCTCTGTCCAAGCTTCCACCGCCTCCTTTGAGGATATCTTAACAGCGCCGTAACAAAACTCCGACGTATCTGTCACTTCCCCAATTACAGTTACCGATGTAGCTAATGTATGCACCTTTTCTTTTGGAACTTCTGCAATAATATCACCAAATGCTGGCGCAAATAAATCCTTTGCCTCTATGTTGTCCCTAAGTGACACACCCATACCATTTCCAAATGCCATTTTACTCACTGCGGCAATAATACCATGACGATCTAAAGCGTACGCAGATACTACCTTTCCCGTATGGATATCTTGAGTCAATTTCTCATACTCCCCTGTCAGTTGCTCATATACAGGTAAATCATAATTATCTTTTTTTGTACGCAACCATACCAATACATTTCCAGATTGTTTCAATTCCGGTGTAATAATATCCTGTTGCGTTGCAATATCCACTGCAAAAGAAACAAGAGTTGGTGGTACATCAATATCCTGAAATGTCCCTGACATACTGTCTTTTCCACCAATAGAAGGCAACCCAAATCCAAGTTGTGCCTGATAAGCACCCAATAAAGACACAAAAGGCTGACTCCATCTAGCACCATCTTCGGACATACGTCTAAAGTACTCTTGAAATGTAAATCGAATTTTACTATATGTTCCACCGGCTGCCACAATCTTTGCAACGGATTCTACAACTGCATAGATTGCCCCATGATACGGACTCCAACTGGATACATACGGATCAAATCCGTAACTCATCATCGTAACAGCATCTGTTTCTCCATTTAATACCGGTATCTTTGCAACCATTGCCTGGGTCTCTGTCATCTGATACTTTCCGCCATGTGGCATGAATACAGAACCAGCTCCAATGGAACCATCAAACATTTCGACTAGACCTTTTTGAGAACATACATTCAAATCTTTTAAAGTCTCTAGCCACTTTGCTTTTACATCTGAAACTTCCGTTGTTACTAGAATACTCTCTGCTTTATTTGGAATCTCAACCTCAACGGTGGTTTCTTGATGAGCGCCGTTGGTGTCAAGAAATGCACGAGAAATATTTACAATCTCCTTACCTCTCCATGATAATACCAATCTTGGCTCTTCCGTTACGACAGCCACTTCAACCGCTTCTAGATTCTCTTCTTTTGCATATGCTAAAAACTGTGATACATCTTTTGGATCAACTACAACCGCCATACGTTCTTGCGATTCTGAGATTGCAATCTCAGTTCCATCAAGTCCGGCATATTTTTTAGGAACTTTATCAAGATCAATACGCAACCCATCCGCTAATTCACCAATTGCCACTGAGACTCCACCTGCTCCAAAGTCATTACATTTCTTAATAAGTTTGCTAACTTCTTCTCTTCTGAACAATCTTTGAATCTTACGTTCTGTTGGCGGATTCCCCTTTTGTACCTCTGCGCCACAAGTTTCAATGGACTCTTCCGTATGTACCTTAGAAGATCCTGTTGCTCCACCACAGCCATCACGTCCCGTACGTCCTCCTAATAAGATAATAATATCATCCTTATCCGACGTTTCCCTTATAACAGCTCTACGAGGTGCTGCTCCAAGAACTGCACCTATCTCCATTCTTTTTGCAACATAATTTGGATGATATATTTCTTTTACAGCTCCCGTTGCTAATCCTATTTGATTTCCATAAGAACTATAGCCATGAGCCGCACTACGTACTAATTTCTTCTGTGGCAATTTACCTTTCATTGTTTCCTGAACCGATACCGTAGGGTCCGCTGCACCGGTAACACGCATCGCCTGATACACATAAGTTCGTCCCGACAACGGATCTCTGATTGCTCCACCAAGACAAGTTGCCGCTCCACCAAATGGTTCGATTTCCGTTGGATGATTATGTGTTTCATTCTTGAAATTCACTAACCATTCCTCTTCTTTACCATCTACTTTAATTGGAACAACAATACTACATGCATTAATCTCATCTGATTCTTCTTGGTCTTCTAACTTTCCTTCTTTTTTAAGTTTACGCATCGCCATCAGTGCCAGATCCATTAAGCACACAAATTTGTCATCTCTTCCTGCAAATATCTCACTGTGATCTTTTAAATATTGATGATACGTATCTACAATTGGTTTTTTATAATCACCCTCTCCAAAGCTCACTTCCTTTAATTCAGTAGAAAAGGTTGTATGTCGGCAATGGTCAGACCAATAGGTATCTAAAACACGAATCTCTGTCATCGACGGTGCCCTATGTTCTTCCTCTCTAAAATACACCTGAATATGTAAAAAATCCTTAAAGGTCATAGCTAATCCCAGTGAATCATATAATTTCTTTAATTCTGGATTAGGCATCTCTTCAAACCCAGTAAAAATTCTTACATCTTCAGGCTCTTCAAACACTGTAATTAAGGTATCAGGCTTGTTCATTCCTGTTTCTCTAGAATCTACAGGATTAATACAATGTGCTTTGATAGCATTAAATTCTTCATCGGTAATTGTACCTTCAATCACATAGGTTGTTGCAGATTTTATAATTGGTTGTTCATCATCTTTAATAAATTGAACACATTGAATCGCCGAATCTGCACGTTGATCAAATTGACCTGGTAAAAATTCTACAGAAAAACTTCTACTATATTCTGTTTGATGAAATGTTTCTTTATATAAATCATCAACGGGAGGTTCTGCAAATACGCCATTACATGCTTTTGCAAAACTCTCATCAGATACATTTTCAATATCGTAACGTATCAATATTCGAACATCTGTAATAGTATGTATGCCCAGATAACTCTTAATTTCACGTTTAAGCTCTTTTGCCTGTACTGCAAATTCCGATTTTTTTTCAACGTATACTCGTTTTACACTGCTCATAATTTCCTCCATTAATTCCTTTGGTTTTATTTTGTAATTTTATAGTAACACACCTTTTATCATTAGTATAATTAATATATCTAAAGTTATTTATAAGCGTTTCTTCTTTATAACTATACTCCCCACCAAAAATGCCACAAGCAATACAACAAAAATGATTCCAATACGCGCTACCATGTCTGAAAAAAATTCTTCCGGCAACATGCGAATCATCAGATCCGTTTCCGGATCTAAGAGCCATAGATCATTAGTGAAAAAAAGTTCATGAAATTTTATAAAATAAGTAGTGAAATCCTGCGAGAATAAATAGCCAACTATCCCAAGTAATATCGCAAATATACCCAATCCTATCTGATATGCTCTTGTCAATAAATAGCAGATTTTCCCTTTACTTCCCACTAAAATAAGTATGCAAAGTAAAAAGATTCCAATCGCTACACGCCGAAGTACCAACCCGCCTAAAAAAAGATGTTGTACATCTTTCATATGTGCTTTTTCTCTGTCGTTAAAAAACTCCCTCGTATTTCCATTTACTTTCGTCTCTACCACAAGGTTTTTTCGGTTTCCTCTAAGATATGACATCATTTCTTTTGTAACATGCATAACTTCGGGAAGCTTCATTTCAAGTTCACTAGTAACATCATACTTTTGATATTCCTTTTCATACCACCCATATCCACCATAGATTCCTAGTTCAAAACTGGTAATTAACAAAATAATAATAATTGCTACCGTAGCTATTACACTTGTACACCATTGTATCCCTTTCACATATTTTCCTCACTTTCCTGCATTAATAACTATATTTTATCACACTCTAAAGAAAATCTGTTGTAATTTATATGATTTTATCATATAATACAAATCAGTCTTATAAGGAGGACTAATAATGGACATTAACTATGAGTTATATAAAGTATTCTACTATGTTGCTACAACACTAAGTTTTTCAATGGCCTCCAAGCGGCTTTTTATATCACAATCTGCTGTTAGCCAATCCATCAAGGTATTAGAACATAAACTTGACCAAACACTCTTTATTCGTAGTACAAAAAAAGTACAGCTTACACCGGAAGGCGAAATTCTATTGCGTCATATTGAACCTGCACTGAATCTTATTAAGCGAGGAGAATCACAAATTGTGGATTCTATTTCCACCGGTGGACAGATCCGTATTGGTGCAAGTGACACCATTTGCCGATATTTTCTCGTTCCCTACTTAAAAAGATTTCATACAGAATTTCCAAATGCACATATCAAAGTTACAAACCAGACCTCATTAAAATGCGTAGAATTATTAGCAACCGGAGAAGTTGATTTAATTGTAACCAACTATCCCAATACTGCTTTAGGCAGTATGAATAACATTAAAAAAATCAAACAATTTCATGATGTATTTCTTGCAAACAGTGCATATTCTCATCTGAAAGAACAAACTCTTTCCTTAAAAGAATTATTAGAATATCCTATTTTAATGTTAGACAAATTAAGTACCACAAGTGAATTTTTGCATAGTTTATTTCAGCAACATCAATTAGACCTTGTTCCCGAAGTAGAACTAAGCAGTAATGATCTGTTAATTGATCTTGCAAGTATCGGTCTTGGAATTGCCTTTATTCCGGATTATTGTATTCCTCATAAATCCAACGATTTATTTATTGTAAAAACAAAGGAAACATTACCACCCCGTGAGTTAATTATAGCCTATAATCAACAACTTCCTACTTCTAAAGCAGTTGTTGAATTTATGAGTTACTTCGATTCACTCTCATAGTCCCAGAACATTCTCACCTTTTCTCCAATCGTATGAATTGTACATTCTGTTAGATCTTCCCATTCTCTTGGGAAGACATCTTGATATTGCCTCTGTCCAAATCGTTCATCTAACAGACAGATGGTACCATAATCCTCTTCTGTTCGTATCACACGTCCCGCTGCCTGTAATACTTTATTTAGTCCCGGATAGAGATACGCATAGTCAAATCCTCGCTTTCCTTGTTGTTCAAAATATTCCTTTAGAATTTCACGTTCCCAGCATACTTGTGGCAATCCGGTCCCTATAATCATTGCCCCAATCAAACGTTCACGAGTAAGATCAATTCCCTCTGCAAAGATGCCACCCATAACACAAAACCCAACCAAACTACCGGTCCTGCTTTCTTCAAATTTTTCTAAAAACAACTCCCTTTTTTCTTCTTCCATGTTTTTTTCTTGAAGAATACATTCTATATGTCCTGTCGTTTCTATCTTAATAAATTGTTCATAGACAGCTGTCATAAACTGATAAGACGGGAAAAAAGCAATATAATTTCCATTTTTTTCATCTGTTATCCCTGCAATATATTTTGCATAACGAATATACATGGATTCACTGCGCAAAGAAAATTTGGTACTCACATCTACTCCCAATAGTAAAAGTCTATGACGTTGCTCAAAGCTAGATTGCACGTAGATTGCATAATCATCCTCTGTGACACTCAACAATTGTTTATAATACATAATGGGCAAAAGAGTTGCAGAAAAAAAGATTGTACTGCTTCCTCTGCTTAAAAATTCTTGGAGATTCAACCCTGGATTCACACAAAAAAGTTTAAGTTTAAATCTTCCATCTGCTTCTAATTCTGTATAAATAGTATAGTGTTCATCCAGGCGTTCATGAATATCCAAAAATCTCCGTACATCAAAATAGAATTGGAGCACCGCTTCTCTTTTCTCACCCGTTTCATGTTCTTCCAGATATCGTTCCAGTTCACTCATAAGATGCATTAGTTTCAATACAACATGAGAGACACTGTTGTGAATTTTATAAGTTTCACACTCTCGCTTTAATTCCAGCAATAGTCTATTGCATTCCTCCAAGCTCTTTTCTAATTTTATATCTCCGGCAGTACATTTTTTTACATGAAGTATATCCTCTTTATATAAAGTCGCACTGTACATTTCACGTCCACGTTCCACAAGATTATGTGCCTCATCAATCAAAAAGCAGTAGTTTCCCTTAACTCCATCCGAAAAAAATCTTCTTAGATGTGCATTGGGATCAAATACATAATTATAATCACAGATAACAACATCTGCCCACAATGACACGTCCAAAGCCATCTCAAATGGACATACTTTATACTTCCTTGCTTGAATTTCCAATGATTCACGACTCAAGTCATTGGTTGTGGTAATTAAATGATAGATGGCATCATTCACACGATCATAATGTCCTTTTGCATAAGGACACTCCTCCGGATTACAAGCCATTTCCTGACAAAAACATATCTTTTCTTTGGCTGTCAGCGTAATGACCTTGCATTGTAATTGTTGATTCTTTAATGTCTGAAATGCCTGTTCCGCCACCGTACGGGTAATGGTTTTTGCTGTAAGATAGAATAGCTTCTCAATTAAATCTTCTCCCATTGCCTTTACTGCCGGGAAAATTGTTGCCACAGTCTTTCCAACCCCTGTAGGTGCTTGGACAAACAACTTCTTTTTTCTTAAAATCGTTTTATAAACAGACGTTACCACTTCTTTTTGTCCCTCGCGATATGAAAATGGAAACTCTATTTGTTTGATGGAATTGTTACGCAATTGTCTCCATTGAATTTGAAATTTTCCCCATATTTCATACTGTCTAATTATATTATAAAACCATGTTTCCAATTCTGTAATATTATAGTTATAATGGAATTTCTTTTGTTCTTCCGACTCCATCTGACAATACGTCATCTGCACAGAAATTGTATCTAATGCCTGTTGTTTTGCATAGATATATGCATAACACTTTGCCTGTGCTAAATGAACCATTACCGGTGCCTTAATGCTTTGCAGTTCACACAATACTCCTTTAATCTCATCTATCGTAATCCCTTTATCCTCTGTAAGAATTCCGTCAGCACGCCCTTCTACATGTAGGCAGAATCCTTCACATGGAATCTCAATATTTAATGGAACTTCTGCACAATAATCAGAACCCATACTACGCTGGATTTTCCGATGAATCTTTGCACCTAACTGCATCGCTTCTCTGCCCTTACTTCCCGCTATTCTATTATCAATATCCCCTTCTCTTAGAATAAATTCTACAAGGTTACGTACAGATATCTTGATTTTTTCTTTTTTTTCCATAATTATATTATAACATGCAAAGGGGAACTTGCAATTGCAAGTTCCCCTTTGCATGTTTCTTTCTCTATGCTACAACGTATTTTTGTAATGCCTGTTCAAAGTCAGAATCTGTGGCATGATACTGCACCGTTAAGTTTTTTGATAAATCTAAACTCAAAACTCCTAAAATAGATTTTGCATCAATAATGATGCGATTATAAAATACATCAATATCAAAATCATACTTTTCCGCAGTTCTCACAAAGTCTTTTACGTCGGTAGCTGATAATTTTATCTTACACTTTTTGGTCATCTCTGCCACCTCTCTCTTGAATATTCTTCAAGTAGGTTTCATTATCACATCATGAATTCCTCTCGTCAATTGTATATATACACAAAATTACATTAATACGCCGTGTTTTATTATATGATTTCCACTATATTTTGTAATAATTACTTTAATACAACATTTTTTTAATTGCATCTTTTTCCAGATTTTCTTTTGTAACCCATATATATCCGGTATCTATAATCGCTTCATTTCCCAGACCTAATACCGCTCTTGCTGACGCAATTATGGTCGCATATCCCATTCCATATGGATTCTGCATAATAACTCCTGCAAGTTTTTCATCTTGTAAAGACTTTAGTTGTTCCTCGCCGCCATCAAATCCCATGAGAATGACATTCTCCTTTTTAGCTCGTTCACAAGCTTCTACCATTAATTGTGTTGTCTCTTGATTGGTTGCCATACAACCTTTTATATTAGGATGTTTTTCCAATATATAATCCATCACATCATCTTGTGTGATATCTTCTGCCACCACCTTCTCATTTTCTGTAAGTGTTGCATTTTTTTCCTCCGTAATCTGCTGCGCCATCGTAGTCAATTCATCTAAGTGATAGACACTTACCACTTCAATCTCCGGATGATTTTGTTGGATCTCATTTAAAAAAGCACTTTCTCTTTCCTTTGCTGTTGTTGATACTGAATCATGTACAAAAAGTGCTAATTCTCCTTGATTGTCAATAGCTGTACCTAACTTTACAGCTACTGTTTTTGCTGCATCTGCATTGTTTGTTGTACACAATGTAACGCCTTGATAATTGCTTCCGGAATCAAAACCTATGATTGGAATATCATTCTCTGTTGCTAAATCAAATTGCACCTGACATGCACTTGCATCAATTACCGCAATGTTAACTGCCGCCGGATAGCGTGCCAATTCTTCATCTAGAATATTAATCTGTTCGTCCACTTTACTTTCATCACTTGGTCCACTGTAAGTTACTTTCACTTTGTCATCACCGGAATATCCTAACATAGTATTAATATCCTGCGCTGCCCGTTTTGCACCTTTCTCAACTTCTTTCCAGTAGGAGCTATTATCACTTTTCCCTATTACAGAAAGATAAGTCCCTTTTTCCAACGTTAACCCGGACACATTCCCGTAAGCTATCGGACGTACTGTATCAATTTTTGCCTGTCCTACATCTGTCTTTTTATCTTCTTTAGTATCATTAATTCCATGGGGTTCTTTTGTGATTTTCTTTTCACATGCAACTCCGGCAACTACAACACACAAAATTGCAACTAATAGCTTCCACTTTTTCTTCATTTTGCCACTCCTATTTTCGTTATACCATTCACTATCACTTACTATACACTCTTTTTTTATAAAAACAATAAACTTTTTCTTAATTTTCAGTTTCAAAATTAAAATACAACTTGTATATTTTGATTATTTGTATTAGAATATACAAAGATATGGTATATAAACTACCAACAAGAAAAGGAGGGTATTATTATGGCTCACGTAATAAGTGATGAATGTGTAAGTTGTGGAGCTTGTGAAGCTGAATGTCCAACAGGAGCAATTTCTCAGGGAGCTTCTCATTATGAAATCGATCCTGATGCTTGTGTTGATTGTGGCGCATGTGCATCTCAATGTCCAACAGGAGCAATTTCTCAAGGATAATTTCAACTCATAGTGTAAAAGTGCAATAAAGAACACCCCAAGGGTGTTCTTTTTACATATCGAATAGTTTTCTTAACTTTCTTGTAGCCATAGATTTGGCAGATTCTTTACGCATTGTTTGTTGCTGTCGTATCAGATGATCCAATTTCCGAAATTGTTCCTCCTCTTGCCGCTCTTTTGCCTGCAACAAATAATCTATCTCTTTTGTCACTTTATTGGAAACCACCTGACTTATTCCACTTTCCAGCACATGATTATTATCAAGAAGTACCATTCTGAATATTTGTTCCATCTTGTCTTCTAACGCATTATCTACTGAAAAGTTGGATATTTCATGTTCATATTCTTCTCGTTTTTTTCTACGTTGTTTCAGCTGTTCTTTGGTACGCAACATATCCGGAATCAGTCCCTTTAAGTCTTTTAATTGGATTCCCTGCTCTTTTAATTCTTTGATACAGCGTAGTAGCTGTATATCCTCTTCTGTATAGAATCGATGTCCCATTTCAGTTCGCTCAATTGGTAATTCTAGTTCCTCTTCCCAATATTCCAAAATCTGAGAATCAGCCTCTACTCTTTTCGCCGCTTCTGAAATCATGTAATGAACTTCGCCCATACAATAACCCCCCATATAATAAGATAACTATTACATCCTGCCTGTAGATGTAATAGTTATATCATAGCACATTTGAGAGTCATCTCACTATTTTTTCATCGTCAAATTATGACAAGCTTATTCTTGTCGTATAGAATTCGCAAACTTTGTATAATTAGGTAACCAAGTAAGATTTATCGTTCCTATAGGGCCATTCCTTTGTTTTGCAATAATAATTTCCGCTTGATTCGGATGTTCCGTATCTTTATTATAATAATCATCTCGATATATAAACATCACAACGTCCGCATCCTGTTCAATGGCACCGGATTCTCTTAGATCCGATAACATAGGTCTGTGATCTGGACGCTGTTCTACCGCACGGCTTAATTGAGATAAAGCGATTACCGGCACAGACAACTCCCTTGCCAAACTTTTTAATGACCTTGATATATCTGAGATTTCCTGTTGTCTAGAATCATTTCTGCTTCCCACACGGCCTGACATCAATTGCAAATAATCTATAATAATCACATCAAGATGATGCTCTAATTTGTATTTTCTGCACTTTGAACGAAGTTCTGAGATAGAGATGCCTGGAGTATCATCTATAATCAAATTAGACTTTCCTATAGTTCCTGCACCTTCAATTAATTTATCCCAATCCGTATCCTTTAGATTACCTGTACGAATTGACTGCGAATCCACTTGCGATTCTAGCGAAAACAATCGATTAACCAGTTGTTCTTTAGACATCTCCAGGCTAAATACTGCAACAGTCTTATTCACTTTAAAAGATACATATTGTGCAATATTAAGAACAAATGCCGTCTTTCCCATAGATGGTCTTGCCGCAACAAGTATCAAATCCGATGGTTGTAATCCTGACATCTTATAATCGAGGTCAATAAACCCTGTTGGAATTCCTGTGACGCTTCCTTTATTCTTCGACGCCATTTCAATTCTCTCCAGTGCTGTTAACACAACGTCCTTAATAGGGACATAATCGCCACTATTTCGTTTTTGGACTAATTCAAATATTTTTTTTTCTGTTGTCTCTAACACGGATTCTAGTGGCTCTTTTGCCAGATAACAGGTATTTGCTATTTCTTCATTCAACTTAATAAGTCTTCGAAGCATCGATTTGTCTGCAACAATCTCTGCATAATATTTTACATTTGCCGATGTTGGAACCGCTGTCACAAGATCTCTTACAAATTCCAAACTACTAATCTCACCCGGAACATCTTTTTCTTTTAAGCGTTCTTGCAAGGTTACTAAATCTACCGGTTTTCCTTCATTAAATAATTCCACTACAGAATCAAATATGATTCCATATGCTGTCTGATAAAAATCTTCGCCACTAATAATCTCTGAAGATGTCAAAATTGCTTCTTTATCCATCAACATCGAACCAACTACAGATTGTTCCGCCTCTATACTGTGTGGCAACACTCGTTTAATGAGCGCTTCATCCATCTTATGTTCCTCCTAGGCTTCTAGTACAACTACCTTTAATTCTGCAATTACTTTTGGATGCACTTTTACCGGAACGGTATGTGTACCTAATGTCTTTAGAACATCTTTTAGCTGAATTTTCTTTTTTTCAATATCATACCCCATTTGTTCTTTTACAGCTGAAGCAATTTCTTTTGTAGAAATAGAGCCAAAAGTCTTTCCACTCTCACCTGTCTTAATATATAATTCCACTTTTCCGGCTTCAATTTTTTTTGCGAGAGCTCTTGCCGCTTCTAATTGTTCCTGTGCCAATTTATCTTCATTTGCTTTTTTTAATTTCCAATCATTTAAATTCTTATTCGTTGCTTCAATGCCAAGATTTTTATGCAAGATAAAATTTCTTGCATACCCATCACTTACCGTTACAATTTCATCCTTTTTCCCAAGGGATTTTACATCTTCTAACAATATTACTTTCATAATTATATATCTCCTTCTTCTATCATAGCATCTATGGTTTGTTTTAGCTTATTCACAGCCGCATCCATGTCAATATGGTCAAACTGTGCTCCTGCTGTATTGATATGTCCACCACCACCTAATCGTTCCATAATAACCTGCACATTCACTTCATCTATCGAACGTGCACTTACGTATATTTTATTATTATATACAGTCAGCACAAAAGATGCCTTCATCTGATCTATATTTAATAATTCATTGGCTGCCTGAGCACCTATAATTGTAGGACTATCAATATTCTTCTGCACACAAGTCGCAATTGCATATTCCTTACAATATACTTCCGCAGTACTGATAATCGCTGCTTTGGCCCGATATGACTTCATATCATCACGAAACAATTTTCTAATGTAAGTAATGTCCGCCCCGCACCTTCTTAAAAAGGCTGCTGCTTCAAAAGTTCTTACCCCCGTACGGTTCATGAAATTGTTCGTATCAATCATAATTCCTGCGTACAAACAATTTGCTTCTCGACTGGAAAGTCGAATATCATCAACAATATATTGCAATACCTCTGCTACCATCTCACAAGAAGATGAGGAGTATGGCTCAATATAGGAAAGAATTGCATTCTCAATCATTTCACTGCTCTGACGATGATGATCAAGTACCACAATCGTATTTGTCAATTTTAATAATTCTTCACACTCTGTCATCGCAGGCTTATTTGTATCCACTACAACTACCATTGTACTTTCATCTACTAAACGTTCTGCTTCATGAGACGTAATAAACAAATCCTCTGCATATGCCGAATCATTAGAAAATGCATCATATAATGGCCTTACAGATACCGTAATATCATTTATTACAATATGTGCCTTTTTCTCCATGGCCGCTGCAGCACAGTAGATTCCAATTGCTGCTCCAAAAGAATCCACATCACTGATTTTATGCCCCATTACAATGACTTTTTCTTTCCCACTAATGAATTCTCGCAATGCTTCCGCCTTAACCCTTGCCTTCACACGAGTATTCTTTGATGTCTGTTCACGTTTTCCGCCATAATAAGTGATACCTTCACAATCTTTAATAACTGCTTGATCTCCACCACGCGCTAACGCCAAATCAATTGCAACCCTGGCATAATCATAACTTTGAGCATAAGTATCAATACTCAAACCCAATCCAATACTAAGTGTTGCCGGCATTTCATTTCCAATATTGACACCTTTAACATCTTCTAAAACAGAGAACTTATCCTGTTCCAATGTTCCCAAAAATTCTTTCTTAATGACAATAAAATATTTGTCTTTTTCCATCTTTTTAACAATACCATCAATTCCCGATATGTATTGATTGATTTTACGATCAATCAACGCTACCAGCAAAGACTGCCGTACTTCTTCTACACTTTCCATAACTTCGTCATAATTATCAATATAAATCAAACCGGCAACTAAACGTTGTGCTTCATTCGTTCTAATATAAGAATTAATTTCCGTAACATCTTTTAGATACACCGCGATAAAATACTCGGTTTCTTCTGGCAACTGTAATAGCTGTTCTGTATCACTAAATCCTTCCACCGATACCCTGCACATCTCTGCAATGTAATCTCTATCATTATATTGAATATCTATCTGTATCTTTTGATCCTCCTTCGGAAATGTTCCACGATTCAATTCCGGAATGAATTTGCTCAAGTATACATCTTGTTTTTGTCTCTTTCCCAGGACCGCCAAAAATTGGTCATTCATCCAAATTAATTTTCCATCTTCCAATAAGATAGCATAAGGTACTGCCAGTTCTTTTAATAATGTATTCTGCACCACACCGTACTGAGCTGCAAATTCAACCAAATCTGCTAAAATCAATGACTTGTTATAGACATATAAGATGCAAACAATAATTGCATATATCACAATAAAGGCAGACATTAGCAATCCTGCTCTATCATCTATCATGTAAATCCATATATTCATACCCATTAATAAAATCGTCATAATAGCCGGCCATTGCATATAAAGACGTAGTTGTCCTTTTAACTTTATATTTCGTTTCATAATCCTCCACCCTCAATGCTTTAGAGTTACGCTTCATATTATAACACTATTTCTATTATTTGTGAAATAGTAATTGACAAACTGATTTTTTTGTATTATTGTATTAACCATGTAGTACAATAATGAAATGAGGTGATACCTATGTTATGGGAACTCGATAATAATCGTCCCATATACCTACAACTTATGGAGCGAATTCAGCAAGATATTATATCCGGTATCTATCGGCCTGGAGATAAACTTCCTTCTGTGAGAGACCTTGCACTTGATGCCTCTGTGAATCCCAATACAATGCAAAAAGCCTTAGTTGAATTAGAACGAAATGGCCTTGTATATTCTCAAAGAACGAGTGGTCGCTATATTACTGAAGACGAAACACTGCTCAATCACGTGAAACACGAGCTAGTTACTTCCCATATTCAAGAATTTCTCTCACAGATGACACAATTAGGATATCAAGAAGACGAAGTATTGAAACTTGTAATACAAGAACTAGAAAGGAGATTATAGATGAACCCAATCCTAGAATGTCAAGGACTTACTAAAAAATACAATTATTTCTACGCACTTTCAAATCTAAATCTAACATTAGAACGAGGTCAAATCGTCGGCTTATTAGGGCCCAATGGAAGTGGAAAAACCACCTTAATCAAACTAATTAATGGACTTTTAATTCCAACGGAAGGTTGTGTAATGGTCAACCATAAATCGCCGGGTGTTGACACTAAGAAAATCGTTGCATATCTGCCTGAACAAACATATCTGATTGATTGGATGAAAGTAAAAGATGTGGTTCAATATTTTACAGACTTTTATGAAAATTTTATTCCTGCACGGGCAGAAAAAATGTTGCTTGATCTGGGAATTGACCGTGAATCTCGTTTGCACACATTGTCTAAAGGAACCAAAGAGAAAGTTCAACTGATTCTTGTTATGAGTCGCGATGCAGAATTGTACATTCTAGATGAGCCCATTGGTGGTGTAGATCCTGCAGCCAGAGACTATATACTCCATACTATTATTGAGAATTACAATGAAGAAGCTACTATTTTGCTCTCAACCCATTTAATCTCCGATGTTGAGAATATCTTGGATCGTGTCTTATTTATAAAAGACGGCACATTAACGCTGAATGCTACTGTAGATGAGATTCGTTCCACACATAACAAATCTATTGATACTGTGTTTAGGGAGGTATTCCAATGTTAAAAAAATTAGTAGTCTATGATTTAAAATCAACCTCGCGTTATCTAATACCATTGCATCTTTTTTTAATTGCAATCACATTACTTGCACGTTTTTTTCTTACACCATATATTTCAACAGCACACCCACACCCTCTTATGATATTGCTACTTTTCTTCTTTATCATAGCACTTGGTGGAATATTTTTAAGCACTAATTTTGTTGTTGCCATACGGTTTTACAAGAATTTCTTTACCAATGAAGGCTATCTTTCTCTTACATTACCGACTACTGTCGGACAACATCTTTTTTCTAAAACGCTCAGTGGAAGTCTGTGGATTATGATAGATACAATACTGTTAAGTTCTTCTGTTCTTTTTGCATTGGATATTTTATCATATGGCAAAACAATAAACGAACAAGTTACCGCGCTATTTGGTATGAATGTGATTTATTTATTTCTTATACTTCTTTTATTAGCCCTAATTGGTTGCATCAGCTCTGTTGTGCTTCTATATTGTTGTATTGCAATCGGACAATTGTTTTCCGGTCATCGTATCCTTGCCGCTCTTGTTGCCTACTTTGTATTCATTATACTTTTCAAGCTTATTACGGCGGGGGCGTTATTCTCCAGCGAATCATTTTTCTCTATGATTCATATATCAGATCCATCTATTGGAATAACTGCAGCAGCTCCTGTCTATCTTGCATACATCACGTGGTGTCTAAAATTTTCTGCCATTTCAACCTTTATATCCGGTGGACTTGCATACCTCACAACTTATTATCTGATGCGTAAAAAGATAAATCTTCTATAATTTTCATCTTTCATTTTCAAAAAGGTTGCGCTTATCAAGCGCAACCTTTTTGAATCCTATCCAAATACAACTTGTATTAAAAACATATATAATGCTGTTCCAACTCCAATACTCAACAAATTATTTCTTTTCCAAACATGAAGTATCACCACACTAACCACTGCAATAATCTCCGGCAACCCATGTGGCGATTCCAATACTGGTGTACTCTTCAAGCAATAGATAACAAGCATCCCTATCACTGCAGGTGTTAGTACTTTTCCAAGATACTGTACCATATGAGGAATTTCTTTTCCTTTTGGAAAAAAGAGAAAAGGAGTCACCCTTGTGGCAAATGTAGTTAATGCTACAACTACGATAATAAGAAAAGAGGTTCGTGAATCTAATGGCATACCTGTTCCACCTCCTCTAATTTCTTGCGCCCTAACAATAATAAAAATGTAATTAAAATCATAGTTGGCAACACAAAACTATGTGTTCCAAATATTTGTAAACAGATAAACGCTCCTATTAATCCAATCAATGCCGGTATACGATTGTGTCTGTCCAACCACTGTTCTACAAAAATAACTACGAATAATGCAGTCATGGCAAAGTCGATTCCCGCAGAATTAAAAGGCAATAATTCTCCTACAAGCCCTCCAATTGCCGAGCCAATAATCCAGTAACTTTGATTCATAATTGAAATTGCGAATAAGAACTTTCCCTCATCAACGTCATCGGGAACTTTAGTTGTACATAATAAGGAATATGTTTCATCTGTTAAACCAAAGATCATATACCATCTTTTTTTCCCCATGTTATTAAATTTGTCCAATAACGAAATCCCATAAAATATATGTCGAATATTTACCATTAATGTCAAAAAGATGACTTGGACAAAAGAAATACCTGGCACGAAAAAATTCACTGCCAAGTATTGTCCTGAGCCTGCATAAACCAGCAGGCTCATTAACATTGCCCATAAAAATGAGTATCCTTTTTCGGCATACATCACACCAAATGCAATCCCGATAAAAAGATAACCCGTTAAAACCGGAATTGTATATGAAAACGCCTTTCTAAATGCTCTTTTGTATCCTAACATCTCCTGTTACTTCCCATCTTTGTATGCTTGTTGCAAGTCAGATAGTGCTTCTTGAAGTGTTGCATCTGATTGAACTGCACTTGCATATCGTATCTGTACTTCATTAATAATCATTTGTATATCATCATGTTGCATCACATGCTCTATTAGTTGCTTCGTTTTATCATCTTTTACTTCTGTCTCTACTTTTAATATATCATCTTTACCCTTGCTTACATATAATGTCTCAAGCCCCGGAACTTTTGTATAGATATCTTTGATTTTCATCTCATAATACGCAAACACAATATAGGTGTCTTTGTACTGTCCTAGTTTTGTATAAACTTGTACATTCTCATATTGCTCTACAAATTCTGTATCATCAGCTAATCTCTCGTAGTAATGTTGCACAACTGTATTTACATCATCATATTGATTCATTGCCAAAGGATTGGTTTGCATTACCTTGCAACCCTCATTCCGTTCTTTCGGAATGGCTGAAACAACTACAGGTGCCTTATCTTTGGTTAAAAAGAACAAACTTACTGCAACCATTAGAATTACACACATTATACCAAGAATAAAATTAGCTCTATGGTACTTCCAGTAACCCATGCAGTAGTCTTTTGCATTCTTTAACCCTGCCATCGACTGCCTCCTTATAAAAGTATACACACCTGGGCGGATTCGAACCGCCGCACCCGCCTCCGGAGGGCGGTGCTCTATCCCCTGAGCTACAGGTGTATAACTACTACATTAAAGATGATACTAAGATTGGCTCATTTTGTCAAGTAATAGCATTCGACAATTTGAATTACTGGTTACTGAAAACTTTTTTCTTTTCGATTATAATAATAGGCATGATTAGAAAGAACATCTTCTGCCTCTACCTGTGTTTCATTTATTTCTGTAATCATATCATCTAAATCCTTTCTGCAAGGATTCTGTTTGTCAGGCATAATAATAACTTCATGCACACTGCTTGGCAACACATAATAATTCTCTCCCAATTGTCTGCCTATCTCTTCTAGTACCCCCTCATATAAGATACAGGCCGCACCAAAATTTCGCATTTGATTGGATAAGATATAAAGCATATCTTCTTGAAGTTCACCTGTTTCCTCCTTTAATTCTTCTGTTGTAAGTATTTCCTGAATTACGGATATCATCGTCTGAAATTTCTCTGGTAAAAGTTTCTTTGTATTATGCGTTGCATCTTGATATAATTTCTTTTTTGTAATCCCCCATTTTTCCATATGATCTTTCTGGATTAACATGGTTGCGGTTCCATGATTGCCCAATTCTATTAATACATAGAAGACAATTGCCAAATCTAGATATGAGATATAAGGCATCTCTTCCAATAATTTTCGATTGGCTTCTAGATTAATAATCTTATATACAATTTTTTTCTTGATTTTATCATAGTCCTGTACACAATCCACTTCCCATGAATGTTCAAAACGTACTTCTTGATACAACTCCAAAATTTTATCTACAATTTGTTCCATAGACTTTCCATTTTGAAATTGTTCATAATACTCTTCCAGATAAATTGTAGGAGAGATATTAATTCCTCGCTCGCTTACGGTAATTCCTTTACGTTCCATTCCATTATTTTTTATCGCGGTATGAATACAAATAGACATATTTCCTTTCATACATTGTTTGATTCTAACCTCTATTGCACTGACAAATTGCTGATAATTCATAAAACTCCTTTCATGATGCAGCAGCCATCTCTCTATTTAAACTTTGAAAAAGTGACACGAGTTGTGTCGAAGAAATTGATTTGATAAATTATTATGGTGAACTTATTATATCTGATATTTTACTATTATGCAACGAATTTTTATGATATAATATTTTGGTACTTATCTGAAAAAACACGTACAATATTATACTTAAATTATAAGGAGATGCAAAATGAAAGAACCTATTGAAAAACAAACCTATTCCAATATATTACCTAAAGAAGAACGCGAACGACGTGCCGCCGAGGTGAAATCTAACTATGAAGCTATGTTAAACAGTGGAAAATGCGAAGAGGACTCTTCCGATTCAAAAGGAAAATGGATTCTTATATCCCTAGTGGGTATTATACTCATCATGGGGTGTTTTCTTGGAATTAAATTTTTCTTTTAAAATAAAAAAGAGATATATAAATATCTCTTTTTATTTTTTCTGAATCAAAGCAACAAATTAAAATTCACTTCGCCACCTCTTATCATTACTATACTCTTGATAAATATTCTCCTGTACGAGTGTCAATCTTTAGTACATCTCCCTGCTCTACAAATAAAGGTACATATACAATTGCACCTGTCTCAACAGTAGCCGGCTTTGTTGCGCCTTGTGCTGTATTCCCTTTAAATCCAGGTTCGGTTTCTGTAATCAATAATTCTACAAACAATGGTGGCTCTACAGCGAATACATTTCCACTATGTGAGCATATCTTTACCATTTCATTTTCTTTCACGAATTTTAATGCATCTCCAATTGTCTCTTGATTCAAAGCAATTTGTTCATAATTTTCCAAATCCATAAAATTATATAATTCACCATCCGAATATAAATATTGCATATCTTTTCTTTCAATATGTGCCTTTGGAAATTTTTCTGTTGGTCTAAATGTTTTTTCCGTCACACCACCATTGATAATATTTTTCAATTTTGTTCGAACAAACGCAGCACCTTTTCCTGGTTTTACATGTTGAAAATCAATAATTTGGTAGATACCATTATCCATTTCTATAGTAACACCATTTTTAAAATCACTTGCTGAAATCATTTGTAATCCTCCTTATAATAATATATCTCTAGGATATATTTCATTTCTGTTTTCTAATGACTATTTATGATTTTATAATACATTTCAACTTTTTTCAACCAAAACTTTTGAATTATGTGTATTATTTACTTCGAACAATATTCATTCATTATATTTGTGGCAACATTTTCACCGATTTTCTCATAGACTTCTTGCGATTTCACACGAATCTGATTTTGTAACTCATCACTATAAAATCCTCGTTGATGAAATTTTCCTACTACAAGTCCACTCACAAACTCTTATGTATAAATTTTAAGATATATGCTAGTTCTTCTACTTCCATTTGTCCCGGAGCAGAAGCTTGCTTTGTCGCACCAAAAGTTAATGCCGATCCAAAAAGTTCACCACATATCCGGCTGATGACTCCTGTTTCTGCCATAGACATGGTGATAATTGGGCGATCTGCAAACCAAGTTACCATCTCTTCTGTTGCTGACAATAATACTAAAACATCCTGTTTATTTTGTGGCATGACAGCAATCTTTGGAATATCTGCACCCAATTCCTGCATCTTACAAAGTCTGGAAACCAGTTCTTCTTTTGCCGGTGTTTTTATAAAATCATGATTTGACGCAACTACTTTGACTTGATATCTATGCGCTTCTTCTATCACATCTCTTACAATTTTATCTCCTGTAAATGCTTCCACATCAATCAAATCTACATATCCTGTTTTTGCAACTGCTTTATTTAGTTCTGCATAAGAGAATGTATCAATTTCTCTTTCGCCACCTTCCTTTGCTGTACGGAAAGTAAATAAAATAGGAACCTCACCCAACGTTTCTCGAAGTTCTTTCAAGACAACTTCTACCTTTTCAAATTCAAATATATGTTCAAACCAATCTCCACGCCATTCTACCACATCTACTGGTATCTTCTCAAATGTCTTTGCCTCTTCTATAATCGATTTTCTTGTAATTCCGACAATAGGAACACATATTTTGGGGATTCCCTCACCGATTTTAACATTTCTCACTGTAACTGTACTCATTCTATTGTACCTCGCTTTCTATTTACTGGTACTCTCTACCATTTTACCATAACGTGCATTCACAAACAAAGCTAAAATAACATCAATTGTTGTCACTATAATATTTAAGACAATCACTGCTCCCACTAATATCGCTGTCCTACCATTAGAAGGATTTCCTATAGAGCATACTATATATATGTGCTATAAAAAAGACCATTATCTCATTCCGTCCATAACTCGTTTTATTCAATTTATAAAAAAAGAAGTGCAACTCCCCATCCATAAAGTTGCACTTCCCATGTACTTATCTTATTTGTTTGTTAACATAATCCGCAAAAAGTTGGACAACCGGTGTCAAATACCGATTCTTAACATATGCCATATAGATATACCGTTCATACCTTGGATTCTTTATAGGAAGTGACTTGACATTTAAGTTCTTCAATAATGGGATATTAGGCATAATTGCAATCCCAAACTTTTCAGCTACCAATCCCGCTACTGCTCCATCTTCTTCTACTTCGTAGGCAATGGTCGGTTTCATATCTATACTTTTAAATAATTGATCAATCACCGGCCGTAATCCACTGGATTGTGTAAACATAATATAAGGATAATCTACTGTATTCGCCAAATTCACCGACTCTTGTTTTGCAAGTATATGGTTCTTGGGAACCACGAGTACTAATTCTTCTTGCGTTACGGGAGTAAAGATCATATCCGCTTCTTTTTCTTTTCTAGAACAAAACGCAATATCATATCGTTCTTCTTTTAACCCTGTAATTATGTCTAATGTATTTCCCACCGTAAAACGGAATTGAATATCTACTCCCTCATATTCTTTCAAAAACTTAGATACTAATTGTGGAATATATTCACTTCCCAGAGTATATATGTAAGCCAAATCAATTACTCCACTGGTAGTGCTGGTCATTGCCTTTGTCTTTTTCACACCTGTTTCCAGTATTTCTAACGCTTCTTCTACATATTCCAAAAAAAGACCACCGTATTTTGTTAACACTACATTTCTTCCTCGTTTTTCAAAAAGCTTTGTCTCTAACTCACATTCCAAAGTCGCAATTGCATGACTTAGGCTAGGTTGTGTAATAGAAAGCACTTCAGCCGCACGTGTATAATGTTCTAAATGAGCCAATGTCACAAAATAATACAATTGATTTAAATTCACATTCATCACCTCTCGCTACTATTATACCTCAATCCATAGAACTATTCTATAGGTTTTTTGACAATTATTACTAAATAAAACAAAAGGCCCCTTTCCATTCTGACAAAGGACCTTTTGCTTATTTATGTAGTGCTGTTTTCTTATTTTTTTTATAAAAGTATAATACAATCTTTTCCAGATACCGTTTAAACACAATCTGTATCTCTTCTCTTGGATCCATAGGTTTAACCAATATATTGCGTATTCCTGTACGCTTTGCTCCATACACATCTGTAAATAATTGATCTCCTATAAAGATACTATTATGAAGATTCGTTTCCATAAGTCTCATTGCTTGAATATAATTTTTTCGAGATGGCTTATGTGCATTACATATATAATGTACTTGTATCTCTTCGTTAAACATCTTCACACGTGGTTCTTGATTGTTGGAGATTAAACAACAGTGAAATCCGATCTTTCTCAATCGTACAAACAACTCCTTTGCCCTATGATCTGCCGGTGCTCCATGGGGTACTAATGTGTTATCAATATCAAATATAATTCCACGATACCCTTCTTCATATAAGTTTTCAAATGGAATGATATATGTAGATGCTACATATTCATCCGGAAAAAACATCTTAAACATATAACCCCTCCTTTAATGCTTGTATTATGTGTTCACACACTTCTTGAACTGATTTATAATCTGTTTCTATTACAATATCTGCAATTGACTGATACAGGTCCTGTCGTTCCTGCATCATTTTTTTTATATAAGGAACTTCCTTATGTCCTTCTAACAATGGTCGTTCATGGCTCTCTCCAATGCGTTTCAGAACTGTGTCCGGTGTTCCGGTTAATAGCACTACCGTTCCATTTTTTAATATTTTACGATTCTCTTCGCACAATACAATACCACCACCACAAGATATAAGTATCCCTTCACATTTCTGAACCTGTTGTAGCATCTGTGTCTCCAAATTCCGAAAATAAGATTCTCCGTACTGTTTAAATATTTCAGTTGTCTTCATACCCGCCTTGTCTGAAATCATCCTATCTATTTCATAGACCTTTCTATGAAGCATGGCTCCCATATGCGTCGATACGGTGGTTTTACCGGTTCCCATAAAACCTATAAATATAATATTCTTTATATGCATCGTATTCTTCTACCTCTGCTTTGCCTTTTCCAATGCGTTTTTTACATCTTTTTTAAATTGTTTCCAGGCATCTTCATTTTCCACAAAATACTTCGGACAATTTTTACCCGTAACATCGTAGTGACGTATCACATCTTTTTCATTCAAATCAAATTTTTGACATAGCCACGCTGTCATCTGAACCATGGATTGATAGGTAGCATCTGTAAACTTCCCCTCCGAATCCGGGTGACAACACTCAATAGATACTGTATCCAGATTACGCTTATTTGATGCATATGCCATCTCCCACGTGGGTACACACTGGATGATTTCTCCCTCCAACCCAATAATAAAATGACTACTTACTTTGGTCTGTTTAGATGTCTTTAATCCTTCAAAATAATTTCGATTTTGTTGCGCTGTTGCACCTGGGTTAGCCGTATAATGTATAACTATTCCATTGATTTTTTCCGATGCCGTTCCCGGTCTTGAATACTCATTTACAGTTAATAGTTGTACATCCATCTCCGGACGAGAAGCATCTATTGCCGAGCCCTTCCGTTCTGTATATTCTTTACTGGCAAATGGTCCCATACTAAAAATCTTACAAATTGTTAATACAATCATTAATACAACCAGAATTATTGCACCTATGACTGCATAGATTTTTACATTCTGGGATTTTCCATTTTTCTTTTTAGTATTTCGGATTTTTTTTCGTTTGTATTTTATACCCATTTATTTTCTCTCCAACTTTTTATATCTTATCATATTTTTGTTTAAAAAGTATAAAGAGTTCCTTAATTCTTTTTGAAAACTAAAAATATAGGACATATCTACCATCTGTAAAGTATGCAATTGAGCTACTCCACAGAAGTAATAATACGTCCCACTTTTTATAATTACTTGTTTCTATTCATCCACACTGTAATTTGGTGCTTCTTTTGTGATATGAATATCATGAGGATGACTTTCTTTTAATGATGCCGCTGAAATCTTCACAAACTCAGCATCTAACTTTAGTGCCTCAATGGTTGCCGCTCCACAATATCCCATACCGGATCGTAACCCACCCATCAATTGGAATACGGTGTCTTCTACTGTTCCTTTATATGCAACACGACCTTCTACCCCTTCTGGAACTAACTTCTTAGCATCCGCTTGGAAATAACGATCTTTGCTCCCATTTTCCATTGCCGCTATAGAGCCCATCCCACGATACACTTTGTATTTTCTGCCTTGAAATAATTCAAATGTTCCAGGACTTTCATCACAACCTGCAAAGATGCTTCCCATCATACATACACTAGCACCTGCCGCGATTGCCTTAGTCATATCACCCGAATACTTAATTCCACCATCCGCAATAATTGGAACGTTATATTCTTTTGCGACCTCATAGCAATCCATAACTGCTGTAATCTGAGGCACTCCAATTCCTGCTACAATACGAGTGGTACAGATAGATCCAGGTCCTATTCCCACCTTAACTGCATCTACTCCCGCCTCAATCAGAGCCTTGGTTGCTGCTCCTGTTGCTACATTACCCGCCACAACCTGCAAATCCGGATATTTTGCTTTTACCATCTGAACCGTCTTAATCACATTGGCCGAATGTCCATGTGCAGAATCCATTACAATCACGTCCACCTTCGCTGCTACCAGAGCATCTACACGCTCCAAACAATTGGCAGTAATTCCAACCGCCGCACCACATAGGAGACGCCCTTGTGAGTCCTTTGCAGAATCCGGATACTTGATTTGTTTTTCAATATCCTTGATTGTAATCAACCCTTTAAGATTAAAATCCTTATCTACAATTGGCAATTTTTCTTTTCTCGCCTTTGCCAATATCTTTTTAGCCTCATCTAGTGTAATTCCTTCCTGTGCTGTAATCAGCCCATCTGAAGTCATAGATTCTTTTATTTTTTTGCTAAAATCTTCTTCAAATTTCAAATCACGGTTTGTAATAATTCCGACCAGTTTTTTCCCCTCAGTAATTGGAACCCCCGAGATACGAAACTTACCCATTAATTCATTGGCATCTTGTAATGTATGTTCCGGAGACAGATAAAAAGGATCTGTAATAACACCATTTTCAGAACGTTTTACCTTGTCCACTTCATCTGCTTGCTGTTCAATGGACATGTTTTTATGAATAATACCAATCCCACCTTGACGTGCCATAGCAATGGCCATACGATGTTCTGTAACTGTATCCATCCCCGCACTCATCATTGGTATATTTAGCCTGACATTCTTTGTTAAATTCGTTGACAAATCCACTTGATTTGGAATCACTTCCGAATATCTAGGCACCAACAATACATCATCAAATGTAATTCCTTCTCCAATAATTTTCCCCATGATTTAATCTTCTCCTTTTTCTATTTGTTTTAATATTTAAGTGATATCGTACAAAAAAGACACCCCAATGTCAATACTAAATAATCACTTTTCTTGGTGCAATCATTCGCATTCCCTCTAAAATGGTAGGATTGGGTTCGAAAATAATTCTCTTTTTTATTCCTTTTTCAATAGTAATCAATTCATACGTCTTACAACCTGTCTCTAATGAGCTGAAATTGAATGGTTTTGTATCTCTATATGCCTGCAACTCATTTGCACCAGATGGTGCAATGATTTCCATCTCATTTACATGGACCGAAAGCATTCTTTTCCGTTTTGATTTCGACATGATTTTATCAATGTCTAAATCTCCATTCACGTACAGATATTCATACTCTACGTCCATTTTTTTAAACATAAAAACATCTACTACAATCATAATGATAGGGACAATAATTACCATTGGAAATAGAAACACAAAAAATATAGATAATCCAGTTAACGCTATTAATCCTATCTTTGCAAGTATATCTGTAATTGATGTTTTTTTCTTTACTAATTGTTCTGTATAAAAGTCATTCATATTTTTCCTCCACCTATTATTTCATGTCTAATATTGTAACACAAACTACGCTATTTCTACAAGCATTGAGTTGAATTAATTCCTTTGAACATCTATGGGCACCATAAAACCACTTATATTTTTTTAGAAACAAAATACATGAATACATTGCTATATTCCATATATTCATGTATAAAAGGAGTGAAACATATGGATATACATGTTTCACTCCTTTCCCCATCATCTGTTAACCAAATGATTATTTTATAATATGATTACATCATTCCCATTCCAGGGCCGCCTGCAGGCATTGGTGGAACTTCTTCTTTAATATTCGCAACAACTGATTCTGTTGTCAATAATGTAGATGCTACACTGGTTGCATTTTGTAATGCGCTTCTTGTAACTTTTGCAGGATCAAGAATTCCTGCTTCTACCATATCCACATATTTTTCTTCATAGGCATCAAATCCCACTCCTTGTTTTGCTTCTGCTACTTTACTAATTACAACTGAACCTTCTAAGCCTGCATTGGCAACAATATGAAAGATTGGTGCTTCTAATGCTTTTAATATAATCTGAGCACCTGTTTTTTCATCTCCGTCTAATTCATTGGCTAATTTCGAAACATCTTTTGCTGCGTGAATGTATGCAGAACCTCCTCCTGCAATAATTCCTTCTTCTACTGCAGCTCTCGTTGCAGCTAATGCATCTTCCATACGAAGTTTTGCTTCTTTCATCTCTGTTTCTGTAGCTGCTCCCACACGAATGACAGCAACTCCTCCTGCAAGTTTTGCAAGACGTTCTTGTAATTTTTCTTTATCAAATTCTGATGTTGTATCTTCAATTTGTCCTCTAATCTGCGTAATACGTCCTGTAATTGCAGTCTTATCACCTAATCCATCTACAATAACTGTATTTTCTTTTTGAACTTTTACAGATTTAGCTCTACCAAGTTGTTCTAATGTTACTTCTTTTAGATCCAATCCTAATTCTTCAGATATAACTTGACCACCTGTCAAGATTGCAATATCTTCAAGCATTGCTTTTCTTCGGTCACCATACCCCGGTGCTTTGACAGCCACTACATTAAATGTACCACGTAATTTATTTACAATAAGGGTCGTAAGTGCTTCCCCTTCAATGTCCTCAGCAATAATCAATAATCTTGCTCCCGACTGAACCACTTGTTCCAATACAGGAAGTAATTCTTGGATATTTGTAACTTTTTTATCTGTAATTAGAATATATGGCTCCTCAAGATTTGCTTCCATCTTATCCATATCTGTTGCCATATATGCCGAGATATATCCACGGTCAAATTGCATTCCTTCTACTAAGTCCAGTTCTGTCTTCATAGTCTTTGATTCTTCGATGGTAATAACTCCGTCATTGGACACCTTATCCATTGCATCTGCAACCATAATTCCCACTTCGGTATCCCCTGCTGAAATAGCTGCTACTTTTGCAATCTGGTCTTTATCTTTTACTTTACTACTCATCTTTGCGATTGCTTCTACCGCAACATCAGTTGCTTTTTTCATACCTCTACGTAATCCAATAGGATTAGCACCGGCTGCCAGATTTTTAATTCCTTCATTCACCATTGCTTGTGCCAATACTGTAGCAGTTGTTGTTCCATCACCTGCTACATCATTTGTCTTAGATGCAACTTCTCGGATTAATTGTGCTCCCATATTCTCAAAAGCATCTTCTAATTCAATTTCTTTTGCAATCGTAACACCATCATTTGTAATCAATGGTGCACCAAATGATTTATCTAAAACAACATTACGACCTTTAGGTCCTAACGTTACCCTCACTGTGTTTGCCAATTGATTTACTCCTGATTCTAAAGCGCTTCTTGCTTCAGCGCCATATTTAATTTCTTTTGCCATGTCTAATCTCCTCCTTGATTATGTCTATTTTACAATTGCTAAGATGTCGTTTTGTTTTACTACGATATATTCTTCGCTTTCTAATTCCACTTCAGTTCCTGCATATTTTGAATAAATCACCTGATCTCCAACCGATACAAGCATTGTCACTTCTTTTCCTTCAATCATTCCACCTGGTCCTACTGCAACAACTTCTGCCTGCTGTGGTTTTTCCTTTGCTTGCCCTGGTAATACAATGCCAGATTTTGTGGTCTCTTCTGCCTCCAATTGTTTTAATACAACTCTGTCGCCTAATGGTACTAAATTCATGTTAATTCCTCCTTTAATCTTTGATGTTGTTAGCACTCTTTTTTACCGAGTGCTAACTCTCTAGATATAAAATAGCACTCAAGTTTTACTTTGTCAACACACTTTATAATTACTTTATATTATTTTTATAAAATCCATTCCGAATTGCGAATTCTATGATTTTTCCAGCTTCATTTTCATATCGTTTCACAACAATGCCATCACACAACAGTTCTTCCTCTTGACCTTTTATACAGCAAGTATAGATAGCATCAAGTGAAAATGTTACCAACGGTTCCTTCCCTAACAATAAATATATGCATTCTTTCTTCTTGTCATACTTGAAAATTTTGCATCGATATAAAAAAGAATCAAATTCTCCATCTATTAAAATACTTCTTTTCATTTTTAGCTCCACTACATTTCCCTCATACATTTTATTTCTCCTTCCTGTAATGAAAAGCAAGGGTATCAGTCTCCTGACACCCTTTTCATTTTATTTATTTTTTTTATCTTTAATTTCTTTTAAAGCGTCAAATACAAAATCATTCACAACCCGAATGTACGTCCCCTTCATTCCTGAAGACCGGGATTCTATGACTCCTGCACTTTCAAATTTTCGGAGTGCATTTACAATAACAGACCTTGTGATTCCCACTCTATCAGCTATTTTACTTGCAACTAGAATACCTTCTGTACCTTCCAACTCATCAAAAATATGAGTGATTGCTTCAAACTCTGACAATGAAAGTGTACTAATTGCAGATTGTACAATTTGCTCTTTTCTTGCTTCTTCTGCACTCTCTTCATTCACAGAGCGAAGCATTTCAAGTCCAACAACTGTAGTTCCATACTCACTTAATATAATATCATCAATTCCAAACAATTCATTCAACTTATAGATAAATAGTGTTCCAAGTCTCTCTCCTGCAATATCAATTGGTGTTACAATTGCTTGATAGCCTTGGACAATATCCTCTGTAAATCCTAATGTCTGAAGGTTCACATTCTCTTTCGTTGATAAGATACTAAGAAGTCTTTCATTTAACAATATATCAATATGACTCCCAATCTCTCCTTTAATTAATTCTTTCATTGGTATTACCAGGTCGGAAACACTTGCTCCAAGGACCTTTCCTTTTTTACTGACTACAAGTACATTGGCAGCTAATATCTCTGTCAGCACTTCACAGATATCATTAAAAACCACTTTGCTGGAATCATTATTATGCAATAATTTGTTAATCTTTCTTGTTTTGTCTAGTAATTCCACACTCATATATCCACCCCACTTGTATCGTTTTTATATTCCTCGAATTATTCGCGCAATTCATTAAACGTTAATATATTCCTTATATTATCACACAATTCAATATATATCAACGAGATTACTAATCATTCTTTATATTTTCGCTATATCCACATTCTTTATCACCACAAACAACTTTATTTCCTTTTTCAATCATGTATCCCCCACATTTTGGGCATTTTTCTTTAGATGGTTTTTGCCATGTCATAAATTCACAAGTCGGATTATCTTCACAACCATAATATTTTCTACCTTTTTTTGTTTTTCGAAGTACGATATCTTTACCACACATTGGGCATGCTACGCCAATCTTTTCAAGATATGCTTTTGTATTTCGACATTCCGGAAAACCGGGGCACGCTAAGAATCTTCCATGAGGGCCATACTTGACTACCATATTTCGACCACATTCCTCACAGACTACATCTGTCACTTCATCTGCAATTGTAACACTTTCTAATTCCTTTTCCGCAACTGCAACTGCTTCTGCAAGATCCGGATAAAAATTGCTAATAACCGTCTTCCATTCTACCTTTCCTTCTCCCACCAAATCCAACAGGCCTTCCATATTTGCCGTAAAATGGACATCTACAATACTCGGAAATGAGGTTTTCATAATACCATTCACAACTTCCCCTATTTCTGTAATATACAGATTTTTAGCTTCCTTTGCTACATATCGTCGACCAATAATTGTTGAAATGGTTGGCGCATACGTACTTGGACGCCCAATCCCCAATTCTTCCAATGTCTTAACTAACGCAGCTTCTGTGTAATGTGCCGGTGGTTGAGTGAAATGTTGTTTGGATTCAAATCCCTCCTTGGTTAATTTAGAATCTTTATCAATACTTTTAAGCAATACATTACTTTCTTCTTTTTCTTCATCTGATTCTATATATACCGAACGAAACCCTTCAAATATAACCTTTGATGCAGATACCGTAAAGCGATAGTTATCTGCCGCAATCTTAATGGACGTCGTTTCATACTTGGCCGGTTTCATACGACTGGCTACAAACCGTTTCCAAATCAACTGATAAAGACGGAACTGATCTCTTGTGAGAGATTCTTTTAGTATCGCCGGTGTACGGGTAATATCGGTTGGTCGAATCGCCTCATGGGCATCTTGGATCTTTTTCCCATCCTCTTTTTTCTTCGTCACATCAGCAACATATTCTTCACCATATATTTCACCTACATATTCTCTTGCACTTGCATCTGCCTCTACAGATATTCTTGTTGAATCTGTACGAAGATAAGTAATGACACCTACGGTACCATTTCCCTTAATATCAATTCCCTCATAAAGTTGCTGGGCTATACGCATGGTCTTCTGCGTAGCAAAATTAAGTGCTTTTGAAGCCTCTTGTTGCAGTGTACTGGTAGTAAACGGAACCGGAGCCTTTTTCATACGCTCCCCTTTTTTAATATCATCAACCTTATAGGCTGCATTTTCTACTACTTTTAATATCTTATCAATATCTTCCTTTGTCCTAATTGTTATCTTATTCTTATCTGTTCCATAAAACTTAGCCACTAATGGTTTTCGTTCTCCTGCCACTTTAAATGATGCATCTAAGGACCAATATTCCTCCGGAATAAAAGCATTAATCTCTTCTTCTCTGTCTGCGATAATACGAAGTGCAACTGACTGTACCCGGCCCGCACTTAACCCACGCTTTACCTTTGCCCAAAGCAATGGACTGATACGATATCCTACAATACGATCAAGCGCACGTCGTGCCTGCTGCGCATCTACTAGATCCATGTCGATCTCTCTGGCCTCTTTGATAGAAGCTCTTACTGCGGTCTTTGTAATCTCATTAAAACTAATACGATACATCTTCTTATCCTCCAGCTTTAAGGATTTTGACAGATGCCATGCAATTGCCTCCCCTTCACGGTCAGGGTCAGTTGCAAGATATACTTTATCGGCCTTTTTCACTTCTTTTCGTAGTTTCGCTAATATATCACCTTTTCCACGAATTGTAATATATTTAGGCTCAAAATCATGTTCCACATCTATTCCCAGCTGACTCTTTGGCAGATCACGTACATGTCCATTTGATGCTGTCACCACATAATTGCTTCCCAAAAACTTTTTAATTGTTTTTACTTTCGCAGGAGATTCTACGATTACAAGATAACGTGCCATTTAAATATCCTCCATATTGGTTTTATCGTCTACTCTATTTTAATATAATAATTCTTCGATATTTCTCTAATATATCCCTTTATTTCTAAGGAGATTAACGTACTCATAATCTCTTGAATTGGCAGATTTACTTCTTTTGCAAGCTTGTCTATATTCTTAGGATAGAGACCGAGACCACTATACAACATATTTTCTTTACTTTCAAGCACTATTTTATTGGAGCCTTGTTTATGCCCCATATTATGCATCTTATTTTCACAGATCAGATGCAACTCTTCTAACAAATCTTTTGGTGATAATAATATTCCCGCGCCTTGCTTTATCAGCGCATTACTTCCACGACTCAATGCACTTGTAATCGGGCCCGGAAGTGCATACACATCTTTCCCTTGTTCCAATGCTTGATCTGCCGTTATCAAAGACCCACTTTTCTCTTTTGCCTCCATCACAAGAGTCACATCTGCTAGACCACTAATTAACCGATTACGCAATGGGAAATATGCAGGAAGTGGTGCTTCTCCTATTGGTTGCTCCGAAAGAATACCTCCCCGTTCCTGAATATCCATATAGAGCCCAATATGTTCTCTTGGATAACACCTGTCGACACCACATCCCATAATCCCATAAGAAATTCCACCAACATTTAATGCACCACGACTTGCAGCGCCATCCACTCCTTGTGCAAGTCCACTAATAATCTGTACCCCTACTTTAGCTAATTCTTGTCCAAATTCCAGTGCCATCTCTTCCCCATATGCGCTACACCTTCTTGCTCCTACAATTGCAATTGCCGGTATGTCCTCTTCCGGCAATCTTCCTTTCCAATAGAGTGCATAAGGTGGGATACGGATCTCTCGCAGCTTTTGTGGATACTCCGGCTCCATTCTGGTGATAAATGAAATTCCACACTCTATCATCTTTTGATATTGTTCCTCTAGATTCCATTGATTCCTGCTTTGTATGATAGTAAGAATTTCTTGCGCCTTTAAATATTCATAACGATATAATTGTATTTCTTCTATATAAAATAAATCCTTGGCACTTGTATATTCTTGTCGCAATCTATATTTTTTAAGGTCTGACAAAGGTCGAACATTTGCAAACCAATATTCATATTGTGCCTGTTCTATCTTACACTTCATAATTTCATCACCTCCAGTATTTTTGGTCCATCATACGATATCCAAGCGCTTCTTTTAAATGATTCATCTCGATTTGTTTTGTTCCTTCCAAATCCGCAATAGTTCTTGCTACCCGAAGAATCTTATGATAGGTTCTTGCAGTAAGTTCATAGGCTTTATATGCTTGTTTCATCACATCTCTTTGTGTATCTCCTAACTTGCAATATCGCTCTAATTCATTGGGTGGCAAATTTCCATTATTATTTATCTGGGTTCCCTGATATCGCTGCCTTTGAATCTCTCTTGCGCGACAAATTCTCTGTCGTATTGTAGCAGAACTTTCCATGACTTCATTCCCCGTCAGATCTTCATATTCCACCTTAGGAGCCTCCACGCAGATATCAAGACGATCTAAAAATGGTTGGGATATCTTCCTAAGATAAGAACGAATCTGATACTCTGTACAGATACATTTGTCTAAATTAGGATAATTTCCACAAGGACAAGGATTCATTGCTGATATGAGCATGAAGTCTGCAGGGAATGTATAATTTCCTCTACTTCTTGTAATTTGAATACTGTGTCTTTCCAACGGTTGCCGCAATGCCTCAATAACAGCCTTTGGAAACTCAGCCAATTCGTCAAGAAATAAGACTCCTCCTGTGGCCAAACTAATCTCTCCGGGTATTGGAATTGTTCCTCCACCTATCAATGCAGCTTTTGTAACCGTATGATGAACCTCTCGAAATGGGCGTTTTGTAATCAACGGGTACTTTGATTCCACTTGTCCCAACACACTATATATCTTGGTAATCTCTATACTTTCCTCAAGTGTCAGTGGTGGAAATATCGTTGGAATGCATTTAGCAATCATTGTTTTACCTGCACCCGGTGGTCCTACAAATAATAGATTGTGTTGACCTGCTACTGCCACTTCCGTTGCACGTTTCATTAATGTCTGACCCTGCACATTCCGAAAATCAAGACTTTCATCTTCATAATGACCGGATTTTTCTGATGAAACTGTTGTTATCTCCGGTCGTAATAATATGTCTCCAGCAAAATACCCAAAGACCTCTTCTAGCGTACTGACACCCAATACATTCATTCCGTCTACAATAGCACCTTCTGCAGCATTTTCTTTTGGTACAACGCATGTTTGATACCCGGATTTCTTCGCTTCTAATACCATAGGCAGAATACCTGACACTTTTTGCACCCTCCCATCAAGACTTAATTCTCCCACTATAAGACTTCCTTCTAAAGCTATACTATCGATGCATTCCATAGCTGCCAACATTGCTACCGCTATGGGAAGATCAAAAGATGCTCCTCTTTTTTTAACCGTGGCAGGGGATAGATTTATGACAATCTTCTTTGGTGGCATCTTAATGCCAATATTTCGAATTGCAGTTCTTACTCTCTCCGCTGCTTCTTTTACTTCCGAGGATAGATAACCTACCATATGAAACATTGGTAATCCATTACTAACATCTACCTCCACATGAACAAACTCTACTTTTAACCCACGCAGGGTTGCTGATAACACCGTACTAAACACGAGTTAGCACACTCCTTTCCTTACGATAAATTCTACTACTTGTTGAAATATTTGGCAGAAATGCCCGATACTGCTACCTGAAATTATGGAATTTAGATAATTCCGAACTATTGTGTATTAAATATACCATAAGAATTCCTTGGATACAACCAGAACTTTTCATTAGGAAAAGCACAATTTTCTAAGTTCTGTCATAGACTATATTAAACTCTCTAAGAGGTGCTTTTCTTGAAGTCTTTTCCACAACCATTGTCTGCGTCTGAAGAAACATACTATATGCAAAAATATATAGAAGGTGACCTTGAGGCCAAACATATCCTCATAGAGCGAAACTTACGCCTTGTAGCACATGTGATTAAAAAGTACCAATTCTTAGATGATGATACTGAAGATCTCATTTCTATTGGTACAATTGGACTCATCAAAGCCGTTACCACATTTAACCCCGATAAAGAGATACGGCTTGCCACTTATGCCGCCAGATGTATTGAAAATGAGATTTTAATGATGTTACGAAATAAAAAAAAGACATCTAAAGAAGTCTCCCTATACGATCCTATTGGCACAGATAGAGAAGGAAATGAAATACAGCTATTTGATATCATAGAAATGGTTGCAGATGATGCATATGCAACTGTAGCATTAAAAGATGATATTAAGACCTTGTACTCTAAAGTAGAATCCGAGCTCTCCCCTAGAGAGCGTTTAGTCTTAAAGATGAGATATGGACTATATAACGAAGAAGAATACACCCAACGAGAGATTGCACAACGGCTTGGAATCTCTCGTTCTTATGTTTCACGTATTGAAAAAAGTGCAATTGAAAAATTAAGAATTTTTTTTTCAAAATAGCGCATGTACTTTGCATGGTATTCACTCTGCTCTGCGAAGCAAATCGTATGTGTCCAATTTCATTCCAAGGTCAACATACAACACTTGTTGTGGGTGTGGTGCGCTTTCCTGCTCACCACCCTCAGCATTAACAATTCGGTTTACTACAACGTTTATATTCTCTCCATTTGGCTTCATAACTTCAATAGTTTCACCTACTGAAAATTTGTTCTTTTGTTCTATCTGATACAACCCATCTTTCTCCTGACCAATAATACCAAGATATGTGTATTCTTTCACGTAAGTATTATTATCATAAATTTGTGTAGTTTCATCTGGCTTTCCAAAAAAGAATCCAGTTGTAAACTGTCGATATGTGCAATTAGATATCTGTTCTAGATACCAAGGCATATTTTTATAATAACATTCAGGTGATTGTTGATAATCATCAATTGCTTTACGATATGTTCTTGCCACTGTTGCCACATAGAGTGCTGTTTTCATTCGTCCTTCTATCTTAAGGCTATCAATCCCCGCTTTCAACAATTCAGGTATGTGTTGTATCATACATAAATCTTTGGAATTAAAGATAAACGTTCCACGTTCATTTTCATATACCGGCATATATTCTCCCGGTCTGGTTTCTTCCACAATCGAATATTTCCAACGACATGGGTGAGTACACGCCCCTCTATTAGCATCACGGCCCGTAAAGTAATTACTCAAAAGACAACGACCAGAATACGAGATGCACATAGCACCATGAACAAATGTTTCTATTTCCAGTTCGCTTGGAATGTTTTTACGCAGTTCTGTTATTTCTTGCAATGATAATTCTCTTGCGGACACCACTCTTGATGCTCCCAATTTGTACCAGAATTTATAAGTTGCATAATTCGTATTATTTGCCTGGGTGCTTATATGGCGTTCTATCTCAGGACATACCTCTCCTGCAATTTCAAAAACCCCCGGATCCGCAATAATCAATCCATCCGGTTTGAATTGTTTTAATTCCATAAAGTAATCCCGTACTCCTTCTAGATCCTCGTTATGGGCCAATATATTAGCCGTCACATACACCTTCACCTGATGGTCATGGGCAAATGCAATTCCCTCTTTCATATCTTCCATGGAGAAGTTCTTTGCTTTGGCACGTAATCCGAATGCTTCCCCCCCAATATACACTGCGTCTGCTCCATATATAACTGCTATCTTTAATACTTCCAGACTGCTTGCCGGAATTAATAATTCTGGATATCTTGCCATCTTATTGTTCCTCTCCTATCTTTACGCTGACTGCCACCCCATCTCCTAACGGAATAATAGAAGTGGTTAGTTGTGGTTCATGCTTTAATTCATACAAATATTCTCGCATCCTACTGTGTATCGTTCGATTCCGACGTTCCACCGCATAACGAGATTCAATAATATCTCCATCTTGTAATACATTATCTGATATCAATATGCCCCCTTGATTCAACAATCGCAATACCTCTGGCAAATAACAGATATACTGTGCTTTTGCAGCATCCATAAAGATAAAATCATAGGATTCTTCCAACCTTTTTAGAATTGCAAGGGCATCACCTTCTAATAACGTAATCTGGGTTTCTTTCTGTCCACGTCTAAAATTCTCACGGGCAATGGGAATTCGTTTTTCATATTTTTCTATTGTTTCAATCTGACAATTCTTAGGAGCATATTCGCTCATTAATAACGCAGAGAAACCTACGGCAGTCCCAACTTCCAGGATACGCATAGGTTTTTGTATTGCAAGAAGTACTTTGAGGAAGCTTTGCATCTCTTTGCGGATAATTGGTACACCTGTATCCAAAGCTTCCTGTTCAATTTCTTCTAATAACTTGCTATTCTCTGTTTCTAAGGAATTGATAAAAGTAACCATTCGTTCCTCTACAATCATGGCTGTATTCCTTTCCATTTCCTCTTTCTTTTTTTATACGTCTATATCCATAATAATCGGAAGAATCATTGGTCTTCTCTTTGTTCTCTTCCAGATAAATTCATTCATAGTATCACGCGTCACTAACTTGATCTTGCTCCAATCCACATGTTTATTATTGCCATTCAGACATTTTTCCAATGCATCTACAAGAACTTGTCTTGCCTCTTCCATCAAACTCTCAGATTCTCTTACATATACAAACCCTCTAGACACGATGTCCGGGCCAGCCAATATCTGATTACTGCCTTTTTCTAAACTTAATACTACAATCAGAATTCCATCTTCAGACAGATGCTGACGGTCACGAAGCACAATATTTCCAACGTCACCAACACCCAAACCATCTACTAAGATACCTCCTGTCTGTACCTTGTCTACGACTTTTGCACCGCTGTCTCCCAATTCCAACACATCACCTGATTGTAAGATAAAGATATTCTCTTTTTCTATTCCAAGATTTCTTGCAATTTTAGCATTTGCTTTGAGATGGCGATATTCTCCATGTACCGGAATCGCATATTTAGGTTTAACCAATGCATAGATTAATTTCAATTCCTCTTGACATGCATGCCCTGATACATGAGTATCTTGAAATATGACATCTGCCCCCATCTTAGATAAATCATTAATCACACGAGAAATTGCCTTTTCATTTCCCGGAATTGGGCTGGAACTAAAGATAACTGTATCCGTTGGCTTAATAGATACTTTTTTATGAATACCCGCTGACATACGAGAAAGTGCTGCCATTGACTCCCCTTGACTTCCTGTGGTAATCAGTACAGTCTTTTCTTCCGGATAATTTTTTAATTGATCAATATCAATCAATGTATCTTTCGGAATATCAAGATAACCTAATTCTGATGCTGTTGCAATAATATTGACCATACTTCGTCCTTCTACAACCACTTTACGTCCATATTTGTACGATGTATTGATAATCTGTTGTACACGGTCTACATTAGATGCAAATGTTGCGACTAAGATTCTTGTATTCATATGTTCTGAAAAGATATTATCAAAGGTCTGACCAACGGTTCGTTCTGACATCGTAAATCCTGGTCTCTCTGCATTAGTGCTGTCTGACATCAATGCCAGAACTCCTTTTTTCCCAATCTCCGCAAATCGTTGCAAATCAATTGCATCACCAAATACCGGTGTGTAATCTACTTTAAAATCACCTGTGTGAACGATAATTCCTGCTGGCGAATAAATCGCAAGAGCTGAAGCATCTTGAATACTATGATTCGTCTTAATAAATTCAATTCTAAATTGTCCCAGATTAATCGACTGCCCATGACGCACAACTTTACGTTTTGTACTACGTAACAGATTATGTTCTTTTAATTTATTTTCAATAATTCCCATGGTAAGTTTCGTGGTATAGATTGGAAGATTCATTTCTTTTAATACATAAGCCAATCCTCCGATATGGTCTTCATGACCATGAGTAATTATAAATCCTTTGACCTTGTCCGCATTATCCTTTAGATACGTGACATCCGGAATTACTAAATCAATTCCCAACATGTCATCTGTAGGGAATGCCAAACCACAATCCACTACAATAATACTGTCTTCATATTCAAAGGCAGTAATATTCATTCCTATCTGTTCTAATCCTCCCAATGGAATGATTTTCATT
Source organism: Lachnospiraceae bacterium (assembly GCA_036656795.1). Classification (GTDB taxonomy): domain Bacteria; phylum Bacillota; class Clostridia; order Lachnospirales; family Lachnospiraceae; genus CAUPWF01. The sequence goes on along the minus strand of JAVXHR010000007.1, from coordinate 46,613 downwards.
TTTGAGTTGTTTTCTTTTTTCAACTTTACACCTCCATGTGTTTTTTTATGTAGCTAATCTCCGCACTATTTCTCTTTTTTTACGCATTGGGTGCATTGTCCGTAGAATTTCAATTCATGATCTAATACATGAAAACCCGTTGCCACTTCAATATGATGTTCTAATTCATCTAGCAAATCATCTTCAAATGGTAATATTTTTCCACATGTTTGACATATCAAATGATGATGGTGATGTTTACTTTCCCCATCAAATAAATGTCCGATTTCATATCGCACACATCCATCATCTAAATTAATACGATCAACCAATTGCATTTCTAACAACAATTGCACTGTTCGATAAACAGTCGCCAATCCAATCTCCGGATAGTCTTCCTTTACCAATTCATAAATATCTTCTGCCGCCATGTGCTCATCTTGATGTTCTCCAAGCGTTTCTAACACAAGCAATCTTTGATGTGTTACTTTTAATCCCTTGGCTTTCAACATCTCTTTGAACTTCTCTTGACTTATTCCCATGATGCACCTCGCTACAAAAGCTATTCCTAATGTAATCTATAGATAAATGTCCTTCTGACGTTACATTTCAATATCAATATCTTCGAGTAACTCTTCAAATACTTTCAATACAGCCTGAAGTTCTACTTCTTCTTCTACTGCTTCATATACACTGTCTGTATCTTCCACTGCACTTGTATCTTTTAAAATCATGCATTCTGCATCATCTTCTTCGGAATCTGTAACTAAGATATAGTTAATTCCACTAATTTTTGTTTGTTCCAAGACATAAAAATCCACAGCCTCTTCTGTTCCATCAAACATAAATTGAACCTTTTCCATAATAACTCCTTCTGCGCTACCGAGACTGGATATAGATAGAATCCAAATATCCTTGCAATATAAAAACTGCCGCCACTTTGTCGACATACTTCTTTCTATCTTCTCTGCGTACATTGCTCTCTATTAACGTTCGTTCTGCCTCTACTGTTGTAAGACGCTCGTCCCACATAATGACTTCTAAGCCGGTACGCCGTTCTAACATCTCTTTTAATTCCAACGATTTTTCCGCACGTTCTCCAATATCATTATTCATGTGTTTCGGAAATCCTAAGACGATTTTTTCTACCTCATACTTCTTTATCAACTCTTCAATACGGGCTAATGTTTGTCGTAATTTGTTTTCTGTTTTACGATAAATCGTCTCGATTCCCTGCGCTGTAAGACCTAGTGGATCACTAATCGCAACTCCCACTGTCTTTGAACCATAATCTAATCCCATTATCCTCATACTACACTTATTCCCAAGAATGATAAGCAATATACGATTTTAGCATCTCTTCTACTAATTCATCACGCTCCATCTTCATAATCAAACTACGGGCACCATTATGACTGGTAACATATGTCGGATCACCTGACATAATATACCCTACAATCTGATTCACTGGATTGTATCCCTTTTCACGTAAAGCACTATAAACGATTTCTAGTATGTCATGTGCTTGAATCTGTGGGGCACTTTCCACTTCAAAAAATTGTGTGTTACTTAAATTCTTACTCATCTTATCACGTCCTTGTCTATTCTTCTCTCTCATTCTAATCTATTCTACTGAAAAATTCAATGTATAATTTGTGAAGATTGCTGAATATGAAGATTTATTCTTTCATTTTCTCTGTGATCTGTACCTTCCACTGCAACTTTAATATATTCTTTTGTATGTCCTGTCTGATAAGTTTTCCCATCTTTTTCAATAGTTTCTTCCAGCAACACTTCCACCATCATTCCTACATGTTGATTCTCATATTGTGTACGTTTCTTTTGGTCTAGTTCCAATAAGCGGCTACTGCGCTGAATTTTTATGGTATCATCTACCTGGCACTCCATTTTCGCAGCTTGTGTTCCCTCACGTTTTGAATATTTAAAGATGTGGGTTTCATAAAAATTAATCCCATCTATAAATGAAAAGGAATCTTCAAATTCCGCTTGTGTTTCTCCCGGAAATCCCACAATAACATCAGTGGTTAATGCAGGGTTTTTAAAATACTGTCTCAAAAGTCGACATTTATCTGCATATTCTTCCACTGTATATCTACGGTTCATTCTTTTTAAAGTGGTATTGCAGCCACTTTGCAGCGACAGATGAAAATGTGGGCATATCTTTCTTAGACCTGCAATCGTCTTTACAAATTCCTCTGTAATAATTCCCGGCTCTAATGATCCTAATCGAATGCGTTCTACTCCCTCTACTTGATGAACTGCCTCAATCAGAGATAATAGATTCTCAATCTGATGTCCTTGTTCATCTATAAAATCTACTCCATAAGAACTGAGATGAATTCCAGTCAATACGATTTCTTGATATCCATTACCGACTAATTCTTCCACTTCTTGAAGTACACTAATCTTTGCCCTGCTACGAACCCGCCCCCTTGTATAAGGTATAATACAATACGTGCAGAATTGATTACAACCATCTTGCACTTTGATATATGCCCTTGTATGGCCTGCTGTCTTGCTAAGATGTAAGCGTTCATACACATCGGTATGTGATATATCCACAATTGCTTTTTCAACACCTTTAGGAGCTGCTTCATATTTACGCAAAATAGAAACCAACTCTCCTTTTTTATTATTCCCAATGATGATATCAATACAATCATCCACTTCACCAACTGCCTCTTGCGCCTGCACATAGCACCCAACTGCCACTACAATTGCCTTCGGATTCATTTTTTTAGCTTTATGAAGCATTTGACGAGACTTTCTGTCTGCCATATTTGTAACCGTACATGTATTAATAATATAGATATCTGCGCCTTTCGCAAATGGCACAATCTCATATCCATTATACTCTAGAAGCTCCTGCATTGCTTCAGTCTCATATGCATTTACTTTACACCCCAGATTGTGTAGTGCTACCTTTTTCATAGAATCTCTCTTTCTTTCTCTTGATACATTTATAAGATTTAACGAAAATTTAACCTATTCTTCGTCATTTTGTTTCTTGACTTTTCTCCTGCCACAACTTAAGATGTTCATAGAATACAAACAAATCATAAGGAGGCATTATTCACATGAAAACTGTACAAATTTCTTTAAATTCAATTGACAAGGTAAAATCTTTCGTAAATGAAATCACAAAATTCGATTTTGACTTTGATTTAGTATCTGGACGTTATGTTATCGACGCAAAATCAATTATGGGAATCTTTAGTTTAGATCTTTCTAAATCTATCGATCTTAATATCCATGCAAATGAAGGTGAAATCGACGATATTTTATCCATATTAGCACCTTATCTTGTATAATTACCATTCATGCAGATAGATATGTATATCTTGATTTTGATATATACATATCTATTTTTTTTGCTATTTTACAAGAATAGTCTCTACCGTTTGAATTGCTGTTTCAAATAACTCTTCTATTTTTTCTTCCAAATTTCTCTCAGAACATTTAATCACCTTTAAATTAGGCTTTGTTACTGGATGTTTTGCAACAAAGATTGTACAACAATCCTCAAAAGGTTGAATCGAAGTTTCATAAGTATCAATCTTCTGTGAAATATTGATAATTTCTTGTTTATCAAATCCAATCAACGGACGATATACCGGAAGTGTACACACTTCATTTGTTGCTGCTAAACTCTGCATCGTCTGACTTGCAACCTGTCCAATACTTTCTCCCGTAATCAATCCCAGACAATTACTCTCTTTTGCAAGATGTTCTGAAATCTTCATCATATATCGTCGCATAATAATAGTCAGCTCATCATGAGGACATTTATCATAGATATACAATTGGATATCTGTAAAATTAACGATATTTAATTTAATTGGTCCTGAATATCTTGAAACTAACTTTGCTAAATCAATCACCTTTTGCTTGGCACGTTCACTGGTATACGGTGGTGCATGAAAATAAGTTGCCTCTAAACTCACTCCTCGTTTTGAAATCATATACCCCGCAACCGGACTGTCAATGCCACCGGATAACAATAACATTGCTTTTCCATTTGTTCCAACAGGCATACCCCCGGCACCTGGAATAATCTTTGAATAGATATAGATTTGGTCTCGCACCTCAATATTTAATCGTACTTCCGGATCGTGTACATCTACTTTAATCTCCGGAAACGCCTCTAAGACAGCCTCTCCTATATCACAATTAATAGTCATGGAATTCATTGGGTAACTTTTCTTTCCACGTCTTGCTTCCACCTTGAATGTTATACTTTTGTCTGAATACATCTCATCCATATATTCTATAACAGCTGTCTTTAGTGTCTCAAATCCTTCATCTTCAATACGAACAACCGGACATATTCCCACAATACCAAATACACATTTTAGACTTTCTACCGTTTCTTCATAATCATATGCGCCCTCACAATCCACATAGATTCTGGCCTGTGATTTGTATACTTTAAATGTTCCATCTATATCCTTTAAAGCAAATCGTATCTGCCTTACAAGTGCATCTTCAAACAAATAGCGATTCTTTCCTTTAATTCCAATCTCTCCGTATTTTACTAAAAATGTCTGAAAGGTCATTCTATTTCTCCTTCTATAATGAATTATCTAATGTCTGGTATATTTTCTAAGCATCGGTACACAATTATATAGTGTTTTTAATGTATAGTCAATTTCTTCTTTTGTTGTGAACTCCGAAAAGCTAAACCGAATAGTTGCATCTAAATATTCTTTCTTAGCACCAATTCCTTTCAATACTCCACTAATTGCTGGGTGATTGGAGGCACAGGCAGAGCCTGAAGAAACATAGATCCCCTGTTCTTCCAAGGTGTGCAGAAGTACTTCACTTTTAATTCCCGCAAAGCCAATGCTCACAATGTGTGGTGCACTTGTTTTGTCATACAAACCATGAATAACCGTATGTTCTATATTGGTCTGTACCCCTTGAATAAATTCATCTTTTAACGCACGCATCTTTCCCGTTTTTTCTTCCAGATCTGTGTAGATTTCCTTTGTAGCCACCCCAAGTCCTGCTATTCCCGGCACGTTTTCCGTTCCAGACCGTACATTCTTCTGTTGTTCTCCACCATAGACAATTGGTTTTATCTTTACATTTTCTCCAATATAAAGTGCACCAATTCCCTTTGGTCCATGAATCTTATGTCCACTAATAGACAACAAATCAATCCCTTGTTTCTTTGGATAGATGTTGTATTTTCCAAATCCTTGTACGGCATCTACATGAAACAAAATATGTGGGTTATATTTTTTCACAATCTCCGTCGCTTCTTCAATTGGTTGGACTGCACCTACTTCATTGTTTACATACATAATAGATACTAAGATAGTCTCTTCACACAGCGCTTCTCTTAAGGCATCTAATTGTACCCGCCCATATTTATCTACCGGAAGATACGTAATCCGAAACCCTTCCTCTTCTTCTAGATAGCGCATCGTATTAATGACTGCAGGGTGTTCAATTGCAGATGTAATCAGATGTTTCCCACTACGATGATTGGCTCTTGCAGTACCCATAATTGCCAGATTATCACTTTCCGTTCCACCGGAGGTAAAATATATTTCTTTTTCATGTACTTTTAATGCTTTTGCAAGAATTTCTTTGGCTTCTTTTATATATCGTTCGGCTGTAACTCCCTTAGTATGCATAGACGATGGATTCCCATAATCATCACACATTACTCGGCCTACAATACTCTTTACATTTTCGTAACATTTTGTTGTTGCTGAATTGTCTAAATATACTTCCATCATCTACTCCTGTTTTATACTTCGATTAATTTTTACTCCTATTTGTTTCATTATTAGCATATGTATCTAGCTTTCCAAATGATACATTAATATAGATAATGTAGTAAGGCCTGCCGTTTCCGTTCTTAAAATTCTTCTTCCCAAAGTGATAGGTTTTGCGCCTATCTCCAATGCTAGATTAACTTCCTCCACAGCAAATCCCCCTTCCGGTCCAATGAATATCCCCACAGATTGCCCCGGTATAATATGATCTATAATCCGCCTTGTTTCATTCATATCTTTTGCCAGTTCATACGGTATTAACACGACATCTAATGTACTTGCGTACTGTAAGGCTTCCCGGTAAGACATCACAGATATTACAGTTGGTATTATATTTCTGCCTGATTGCTTCGCTCCACCTTGAGCAATACTATTCCAACGTTCCACCTTTTTTATAGCCTTCTTATCATCTAATTTTACAACTGTGCGTTTTGTTGCAACTGGTATAATCTCATATACACCAAGTTCTACAGCTTTCTGAATAATGTATTCCATCTTATCATTCTTTGGTAGCCCCTGAAATAAATATACTCTAGATGACAATTCTGTATCTCCTTGTTGTCGTTCCAACACACACAATTGCACCTGTTCGGATTCTATCTTTTCAATTTTGCAGTGATAGGTTTGATTATTTCCATCACTAATCTGAACCTGCTCCCCTACTTTCATACGTAAGACATTCTTCATATGATTCACATCCGGACCCACGATGTAGATAGTATCTTCCCTCACTTGCTCCGGTGTTACAAAAAAATGATACATGCTCGTCTCCTTATTTCCTCTCATATCCGTCATACAACTCTGGAGAGGATTCCTACTTTCTCGCCGTTACCGATACCCATTCTCCCTGGTGTGTCACTTCTATCACTTGTAATCCCGCTGTTTCTATGGCTTCTGTAACTGTCATCTCTTTATCTTCAATAATTCCACTTGTAATATAGATTCCACCAACTTTTAAGTGTCCCATAATAACCGGTGTTAGTGGAAGTAACACATCTGCCAAAATATTTGCCACCACAATATCGTAACATTCATACCCCACTTTATCCTGTACCTCTTGTTCCTCAATAATATTACCAATCATAACTTCATATTGGCTATGATTAATCCCATTTGTCTCCATATTCTCATAAGTAGCGGCAATTGCACATGGATCCAAATCTGTTCCAACAGAATAAGCTGCCCCGAATTTCAGTGCCAGCATTCCTAAGATGCCACTTCCACACCCAACATCCAAGATATGAGTCTGAGGTGTTGTATACTTCCGTATTTGCCGAATACATAACTGAGTTGTTTCATGCATACCCGTTCCAAATGCCGTCCCGGGGTCAATGTGAATCACAATCTTATCTTCATCTTTCGGCTCCACATGTTCCCATGATGGAATAACCAATATATCGTCTACATAAAACTGATGAAAATACTGTTTCCAATTATTTACCCAATCCACATCTTCGGTCTGAGATACTTCTACTGTGGCATCCCCAACTTCTACATAGACACTTATATCTTTCAATTCTTGTTGTATATTTTCCAGTATTGTTACTTGTTCCACGTCCTGCTCCAGATAAAAGCTCACATAAGCAACCCCATCATCCGGCTCTATTTTCGGCATAATATCGATATACATGCCTTCTTTATCTGCTTGAGTAAGCGGAATTTTATCTTCTATCTCTACACCTGTCACCCCTAGATCCATCAGCATACTACTGATGATTTCTTCTGCATCTGTTGTTGTCTTAATTCTATATCTATTCCATTTCATAATGAGCCCTTCCCGGTATTTTCTGCCACTATAAGATTCCCAGATGATCCAATAATATCTTTATTCCCATCAAGATAAGAATTATACCACCTGCTAATTCCGCTTTAGATTTATATCTGGTTCCAAAGATGTTGCCAATCTTTACACCTGCTACCGAAAGTGTAAATGTAATAATTCCAATAAAACAAACTGCAGGAATAATTGCCACCTTTAAAAACGCGAATGTAACCCCTACCGCCAAAGCATCAATACTTGTAGCAACAGCCAAGCCAATCATCACCCGAAATCCCAATGATTCCTCTGTTGTCTCGCAGGTTTCACACTTATTTTGAGATTCCCGCACCATATTCACACCAATCAGACATAGTAAAAAAAATGCAATCCAATGGTCAATGGACGTAATCACCTGTTTAAATTGTACCCCTAATCCATATCCAATTAGAGGCATCGCTGCTTGAAAAAAGCCAAAATACAATCCTACAATACATGATTTTTTCCAAGTACACTGTTTCATTGCCAGTCCTTTACAAACGGATACTGCAAATGCATCCATAGAAAGTCCTACTGCAATAATCAATAATTCTATACTGTTCATTCTTATTCTATTCTCCAACCATAATTTCTATAATTTCTTCATTTGTTTCTTTCATACCTTCTCTGCCAAGACGTCCGATATTCTTAATTGTTGCATCAACGCCCTTAGTGATAATTCCATCTCCGCCATAGAATTGTTGCCCTTGTTGGAACATATAATATCCCAGAAGTCCTGCATCTACAGACGCTGCAATTTTTGCTGCACATGAGGCTTTTGCTCCATCACAGACAATTCCCGATACAATTGCCAACGCATTAACAACGGTATGTGCAACTTCTTCAAATCCTCCACCACAAATATATGCAATGCCCGCTCCTGCACCGGCCCCCGCACTCACTGCGCCACAGTATGCCGATAACCGTCCAATTCCTGTTTTCTCATGAATGGTAATTAAATTCGACAATACCAATGCTCGATACAACTTTTCTTCTCCCACCTGATACTCTTTTGCATACTCAATCACAGGCAATGATGCCGTCATTCCTTGGTTTCCACTTCCCGAATTAATAACAACCGGAAGTTCACATCCATTCATTCTTGCATCGGAACCTGCTGCCGCCTTTGCTTTTGCTCTTGTACGTACATTATCACCGTCCATACTAAGTAATACGCTTCCAATATTAGCGCCATAATCTCCTCGAAGCCCCTCTTCAGCAATGGCCGTATTGTAGGATATTTGTTTGTCCAACACTTCTTTAACATCCGAAATCTCCACCATATTGGCAAATTCCCATATGCTTTCCATGTCAAGAAGTGACCGATCTGTCAATCCCTCTTCCACACCTGATTGAACTGGAAGTTCTTTCAGAATCTTTCCGTCTTTTTCAATCAAAACTACATTGGTATGATAATTGGCAATCCGCACTTTAGCATAGGATTTCTCTTTATACAATGTCACAATAATATCAAATGTGATTCCTTGGTTTAGATGCACTACTTGAATCATAGTATGTGCTAAGAACTCTTTCATCTCTTTCATCTGTTCTTTTGTAACTTCCCCAATAACTTCTAATTCCTTTTCGGGTTTCCCTGCAACAATTCCCGCGACTGCAGCTGCCGGAATTCCCTTAAGATGGTCTGTATTCGGTACAATCACAGACTTCACATTCTTGATAATACTCCCACTTGCTTCAATCACTACTCTATCTGGTAATCCCCCTAATGTCTGTCTTGCAATGGCCGCCGCATAAGCTAATGCAATCGGCTCTGTACACCCCATAGCCGGTACTAATTCCTCATGTAATATAGCCACATAGGCTTGGTATTTGATGTCTTCTTTCTTCATTCTCATCTGCTCCTTTTCTTCTATTCTTTTGTTTGTAATTCAATATTAATATCCACATTTCCTTCAATTCCCGGCACTGTGCCTGTCTCCGTATATTGCCATAATTGGAATTCATAGGGACACTGTGGAATTTTTTGATAATCTGCATACCACTTATCATATAAGACCAAACGATCCAATTCTAATGTAAATGCAAGCCACTTCATATTTGCATAGATCATTGGGTTGTACCCAGCCATTTTAATTTTATCACAAAATGCAATACAATGATTTGTAATTTCTGTTTTTCCCAACTGATCCGTTCTTGCAATATTATCTTTAATTTCTTCCGTATCATAGACAATAGGATAGGTAACATCATAACCTTGTATATGTTCTAATACAAATTGTGCTTCTTCCAAAGCCTCTTCCTCTGAGATGGCCTGTGAAAAAAAATATACACCAACTTGAAGTCCCGCTTCTAACGCTGCTTTTATATGTTGATCATATTGGGGATCCAGTACAATATTACCTTCTTCTCCATAGCCTCGAAATCCAAGTCTAATCATTGCAAAATCAATACCGCTTGACTTAACACATTCCCAATCAATCTCTGTTTGATATCTGGATACATCTACTCCCAGTTTCGATATTACCTCACCTGATTCAGCCTTGTAATAAAAATAGCCGTCTTTTTCTTCCAAATTTTCATACTTGTATTCATGTTTTGGAACAGTTTCCATCAATGTAGCCGTGTAAGGATTGCCTTCCACATCTTGAAATTGATACGTACATTCTGTATGAATCCTCTTAGTTGGCTCCTTTTCTTTGCTTGTCTTATATGTCTTTGCGCACCCAGTTATACCACAAACCGCACTAATCAGTGTGCATAAGACTAACATTTTAATAAGTTGAATCTTATTTTGTGAATCTTGCGCGTTTTCTCTTTGTCCCATCTGCATACACCTCAATATGATCAATACTTTGAACAAATTTCCAAACTTGGGAATAGCCATATTTTTTAACGCTAAAATCTTCATATTGTTGTCGAATATTATTGGTAAGTTCTGAAATCCCAATTCCTGCCCTGCCATGCTTTTCTACAATACTTCTAATATAATTTGTAACTTCTTCTTGATGTTTTTGATCTTTTACCATACTAACGGTATACACATTTTCATTTTTATTGACTCTGAATAAATCACTGTCTTCTAAAAACTTTGATAAAGAACCATATCCATAAGTCCGAACATCAAAATCAGGATATTTATTTACAATCCTACTACCTACCGCACTCAGTCCCGGGTCTTTATTTTCATTTTCTGTCACAATCGATACAATAAACCGTTCAATAGTTGCTTTACTCACTGTTTCTTCCTGTATCTCTGCTTTATCGTCATTGGAAGTTTCATCTTCGTCCAGTAGATTCTCAAGATTAGTAAAAATTGTACATGCTGTACGAAATGCTTTTGGTGTCTTTTCTTCTCCCATTCCAATCACTGCCATGCCTGATTCACGAATACGATTTGCCAACCTTGTAAAATCACTGTCACTCGACACAATACAAAATCCATCCACATTATTAGCATAAAGAATATCCATGGCATCAATAATCAATGCGGAATCTGTGGCATTCTTCCCTACGGTATTGCTGAATTGTTGAATGGGCACAATTGCATTTTCCAAAAGTTCCTCTTTCCATTTTGTTGCCTGTGTGCTTGTCCAATCTCCATAGATTCGTTTATAAGTAACAATTCCATGTTTGGTCATCTCTTCTAATATACCGGATATATATTTTGCCGATACATTGTCTGCATCTATCAATAATGCATATTTTTTACTCTCCATTTACGCTCTCTTTCTGTGATGTCTATAACATCAACTTCCCACATTCTCAATAGCATATACCTAGCTTGCTATCTATTATAACGTGCACATTCAAGCTTTCTCTAAGAAAGCAATCTGCTCTTACGTACTTTTCTTATCTTCCCTTTTATTGTCTTTAATTGTAATTCCTCTAGTACTTTATCGCCCTTACCATTGAATATCTCTACATATGTCAGACTGTCTCTTACGTCTATAATACCTATATCTTCTTGTGTAATTCCCTCAATACTGCAAAGTGTTCCCACAATATCTCCTGCACGCATCTTAGACTTTTTGCCACCACCTATAGAGAGTTTTGTAATACTTTTATGAAATACTGCTCCTTTTTTTGCCCGCAGCTTTACTTTTTCTTTCTGCTTTTCATAAAAACTGTGTGCATTTTCTTTGACCTCTTCTTGGGTTGGTGGTTCACATATCTTAATCATAACTCCAGTAAATTCCTCAACTTTACATAGCATTCTATCCTCTCCACGTTGTATAAAGCTGATTCCTGTCCCGCTCTTTTTGTTTCGCCCCGTTCGCCCAATGCGGTGAACGTAATTCTCTTTATTTGTTGGAAAATCATACTGAAACACATGAGAAATCTTTTCAAAATCAATTCCTCTTGCCGCTACATCAGTTGTAATCAGATAATGAAACTTTCCTTGTCGAAACTCATCAATCGTGCGTAACCGTTCCCGTTGGTCTAACTCCCCATGGAGCATTCCGCAACGTATCCCCTGTTTTCTAAGCTGACGATATAAGACATTTACCATCTCTCTTGTTCCACAGAATATCATTGCATCTGATGGACTTTTACAAATCAGCAGATGTAATAACAGTGTGAATTTCTCTTCATTCTCGACTCGGTATCCTAATTGAACAACTTCTGCTACCGTTTCCGTCTCAGATTCTATGATAATTCGCTCTGGTTCTTTCATATATTTATAAATTAAGCCATCTAGATGTTCTCCTATAGTAGCTGAAAAAAGCATCATTACAGGCATTGAATCTAACTGCTTGATAATCAATTCAATTTCTTCTAGAAAACCCATGTCAAGCATTAAGTCCGCTTCATCTATAACAAGATACCGTATTGCTTTCAGAGATAACGTTTGACGTCTGATATGATCCAGCACACGTCCCGGTGTCCCCACAACGATATGTGATTTTTGTTTTAAAGACAATACCTGTTTATCAATTGGCATGCCCCCAAATATTACCGGCACTTTTAATTTTTTCTTTCTGCCTATCCGAAATATTTCTTCCTTTACTTGTACTGCGAGTTCTCTTGTCGGTTCCAAAACCAATGCTTGTGGTATATTTTCATTCCAATCAACCATTTCACAAATCGGAATTGCAAAAGCTGCTGTCTTTCCGCTTCCCGTCTGAGATTTTCCGACAATATCTTTCCCCTCTAATATCGCAGGAATTGCTTGTTCCTGTATTGGCGTTGGAATATGATATCCTAGTAATTCCAATGCCTCTGTAATCTCCGATGCCAATCTATAGTTTTGAAACTCCATGGTTATGTTCTACCCCTCTACACGTTATACGTCATTTTAGTATATCGCTTTTGCCCAATCCACGCAAGTAAGAAAGAAGGAATTGTATTGACATTTTTTACATTTTCACATATACTTATCATATGAACAATTAAGCAACTGTTTAATCGTATAGGCTTTTGAAAGGAGTTTTACAACATGATGACATCAGAACATAAAAAACAACTTACACGTATCTTGTGTGCTGCGATACTCTATGTACTCGCTTTAACATTAGAACTTCCTCCAACACCAATATTAATACTGTATCTCATCTCTTATCTCATCGTTGGTGGTGATATTGTGATTGATGCAATCGCTAATCTCTTACACGGACACGTATTTGATGAGAATTTCTTAATGACCGTGGCAACCATCGGTGCTTTTAGTCTAGGGCAATTTCCGGAAGGTGTTGCTGTCATGCTCTTTTTCCAGATTGGGGAACTTTTCCAATCCTATGCTGTTAATAAATCTCGACGTTCTATCTCCGAACTTATGGATATCCGTCCTGACTATGCTACAATACAACAGCAAGAAAATTTGCTTCAAGTCTCTCCTGAAGATGTTAAAATTGGAGATACTATTGTCATAAAACCAGGAGAACGTATTCCTCTAGACGGAATTGTAATAAACGGGTCCTCCTCTTTAGATACTTCTGCACTGACCGGTGAATCCGTTCCAAGAGAAATTCTTCCCGGACACAATGTCATCAGTGGCTGCATTAATCAAACCGGTATGATTACAGTAAACGTCACAAAAGAATATGGAGAATCTACTGTTTCTAAGATTCTAAACTTGGTAGAAAATTCCGGCAGCAAAAAAAGTAAAAGTGAAAATTTCATTACCAAATTTGCACGGTACTATACTCCGATTGTTGTAATTTCAGCTTTAATATTAGCCGTATTACCTCCTCTTATTACAGGTCAGTCTCTTGATATATGGGTGGAGCGTGCACTGATTTTCCTTGTAATCTCCTGCCCATGTGCATTAGTAATTTCTGTTCCATTAAGTTTCTTTGGAGGAATCGGTGGTGCTTCTAAGTGTGGAATTCTTGTGAAAGGTGGTAATTATCTGGAAACACTTGCCAAAGTAGGAATTGTCGTATTTGATAAAACCGGAACATTAACAGAAGGTAGCTTTCAAGTAACTGCCATTCACCCAGAATACGTCTCCAAAGAAGACTTGTTGAAATTAGCGGCACTTGCAGAAAGTTATTCTAGCCACCCTATCTCTGCCTCATTAAGAGAAGCATGGGGCAAGAATCTTGACAAATCTTTAGTTTCTAATGTTGAAGAAATTTCCGGACATGGAATCTGCGCTATCATTGGGGATCAGAAAATTGCCATAGGAAATCTAAAGCTCATGGAGATGGTAGATGTGCGTACTGCTCACGAATGTCATCTTCCCGGAACAGAAGTACATGTGGCAATTGACGGTAATTATGCCGGTCATATCATCATCTCTGATATTGTAAAACCTGATGCAAAACGTGGAATTATCTTGCTGAAATCCATGGGAATACATAACACAGTTATGTTGACGGGCGATACTAAGAATGTAGGCGAACACGTAGCAAAAGAACTGGGATTAGACCACTATCGTGCAGAATTGCTACCCGGTGATAAAGTAGATTATATAGAACAATTATTACTGAAAAAATCTCCAAAAGAAAGTCTTGTTTTTGTTGGTGATGGCATCAATGACGCCCCTGTTCTTACTCGTGCTGACGTTGGCATTGCAATGGGAGGGCTTGGCTCTGATGCTGCAATTGAAGCAGCTGATATTGTTCTCATGGACGACAAGCCTTCCAAAATTGCCATGGCTATCCAAATATCACAAAAGACCCTTCGCATTGTTCATCAGAATATTATATTTGCCCTTGGTGTCAAGGCAATTGTGCTGCTATTAGGCGCTTTTGGTATTGCAACTATGTGGACTGCAGTATTCTCTGATGTAGGGGTTTCTGTTCTTGCCATTTTAAACGCAATCCGTGCCTTGAATGTAAAAGAATTTGAATCCATGGAATAGAATTTTATTCTCTCTTATTCATACAATCAAGTTCAAAATAATCATCAATCATCTGATGTACTAAACTTGCTTTTTTATCATTTTCCAAAGTATAATATACTTCTTTTCCTTCTCTTCGACTACGAATAAGACCATGTTGTTTTAAGATTCGCAGGTGATAAGAAACTGCCGGTTCGCTCATCTGAACAGTGGCTGCAATCTGTTGCACACACTCCTCTTGATGACAAAGAATCCATAGGATAGACAGTCTTTTGCTATCCCCCAGATATTGAAATGTTTCAGCCGCTTCTAAGAATTCTGATGGGTCCGGCATATGATTTACGCTTTTATCTTGCATATTAGTTACTCCTTTTTAGGACTTATATTTTTTCATCCCTAAAAAAAGTCTAACAAAGATCTCTTGTTACGTCAATCCCTTTGAATCACAATAGAATCCCCACTTATGTCGGAACAACATGTGGGGATTCTATTGCGATAATGGATTGATTTCCTATTCTAAATATCTGTAATCTCTTCTTTTGCTTCCGGACATATTTGACAAGAAAATAAATCCAGTTTACTTTCTAATACAACTTCTAAACGTGTAATTGTTCTCACCATATTTTGTACTGATTTATTCACAGCTAACATCTCATCAACGGTTCCTAATTGAACTGCTTTTTGAATCTTTTCACCTTCTGCATTCAGAATGTGAGAAAGCCCTGTTTGTTCTAGCGCAACCGACTCTATAATATCGGAAACCGCCTGACTAAGTGTAACTGTCCCTGGTGTAATAATTGGCATAGACATAAAAAATCCTCCTTGAATTTCATGGTTTTATATTACGGAATATAATGTTACCTATTCTTACTATATGCATTTGACAGATTCATGTACCTTGAAATTAACTAAAATAGTGTTTAAAAAGTGTTTGACAGGACTCCTTATTACATTCCTGACACGTTGGTGTCTCATTACAAAACCCACCACATTTACCAAGCGCTTTCATTTTGTCATAGAGTGCATATTCTAATCGAGTCACTTGTTCAACAGTTTCACGAACAGACTCATTCACTTCTAATATCTTACAAATATCATCTGTACAGACAATTACCTTTTGTAATTTTTCACCTTCCGCATTCAGAATGTGTGAAATTGCAGTTTCTACTCTTGCAATGGATTCCAACACTTCTCCTACTGTACAGCACGGGTCACAGGGTGGACAATCATCACACGGTGGGCAATCCTGTTCCGGAAAGCAATGACATTTTTCACAGATTTTATCATTACATTGACAGATGTCAAACCCAAACTCTGTTTTTGGAATTGTATATTTCAAGATATATGGATAATCTCTTCTCTTAATTGCAAGTGCATAAAGTGCAATACAATGTTCTTTACTTTTACAAGGGTTGAAAATAATATTTTTAAGTAAATAATAAGATGGCACCTCTAATTCTCTTATGACTTCATGTTCCTTATCCAACACTAGAATACTTTGCCTATTATCTTTAATGATTGTAATGAGTGAACCCGGACAAAGAGAAAGCACTCCACAAATCCATACACCATGAGCCATATATAGCGTGGTGGTACATCCTGTCTCCTTATTCAAATTCAACACCATTCCCGTGCAGGCAACCAACAATTCATCTTGGCAACAATCAAATGATATCCCTGTAATGATCCAGTTTGTACCTTTGGGCAATGAAATCGTAAGACTGTCGATTTCATGAAAACATCGGTCAAGCTTAAATATCCGATTCGCAAGTTTATTGGAAGATGCCCAGAAACATTCTTCCATAAAATCATAACAAAAACAATTGTATTTTCTGTGGGTTTCTATACACCCTATTTTTTCAAATTTTAAGTTGTATTTTAATATTTTGCATTCAGCAGAAAGTAAAAGATAATAATATTGACCGTCAAAGGCCAAATCAGAAAAAAAGTCACCGCACTCTGCGGGCAACGCTATTTCTTTCCTATATTGACTCGGTTTCATAACAACCCCCATATTTGTATTTTAGAATGATTCTAGTAATAGTATATGAGTAACTATCTTGTTTTGCTATACTGTAATCAAGTAAGTGTCTATTTATTTATATGCAAAAGCCCGGTTTGGATTTTACCAACCAGGCCTTTGCCATTTATCTATTGTATATTTGATGCTACTCTTTTAATATTACTTTATACATCTATGATATGCAGGACGGCCCACCATTTATCTGACAATCTACAACATTTAATTTTTGCATAAGAATAGACTCTAATAATGCAATACTGTTGGTCATATCTGCAACACTCTTATTTAAACATAATAGCATCTCAGGAGTAACGTCAGGCATTGCTGCAAATCGCTGAATCTTTGCACCTTCTGCATCTGCAATAGCCGCTAATGCAGCTTCTCCCAGAGCTACCGACTCAATCAAATCACTAATCTGCTGACTATAATTATTCACAAACACAACTGTACTTACTCCATTGCTTACTGTATTGGCTTTTACTCCATCCACATTGGCTGGATTGACAGTATAGGCATACGCAGCATGTGCAACATTCACAATTGGATTGGGATTTGGCATTGCTGTAACTTTTACCTGAAAAGAAATCGTTACCGTCTGACCTGCTACAATTGCACCAGATAGTTGAATTGTTGTTTGTGGGTCTCCTGTATAAGGTACACTAACAATCAATGACCCCGGTTCCATTACCGTACCATTTGGAATTAAATCTGTAATCACGACTTTATCTGCCGAAACATTTCCCGTATTTTTTATCACAATATTGTAAGTGATCAAATCTCCAATATAAGCAATGGCTTTATCTGCTGATTTGGTAACTTGTAGCGTTGCCTGTGAAACTTGTGTGTTGACTGTATTACTTCCACCTGTAGTTGTAACACCATTTGGATGTGCAGGGTCAACAGTATAAGCATAATTTACGATTCCTGTATTTGGTACCGGATTCACTGTTGGTGCTTTGTCTGCCAATTTTACTTGGAACATAATGGTTGCAGTTCCACCAGCGGGAATCGGATTACTAAGTGTAATGACTGAAGTTGGATCTCCTGTAAATGGAACGCTTGCACTTATTGTTCCTGGAATATACGTGGTTCCTGATGGAATTGAGTCTGTTACCACCACCTGATTAGCCGGCACATTCCCTGTATTATGCAAAGTCAACGTATACGTTAGTATATCACCAAACTGAGCATGTGTTGGATTTACTGATTTATTAAAATTCCCCGTGGATATTAAATCTGCATAATTAATCTGCGTTGACACTGGGTTTGTACTTCCTGAAGTACCACCAGGAACAACTGCAGAAGCAATATTTATAATTGGGTTTACAATTGGTGTTGTATTTGCAACCTGTACCTGCCAAGAAGCAGTAACGGTGCTATTGGCCGGCATTGTAAGTGTAAGTCCTGATGCCGGTGTTGTTCCGGTGTACGGAACACTTACAATGAGGTTTCCAACATAGGTTGTTCCTGACGGAGTTGGATCGGTAAATACAACCCCCGGTAATGCATAATTATTAGGATTAATACCCGTCACAGTATACGTTAGAATATCCCCTGGTTTTGCATTCGTTTTATCCACACTTTTTTTAAAAATCTCAGGTGCTGCATTGAGAATTGTATATTCTACAACATCACCTAATGCAGGGGTAAAGTTAATTGGTAAACTTCCGGTTGGTGGCACGCTACCACCGGGAGTATTGTTCACCGCTGATATCACTTGTTTATAATCAGATAACACACTTCCACTTCCAGGTGCCATTGCCTCTGTAATCGTATAGGTATTACCTGCCAGTCCATAAACACTTGCATATTCCGTTTGAAGTCCAACTGCTGCACCTGTAGTAGTAGCTTGATCATTTGGTGTACCTGCAATGTTTAAAACGAACTGATCTGCGGAACTAATGCGATCGCCAATGTTTTTATATACAGATACTTTAGTAATTGCAAAGCCAACAGATACTGCTTCTCTTCCATATGTGGAAAGAGTAAGCGCATCCGGCGACTGAGTTGTCAATACATAAGCTGCCTGACTTGCTGATTGATTTGTTCCTGTGATTGTTACTGCATTTGTTCCAACCCCTGTTAAAATTGGTGGATTTGCTCCCAACGTATCCAATAAACTCCAAGCCCCACCAGTTGTATTGAATTTCCAATATTCGGTATATTGTGGAAATGAATTAGTACTTTCTGCATCCGCAACAACTGCCGTATAATTAGTAACCGGATTTCCCAAACTATCCTTTACCACAATATTACTGAACACCAAAGTACTTGGTGTACTGTATGCTGATAGTAACGGAGTTTTTAATGCTGTATTTCCCAAAATACCTGTATATCCTGCCGAACCAAAGTATGCATATTGCACCGGTGTTGGGACAGCCGTAAATGGAACAAAAGATGAAGATAATGATTCAAGATCAAACGTAACTGTTGTTCCGTCATTTAAAGTACCTGTTAATCCAGTCAACGAATCTCCCGGATTTAGTGTTAGATTTCCAAAATTGAACCAACCAATTCCACCCGCACTTGGGCCGGAACCGGAGTTTGCATAAGAAAAAGACATAATTATTACTCCTTTTAATTAAATGAATGCATAATGGACTTGTAAAGTCCATCACAAGATGACTACAACGCTACTGACAAATCGTACTTCCAAATAACTCAAGCTTCGCTTGTAATTGCATTTCCAATCTAGAAATTGCACTAATTACTGTTTGCACTGATTTATTTACACTCAATAGTTGTTGTGTGGTTGCACCGCTATTATTAACAACTGCCATCAGCTTTTCACTTTCTGCATTTAAAATATGAGCAAAAGCTGCTTCTTCCATTGCAACAGATTGAATAATATCTCCCACTGCTTCTCCACGTGTAATCGTACTTGGTTTAATAATTGGCATTCCCATAAAAATAACCTCCTCTTTTATAATTATTTCACACTTAACCACTTGAAATCCCCATCATTTCTAATACAATATAAGGGGTCATAAGCTCAATATCAATATATGTATCAAGTTTATTAAGGTGCGTTTTCTATTTATATTTTGGAGTCAAAATTAATATGGAACTAATAAAAGGTTATCTCATCAACTTATGTTGTTTCTTGGTTTGATACATGGATTGATCGGCTATATGAATCATTTGATCTAGTGTTTTTGCATCTTGTGGAAAATGTGCAACACCAATACTAACTGAAGCCGTTATAATGTTCTTTGCAATATGAAGTGGTTTTGCAAAAGCATCTTCCATGGTCTTTATTATCTGTTTTGAGTTTTCTACTGATAGGGACTGCTCAATAACTATTGCAAATTCGTCTCCACCTATTCTACAAATAGAATCTGCTTTTTCAAATAATTCACGCAGTCTTTTTGCACTTTCTATTAAAAATAAATCCCCACAATCATGTCCATATGTATCATTAATATTCTTGAATCCATCAAAATCCAGATAAAACAATAAAAATGGTGTTTGTTTATCAATTAAGGTGTTTAATATCTGAATTAACATTCTCTGATTGTAAATTCCGGTCAACCCATCATGCATTGATAAGTCGCTCATTTTTTTTCGTTGCATCTCTATTCGAAGAATTGCTATTGCAAGGAAGAAAAATAAGACTGAAATAAGAAGTGCAATCACTCCCTCCAGTATCACAGACGGAATCGACACCCAGCCATCTTTTGGCATCACACTAAAGGTCCATTCCCCATTTGGCACCTCAAAAGAATTGTTAATTGGATGTGAAAGTGGCTTGTCTGAAGATTCCTCGATGATTTGCTTTTTTTTCGTTGTTATATCTGTTCGATATAGTTTATACGCAAATCCCTCCTGTGCAAATTGTTCCAATTCTGCGTAGGACAATGCTTCTGGGAAATCCAAAATAATAATGGAAAATCCCCAAAACACAGAATCTCCGTTTTCATCTTGTAGATAAATCGGTTGACGTGCAACTGCTCCCAATCCGCCTTGTTCTAATTCATAAGGTCCAGCAAGTGTCATTCTTCCCGTATCTCGTGCATATTCGGCCTCTGCCTTTCTATCTGGATCTGAAAACAGATCTCCAAATGCCTGTTCATTTCCTTTCAAGGGATATACAAAAGTTACCACCCCATTCGGTGCCAACTGTAGACTTCGAATAGCCGGATTATCCAATAGTTTTTTACAAAGTATATCAAAATTTTTCACCTCTCCATTTTCTTCAATTACAAGCATTTCTAATATCTGTGTTTTCAAAAAGAGAGAATCCATAGTATATTGCAATTTACTTACTTGAGCGTTCGTTACATAATGTGTACGTTCTCTATTGAGATTCAACTTTTGTATCTCGATTCTATAAATAAAAAAACATGAAAGAACTAAACTAATAACCAAGACAATAATTGGTATCACATTTTTCCTTGCCCACTTCATATGTTATTCCTCCATTTTTACGTTTATATTACCTTCTAAATATCATAAACGTTTCCAATGAAATTATCAAGGAATTATGCATAGAATCCCCACTAATTCAGTGATTAGTGGGGATTCTATGCATAAATTTAATTTTATTCCAATCCTAAATAAACAATTCATTAGACTTTCTTATACTACATGCTTTATTCATCTTCTGTGATGCTGCAAATAAGACAACTTTATTCAACACACGAGCATGTTGTGGACACACCGCTATACATCGCATACACGATATACACTTTGATTTTTCCATCTTAGTCGGATCTTTTTTTGAAATTGCTTTCACCGGACATTTCACAACACATTGTCCACATTTTGTGCATTTTCCTCCTACTTGTGGTTTAAACGGGACCCCATTGTATTCCTTATATGGTGAATTTCCGGGAACTTTTATATCCGATAACGTCTCATTTTGTTCTAACAAGATTTTAACTTTTTCCCCGAATTCCTCTAATTCTTTTTCATCAGAACTATCCGGTCTATTGGCACCAAATTGATGCATAATTGAATGCTCTGCAATTCCTGCAATTGCAGCAACGCACTGGAATTCTGAATTTTTCAATGTATCTTTAAGTTCTAAAAGTGTATCTTCATATGCACGATTCCCATACACTGTCAGTATAATGGCCTTTGCATTACCCCCAGTTATTTTCTTTAATCGCTCTACTGCTATAGCCGGAACGCGACCACCAAAAGAAGGTACCGCAACCAAACAGATATCTTCCTCCTTAAATATATAGTCTTTAAAATTAATATTTGTATCCGATAAATCAATTTCTTCCATTTCATTGTTCCATGCTCTTCCAACAATATCAGCAACCTTCTTGGTTCCTCCGGTAGGGCTAAAATAGAGCTTATACAATTTCATTTTCAATCTCTCCTCTTCCTTTTTTTAAAGATAAATTTTTCATACATATAAATAACAATACTAACGCTAACGTAAACAGAATATGTACAATCCCTGATATCCCCGAAATGGCCGCATCTGCGCCTTTTGATAGTGGTGTGTTCAATACTTGGCAAATACCTCGAACCAATAGCATCGCAACCATCAATGGTAGGCTAATGTTATAAGTAATATAAAACATTCGAAATTTCTTTTGTTCCATCAAATCTGTCTGTAAACTAAATAATGCGAGAATCAGAAAAACCCCGGCCCCTAACACAAATAAATGCACATGCACAAATGCCAGCGTAGTTCGCTCTTCAAAGAGCATAAACTTTGTAAATTCACGATAAAACACACCACCTGCAACTGCTGCAGCAACATACATGAATGCCGTTTTTATCAGTTTTTTCATTATTTTTTTTCTCCTTTCATTTCAAGATATCCTATGAGTACAGTCCATACATAGGCACAGGTTTTTGGAATCATCAACGCGCCAATTGCAGGAATTGTATCTGCAAAAAGTACTACCGGAATATAGAATGCAAAACTTAATACGATGGTTGCCCACATAAATCGAAAGGCCTTGTCCTGCCCTTTTTTTGTACTTTGATAAAATAATACAATCACAAGTAATCCCATCAAGGCAAATGGAATATTACGATATATGCCCCAAGACAATGGCGGTGTCATACTTGTCCACTCGTTTTGTGGCAAAAAGCAAAGTATAATTCTAAGAAGTGCCAATCCATACATGGTAATTGTTAATCCCTGTCTCCCTTTAATCTGATAACGTAACCGCCATACATAATATAATAATAGATAAAAAATTGTCATGGTAATAGATGTAATAAGTTTCCCAATTCCAAGTGCAACTACATAATTTTCAAGTCCTGTAGTGCAAAGTGCTAAAGCTCTTGGAATTAGATGAAATGAATCTCCTACTCCAAGTGTGAACGCCATAATCCCAAACACCAAATATTGTCTTTTTCCCCCACTGCTCTTTATCATTAAAACACCAATCGTAATAACAGTTGTTAAATATACAATATCAAAAATTGTTTCCATAATTGCCTGCATATCATTCTCCTCTCAAATACACGTCGTTGTATAGATAAAACGTTTAATTATTTCCAATAACATTTGACATGAACTTTCTTTCTTCATCAATAGCATAATCATACTCGCAAAAACAAACTCCACAAACTCCTGCTTTGTAATATCTGATGAAAATGCAAACTCCTTCACTTTCCCGTCGCCCTCTAATACACTTAAAAGTCCTGCTTTCATATGTTCAAAATATCCGTCCATTACTTCCCTTGCTTTTCCTTTTTCTTCATTGGCAAAGCTCAAAGAATGTGCTGTAAAGAAGTGACAATATTCTGATGTTCCAACTTGAACACTGTCAAATATACGTTCCACATATTCTGGAAAAGAATCATCGGCTTTGCACACTTCTCCCATATGAAATATATCGTACCATACATCTTGTATAGTTGCCGCAATTAAGTCAGCTTTAGATGGAAAATAATTGTAAACCGAGCCTACGGAAACATTGCATTTCTTTGCTACACTTCGCATATCCAAAGACTGTAAACCTTGTTTCGCCACAAGTTCTCTGCAGGTCTTTAAAATCGCTTCTTTTGATGTAACAATCTTATTTATAATTCTCACCTCTCTCTATATTGAACATTGTTCATTATAGAAGAATTTTAACTATATGTCAACTAGATGGCTTTCACTTCTATAAAAAAGTCTTTTTTAAAAGGTCTTTTCAATTTTGAAAAATATTGTAATTCATTAGAATAGATGGTATGCTACAAAGGATTTTAATAACAGAAAGGTAATATAATGATAAAAATAAATAACTTATCCTACTCATTTCCTTATAAAGATTTATATCATGAAATTTCTTTTACCTTAACCGAGGGTCAGCATTGTGCTTTTATAGGTACCAGTGGTAATGGAAAAAGTACTTTAATAGATTTAATGATGCATCCAGACAACTATATGTTTGACGGCAAATTAGAGATAGCACCTGATTGCAGAATTGGTTATGTCAGTCAGTTCTTTCCAAAAGAAACAGCAAAAGAAGTAACTGTGTTTGCATATGTTGCAGAATCATTCACAAAACTTCAGCAAGAATTAATCTCTCTTTGTGCTGAAATGAGTGTTGCTGTGGAAATAGATTCTTTATTAGAAAAATACCAGCAAGTATTAGATTCCTTTCAAGCAATTGATGGTGATAATTTTGAAAGCAATATAAATAAAAAACTGAATTTAGCAAATTTAAATAAGCATAAGTATCAAAGTATATCTAAACTTAGCAATGGCGAATTTAAGCTTGTGCAGATAATCAAAGAAATGCTAAGCAGACCTAATCTATTAATTATGGATGAACCCGATGCTTATCTGGACTTTGAAAATATAAACTCACTGAAAAATCTAATCAATGCACATAATGAAACAATGCTAGTTATTACCCACAATCGCTACTTATTGAATCATTGTTTTAATAAAATTTTACATCTTGAGAACATGGAACTTCAAGAATTTGACGGCAATTTTACTGATTATAATCTATCCATATTAGAACGTAAAATTGAGTTGCAAGAACTCGCCAATAGAGATGCATTGGAAATCGAAAGAAATACAAACTTAATCAATCAACTACGAACGAATGCAACACAGATTTACAGTGCAGCCAAAGGAAAAACCTTGCACGCAAGAGTAAAAATGCAGGAACGCTTGGAATCTCGTAGCATTAAGGCTCCCTTTGTAGAAATCACACAACCCAACATTCAATTTACTTTAGCACACGAAATAGAAGATACCATAATTTTAAAAGTCCATGATTATACAGTTGCCTTTGAAGATGAACTTCTTACAAATGTTAACTTCGAGATAAAATCTACCGATAAAGTCGCCTTAGTTGGTCCAAATGGCACTGGAAAAACCACATTACTTCGTGAAATATTTAAAAACAATCATTCTTCGATTCAACTACACGAAGAGGTCAATATGGCTTATTTATCTCAACTTCAAGGTGAAGCCCTTACGGAATCCAATACTATACTTGAGGAATTTCTTGATTTCGGCTTTAAGACCAATTCCGAAGTCATCTCATATCTTTCTGAGTATGGGTTTGTAAAAGAAACCCTTATGCAAAAGATTCATTCTTTGTCCGGTGGTGAAAAAACTACACTGCAACTAGCAAAAATTGCTACAGGAAATGCAAATCTGCTACTTCTTGATGAACCATCAAGCCATCTAGATACCTATGCACAAATAGCATTAGAACATGCCATGAAAAACTATAAAGGCGCAATCCTTATGATTTCCCATGACTTCTATTCTATTGTGAATTCTACAGATTTTATTTTATGGATTGAACATAAAACCATTCGAAAAATGAGCACAAGAAAATTCAGAAAAATAATGTATTCTCTTTATTTTGATTGTGACTATCTGGAACTTGAACAAAAGAAAAAATCTACAGAAACCCAAATAGCTCATGCTTTAAAAGATAACGATTTTGAGTTTGCACGAACTTTATTATACGAGTTAATAAATGTTCCTCTTATTTAGCGTATCTTCCACTTTCCTTACAATCATATCCTTTTAGCTCCTCTACCCTTTGGCGAAAGACTTTACTTCTCAAGACCTGCAAAAACGCCTGTACCTCCGGGAGCTTTAGGCTTTCTTTTTCCATAGCAAAATCATACTCTTCTTCTCCCACCGGGATAAAATCAAGATTCATGGCTTCTGCCGCCGAATATATTCCCATCCCCGCATCTGCTCCATCCCCTTGAATTAATGCCGCAACTGCCATATGAGTTGCCACCTCTTTTTCATATCCATCAATTTCTTCTGGCAGTATCCCTGCCTTTTTCAATTGATAATCAAACAAAATCCGAGTCCCTGCTCCTCGTTGCCGATTCACATATCTGCATTCCTTTAAATCTTTGATTCCCTGAATGTGAAGAGGATTTCCCTGTTGCACTATAATTCCCTGAATACGTCTAACCCCTTTTACCAACACCATTTCCCGATCCAGAAAAAGAGTCTTAAGGTATGATTCATTATAGATACCCGTTTCTTCATCTAATAGATGAATCGGTGCAATATGTGCTTCTCTTCTTTGAAGGGCCATAAGCCCACCCATACTGCCCACATGAGCACTGGAAAGGAAAATTCCCGCTGTCTGAAGTGGTAACATGTCTGCCAGAACATCTAGTATAAGATCATGGCTTCCAATTGCTACTACCGTATGTTCAATCTCTTCTAATGAACGATATAACTCTACATTTACTTGTTCACCTGCTTCATATCCCTCACTATTTTGTTCAATTACACAGAATCCATCTGCCCTCACAAGACTCATTGCTGCTCCTGCACCTCTGGCAAGTGGAGATGCAACAAACTTATCTCCTACTTTTCCTACTTTTACCCGCACATATTCTTTATGTTTTAAGGAAGATACCAGACGCTTTGAAAGCACCGTTTGAATCTGATTGCCTGCTCTATGATTTAAACCAGTATAAAAATTCATTACAGGCTTGACAAAAGCTTCAAAATCAATATATGCAGATACCGGATATCCGGGAAGTCCAATAACTGGTTTGTGATCTACTATTGCAAGAATTACTGGTTTTCCGGGTTTAATTGCCACTCCGTGGACTAGAACCCGTCCTATTTCCCGTAATATATGCACCGTATAATCTTCTGTTCCCGCGCTTGATCCAGCATTAATCACCACAATATCATTTGTATCTAAGGCATGTAAAATGGCTGACTTTATATGCTCATAATGATCCTCCACGATATTACACCTATCCGGCACCCCACCATAGGTTGTTACCATTGCTTCAAACATTCTGGAATTTGACTCAATGATATCTCCATCTTTTGGTGTTTTAGTAGGTTCAATGATTTCTGTTCCTGTTGGAATAATTCCTACTTTTGGACACTCAAATACCGAAACTTCTAGAATACCTCCGGACAACAAGACACCGATATCCATGGGACGTATCTGATAGTGATTCGGAATTAACATCTCTCCTTGTACGATATCCTCTCCAATAGGTCGTACATGCTGCCACCCTGAGGCCGCCGCCATAATCTGCACCGTATCTTCATCAATTTCTAATAGATCTTCTGCCATAATCACTGCATCATAAGGACTGCGAATGGGATCTCCTGTATCCACAATCATAAAATCAGTCCCCCTTTTTAGTGTCATTGGATTTGCATCTGTTGCTCCTTTTGTTTTTTTTGCAATAACCCCGATTCCATCCATAGCGGCTGCATTAAAAAGAGGGGAACAGCATCTTGCATACACAGCATCTGCTGTCACTCTTCCCAAGCTTTTTTCTACCGGTATCTTTTCTTTTTTCGGAATCAATTCTTCTTCCAAAGCATGCATATAAATCTCTTTCGCTTCTTCTACCGGCATTGTATTTAAATATAGATTGCGCTTTCCCATATTCTGTCCATCCTCTCTGTGTAAATCCTCCCATTAAATAAAAAACACTTCCACTTCTTCTCCCTTCTGTAATCCTTCTTGATTCTCTTCCATTAATATATATCCATCTGCTCTTGTCAATGTACTAATCATGCCTGATTTCCCAAATATTGGAACCACCTCTTGTGCTCCATCTTCTCGTCTCTTAAGTTGCACCAACTGACAGGTCTTTCTGCCTGGTGCTCCCGGCAGATTGGTGGACAGATACCCTTTGGTTGTCACCTCAACCTTTGCACCGGTTCTTTCCTTTTGTATCCAACTAATTAACAACTCGAAGACCATCATAGCCGCTGCAGGATGTCCGGGAAGTCCAACTAATATTGTATTCGTTGGCTTATCATACCCTATAATCGTCGGTTTTCCAGGTTTCAATGCTAATCCATGTGTAAATGCACCTTCACTTGCAATTTCATCAATTATCTGATGTGTTTCATCTTTTTTTCCTTGAGAACTACCACCAGAAATAACTACAACATCGCTAGTCGTTAATGCCTGTTGTACCTTTTCCTTTAAGTCTCCATTTTGATCTTTTAATACAAAACAATCTACAACTTCCATATGATTTTTTTCTGCCTGTGCCTGTATTCCATATGTATTAATATCTCGTATCTGTCCCTTTTGAGGTATCTTCTCAGGAGAAATCAATTCATCTCCTGTAGAGATAATTGTCACTTTCCAGGGGGCATATACCAAAATCTCTGTCTCACCAATTGCTGCCAATGCTCCAATTTCCTGTGGACGCAAAGTGGTTCCTCTTTTTAAAACCAACTGCCCACTCTTCATATCTTCTCCAATATCTACAATTCCAGCCTGAGACGCTACTGTAGTATAGATTGCAATTTGATCCTGTGTGAATTGTTCACAATATTCTACCATAACCATTGCATCTGCTCCCTCCGGAATCATTCCTCCTGTTGGAACATAGATACACTGTCCTTGTTCTAGCTGTTCCTTGGCAGCATATCCCATCTCCACTTCTCCTATAATTTTCAAAAATACAGGAGCATTCTCAGTCGCTC
This sequence comes from Lachnospiraceae bacterium, assembly GCA_036656795.1. Lineage (GTDB taxonomy): Bacteria > Bacillota > Clostridia > Lachnospirales > Lachnospiraceae > CAUPWF01. The sequence goes on along the minus strand of JAVXHR010000007.1, from coordinate 17,885 downwards.
CACCGGTGTTATCTGCTTTGACCGCATACCCATCCACCGTGGAACGTCGAAATGCCGGAACTGGTTCTGTTGCATAGATATCACCTGCCAAACTATATCCACAAGCTTGATGCAGTTTTTTCATTATTGTAACCTGTTCTGAATCACATAGTGCTGTTTTTAATTTTTCTCTGGCAATCTCTATCGTATCCACTTTTAATAATTTCATGTTTTATGAACCTACCTTTTTTCATATAATGTATTTCGTCACACAACTGCTTAATATGGTCTAACTGATGATTTACAATAAGCCATGTAATTGGCTCTTTTTCTTGTATCTCAAGTATAATATTTTCAAACAATTCTTCACTTTCCGCATCTAAATTTGAAAGTGTTTCGTCTATCAGTACTAATTTAGGGCGAAAAATTAATGCTCGTAAAAAAGACAATTTCTGACGCTCTCCACTTGATAAACTTCTTGCATATTGTTTTTTTTGTTCCAATAATCCCGCTCTCAAAAGCCATCCATCTATTTGATCCTCCTCCACTACTTGATTGCGAATTTGCAATGGATAGATTAGATTTTTATATACAGATGTCTGCATAAGATAGGGGCGTTGTGACATCATAGTAATCTCTTGTTTAGCAAGTCCATCGTAATTAATTGTTCCTTGATCCGGTTCATATATTCCCATGATCATCTTCAAAAGCACAGTTTTTCCACACCCATTTGGTCCAACAATCCCATGTATTTTCCCCGGTTTTATATATAAATCGTCAATATATAACTCAAATTTTCCGATATTTTTTTCTAGATTAGTAATTTTCATCTTCTGCTTCCTCCTTTTGGAGTATGTCGCATATCCATTGTAAAACAAACGCCATAAGAAGAAGTACAATTCCAAGCGCCACTCCCTCTGTAAATATTCCTTGACTCTTTAGTAGTGAAATTGCTGTTGTCATCGTTCGTGTTTGATTTTTAATGTTTCCACCCACTAACATCACCGCTCCTACTTCGCTAATAGATCGGCCAAATCCTGTAACCATACAAAAATATATTTCTTTTTTTAATTCCTTAATAATTAACTTTGTCGTCTGCCACTTTGTAGCTCCCATCGTAATTCCAAATACTCGAATTGAAGGCGCTGCCTTTCTCGCATATGAATAAATCATACCACAGATGACTGGCGTAATTATCATACATTGTGCAATTACCATACCAGGCACTGTAAATAGCAAAGATAGTGATCCCAGTGGGCCTCGGCGCATTAACAATAGATATACAACCAGACCTACCACAACGGGTGGCACCCCCATCAATGTTCTGTTGAAACGAACCAACGCTTTCTTTCCTGGAAATGAAAATCGCTCTAATAATAATCCCAATAGTAATCCTAATACAGAAGAAATTGCAGTGGAGCAAATAGCCATAATAAATGTAACTTTAATTGCACTTAAAATCCCCGCATCTAAGATGATTTTTTGCGTCCATTCTAACATCTTTCATTCCTCCTGTTCTGTAACACAAGATGGAGATTTATAGTTCAAATCTCCATCTTTTTATTTTTATAATTTATCTATGACTGTGTTCCGGCATTTGGTGTAAATAGTGCTTGTCCATACTCTTTAACACCATATTCTTTTATTAACTTCTGTATTTTTTCCGAACAAATCCATTCAATAAAATCATTTGCACCTTCATTGTTAATCTCCGGATATTTCTGAGGGTTTACAGCAATAACTCCATATTGATTTAATAATCCCTTGTCACCTTCACATACAATAGTCAATTCATTTTTTAATGTTGCATCTTTACTTTGTTTTAACCAAGTACCTCTATCTGACATACAATATGCTTTTTTCTCGTCTGCCATAGTAATTGTTGCACCCATTCCCTGTCCTGATTCAATATAATTTGGATCTGTTGCAGGATCGATTGCAAGAGCTTCCCATATTTTCTTTTCTTTTTTATCTGTACCAGAATCATCACCTCTAGAAACAAATGGAAGCTGTTCATTTACAATTTGTGTAAATACTGCATTAATATCTTCTGATTTTGCAATTGGTTCTTTCGGTCCTATTACAACAAAATCATTATACATTACCGGAAAACGTTCTACGCCAAACCCATTTTTCACAAATTCTTCTTCACTTGCTTTCGCATGAACCAATACTACATCTGCATCTCCATTTTCTCCTAATTTAAGAGCTTCACCTGTTCCTACTGCATTCCATTCCAAATTCCAACCGGTATCTTCTTTAAATAATGGTTGAAGATAATCTAGTAATCCTGTATCTTGGGTACTGGTTGTTGTAGCCATCATTAATTTACCTTTATCTTCAACTTTTTTTGTTTCTTCTTTCTTTGGTTCTTCCTTTTTAGATTCTTCTTTTGATCCACATGCTGCAAGACCTAAACACATCATTGTAACTAATACTACTGCTAATACTCTTTTTTTCATAATCTTCCATCCTCCTTTTCCCCGTATGAAATAGAAAAAGATCTTCTCGAAAGAAGACCACGCAAAAATAAACGATACTTTGCGGATATTCTTCTCAATTACGGAAGGCATTTTCTTTTCAAAAAACACCCATTGGTCTGTTCTCATACCCTTTATATTGCGGCTTTAGCGAAACAGACTCGAACTCCTACATTCTTTATTTAGTTTTTGTATAGTTACTCATTTATTATATCTAAAATATCACCGACTTCTATCCTCCCTCCTTTTATTACTTTTGTAAATACTCCTTCCCTTGGCATAATACAATCACCCATTTTTTGGAATATTTCACAACCTTGATGGCATTCTTTTCCAATCTGTGTAAGTTCTAATACTACATCATTACACTGAAACAATGTGCCTATCGGTAATATCTTAAAATCAATTCCTTCCACAACGAGATTCTCTCCAAATGCTCCATCTGCAACCTCTGCACCTCGCGCCCGAAATGCTTCAATCTTATCATGTGATAATAAACTCACCTGTCTATGCCATTTACCGGCATGTGCATCTCCATCAATACCATAGTCCTCTATAAAGAGGGCTCTTTGTACATTCTTTTTCTGAGTGCCTTTTTCTGGACTTGTACAAACTGCAATTACTTGTCCCATATCCTTATCCTCCTATTCTAGACATCTGTCTCTGTTCATCTAATTCTTGTTCCTCTGTTTCAAAATGATGACTGCATGGTTTATGATATATGGTCTCTTTTATGACGTCTTGAATCACTTTTTCCGTTGCCCCATTTCTTATTAATGTTCTCAAATCTGTTCCTGTTCCATATTGCAGACATGGCTTTAAAAACCCTTCTGCCGTGAGGCGAATTCGATTACATTCCCCACAAAATTTATGTGATAATGCACTAATAAATCCTATATTTCCACAAAATCCCGGGAACTTCATATAGACACTGGGTCCATTCCCATACGTTACGGATAATGGTTTACAAGTACCATAAGTTTGTTCCAACATATGACATATATCCTCTTGTGTTCTTCCTTGGTACTGTTTCCCTAATCCAATTGGCATCATCTCAATAAAACGAACATCTATTTGTCGTTCTTTTGCTAGATGTGCCAGTGCTACCCACTGTTCTTCATTCACTCCCGCCAATGGCACACAGTTAATCTTCACTCGAATCTCGGGATAACGAAGTGCCTCTTCTATACCTTCTAATACTTGGGCAAGGTTATCTCTTCGTGTGATTTTAGCATACATTTTTTCATCTAATGTATCTAGACTGATATTCACCCCATCTAGTCCTGCTTTTGCCAGACCTTGCATTTGCTCTTTTAATCGTACCCCATTGGTTGTAAGCGTAACTTGTTCCATACCATTGATTGCTTTCAACTTTGCCAGTAATTCATCAATCCCTTTACGCACCAATGGTTCCCCACCAGTTAGCTTCACCTTATTGATTCCTTGGGATACACAAATCTTAGCTATCTTTAGAATCTCATCATAGGAAAGTATGTCTGTATGTGGCACCTGCTGCACGCCCTCATTAGGCATGCAGTAGATACAACGCAAATTGCAACGATCCGTTAACGATATTCTAATATAATCAATGTTTCGTCCATATTGATCTCGCATTCTTCTCGCCTCATTATTCTGTTCCATAAGTATGTGCTAATACATCTGCCATTGCTTTCTTTCTACAAGAAGGACAAAGTGTCTCTACTTCTTCTCCACTTTTTTTAGCCGCTGCTACTAGCTCTTCTTTTGTTCCAATCACCTCGCCACACACTTCACAATGTACCAATTGAAACTCTCGTCCCCATATACTTCTGCTATTATGATTCTCCGTAAATGAGATTGCATCTGTTGGACATACTTTTGCACAGCTTAGACAACCAATACAATTCTCACTGGGTTCATCATAAGGAGTTGAAATTTTCTTCTGTGTTCCACGAAGCACTGTAGATATTGCTCCCGCTCCCATACTTTTACACGCTCTTGCACACAAGCCACATAAAATACACTTTTCATTTTGAATTGGTTGGAAACGGCTTCCATCTATAGCTTCATACGTCTTACAAAATGCTGCAATCTTAGAGCTCTCTGGTGCTCTGGCTTTTAATAACATCAATACAACCGCTCTGTTTTCTTTTACTTTATCACTGTTTGTATATACTTCACAAGGTCTTTCTACCGGATAGACACAAGACACAACAATTTTGCTTTTTTGATTCTCTACAACTTCTACTAAACATACTCTACAGCACCCCTGTTCCGAGATTCCCGGATGATGGCAAAGGGTTGGAATATAAAATCCATTACGTTTTGCAACTTCCAACAGAAATTCCCCTTTTTCACAGGTACAAGAAGTTCCATTTATTTGTATTTCAATCATGCCTCCTGCCCCCTTCCAACAGAAATAACCGCATTAAATTTGCAAGCTTCCCTACAACTTCCACAAGTAATACAAAGAGACGCATCTATGGTATGTGGTTCTTTTTTTTCTCCTGCAATTGCATTTACAGGACAACTTTTTGCACACATTCCACAACCAATACATTTCTCCTTTACAATCTGATATTGGGTTAATTTTTTGCACACCCCTGCTGGACAACGTTTTTCTTTGATATGTGCAACATATTCCTCGCGGAAATATTTAATTGTTGTCAGTACCGGATTTGGCGCACTCTTTCCCAAACTACAAAGTGAAGATTCCTGAAGAACATGACCCAAACGTTCTAACAATTCAATATCTCCTTCTTGCCCTCTTCCCTCACATATATCCGTCAGGATTTCCAGCATACGTCTAAGACCCTCTCGACACGGTGTACATTTACCACAACTTTCTTCGCATAAGAAATTTGTATAGTATCTAGCTACCTCCACCATACAGCTTCTATCGTCCATAACAATCATACCACCTGACCCCATCATCGCTCCGTAACTTGCCAGCGAATCAAAATCAACCGGAAGATCTAACATCGATTCCGGAATACACCCCCCAGATGGGCCTCCGGTCTGGACCGCTTTAAATGGACGATTTCCTAGAATTCCATCTCCTATATCATAGATTAAATGTCGAAGTGTCGTTCCCATCGGAACCTCTACAAGTCCCGTTCGTTTTACCTTTCCAACTAATGCAAATACCTTGGTTCCACTGCCTCCCTTTGTACCAAGCTCTGCAAAATGCGTTCCACCATTTAAAATAATCTCGGGTATGTTCGCTAATGTTTCCACATTATTAAGTACAGTTGGTTGATTCCAAAGACCTCTTTGTACGGAGCGAATGTACTTTGCACGTGGCTCTCCCACACGTCCTTCTATAGAAGCCATCAATGCTGTTGATTCTCCACATACAAAGGCTCCTCCTCCTCGGACAACTGAAAGTTTCAGCTTATGCTTTGATCCAAGAACCGACATTCCAATAATTCCTTTTTTTTCTGCATCCAATATTGCTTTTTTCACGTGCTGCACTGCGAGATCATACTCATCACGAATGTAAAAGAACCCTTCCTCCGCACCCACCGCTATGGCGGCAATTGCAAGTCCCTCTATTACCACATGAGGATCTCCCTCTAATATAGAACGATCCATGAATGCACCCGGGTCTCCTTCATCTCCATTGCAGACAACATATTTGGGGAAATTATCATACGCTGCAGCAGTTCTCCATTTCTTTCCGGTAGGAAATCCTGCTCCACCACGTCCTCGCAAACCAGATTGTTCTATCGTAGTTATAATTTCTTCCGGCGTTTGTGAAAGTGCTTTTTTTAGTGCTTTGTAGCCACCAACCTCCAGATAGTCGTCTAGATTTTCCGGATCAATTGTTCCTATATGAGATAATGCTATCTTGTGCTGATGTGCATAAAACGGGTTCTCTTCCTGTAACAGAACTCTCTTTCCTGTATCATCTTTATAAAGCAAACGCTCCACCGGTTCATTCTGTTGTACTGTTTTTTCTATAATATCATGAGCATCTTCTTTCTTCACTTTATAATATACAATATTATCCGGCATAATCTTAACAATCGGACCATTTTCACAGAATCCATTACACCCTGTTGTCTTAACCTCCGCAATTACATCTGCCTCCACATGCATTGCTTGTACTTCTTGTTGAAGTGCTTCCACAACAAGCATACTTCCATTGGCTCGACAACCTGTGCCACAGCATATTAATATCTGTTTTTTCATTCTGTAGCACCACCTTTCTGAATCTCTTTTAGTATGGTCCGTAATTTTTCTAATGTTACCTTACCATAGTATACATCATCTACAACCAATACCGGTGCTAATGCACAAGATCCGAGACAATTCACTGTTTCAAATGAAAATTCTCCATCTTTGGTTGTTTCACCCGGTTGAATCTCTAATACACTTTGTATCCCATCAATCAAAGTTGAAGAACCTCGAATATGGCATGCCGTCCCATCGCAACACTTTATGATATGTTTTCCCTTTGGTTTCAAACTCAATGCTTTATAAAAAGTTGCCATGGCATATAAGGACGAAATAGGACACCCTAAATATGCCGAAAGTTGTTGTATACCTTCTTTCGGCACATATTGGAATGTCCTTTGCATATCTTGCATAATTGCAAGTGCATATCTTTGATCTTGTTCATATGTATGTATAATCTTTTCAATACTTTCCGTTGCTATCTCCAATGTGTTCACCGCCTTCACATCTTCTACCCTCCTGCAACAACAGGAAAAATAGATACTACATCTGTAGGCTCAAGTTTTGCATAAATTCCTCCTAAATGCGCCACATGCCTTCCATTAATAAGAATAATTATTTCTTCTCCGAGATCCTCTCCATCCGGTGTCAACATCTTTGCCCGAAGGCGTTTACCATAAGTATCACATAATGCATGTGTCAAATGGTAAACATCCTCCTGGTAAGGATATTGTGTTATCTTACAACCGGTATACTCTCGAAGATATGCAAAAAATTTTATCTGCATCGCATGTCCTCTCAAGAAAAATGCTGATTTACAATCCTAATTCTTTTACTTTTTCTTCTGTTGGAATACCTTCTGCATTCCAACCTCTTATCTTATAATATTCTTCTAACATTACATGAAGTTCATTTACCTTACCTTCTGCTGGTCCCTCTGGCAGATGTTCTCTTAATAATCTAGGTGGTAACGTATCTTTTTCTACCCCTGCCGCAATATTAAACTGTTTCTCTAAATTCCAAATTCGCTCGCCCTTTAATAGTATCTCCTCGTCCGGTTCATGGCTTCCTACTGCTTCACGATACAAAGCTGCCACCTCCGGAAGACCAATTGCAAAAGAAGTAAACAAACAGATTCCCACTGCATCAATCAACGCTGTTAAATCTTGAAATACCTTCAGCATTGGTGCTTTTCCTTCCGTTACAAGCGGATCCAATTTCACTGGCAACCCCAACACTTCCGGTGAAGTCATATATCCACGTACGTGACAGCCACCTCGGTTAGATGTTGCATATTCCAGTCCTATTCCCTGCATTGCACGTCCATCGTATGCAGGCATCTCTTGTTTTTTAACAGACATTGATAATTCCGGATGTCCGTATTTATCTGCTAAACGATAAGACCCCCATGCCAATTCTTTTCCAAATCCTTCATTCTTTCCTGTCATCTCTGCCAATTGTACCATCACAGCTGCATCTCCAAATCGAATTGGAATTCCACCCGTATCTTCCAAAGTGATGTATCCCGCTTCAAAAAGTTCCATTGCACAAGCAATCGTTGCACCCAACGTAATTGGATCAAATCCATATTCATTACAGATAAAGTTTGCTTTACATACCGCTTCTAGATTATCAATGCCACAATCCGCACCAAATGACCAACCTGCTTCATATTCAGGTCCTTCCCCTTTGGACTTAAATGGACCATTTGGAATCTCTACCACACGTCCACATCCAATACAACAGCCAAAGCACCCCTTGTTTCGTATCAAATATTTCTCTGCTAATGTCTCGCCCGAGATTTCATCTGCTTGATTATAGATAGAGCCATCACGGCCATTACGTAATGGCAAGGCACCGGATTCATTAATGATATTTACCAAAATCTCTGTTCCGTATGCACCTAATCCTGTTCCCGTTACCGGATGTGCCTTCAAAGTAACTCTGGCACTTTCCATTGCTTTTTCAAATTCTTCTGAATGAGCCACATAAATAGAACCTGTACCTTTTACAACAACAGCTTTCAATTTCTTGCTACCCATAACCGCTCCAAGCCCACCACGCCCGGCAGCGCGATGCTTATCATTCATAACGCCTGCATAGAGACATTCATTTTCCCCGGTCGGTCCAATACAAGATACACGAAATGATGGTCCACATACCTCATTTAACTTATCTGTCGTTTCATATACTGTCTTTCCCCAAAGGTCTCCACCATCTCGTAGTTCTACTACGTCATCACATATGTACAAATACACCGGATGGTCACTGACACCTTCAAATATAACACCATCATATCCTGCATATTTTAATTCTGGTCCAAAATGTCCACCTGAATTAGCGGCCCCTATGGTTCCTGTAAGTGGCGCTTTGGCTACAATTTCAAATCTCCCACTACAAGGAGCTGATGTTCCTGTCAAAGGACCTGTCATATAAATAAGTTTATTGTCTGGTCCTAAAGGTTCTACCTGAGGATCTACTTCATCACAAAAATATTTGGTTCCCAATCCTCTAGCACCTATAAAATCTTTTGCTGCTTTTTCATTTAATGGTTCTTTCGTAATACTTCCAGTTTCTAGATTGACTCTAATTATCTGTCCCATATATCCATCTTTTCTCATGCTTTTACCTCCTCTCCGAATACATCTTTAAAATGGTCAGCGATTGCACGTTTTCTGTCCATTCCCTCATCCGGATCCTCATAAGTAATTGCACCTGTTGGGCAAAACTTTGCACATTTTGGTTCTCCACCACACAAATCACACTTATGTACCTGTTTCTTTTCTGTGTTGAATCCAATATTTCCTAGTGGACATGCATTCATACACATCTTGCAGCCAATACATTTCTCCTGGTTAATCACTACTGCATTTTCTTCATCTCTTGTGATTGCTCCTACCGGACACACGTCTAGACAGCAAGGATTCTCACACTGCATACACATAACCGGAATACTGATAGCAGCTTCTTCGTAAGCCATTACACTCACATTTGCAAATCTGGGATTAAAGGCCCCGTTATGCCCAAAGGAACAGACCAACTCACAGGTTCTGCACCCCAGACATTTTTCCGGTTTAATCAATAATTGTTTCCCCATTACTGTAATACCTCCTTTTTCGCATAAAAATATCCATTATTAAGCCTTACGCTAATAATGGACTCCTTTGCAATTCGGCAGGCAATACCGTTACCAATATTACCCTTTGGTCTTGCTTTCCCGTATCCATGCGTTTGAAAATACGTCAGAAAACAAAACTCGGAGTTTATTTATTTGTTATGTGTTCATTATAATACAAACTAACTGATAATTCCACCCAAACTTTCTATTTTGTCATAATAATTCCCGTTAGGTTGTCTTAATGATACCACACACCTTACAATCAGGGTCTTTTTGCACACACATTTCATCTATACTTCCATATATCCCATCATAACTCAGAATATGCCCCCCTTTTATAGGCATTCCAATTAAATATGCAATTACCATCTGTGCCTGCAATGCTCCTATAATCATAGTTGTAGTTCCCAACGAATTAGCACACTTTTTAGGGGATTTTTCTTCTGGATTTATACAGGCAAGACAGGGATCTTCTTTTTCAAATACAGCTGTTACCGTTCCATAAAACCCATCTATTGCACCATCTACCAATGGAATTTCCTGTTCATGAACCAATCTATTTACCAGAAGACGTACCTGCATACTATCCACTGCTGTTACAACTACATCATAATTTTGAATCAGTTCCCTTCCATTTTTTTCCGTCAAAAAAACATCCCATATCTCCATCTTACAATCCGGTCTAAATCGCTGTAGCCACTTACCTGCACACTGGGCTTTTTTCTTTCCAACATCTTCAGGTGTATAGAAAAACTGACGATTCAGATTTCCTTCTTCTACTACATCACCATCTATTATTCCTATTTTACCAATCCCTACTTCTGCAAGTGCGGTAATAATAGGAATTCCCAATCCACCTGCACCTATTACCAATACAGAAGAAGCCAATAGATGTTTTTGTCCTTGTTCTCCAATTTCGGACATATCAAGTTGTCTATCATAGCGTTTCCATTCGGGCAATCTCACTTTTATTTTATCTCCCTTCGAGATATTACCTCCTTGTATTACTTTTGCAAAGCAACTACCTTGAGCTAATTCACAAGACATCTTCCTTTGTATGCGCTTACATTCTGGAAAACATCTTTTGTCTTGTACTGTGATTTCCAACTTTGTAGGTCCAATAACCAACTGTGTACCCACCGGATAAGAATTCATCTCATCACCATCTATCAATAGATTTTCTTTCCATCTGGAAAAACACATCCCTTTTACCTCTTGCTCTTGTATCCAATTTTTTCTTTTTTTTGATAATATACTAAGTTGACGTTCTCCACCTTGGCAATGAATATCTCCTTCCATTCCCATGTCTTTTAAAAGCATTACACAGTCTTCTTCCTGACCTAATGTTCCTTTTTCTTTGTAGCGATAGATAGACGAAATCTCCGATTGTTTCATGCTGTATTCCCCCTTACATCAATTCGCTCTTTCCACATTCCTTATCTGTCTCTTTTAAAATCCCAAGCCCATGTCCCAGCGCCGGCAAGATGAATTCTAGGTTTTCTTTTACAGCCTTTGGACTTCCTGGTAAGTTAATAATTAATGTGCTACCTCGAATTACGGATACCCCTCTACTTAACATGGCTCTTGGCGTTACCTGAAGAGAGCAGCTTCTCATTGCTTCTGCAATACCGGGTGCATTTCGGTCAGCTACCGAAAGTGTTGCTTCTGGCGTACAGTCTCTTGGAGCAAATCCGGTTCCTCCCGTAGTTAAAATCAGATCCATCTTCTCTTGATCACATAGGTGACACAGTTCCTTTGCAATCATCTGTTGTTCGTCCGGTAATAGCATCTGAATCTTTATATCATAAAAATTCGAATCTAGCATTTGTTTAATAAGTGGTCCACTTTTGTCCTCACGCTCTCCTGCATATCCTTTATCACTCAACGTAATAATTGCAGTTTTCCACATCATAATTTTTCCTCCCCACTCTTTAAGTTTTCTATCGTTCCACTTTTCCCACCTGTCTTTTTTTCTAGATAAATCTCTCCTATTTCCATAAATTTGTCTAGAGCCTTACACATATCATAAACTGTCAATAATGCAATGCTAACCCCGGTCAGTGCTTCCATTTCCACACCTGTTTTCCCAGTCACTTTCACTGTACAAGTACAATAAAATTCTCGTTTCTTTGGATTTTTCTCAAAGGTAATCTTACAATTGCTAAGTAACAGAATATGACACATTGGTATTAATTCAAATGTTCTTTTTGCGCCCATAATTCCAGCGGTTACAGCAACCCCAAGCACATCGCCTTTTTCCATCGTCCCTGCTTCAATGGCATCATACACTTCCTGGTTAACTTTAATTGTTCCCTTTGCCGTTGCCTCTCTAACTGTATCTAATTTTTCTGATACATCTACCATTACCGCTTTTCCCTGTTCATTAAAATGTGTAAGTTCCATCCTTATTCCTCGCTTCCTTTACTCAATGTATATATCTATATTGTATTGTGAGACTGATAAAATAGCAATCTATTTTAGGAAATGACAAGTCAGCAACCTGGCGTCTGTAAGTGGTAATCTTTCCTCTGAACATGAAACTTGTAACTCTGATTTATTTACAGATCTGTTGTACTCTTCCCACAATTCCGCCCTCTAACATCACCTTGATTCCCCTTGGATGTTTTGCTGAATTCGTAAGTAATCTCTGTACTATACCTTCTGTTAGCTTCCCTGTCTTTTGGTCCTGTTTTTGTACTACAAGAACCTTTGTTCCAATTTTTATGTTGCTCCTAACCGTTCCGTCCATTACGCCCTCTCCAATCCTTTTCTATGTAATCTTTGCTATTTCACATTGGTTCTCTAATTTCTATTACATGGCCATCTAAATCATAAATTCTCACAACCCTCTGACCCCAACTATGTCTAAAATCTCTATTGATATACTCAATCTTATATGAGCTTTCATCTAGTTTTTTTAAGAATCCGTCTATATCTTTTTCTTCAAAATACAATTCGCTATCATGTCCTCGTTCCATTACTTCAATTTTAATAAAAGACTCCCATATCTTCTTATCTTGCAATACCAACCCTTCTGTTAAAATCACATTTCCCTCATTGTCCAAAATTACATCCAACCCAAACAACTCTTTATAAAACCGTTTTGATTCTTCAATATCTTTTACAACAATCAAAACATTCTTCAACTTCATCTATATAACACCTCCTCGTATTGTTAATCTAAAATTGCTTTATTTTGTTAACGGATTTCATTTAAAATGCCCTTAGAACTCTACCATAATACTTCTTGTATTCTTCCAATTCGTATCCTTCGCAACTTATACCACCATTTATGTCCAGATCCTTTGTGAATATCTGTATTGTTTTCTCCAAAATAACCACTGTGCATTTAATGTAATCTACACTATATAAGCACCCACTATCTGTTGTCATACCACAAAAAGTAATCAAATTTCTGAGCTCCTACATAAAGAAATTAATAAACGTTTTGCTTTACCTCTTGATAGTATCAAACCTGTGTTTGAACACAACTAGATTCAAATAAAATCAATTTAGCTCTAGCGATTCTATCTTCACGAAAGATAGATAATGGGCGTTGCCTCAAATATCACAATGATTACTATTCACCTGTTAATGCGAATGGACATGCAGTACATCACCGTAAAGGAACGTCTGTAATTGTAATCAAGAATTTTGTTCTGGTACAATCACCTAAAGAGCCAAAGAAAAGACGCTGCATAATCCATAAACTCATGTTCCGGAAACCGGTGCTAATGTTTAACATTTATTGGGACATTTTCAAAAATGGTTGACATGGGAACTGAATAGTATGCTATATTAGTTGTTACCATTTGTTCCATTTGATTCACCTCTTATTTGTTTTTTACTCTTACAGCATTGAAAGATACATATTCAACCTTTCATTCACATATACTGCGAAGAGTTTTTCCAATGCTGACAAATTGTTTTTTACATGATATTCGTCAAATGCATTATAATACGCAATCCTGTCTGTAAATTTTATATCGATTGGTGGATAACCGGCTTTCATCAGTTCCAGATTAACCAACAAGCGTCCTGTCCTGCCGTTTCCATCAATGAAAGGGTGAATTTCCTCAAATTCAATATGAAACCTGGCAAGCCTTGTAATAATATTTTCATTACTGGCAGAATACTTAAGCAGCAACTCGGTTAGCTTGGGTTCAATCAAATATGGTTGTACAGGCTCGTGTTTTGCACCCATTATACGAACAGGAACTCTGCGATAAACACCACGGTCATCCTTTTTATCAGCCAGCACAAGATAATGTATCTGCTTAATCGTGCGTTCTGTAAGAGGTGCATTTTCTTTTACCAAATCACTGATGAATTCAAACGCCTCCTTGTGCCCCACTGCTTCTATATGGTCTTTCAATGGCTTCTTATCTATGGTAAGTCCTCGAAGTACCATATCTGTTTCCCACAATGTCAGCGTATTTCCCTCTATCGCATTGGAATTATAAGTGTATTCCACAATAAATTCTTCATTCAGTCTTGTAGCTTCACCTGCTGTAAGAGGTCTCTTCAAATCTAGTTCTTTTTTCTTTTCTTCAATCTGCTGCAATAAACTTGGTGCAGATTTATATCGGCTGTCTATTGGTTTTACCGCATCAATTGGTATCTTCCATCCACGGCCCTGCTGAAATGCACCCGTTATTTTACCTTCGGCACACAGAATTCGCACTCTTCTATCGGAAATGCCCCATTTTTGTGCAACTTCTTTTACTGTAATATACATGGCATTCACTCCTTTACAGGAATAGTATACCCGATTATCGGAACAATATCAAATCTATCGGAATAGCATTATGCGATTTAACGGAACAATGCCAAATAAACAAAATCCCTCGCTCATCATAAACCGATACGCGCTGTTACTTTATTCATTCCAAAGGTAATGTCAAACATCACCCCTAATCATTTTACATTTCAGGTGATGATATTTGACCGAAGTAGACTTTTATGTTAAGTAGTATTTAATTTTGCACCTTATAACTACATGTTATAATAACTATAGGAAAAGTTACAAATGATTTTTATAATATTTTTTAATTTCACCCGCACATTTCACCGTGCTCAACCGTTAAACAATATGAAAGGAGGTTTTTTATGTCTTTAGAATTACAAGAGCAATACGAAAAGATATATGCGTTTTGTTATTTCAAGGTACATAATCGTGACGTAGCAGAAGATATAACGCAGGAAACATTTTTAAAATACTTTGAAACAACACAGTATCTTGAAAAAGGAAAAAAACTAGCCTTTCTTTATACCATAGCACGAAACTGTTGCAATGACTATTTCAAAAAAGCAAAGAAAACCACAGAGATAAATGATTTTCCTGAGTTATCACAAGAAATCACAAACAACTTGGAAACTGCTATTGCCGTCCGAATCGCTGTATCAAAGCTGAATAGTGTAGAACAGGAAATAGTGCTACTTAGGTTTACTAATGAACTTGGCATCGGTGAAATCGCAGAGTATTTTGGTATTTCAAGATTTGCAGTTTACAGGAAGCTAAACGCAATCGAAAAACAGCTAAATGCTACTTTGAAAAAGGAGGATTTTTATGAATAAAAAGTTAAAGTTAGCATTAAAACAAAGTTTTACGTCGCCACCAACACAGCATAGGGAAGAATTTATAAACAGCATTTCGTATCCGAAAGCAAAGTTTAGTGAAGTGCTTATTTCGCAAATAGGATTTATCCGAAAAAGAGTGTGGGTTTTATTTGTCCTTAGTGCCTGTTTTGCCTTTTTCTATACAAAATTTGCGAATGTGTCTGAAAATATTATTGCTGTTGTATCAGCAATATTACCGATTTTCTCCTTGTGTACGATTACAGAAATCCACAAAAGTAAAGCATATAATATGGAGGAAACAGAGCTTGCCTGCAAGTACTACTTACCTGAAATTGCACTAATGCGACTTAGCATATTAGGAGGAATAAGCTTTGCACTGTTGATACTGCTTGTTGCTATTGTAGGAAAAAGTGACTTTGGAACACTTCGGAACACGATTTATCTCGCTGTACCGTATTTGACTTCAAGCTATATCAGTATTCTGGTTATCTCGAAAGTGCATTCAAAAGAAACGATTTACGTTTGTGCCACAATAAGTGGAATGGTCAGCATTTTCATCGTGATAGCAAGCATCAATTATAAATTCATCTACAATACGAACTTTACCCTTATATGGACAATTACTTTTATAGCGTTGATTGGGCTTCTCTTTTTTAGCCTTATTCGATTTATCAAATCACAGGAGGAATTACAATGGAACTTGTTATAGACAGGATAACAAAGCAATACAAAAATAAAATTGCTGTTGATAGGTTCTCTCTTACCCTTACACGTGGTGTTTATGGTTTGCTTGGTGCAAACGGTGCAGGAAAAACAACTTTAATGCGTATAATTTGTGGCGTGTTAAAGTCCACAAGTGGTGAGGTGAAATTTAATGGAATAGATGTGTCAGAAAAAAGCTATCGTGATGCACTGGGCTACTTACCGCAAGACTTTGGTTATTATCCCGAATTTTCCGCACAGGATTTTATGTACTATATGGCAAGTCTAAAGGGGCTTACAAAATCGCAAGCGAAAGTAAACACCAAAGAACTACTTGATACTGTATCATTGTCAGAGGTAACAAAAAAGAAAATCAAAACCTTTTCTGGTGGCATGAAACAGCGTTTAGGTATTGCACAAGCACTACTAAACAATCCTAAAATTCTTATTTTAGACGAGCCAACCGCTGGTCTTGACCCTAGGGAACGTGTGCGTTTTCGTAACCTGATTTCTGAACTTGGTAAGGATAGAATTGTACTTTTATCAACGCATATTGTATCTGATGTGGAAAATATCGCAAGCAATATTCTTGTTATGAAAGATGGACAGCTTATTCATAACGGTGCTTTAGCGAGTATTATTACGACGATTGACAATAAAGTATTCGAATGTACCGTAGACAGTCAAACTGCCCAACATTTAATGGAACAGTGTTCTGTTATCAATATTCGTTCTGAAGGAGAAAATAAATTTTTACGTCTTGTGTGCGATAAAAAGCCACACGAAACTGCAAGAGGTGTTTCGCCTACATTGGAAGATTTGTACCTATACTATTTCTCGGAGGTGAGTGAGCATGAATAATTTTTGGAGCTTAGTAGGCTTTGAATACAAGAAAATATTTGTAAGAAAAAGTGTGCTTATTGCAGTTCTGCTTGCTCTTATTGCAACGATATTTTCAGTTTTCACCTTGGTAATGGGAATTAACCCCAATACAGGTATAAGCAACTATAAGGAAATGCTGATAGACAAAGAGTATTCTTTAGCATTTTCGGGAACCCCCCTTGACAAAAGACTGATACTGAAGGCTTCAAAAGCTTATCAGACCATTCCCGATGGAGTATATCCATATAGCGATAGTGTGGAATATGAAAAATATGCACGACCTTACAATTCGGTTTACACTTTAATTGACTCAACATATGCTGAATGTGGAAATGGATTTGATACTAACGACCTGCAAGAAATATCAGAAGAAGATGCCAATAGTTTTTATGAAAAACGCATTAACCAATATCGCATTAACTTAGAAAATAATTCTAACTTTACCAAGGGAAATGTGGATAGAATTATAGAAGCTGACAACCAAATTAAAAAGCCATTCATTATGGAATACACAGATGGGTATGAACGTTTCTTTTCTTTTTCCACAACGAATGCCTTTATCGTGATGTTTTTAATTGCCTTCATTCTATCGCCTATGTTTGTAAATGAGTATAGCCAGCGTACAGATAGTTTAATACTCACCTCGAAAAATGGGAAAACATCTCAAATTTATGCAAAAATATTTACAGGTGTATCGTTTAGCATTGCTATATCAACATTTTTTTTGTTAATTGGATATTTTCTCTGCATGTGCGTCTATGGGTTTGATGGTGCAAATTCACCTATTCAATTGCACATACCACTACTCACCTACAATTTTACTATGATTGAAGTTGCAATGATTTTATTCGCAACAACAATATTTGGCGGTTTTTTAATGACTGCAATTTGCTTTTACCTATCCTCGGCTATGAATAATTCTATTGTTGTGCTTGCAGTGAGTGTGACTGTTGTACTTTTAGGAATGTTTAACGGAATATTCCCAA
>JAVXHR010000006.1:0-105430 GCA_036656795.1 Lachnospiraceae bacterium | reverse complement strand
CTTTTCATTCACAATAGTCAAAGCGGATATTCCTTATCCGCTTTGAAAAATTCCAACTAACGGTAACAATATCCATAAGGTTTACATCTCTGACGAATTCCTTTTCCACGTTCCCCTACAAAGCGACCCTCTTTTGCAATTAGATTTCCACGTAAGAATACTTGTTCAACCTTACCTTGTACTTCAAATCCCTCAAAAGGACTATAATCAATTCCATGTAGACTATCTGCATTCTTAATTGTCTCTGTTCCATTTGGATCAAAGATAACTAAATCACCGTCTGAGCCAATAGTAAGCGCACCTTTTTGTGGATATAATCCAAGTATCTTCGCCGGTTTTGCCGCAAAGATATCCACAAATCGTTGACGGCTAATCTTTCCTTTACAAACGCCATAGGTCCAAAGCATACGAAGTCGATCTTGCACTCCCGGACAACCATTTGGAATCTTCGAGAAATTACCAATTCCTTTTTTCTTCGATTCAAATCCACCTTTGATTGCACAATGATCTGAGCCAACTGCAAGAAGCCAGTCTTTATCAATTGCTTCCCATAATGCATCTAGATGTTCTTGTGGACGAAGTGGTGGTGCACAGACATACTTGGCGCCTTCAAAATTAGGTTCTGCTAATTTATCTGTTGTCAAGGTGAGATAATGCGTACAGGTTTCTCCATACACCGGCTGGTGAGCAAGGTATGCATCTCTTATTGCTAACATTGCTTCTTTTACACTTACATGAGCTACAAAAAGTGGACACTCTGCCAGACGCGCAAGATAGATCGCTCGCTTAGTTGCCTCTTCTTCTGCAATCGGTGGTCTCGAATAATAATGATATACCGGTTCTGTCTTTCCTTCTGCTAGATATTTATCTTGCAATACTTGAATCATATCCGGATTTTCCGCATGTACCATCATTGTAATCCCATATTTTTTTGCTTCTTGCATGGCAGTCAAAATTGCCGTATCATCACAATAAAAATCACTGCCTTTATAAGCCATAAAAAGTTTTAGTGTACCTACGCCTGCCGCCGGAAGTTCTTTAATCTCTTCAAATACTGATGGTTTTGGGTCCATCATAATACTATGAAATGCAAAGTCCACACAAGCCGCTCCACTCGCTTTCTCTTCTTGTCTGTGAATAGATTCAATTAATGATACTCCTTTATCCTGTGGTGCAAAATCAACAATTGTTGTGGTTCCTCCCACTGCGGCCGCATCGGTTGTTTCGAATAAAAGGCTGCCAAAAGAACCATAATGCACATGTTCATCAACGCCACCGGGAAAAATCAGTTTTCCTTTAGCATCTATTACTGTATCTGCTGCATCGGTAAGGTTTTCTCCTATTTTCTTGATTACACTGTCTTCCATAAGTATGTCTGCTTCATATTCACTTGCTTCTGAAATGATTGTTCCATTTTTAATTAGCGTATTCATAGATGTCCTCCTTTTTCAAAAAGAGAGGACACTTGTTAAAATGTCCCCTCCGCTCACTTGTTGCTTTATTTATCTGATTTTCTTTCCGGAATACGATATACATCCGGATTGATACCTTCTAGATATTTGACAACTTCTTCTACCGGTACGACGTCACAGAATTTTGCTTCCATATCAAAGAGATTCCATTCGATAACACCTGGAACTCTATCACCGATTGTGCCTTCTGGTACAATTGTTTTAAATCCATATCCTGTAGAATCCATAACTGTATGTCTTACACATGCACAAGCTGTTGCTCCCATTACAATCAATGTATCCACACCAAGATAATTCAAGGTTGCTGCAAGATGTGTTCCAAAGAAATTAGATGCATATTTTTTATGTATTACTGGTTCTTCTGGTCTAGGTTTTAGTTTTGGATCAATGTCCATCCAATCAGAATCAATATCCAGTGTATTCATTGGAATCTTTTCATCCCATCTTGGTAAATCCCATTGTCTGTCACCGGTATAACCGGTAGTGGTATGGAAGATTGGTACTCCTGCTTTTCTTCCTGCTTCTAATACTTTCAATGCCTCTGCACATACTTCTACTGCATGGTTACATGTAAATGGGTGTCCTTCGCTCATCCAAGCTCTTGCCATATCAACCGTAGTAATGGCCGGTGCTTTTCCATAACCCATCTTTCTCATGAAACCTCTTTCTTTATAAACTTTTCTTGCCTCTGCAAATGCTTCCTTTAAATTAGCCTCATCAAAACCATAATTATCTACAAATTTATAATCTTTATTTTCTGCCATGTTTATATCTCCTTCCACTCGAAGCAAACATACATATGATAGTAGATGTTACCCTACAAATATGATATAATAAAGGTGAACGATTCATATAATGATTGCATGTTTATAATTTCAGTTACAGGAAATTTAGCTAAATTTCTTTGATAGTTGTATTATATGCGATGCAAACATATTTTAAAAGAGGGTAAGCCCCTTTGTCCATAATGATACAAGGACAGATATTTGACAGCAATGTAACAGGAGGAATAATAAAGAATGAAAAAACTTTCTAATCTCGGTTGTGTTACTCGATTATTACAGATATCTTCTACCGAACTTTCACGCTATCTCCACGTAGATGTAAGCTTAGTTAGTAAGTGGAAACGTGGCACCAGACAACTAACGAATAAATCCGGCTACTATGACGAAGTAGTTACCTATCTATTGGACGCAAATTTTAAATTGGGGAATCGTATCTTACAGAATTTTTTTGACCAGGTATATCCCGATGAAGAGAAGAACAATCTTGAAGATGTGAATCATTGCCTTGTTCGTTTTTTAAATGATACCTATGTAGCCATACCTAACTCCTACCGTGATGAACAAGATGCTCTTTATACTGCTGAAATCAGCATCTATGGAGAACAAAAGGGACGGCGCAAAGCAATTGACCAACTACTTGCTGTTGCTTCTAAGCAAGAACACCCTTGTAAGATGATTACTATTGACTGTGAACAATTTCAATGGTTGGTAGAAGATGAGGCTTATGCCGCATCATGGACAACTCGCATGTATGAATTATTAGAATCCGGATTTACACTGGAGATGATTTTTCATTTTTCCTTATATCAAGAGAATTTTGTTCAACTATTTATCTCCTGTGGCAAAGTACTCTTTCATAAGAATGTACTTATCTATTATCATAAATATTTCGACGAAGATATCTATTGGTTTTCTTTTTTCTGCCTTGAGCATACCATGTCCGTAATGGGGCTTTCCATGTCAAAAGGACAGTCTTATTCCACTGTGTTTACCGATACTTATAGTATTATGCAACACCAAGGCATTGTAGAATTTGTCAAAAAAAGCTGCAATCCCATGTTTCGTGAATGCAGCGCAAGCTATCTTTTAAACAAACCGACACTTTTAATGGCTCCCATTGTCTATTGTAATTTTTATATACCAGAAATATTTTTTATAAAAGAATTATTATTAGAAGTTTTGGAAGCAAATCATGTAGACCAAGTGGTGATACAACATTGTATCACTTTACATGACTCCTTATTATCATCTTGGAATACTCAGGTTGCCGAGCATGTGACATCTCGTATGATTTTCTTTTATTCCAATCGCATCATCAATGAATTTCAACAAAGTTCCACCGTTCCTTGTGATTTTTTATCTTATCTCATTGAAAAACCTATCTTTATGAATGGGGAGCAGTTTCAACGACTCTCTACTTCTACCAAACAAATGATTGCAGAGCATCCACACATGATGGGTTGCTTTCTAGACGAAGAGGAAGAACGCCTTGTTCCTTCTGAATATTGCTTTTGCTCCCAGGATACATGGTTATTCACACTACACACTGACTATGCTAAACTTAGCACCCAATCTACATTATTGGATACCTCCACTGTGGTCTTTGAACAGGCCTGGCGTAAGATTCCATCAATTAGAAAGATATCGTAGTATGTAAGCCTGCCCATGTTTTGTCTTTTTCTGATAGAATTAACTGCTTTCGATCTTTTATCGGCCATTTAATTCCGATATCAGGATCATCAAAAGCGATACCACTCTCATCACCGGGGTGGTAAAAATCTGTACATTTATAGCAAAACTCCGCTTCTTCAGATACTACATAAAAACCATGTGCAAACCCCTCTGCAATATAGAATTGTTTTTTATTCTCCGCAGATAATTCCATGCCAAACCATTGCCCAAAAGTGGGGGAATCTTTACGAATATCCACTGCCACATCATATACAGCACCTCGAACCACTCGCACTAGTTTTCCCTGTGGGTACTGCTTTTGAAAATGCAGTCCACGTAACACATGTTTCACTGACATGGATTGGTTGTCTTGCACAAATACCATATCAAGCCCTGCTTCTGCAAAGTCTTTTTGCTGATAGGTCTCTATAAAATATCCTCTCGCATCTCCTATAACCTCAGGTTCTACTACGTACAGTCCCTCTATCTTACATGGTATTACTTTTAATTTTCCCATATCTTTTCCTCCTAGCCAATGTTTCTTTGGGGATTTTGCTTATATAATATGCTTTAAATATCTGCTTAATGCTTCTTGCCAAGGTGGCAGTCTATGAAATCCATGGGTCTCCAAGTTATCTTTGCTCAACCGACTATTCTTTGGTCTTCTTGCCTTCGTTAAAAATTCCTCACTGGTTACAGGAGTTATCTCTATTGGGATATTTGCTTGACGAAAAATCTCACACGCATATTCATACCAACTACAAAACCCTTCATTGGTTGCATGATAAATTCCATACTCTTGAGTTTGTATCATCTCTACAAGTAACCGAGCCAAATCTGCTGTATAAGTAGGGGAGCCAATCTGATCTGCCACTACCCTGAGTTGTTCTTTGGTTTCGGAAAGTCGCAACATCGTCTGTGGGAAATTCTTGCCATGCTCTCCAAACACCCAGGAAGTGCGAACAATAAAATAAGCATCCAACCATGTTTGAATTGCCAATTCTCCCTCTTGTTTACTCCGTCCATAAACATTTACTGGTTGACATCGGTCTTCTGGTTCCCAAGGTCTTACATTCTCTTTATATTTATCTTCATATTTATCTTTTTCTGTACTTTTATCTCCATCGTTCTCTCCAGAGAACACATAATCCGTACTTACATACAACATCTTTAATCCCAATTTATTACAGGTCTTGGCCAGATTTTCTGTTCCATATCCATTGACCTTTTGGCAAAGCTCCTGCTCCTCTTCTGCTGTATCTACCGCGGTATATGCGGCACAATGAATAATTCCATCTACCTGTGCTGCTCCTACAACAGATTCCACCACTTCGGGGCTGGTAATGTCCATATGACTATGGTCTACCCCTATAGCCACATGACCAGATCGTTCTAATTCTTCTATTACAGCTATCCCTACCTGTCCATTTGCTCCAGTTACCAATACTCTCATCTTAATTGTTCTCCATACATCTCTTCTATATAAGAAGTATATGCTCCACTCAATATATTTTTCCACCATTCCTGATGTTCCAGATACCATTCAACTGTCTTAATAATACCTGTATCAAAGCAATACTGTGGTTTCCAGCCAAGTTTTGTCTCTATCTTTGTTGGGTCTATCCCATAGCGTCTATCATGTCCCGGTCTGTCTGGCACATATTGAATTAAGCTCTCTGGTTTATGTAATGTTTGTAAGATGGTCTGGACTACCTCTAGATTGGTGCGTTCTTGATGTCCACCAATATTATAAATCTGTCCAGGTTGTCCCTTATGTAGAATCAGATCAATCGCTTCACAATGATCGGATACATGAAGCCAATCACGCACATTTTTTCCTGTTCCATAGATTGGAAGTGGCTGGTCCGCTAAAGCCCTGCTTATCATAAGTGGAAGAAGTTTTTCCGGAAATTGATATGGCCCATAATTATTAGAACACCGAGAAATAGTTACCGGTAGATGATAGGTTCGTTCATAGGCCAGTGCAAATAAATCTGCGCTTGCCTTAGAAGCAGAATAAGGACTGGACGTATGAATTGGTGTTTCTTCCGTAAAATATGTGTCCACTTTATCAAGTGGAAGATCCCCATACACTTCATCTGTAGATACTTGATGATATCGTTGCACCTGATATTCTTTTGATGCATCTAATAAAACCTGAGTTCCAACTACATTCGTTTGAAGAAAAATACTTGGCTCTCTTATTGAACGGTCCACATGACTTTCTGCTGCAAAATTAACTACCATATCAAATCGTTCTTTTTGAAAGAGGTTCATAACAAATACTCTATTTGCAATGTCACCTCTGACAAACTTATAATTGGGCTGATTCTCTACTGATTGTAATGTTTCTAGATTCCCGGCATAAGTTAATAAGTCCAAATTCACGATCTTATATTTCGGATATTTATTGACCATATACTGTACAAAATTTCCGCCAATAAATCCTGCTCCACCTGTAATTAATATCTTCATACTCTTTTGTTCTCCATTTATTTATCGATATATTTCCCATCTAATATTGCTTTGATATACAACCCATATTGATTGTTTTTTAGCTTCTCATAAGTATCTCTCAATTGCACTTCACTTACCCAGCCATTCAAGAATCCAATCTCTTCCAGGCAAGCAATCTTTCTATGTTGATGTGCTTCTATCGTTTTCACAAAATTTGTTGCATCTACAAGGGATTCATGGGTTCCCGTGTCTAACCATGTAAAACCCTGGCCTAACAATTCTACACTTAAGGTGTCCTGTTCTAGATATATGCGGTTTAAATCTGTAATCTCTAACTCATTTCTCTTCGATGGTTTTAATTTTCTTGCATATTCTACTACATGATTATCATAGAAATATAATCCGGTCACACAGTAATTCGACTTGGGAATCTCTGGTTTCTCTTCAATAGAAACCACTTTTCCATATATATCAAACTCTACAATCCCAAATCGTTCAGGATCCTCCACATAATATCCAAAGATAGTGGCTCCTGTTTTTTTATTAGCCGCTTGTTTTAAACGTTTCTTTAATCCATGCCCATGAAAGATATTATCACCTAATACCATAGCAACCGAATCCTTCCCTATAAAATCAGCCCCTATAATAAACGCCTGTGCTAACCCCTCTGGCTGTTCTTGAATTGCATACGAAAGATGCAACCCAAATTGATGCCCATCTCCAAGCAATGTTTCAAATCTTGAAGTGTCTTCCGGGGTAGATATTAATAAGATATCCCGAATCCCCGCCTCCATTAATATAGACAACGGATAATAGATCATCGGTTTATCATAGATTGGCAGCAATTGCTTTGATGTGACTTTTGTTAATGGATATAGGCGTGAACCCGATCCTCCGGCTAGAACAATTCCTTTCATAGACTTCTCCTTTGCAGTAATTATTACAACGCTTCTACAATATCCGCAATTTTCACACTAGCTGTTCCATCTCCATATGGATTATGTGCTTGACTCATCTTTCGATATTCTTCTGCATCTTCTAACAGTAGTTTGAAATTCTGATAGATAGAATCCTGATTCGTTCCCACCAATTTTAGTGTCCCGGCTTCTATTCCCTCCGGTCTCTCTGTGGTATCTCGCATAACAAGTACCGGTTTTCCAAGTGATGGTGCCTCCTCTTGTATCCCTCCACTATCTGTTAGAATCAGATAACACTGAGACATAAAGTTGTGGAAATCAATCACATCTAATGGTTCAATAATATGGATTCTTTCATCTACTCCCAATACTTTTGAAGCAATCTCTCGCACAACAGGATTCATATGAATGGGATAGATTACTTTAACATCTTCATACTCATCACATATCCGTCTTATAGCAGCGAACATATTCTTCATAGGCTCTCCGATATTCTCTCGCCTATGAGCTGTAATAAGAATCAATCTACTTCCCTTTGCCCAAGTCAATTCAGGGTGTGAATATTCGGACAAAACAGTCATATGTAATGCATCAATTGCTGTATTTCCTGTAACAAATATTCCCGTCTCCGGTTTTCCTTCTTTTAAGAGATTCTCTTTTGCTTTAATGGTAGGGGAAAAATGATACCTTGCTATAATTCCCACTGCCTGTCGATTAAATTCCTCTGGATATGGTGAATAGATGTCATATGTACGCAGTCCTGCCTCTACATGTCCTACGGGAATCTGTAAGTAAAAGCACGCCAGTGCCACTGAAAATGTGGTAGATGTATCTCCATGAAGCAAAACTATATCCGGGTGTTCTGACTCTAATATCTGACGCATCTTCAACAATATGGCAGACGTGATATCAAATAAGGTCTGGTTTTCTTTCATGACTGCTAAATTATAAGTGGGAACTACATGAAAAGAATGCAATACTTGGTCTAACATCTCCTTGTGTTGGCCTGTAATACATACAATGGTCTTAAGTGTATCTCGGCTCTCTAATTCCTTTACTAAGGGACACATCTTAATAGCTTCCGGTCTTGTGCCGAAAACAACCATAACTTTTTTCTTGTTTCTTAACATATAGTATTACTCCTTTTTATTTGCTTCTAATAAATCCATAAGCAACTTCTTATTCTCCATTGGTGTATTGGAGGGTCTTCCAAGATTCTTACGGGATTCAAGTGACACTTTTACCTCTAAAAAACAAGTTCCTTTTGATGCTTGTATTCTAAGCAGCGCAGCTTGTAGACTTTCTATATCCTCTGCTTGTTCCACATATTGGTATCCACATGCTTTAGCTATGGCTGAAAAATCTGCTCTTCCATATACTACCGGCATACCTCCCACTGTTTCGTGGGCGCCATTATTAAATACCACATGCACCATATTCTTACAATTAGTATGTGCCACTAATGCCATACTGCCCATATGCATAAGAGCTGCCCCATCACCATCCAAGCACCACACACGATATGCATTCTTTTCTAAGGCAATACCCATGGCAATCATAGAAGCATGTCCCATAGAACCAACAGTCAAAAAATCTTGTCCATGGGTTTCCTTTCTTTGTTCTCTTAATTCATACAACTCCCTTGATAATTTCCCTGTGGTTGATACATACACAGATGGGACGCTTTCCTGTGCAATAATGACTTCCATTGCTTCTTCTCTTGTCATGGTACCGTAACTTGGATAGGCTACATCATCACCTTCAAATGCACCTTTTTTCACAAGAAATGCCATGCTTCGTTCTTGTCCAATAATTTCACCTGCCTGCTGAATATACGCATTTACTTCCTCTTCTGTTGTCTGCTTACTTAAGACTACATATGGAATATGTAGCACATTCATTAGCTCTTCGGTGATCATCCCTTGAAACACATGCTGTGGTTCATCTTTCGTGTCCGGCTCTCCGCGCCAACCAATAACAAAAACCATGGGGATTTTATAAATATGTTCATCTGCCAAAGAGACAATGGGATTTAATGCATTTCCAATGCCACTGTTCTGCATATATACCAATGCTGGTTTCCCAGATGCAAGATAATGACCTGAAGCCAACCCTACTGCTGCCCCTTCATTGGCCGTTACAATATGATCTATTCCCAGTTTAGTATTTCTGTAAATCTCATTACAAAAGAATTTTAATTGGGAATCCGGCACACCGGTATAGAAATCTACATGGATACGTTTTAAACTATTCAAGAATTTCTTGGCATCTATCACTTGATCACTTTCCTTTCTGACTGTTATATGCAATGACTTTATTTTTGCAATACACAACGCATGTGACTGCTTCCTCCGGTTTTTGCCAAAATCGCCTGTACTAATCCTTTGGTATTTTCATCCATTTTCAAAATATCTAATACCATCTCATTATTATTACTCTCTCTTTGCAGCTCAAGCATGTCTAGATCGAATTCTCCCGGTGTTTCAATGGTGACTACAGAAAATCCATGTTTTATTGCAAAATGTGATACGTTAATTGTACTAAAAGCGTTCAAATGCATGGGTGGGAAAATACTGGGAGCCAATGGCCTTGGCGCATTATAACTAAGTGTTTTCATCTCAAGAGAATATGCATTTGGCGTTGTAAATATCATATATGCTCCTTTATTCATTTTTTTATACAACATTTGAAACAACTCCCCAGGATTAATGATATGTTCTATTAATTCCGTATGCCATACAATATCAAAGCAGATATCTGTTGTACGCAAAAATTCCTCCGCTGTCCCAAAATACAATTCCAATTCTTGATCTGTATTACTTTCAATAGCTCCCCGGTTGGTATCCACTCCAACCAACCTCACTTTTTTGTTTGAATCAATAAACTTTAAATATTCTTTAAGTCTATACAAAAATCCGCCAGAGCTACAGCCTAATTCAAGTAATTTAATCTCATCTTTCTTAATGTTCTCAATATACTTTGCAATACATATCACACGAGAATCCAATATGTCACTACTTTTTTTCTTTGCTCTTTTTTTATACACTTCTTCTAACAGTTCATTACACTTTCCATACATATAGTACTCGTTCAGCATTTCCTGTGTCGGACACGGATTTACATATAGCGAATTACAGTGTTTACAACATACCACTTCATATGTATTATGAAATCTTTCCTGCGCAAACTCTTTAGCCTCTTCTTGGCTCATATGATACTCACAAAAGGGACAATCTCTATCCACAAATTCCGTATGATATTTTTGATATAGCTCTATCGCATCTTTAATTCGCTGATTGTAAATATTAATGCGCTCTTCCTCTGTTCTGTTTTCAGAAAATCTCTTATATGTATACACGATTTTTCCTTTCTTTTCCCTACTTATTTTCCGGTATCAGTGCCAGTGTTTCTTTGATAGAAATACAATTCTTTTCTGCTTCATAGGCTCTATGGTTTATTAAAATGCTATTCGATGTTTCTGTCATAGCTTTTACTTCACTTCGAATCAACTGATTTGCATAGATTGTAATATTAACTCCATGTTCTTGCAATTCTTCTTCATATACTTGATTATACGCCGTTGGTACAACAACGAGTGGCACTCTCTTTTCAAACTGATTATACTGATTACAAAACTCAAAAATTTCAGTAGGTGTATTTTCTCTACTATGAATCATAATTCCATCAGCTCCTGCATCAATATAGGCTTTTGCCCGATGTATTGCGTCCTTAATCCCTTTTTTCAGAATAAGAGATTCTATTCTTGCTATAATCATAAAATCTGAAGTCAATCGTGCATTACAACCTCTACGGATTTTTTCACTAAAAGATTCTACTGAATCTTGTGTTTGTTCAACTTCTGTTCCCCAAAGTGAATTTTTCTTAAGCCCTATCTTATCTTCAATAATAATTGCCGATATTCCCATACGCTCTACTGTTTTGACATTATACACAAAATGTTCTATCAATCCACCTGTATCCCCATCTAAGATAATTGGTTTTGTTGTAACTTCTAAAATTTCATTAATCGTATGTATCCTTGATGTCATATCTACTAATTCAATATCTGGTTTTCCCTTTGCTGTACTATCTGTTAAGCTAGATAACCACATAGCATCAAAACTATGAACAATTAAATCTTCATTTATAATTTTAGTATTTTCCACAATCAATCCACTTAATCCATTATGAACTTCTAATACTCTCAACATTGGTTTTTCCCTAAGTAATTTTTTTAATTTTCCTCTTCGAAATTCCGGCATGCCACTTTTAATTTTTAGTGATTCTTCTATTTGTTCTATCCCATTTCCTTGCGAATAAGGAATTTCTACTAATGTTCCACCCCATCGCTTTAAAACTGAAATTACTTTTTCACGATTCAACTTTTGAAAATTCGTTTTCCAATCATCGCCATGTACTACATAATCCGGTTTTAATTTTTCCAAATTAGCTTCATAGTCAATCCCTTCTTGAATAACAACTTCATCTACACCTTTAATATTGGCAATGATTTCTTTTCTTGCTTCTAATCCAAGAATTGGATATCGTTTATATCCTGCAATTGCTTCATCAGGCAATAATCCCACTGTTAATTTTCCTAATTTTGCAGCTTCTTTAATTAAATGAATATGTCCTTGATGTATAATATCTACTGCAAATGCTATATAAACTTTTTTTTCCATAGTGTGTTCTCCTAGCGAATCTAATTACATAAGCAACATTTCTCAATTATTTGATGAAGTATTTCTTCTGGTGTCATATGCCCATCATTTTCTATTACAATATCTGCATTTTTAGGTTCTTCATATGCTAAGTCTATTCCATATACATTTTGTATTTCCTTGTTGATTGCTTTTTTATAGAGTCCTTTTGCATCTCGTTTTATTAAGTCCTCCATCGAAACCTTCAAATATATTTCCATATAGTTTTCTATGTTTTCTCGGTTCCAATCTCTATACCTATCATACATACCAATAAAACATGCTACTACATCAATGTTCTGATCTGACAAAAATTGACACAATCGTAAGTTCGTGTATGATGCCCTATCTCGTCCCTCTATTGTATAATCATTATTGGGATTGATTTTTCGCATAATATCACCATCTAACATGACTACATTATCTTTTTTGTTTTTTAGATAATCAAATAACAAGGTTCCTATGGTTGTCTTTCCTGCTCCTGAAAGTCCTGTTATCCAATATACTGTTCCCTTTTCCATCTTTTTTTATTGTATGATCTTTCTAATAATCGCAGTCATACATTCCTTTCTTAGTATCCTTATAAAATCTCCGTATATAATTCTCGAATGATTTCTTTATTCAATTTAATGGGATTATTATTTAGTCTTGTTTCATTTACTGAATCTACTAACACATCTAATTGATTACTCGTTTTTATCCTTGGACTATATATTTCCATTTCTATTAGCAATTTTCTAAATGCTTCCACCGCTTTCATTGGTGAATTACAATTCATAATTGATGCCAACTCTCCAAACGTATGCTCTAAATATGTGGTTCCCCGAACATCAATACATTCATCAAGATGCTTTATCATGTATTCCCATACACTTGGTAAACAAACTGCTACTGCATGTCCATGTGGAATTTTATATAATGATGTTAATTTATAACTCATCGCATGTGCTGCAGTTGTTTGTGTGATATTAATTGCTTTCCCTGAATAATATGACGCCATCAACATCTTTTCACTTGCATCATTGTGATTCTCTAAATATGATTCTCTATATCTGAGAATCTCTTCCATTGCCTTCCTTGCATAAATTTTACTTTGTATTGTTGAATGTATAGACCAATAAGATTCAATTGCTTGGCAAAACGCATCTAGCAATGTTGATTTTTTTTGATATGCTGGTAACTGTATTAAAAAATCAGAATCTAGGATTACATAATTGGGAATAAGCGCATGACTTGTAATTGATTTTTTTTCATCTCGGTCATATATAACTGCGTATTTGGTTGCTTCACTCCCACTTCCCGCCGTAGTTGGAACAACTAAAAGCGGTACGGATAATGGTACATAATCTAATGGTAACATAGATGCTCCGTCTGATGTTGCATTTCCATAATATTTAATGGACTTTGCAACATCAATTGTGCTTCCACCACCAATAGCAATCAGAAAATCACATTGTGATTTTTCAAAAAGTTCTACTCCATCAATGACCGCTGAATATGTGGGATTAGGCGTGAAATCACTAAAAAAAACAAATTCAAATGGCAGTTTTTTTAATTCCATAGTAAAACTACTATTTTCAAAAAAATGTCCACATACAACAAATGGTCTTTTTGATTGATTTTCATTAAGAATCTGTGCTATTTTTTTTAAATCGCCCTTACTTTCATAGACAATTTGTGCGTTATCCTTTCTGTTTTTTTCTAAAGCATATATATAGAATTTCTGTTTGACTCTATCTAAATCTTCTACAGTATCTATCTCATCACATAGTCTATCCTTTATGTCCATAGCTACTATGTGACATCGCTCACTCACTTCATTTAACGCATTTTCAGCATAACAAGATGTTTTTCCCATTTCACAATATCTCTCTATCCTGTCTTTCCATATATTCCAATCTTCCTTACAAAGATTATAAAAAGGTTGTGCTGCCACTGCATTTTCAAAAAATTCTATCCCTACTCGAGACACTTCCACTGATGTTCCCACAGATTTGTATACTGCTTTAAAGTCCTTCTCCGGCAATTTGGTTGTAGAACTTACAACCAAGCAACTATCTTTACATTGTAACACATCTTGTAAAACACTTTCTTCAAACACTAAATCTCCATGAATAAGTATCACTCTATTATTCGTTAGATATTCTCTTGCCAAATAAATAGAATAAATATAGTTCGTTCTATCATAGTCCGGATTATGTACATATGTAATATTTAGCCCCAACTTCAAGGATTCACAGTAATGAACAAATTCCTCTTCAAATGGTCCCGTAGTTATAACGACATCTTGAATCCCATTATTTTTCAACAGTTTTAATTGGTGACTTATGATTGTTTCGGATGAAAAAATTTGAGTCATACATTTAGGATGCTTACTTGTTAATTCTCCTAATCTTTTACCCCGACCCGAGTTCAAAATTATTGCTTTCATCTAAATAATCCTCCGTTATTTGACTTCTTTTCTAAATTCAATATACTTATTCTTTAGTTTGCAGATATCCTCTTGCCACTTTGGATTATCTATTTCGTCCTGCCCATCATTCGACATTACAAAGTAATGTTCACAGCCATCTTGCATCAGAATATATTTGCCATTATCATCACGGATTCCACTATAGGATTGAAACAATTCGCTATTTGACAAACCCTGTTGCTCTAGCCTATATTTGATATCCACTCCGTATATTGCAGTATCACACAAGAATGCACAACCTTTCCACATTGCTATATATGTTTCGTTTGTCCTCTCAATAAGATACTGTATCAACTCATGAAACTGAAAATAACTGAATATCTTTTTCTCAAATGTGTGAATCCCTATATTGGTAACAGCCAAAAAAGTATGATTTGCCTTTTCATAAAACCGTCGCAGACTTGTATCTTCCCATTTTCCATGGTCACTCATATAGATACTAATATTATCCTTACCTATTATATCTGAATAAAATTCAACTTCGTCATCCAGATATCCATACGATATCTTTAGTTGTTCATAAACATTATCATAAGTATTATTAAAACTATACACCGGTGTAATCTGTTGCAATCCCGGACTCAGGTACGGATCATGGGTTTCACACATTGTATGTACTATCATAAATAATGGTTGATTTATACAAGTTAACTGTACTAATGACTCCCAATAACACGCTGTTGCACATATAGAATATTCTATATGATCCTTGCAATATTTTTCTCCTGTCTTTACTCTTTTTTCCATTCCGCCTATATCTTCCATGTAATACCCTAACTTAGTTAGATACACTCCCAATGGACTTTCTTTCCAGTTCCTTTCTACATATTTCGTGTCTTCATATGTAATTCCTCTTAATTCTTTCCAGAATATGGTGTTAATTGTAGGGGTTGTATATGGTGTTACGGTAAATGCATTATTAAACATCCATTCTTTACTAATCTTTGATTTTAATTTTGGCAGCAGCTCTAATTCATTATATGGTACTTGATCTATCCAATGTATAATAATATCTTTATATTTGTATTTTCGTCTACTAATAGTCTCTCTAATATCTGAAAGCAATGTTTGAATTTCTTGTGTCAGATTTTCTAATTCTTCTTCTATTCCAGGTACTTCA
The DNA here is from genome assembly GCA_036656795.1 of Lachnospiraceae bacterium. Lineage (GTDB taxonomy): Bacteria > Bacillota > Clostridia > Lachnospirales > Lachnospiraceae > CAUPWF01. The sequence goes on along the minus strand of JAVXHR010000006.1, from coordinate 89,835 downwards.
TTTTCATTTATAAACTTAAAAAACATATGAAAATCTCTATGCGCAAGACAAACACTAAGGAGCTCCCAAAAACATGTTTCTTTTTCCACATTATCTTGTGCCTGTTCTAATTGTATCATAGCTTCTGTCATTGCTTGATGAGAATAATCAATTTCGTCTGTGTATTCAAAATAAGATTTGTTACAATAAAATCCATATTTTAAATTCATGTCATCATACAGATTAATAATAGGTATTTGAAGATGACAAACATTAGATTCTATTACTTCTTGTAATATAACGCTTGCATAATTATATGAAAATATCAGATAACCATCAAACTTTAATTCAGGGGTTTTGTCTGGGGGAATAATCGGGATAATGGTACCGTCTATTGTGATTGTTTTTTTCTCTGATTGTTGATTTAAAAAGGCTACCACATGGGCCTTTTGACTAAGTAAACGATAAACCTCTTCCATCGCATATGCCGGGACTCCACGCACCACCAAGTTTTTATCAGTTCCATCTAATTGTTCTTCAACAAGTCCCAATATATACTTTGCAATTCTGGGTTTCAATAAATCATGTCTCTCTAATTTGTAGTTGTTAATTATTTTTTTTAACTGTTGTTCAAAACCCACTTTATTACCTCCATACTTTGTTTTAATATTTAATCTTGTATTTCTTGCATTTGTATTTCCAACTTATTATATATGGTTCGAGCATTCTCGAATTTTCCTAATAAAGGAATCCATTTATCATTAGCAATTTTGTTTCTCAAGAATTCTATTCTATCTTGATATTCCTCTTTATCTATCAAATTTGTTTTTTCGTCGGGCAGTATATAATAACGTTCTTCTCCATATGCATATTTGATATATTTATCCAATTTACCGCGTATTCCCTGGGACTGTAACATATTTTTCAATATATATATATCTTTCCGTGTGTCGCATAATTTCATATAATTATGAATAGATTCACTGGCATATATGTCCAAAATTTGAATTTTAATATAATCGCTGAAACAGTTTTGTAAATATGCTTCATCTCTGCTCACTAAATATTTTATTAAATATATAAAATTTACGCAACTATATAATTCACTGTATTGCTTTGGTAAAATGTCTTTCCCTAAAACCAACATGAAAATATGTAATTTATCATCCGAAGTTGGATTCAAATTAAACATTCCATGATCACTTAGATAAATTCTGTCATCATCTTCATTTAAATATTGTGCATAGTATTTTAACTGAGAATCAATATATGTTCGACTTTCCATTGGTTGTACACTGGTGGCGTTGAAATTATATGTATCATATACACCCGTTTTCATTTGTGTTGCTTCCCCACCTATGAAAGGATCATGGGTTTCTATTACATTATGCACAATATAGACACTCTTTTGCATTTGAGTACATAATTCATTTAATAAAACCCATTGATATCTCGTTGAACATTCATAATCATAAGTATGTATTCTAGGTGTGTGTTTTTCGCTAAAAAATCCTTCTTTTTTATATTTATCTACCCCAATATATATAAAGCGATATCCTTGTTGTTCTAAATATTGTAATACTACCGCATTATCTTCATTGATTTCATCTATCTTCCACACAGCATCTTCTATAACATATTGATGTGTCATCATCGTTGCCAATGTCATTCTAGTCCATGGCATAACCGTATATGCATTTTGAAACCAAAGTCCTTTTGTCAAAAGTTCCGATAAAAATGGCATATCTTGCACTTGCTTTTCTCCAAGTCCATCTACCCAATTTATAATAATATTTTTGTGCGTCTTTGATTGAATACATTGTTTTGCTTCATCTAACATCGCTTTTACTTCATTCCAAAAATAAGTATACCTATCGTGTTCACTATATTTTTTTGATTGATATATTTTAATTGATTTTTCTAAATTCAGGAAATCCTTAATACTCACATAATCTGCAATTATTTTTCTAAGATAAAATTCTTTGTCACTTTCTTGTGTACTATATTCATATCTTTTTTTGTGGAGAAAAATTTCTTCATATCCAATCCGATGAACGTTATAAAATTCTGTTGATAACTGTATTCCATTTTGCTCCAAATATGCATAAATATTAATAATTTTAACACCTTCTAATTTCAAATTATAAAGTTCTATTTCCATTTCTTCCCGATATTGATATGAGGCTATTACAATTGTAGAAATATTATACCTTTGAATATCATCAATAGATATCAACTGAAGTTTTTTATCTTCAAACACCAGTGTTGAATTTTTATCCACTATATAAATTGGCCCTTCTCTTTTCTCAGTAAATTTAAGAAGTTTAAAAAGGTGATACCCGCCCCCGCGAAATGCAAGTCCACTCTCCTCTAATTTCTCAAACAATTCATATAATAGACATTCTGTTTCTCTTTGATTTCTATAATCCGGATAGCAATTATAAATCGAATATTTATCAATAATTTCTTCCAGTTTATCATCCAACTTCGTCATTGTTTGGCCTCTCTTTTACTAATTCCGTTCTCCATTCACACTTATATACATATTTTCTTCATTATGGTCTGAAAAATTGCATCTCCACAATTCCCCTTTGAATTTACAAATATTTTATCATATGACTTATTTTTGTCATTGGATTTCGCGTCTTCCATCATAATATCTTCCACGAAATCATGAAGAGAAGGGTGAATAAATTCCTGATAAATTTTATCATCCTGAATATTATATTGATCAACCTTTTCATCTATTTGTGTCTCAATAATATCCCATGGAATTTCAAATTTAAAGGTTGTTACCTCATCAGAAGAGGCGTTATACCGTAACAATTCATGCTCATCACTCGAAAGTAGATACAGATATTTACTATCATGTGTAATATACCAACATTTTTCCCAATAGATAGGAGGTTTCGTACTTGGCTGTTTCGTAAATACCAATTGCTTTATAATGTCCATCTTCCCTGTTGTCCGTTCTAATCGAACTACACAATTATTCTTTGAAGGAATCAGCCATATGTCCCCTCCATAATATACGATATCTTCAAAATCACTCTCATTTTGCAGCGGTAATTCTAGCGGGAAATCATCATATACTGTCTTTTGTCCTGTTTTTATATTCCATCTTAGTATCCGAGCAATATCACTGCTAACAATCCAAAAATCTTCTCCATCATAACACATATGATTATATTTATACTTTCCCTGTTCCAGTGAATGCAACTGGAATTCCTGTGTATCCATATCGTAGCTCATAATAATATCAGAGTAGTAAGATACAACATAAAACGTAGAATCGACTATAATCATATCTTTTCGAAATAATTGATTAATCTTTGTTTTTCCTCGTAGCACTCTCAACTGTTTTATGCATTCGGTATATTTTGTTGCCTCTCCTGTCTCAACGTCAAATTTTAAAACTCCATCATAATAACATGGTAATAAATATATGGATTCTTTATATTGAATTCCTGTTGAAAATAATAATTCTTGCTTACTGTAATTCATGTTATATTTTATCATCTTGGGGATGTGATACGTACTGAATACTTTACTTTTAGTATCATAGACCGCTATTGTTTTTGCACATAATGGAACTAACACCAGTTTATCATGGTACGCTACCATAGAGCTGTATAAATTGATTTCATATGTTTTTTCACCTGGGACAGAACCTATATATTGCATATTCTCCTTATCAAAATCCACTTGGAACAATCCATTCATACTGCATGAAAATGCATATGTAATATTGTCTATAGAAACTAACGAGTGTGTTCCCATGTAATTCGTTTTTTGATTCAACTCTTTATAATAATCATTCTTACATATATGAACGTCTAAAATCATCGCAGGTTTGTTGCAAATAGAAAACATTGGTAACAATGAGCTGTAATCACCAATATATGCATCTGCTATAGTTAATGCTCTATGCAAATCTGCTGAATCATCAAAGATACCTATCTGTTCTTCCTTATATTGTCTTTCTAATTCACGATACGCCACTAAAAATTCCGGATTCATTGCATTTAATGTCTCTTCGCTTAAAGGATGAGGACGCCACAGTAATACAATATCTTCACGCTTTTTAAAGTATGAAAAGACATACTGTAGCTTGTCCAATGCTTGATTTCCAAAAGCAATTAGATTGCCTAAATGTGTATTGTACAATACAATTTTTTTTGGTTTTGAATTCATACGTTCTCCTCTTTTTCAATATCTTTTACCGCTGTCCATATCGTAAACAAACCGTCTTTTCTTCCCCCATATCCTATGTTATCCCAAACTTCTACTCCCATACCACCTTGTTCAATAATCCGTTCAACCAATTTCTCTTGTTCAAACCACTGTTCCCAGTTATCCAATTGTAGCTGCCCCTGCTTCTTCATGTTTTTATCTATAATTATCATTGTCCCACCGGGTTTCAACACTCGCAATATCTCTTTAATTGCATTCGAAATATGAACGGCATGCTCTAACACTTCTGCAGTATAAATAAGATCAAAGAAGTCATTCGGATATGGAATATTCAATATAGAACCTTTTTTTACATCATATTCTTTTGTCAAACCACCACGTTGCATAACATTCCAAGATAAATCAACTCCTGTTATAGATATATCGGGCAATTCTTTCGAGATTTTTTTCATGTATCGCCCTTTTCCACACCCTATATCGCCTATCTGCTTTGCATTGGTTTTTATTATTTGGTTTAAAATAAATTGATAGCGTTCATCTTTTTTTGATATAGTACGTAAAAAAGTTGGCGCCTGTAGTTCAAAAGAATGAATCTGTTTATAATAAAATGCATCTAAAAAATACTTTACGGCCCAACTAATTTCTTCAGATGGAAAATATGTAGGTTTAAATCTTTTTGGATACAAGTAATTTCCCACAGAATGAATCATATAACTTCCATACCACCCACCGGATTGATTTTGAAGTTGACAGGCGTATTGAAATGCACAATCCCCATGGACGCTATCACCTAATCGATACCATACAGATGCCAATTGAAAAACTCCTGTTGAACACACCCAATCCGCATCTTGATATGCCGGAATGTATCCTTTTCTATCTTGAATTGCAGCCATCTTATCCATTGCAATGTCAACTAATTTTCTTTCCCCTAACTCTAATAATGCCTCCATAATATAGGCATAAAAATGTGAGAGGATTTTAAAATTCAATATGTCATCTATATAATATTGTTTATAAAATTGTAAAACTTTTTGAGCTGCTGTAATATAATCATCTCTATCATATACTTGGCCAGCCTCTATAAGGGGTGATAGACAGTATAAGTGGATGAGCTCTGAACATGTCCCATCTTCTTTCCAATACTTCATACTAGGTGTTGTCAGACGTCCATCCTCTTGTATATTGGATACAATCCAATCACAGCCCTTTAAGACATGTGCTTTTACAGTTGGTATTATCAACCGAACTGCTAACAATCCTTTTAACACCTGTCCTGTATCAAAGACATACGGTGTGATTTTATCCGGAGCGCACCACGCCCCATCTTCTCGTTGGATATTACACAAGTATCTGGCATAATTTATTGCATAATCCCGGTATCCCCACTTCAACAGTGTGGGGATAAAATAACCCGTTACTTCCGGATATATCTTTCTTTGTTTTGAGGTCACCACAATTCCATCATTGGAAATAGTGTGATTGTGAATCCAGGCATCTGTTTTTTCAATCATCTCAATATAGTTTATATCTGACATTATACTTTTTCTAACCTCTTTTCTTTAAAAAGCCCAAATGAGCTTTTGCAGTACTTGGTGAAAAAAAATATGCTAACGGAAGATATAACAAACGATAAAAGCACCCCCGTCCACCAATACATTCCGCTGTAATAACAATTTCACAACAAATTCTACTTTTTGTTTTCCGATCAATATTTCTCAAAAGATTCTTCATAATCAATTGTATTGTTTTTATTTGAATCTTTTTTACGCTGGTACCTGTTAATGATTTCGAGTGTAATCTATAACGATACAATATCTGTTCTACACAAGCAAAACGAAAGCCTTTCAGATATGCCCGTAACCAAAAGTCATAATCTTCCACTAAAAATTCATCTTCGGTATACCCTTCTAGCACTTCTTGTACTTCTTTTCTATATAAAAAACAAGCTCCTACAATATCATGAAAAAGCAAATCTTTTGGAGGATAACCGCTCACTCTCGTTTTTTTTAGACGCTTTCCTTTTTCATCTATGATTGCAAAATCTGCCCAAACAACATCATATCCTTCTTCTATCTTGGATACTAATATCTCTATAGCATTCACTTCATATATATTATCATCTGAAGTCCATGTATAATAATCACCCTTGCAATGTGAAAATCCCACATTTAAAGACTTTGGCAATTTCAAATTTTCAACATTACATATTACCTGTATTCTTGTATCTTTTTGTTCAAACTCTCGGACTATTTGAAGAGTACAATCAGTAGAACAATCATCGACAATAATAAGTTCAAAATCCCGATAGGTCTGTTTTAATATGCTCTCTATTGATGCTCTCACATATTTTTCCCCATTATATATTGGTAACACGATGGATATCATATGAACCCTCCATTATATTCTACTGTTATAATAATTCATATACTACTTCTTCCAAAGAAATTAAGTCGCAATTCAATCTAGGTCTTATTTGGTCTGCAATGGCATCAAAACTTCTTAAAGCAGTAATTACAACTGCATCTACTTTTTTTAATTCCTGTTCAAGTGTAACTACTTGTATATCTGCATACATAGTATCTGCATTTTGGTCAATTGCATAAAGCACCTCAATATCTGTATCTTCTAATTCTTCATACAACCGATTTCCCATCTCTGCAAATCCATATATCGCAATTTTTTTATATCCATGATGTTCAAAATATTCTTTCAAGGATTGGCCATCGTTTCTTAACATTAGCCACTGATTCATAAATAAAAAGTAATCTTTAAATTTTTCCAATTCACCAGATGCCCTTTCAACAGCTCCCTTATTTAACATTCCTCCTGCAAAATATCCACCTATTGCTCCTATTATCATCGTAATAATCGAAGACAGCCCTTTTTTCCACATTTTGTACCCTCCATTTATCTATATCATTCCATTCATAAGTTGTGTATAACTTTGTATAATCTTCATTACTGTATCCGAGACATGTTCCACTTCATAGTCGGTAACTGTCATTTTGTTTTCACTTTTTTTTGCCATATCAATAGCCATATCCACTGCTTGCAATAATGATTCCGTCGCAATTCCAGCCATAATAAAGCACCCTTTGTCCAATGCTTCCGGACGTTCTGTGGAAGTTCTTATTGAAACTCCCGGGAAATGACTAATGGCACATTCCTCCGGCATCGTCCCACTATCAGAGACAACACACAAAGCATGTTCTTGCAGACAATTGTAGTCTGTAAATGAAAATGGTCTCATCTTTTGTACAAGTGGATGAAATTCAAATTGTCTTTCCGTAATATATTTAGCACTTCTTGGATGCATCGAATAAATAACCGGTACTTGGTAAGTCGCTGCCATCTGATTAATTGCGGTCATCAAACTGACAAAATGCTCTTTATTATCAATGTTCTCTTCCCTATGTGCTGATAACAGAATATACCCTTTTTCATGTAATCCCAATATTTCTAAAATTTTACTTTTTTTTATTTTTTCCCCATGCATAAGCAATACTTCTTTCATAGGTGATCCCGTAACATAGATATGATTTTTTTGAATTCCTTCAGCAATCAGATATCTTCTTGCATGCTCTGTATACGGCAGATGGATATCAGAGATATGATCTACAATTCTACGGTTTGTCTCTTCTGGAAGCTCCTCATCAAAGCAACGATTTCCGGCTTCCATATGAAAGATAGGTATCTTTAACCTCTTTGCTGCAATTGCAGATAATGCAGAATTGGTATCTCCAAGAATTAGCAATGCATCTGGGGTTTGAGCCATCATAATTTCATAGGAACGAGCGATGATATTTCCAATGGTCTGTCCTAGATTATCACCTACCACATTCAGATAAAAATCAGGTCTCCTCATTTCTAAATCTTCATAAAATATATCGTTTAATCTATCATCATAATTTTGACCGGTATGAACAAATACATGCTCAAAATATTTATCTGCTTTTTTTATAATCTCTGACAAACGAATCAGTTCCGGTCTTGTTCCAACGATAGTCATCAACTTTAATTTATGCATACTGTCCTCCTATTTTACAACTGCTTTTCTTCCCTTTATAATTTCAATTCATTTTGAATATAAGTTAGTTCGAGTAATTTTTTCTTAATCTCTTCTACTGTTAACTGTTTTGTACTATCTGAAGTGAATTCATGAATTTTTGCCTTTTCTAATCTCCCTTTTTCAAAATAATTATCATAGTTTAAATCCCTACTATCTGCAGGTACTTGATAAAAATCTCCCAAATCCAATGCATGCATACACTCTTCTTTAGTTAAAAGCGTTTCATTTTGTTTTTCCCCATGTCTTATTCCAATATATTGAATTGGATTGTTTGCTTGAAAAAGCTCTTTTACTGCCTGAGCCAAATCTCCAATAGTACAGGCCGGTGCTTTTTGTACCAATATGTCTCCGGCTTGTCCATTTTCAAATGCAAATAGCACTAGATTAACCGCTTCTTCTAGACTCATAAGAAAACGTGTCATATGTGGATTGGTAACAGTTAATGGCTTTCCTGTTTTAATCTGCTCTACAAATAATGGAATTACAGAACCCCTAGAACACATCACATTTCCGTATCTCGTTCCGCAAATTGTGCTTTTTGTGCTTGTTCTTGATTTTGCTACAAATACTCGTTCCATCATTGCTTTACTAATTCCCATAGCATTAATTGGATAAGCAGCTTTATCTGTGGACAAACAAATTACACGTTCCACACCTGATTCAATCGCTGATGTTAATACATTATCTACGCCTATTATATTCGTTTTAACTGCTTCCATAGGGAAAAATTCGCAAGATGGAACTTGTTTTAAAGCAGCCGCATGAAATATATAGTCGACACCATACATAGAATCTTTTACACTGCAATAATCTCTTACATCTCCTATAAAATATTTAATCTTATTATTTTGATACATTCTTCGCATATCATCTTGTTTTTTCTCATCTCTGGAAAAAATACGAATCTCTCTAATATCTGTATTCACAAAACGTTCTAACACTGCATTGCCAAAAGATCCTGTCCCTCCCGTAATCATCAGCACTTTATCTGTAAATATACTCATAGCTTATATCTCCCTTAATTATTTCGGTTGTACCTTGCATACAATGATTGATGTTGTTCCATCCATTCTTTCAGTTCATATATCATCTGTTGATAAGATGCTACTGTGTAATCAAAATCTGTTCTGGTATTTACTAATGATTTGTCAATTGAGATTGTATTATCCGGCTTAATATCCACTCTGTTCTCATTAAGATATTTATTAAATAAACATAATAAATCATACTTACTGATCACTTCCTTATTAACCAAGTGATATAACCCAACCACATTTTGTGAAATTGATGCTTCAATGGCTTTCGCCAACTCCAATGTTGTAACACCTGTCCACATAGCCCTTGTGAATCCTTTTACAGTTCCTGTCTGATTCAAGAACCAATCCAAAAGTCCAATCCCTGAATCCTTAAGCTCCGGTCCAACTATAGATGTTCTAAATGTCAGATTTTTACCATCTTTTACTTCCCCTAATGTTTTTGTTCTACCATAATAAGAATCCGCATCTTGCCTATCTTTTTCGGTATATGCTCCTTTGTCACCTGAGAAAACACAATCTGTACTAATGTGAATTAACTTGCTCTTTTTATCTTGAAGCAATTCTGCTAAAAAATGCGGAAAAACACTATTTAAATAGATTCCATCAGACAGATGTGTATCAACTGCTCGATTTAAAATTCCAATACAATTAATTACAATATCGTATTGGACATCATGAAACAATGTTTCTATTTGCTTCTTATCTCTTGCATCTCCTATAATACAGGGATATAATTGACTTTCTTTCTTCACTAAACCGGTAATATTATATCCTTTTTCCTGCAAATATAGACATATCATATGTCCAGCCATGCCATTTGCCCCCAAAACCAGTATATTCATCATTTCCCACCTTATCTTATTTTTCTCATCCAAAAACTTCCACCATGAATTTCCTTATCTTGTAATGGCCATTTCTCTAAAAAAACCTCAGGATATTTTTGTTCCATCATATTTTGAAAGAATATAATTTCATAATCGTGATTATTCTGTAAAAAAGCTCGCAATAGATATAATTCATTCCATGCCATTCCACGCACAGTCCAATCCATTGGATATTCAAATGGATAAAAAATATCGTGTAAATGTATATAAACACCGGGATTTAACTGTGGGAGTATCTCAAAAAACAAATAGTTTACATCTGACTCTCTTTTTGATACATGTGTAGAATCAACAAAAAGCACATCCCCTTTTTCCAATCTTTTAAATTCAATGAATGGAATGTCTTCCACACCTTTTTGTAACACTCTAACATGGTCTTCTTTTTTTAGAATTGCATGTAAATTATCTGGGTATGGTTCTATAAATGCCAATTCCATTTCATTATTAAACTGAAATTCATTCACATCTAATTCAATGGCAGAAGTATATCCGGAGCCAACCTCAATTAGACGTTTAGGAGCTAGTAGACATAACATAGAATATAGCCCTATTGCATCGCCCTGTGATAAACTTGGATTCCCATATCGATAACGATATTTTGATTGCTTTTGCTCTTCAATATCAACCCAATTTGGAAGCCGACTATAATATTGTGTTAAATTCATTAGTACTTCTTTTTGCTTTACTTCATTAAGGTCAATACTAAAGATAGAGCTATCTTCTATCTTTCTGTCCTTTGATTTTTGCATCACTGTCTTTAAATCTGGATAAGTACTATAATAATGACCAATCGGCACAAAATCACTATATCCTGCTACGCTTGGCATATATCCTATCAGCTCCACAACTTTCGATGGCAACACATGTGAATACTCTTTAGCACATTCACAATATAGTTCTTCTGAATGTTCCGGTGTCACTATAAAAAGTGCTGTTTCCCTCCACGGATTGCAAAATTCCCTCGGATAACACATAATCCCTTCTATTTCCTTATATTGCTTTTCTACATTATTATCTAAAAAACAATATATTGGTTTTCCCACATTTTTAAAATATAATGCTAACCGTCTTCCCCTCTCGCCGGCTCCGAAAAGAATGATTGGCATGTCATCTGTATATTCTCTACATAATAATCTTAAAATATCTTTTAATTCGCATTTTTCACTCATATAGATCTCACTTTCTGATTCCTGAATTCTATCTTTTCTGTAGAGACTTCTTATGATTATCTGTCCATAATTTCTTCATACAAACTTATATGTTGATTTATATAATTTTCCATATTATAATGTTGCTCAACGATTTCTCTGCCTAACTTTCCTCTTAGCAATAGTTCCTCTTGATTCTCTAGTAGTCTATACATTGCGCCTAATATGGCCTCACTACTTGCATACTCCACCGCTATTCCACACTTGGGGGCTCTTGTAATCTCTTCCACCACTGTATCTTTAAAACATATAACTGTACTTTCCGCCGCCATGGCTTCAATTGCCATTACCCCGAAGCTTTCTGCTAGCGATGGCATCAGAAAGACATCACAAATCAAATGAAACTTTATAATTTCTTCTTTAGCGTTTGTCCAACCCCAACTAATAATTTTATAGGTATCTCTAATATCTTTTGGTATAGTACCCGTACCTATAGTAGCAATATATAGTTCCTTTTTGTACTTCAATTTTCTTAACATGTCCCATATGTATTTGCAACCTTTAATATCATTATCGTCCACCCTGAATCCAATAATAAGAGCCTGGTCCTTCAATTGCATCTCTTCTCTACATTCTTCTTTAGTTTTCTCATGAAATAGTCCACTGTTAATTCCAAATGGGATAATATGGGAATGTGTAATGTTTTCTGTAATTGGACTTTCCTTTAGATAATTCATCATAAAATTTGTTGCAACAACCATATCTACATCCATGTTGTTTAATGCTGTTTTTTTCATCTGCCACAATTGAGCGGCATGATCTTCTTCCAACTGAAAATACCGTTCTGGTTTGGGGCAATAATTACACCCTGTTTTCCATGATTCACATTCGAGAGGGTGTACACAGTGCCCTGTGAAAATCCAAGGGTCATGTATTGTCCATACGCATTTTTTTTTGCTTATGAGTCTTGGAATATCTAAATAGGAAATCAGATAATGGTGTACCATATGAATATGTACAATATCAGCTTCTTGAAATTCCTTAGACTCTTCTATCACCCGTCCATAGGGTGGAAAAACATTGTTTAATGATAATACTCTTTCTAAATTGAGTAATTGTTGTTCCACATAACCTCGCATCGGCATCTGTATAACATGTTCATCATCACTGGATTTTTCCTTTACCAGCTGTTTGCATACAAATCCTCTTGCAATTAGTTCTTTTTGCAAATCATATCCATTAAAATTATGTCCCACCAAATCACTGTCATGTATTTGTAAGATCTTCACTTAATTCTCCTTCTCAATTATTTATGATATCTTCTATTTTTTTCTCGTAATACTTGCAAGTATCATGAAGTACTGAATTAAATCTCTCTATCAGGAAACTATTTTGTGGTGTCATATAATCAATATCATCTATACACCCCATTGGTAAAGCTTTCGGAATATCCTTTAATAAATCCAACAACTCTTCTTCTACTAAAATATTCACAATTCCCATCTGTCTTAGCTGTTCGTAGACCTCATGAATTCCATGTTCTAATGAAATAATGACAAGCATATTGTTTTTATTTCGTTCTAAACATTTTGGAGGAACACAGTATGTTTTTTCCACAACATAATCCCACTTTTTAAAATTGTTATCTGCAAAACATTCTACTTCGATAAATCGTTCAAAAAGTTCATAATACATTTTTTTCCCTCGATAGCCGGCTCCAAAGATGCAGATATAATCGAATTTCATCTTAAAATGTTCCTGTATAGTATTACGGGCAAACATGATTTTTTCTTTTTCCTTTGGTCCAATATATTTCGACAAATATTCTAAAACACATTCACTTTCTCTCATATTTATCCACCTACCGTTCTTTTTATTCGTCTAGCTTCTTATTTCCAAAAACTCTCTTTTAATTCCGGTATAAATTAATTTTGGCTCTAATAAAGATTCTAATATATAGTTTTTAAATTTTGCTTTATCTAATTGTTCTTGAATTTTTTCATATTTTTGGACTGCAATAATAATTCCGGTAGTTTGTTTATTTACCTTCTCAAACGATTCACATATCACACCATCAATTATTTTTCCCCACTTTTTTTCATCATTATCAATAAATCCGTTTATTTTAATTCCACGAAGTAATAATCGCTCTCTTAATTTTTTACCATTATTTCCACTTCCAAAGATATAGTATTCTTTTACTTTTTTGCCGAAATATCCCTGCAATGTATTCACTAACTCTTTCACTTCACTATTCACTTCATCTGGTTGCTTTAATTTTTCCATTCTTTTTTTCACTGTTTCAATGTTTGCGTATAGCCTTGCAATTATAAAATGATCCAAAAGTATGGAATAAAATTTATATTCACTACCAAATGCTTTTTTTATCTGTGCTTTATTTAATTGTCTTAAATAATAATCAAATAACTCTTTGCGTTCCTCTTCATAATCGTTTGTTGTCTGGCTTCCCTGTTCTTTATGAATCCTAACAATAAGTAATGGTTGGTTAATAAAAATCAAGTTTTCTTTCTGAAACAGTCTAAACCACATATCATAATCTTGTGTAGATTTTAATTGTTCATTAAAATTTCCATATTTAGCGAAATGACTTTTGTGAATCAATAAAGAACAACCTGTTATCATTGACATCCACACAGCAAACAATCCATTTTCCAAATCCGACTGTTTATATGTTTTATCCAGTCTCACATCAAACCTTTCATTTGTTTCTTGTTCTTGTACTGTGTAATTACCATATACAATGGTTTTTTCATTATCCGTTTGAGATAATGCCTGCATCTGCCGTTCTATTTTATCTTCATAATAGATATCATCATGTGAAAGCCATGAAAAATAATCACCTGTCATCTTTTCTATTCCTAAATTCAACGCGGAAGCAACGCCTCCGTTTTGTTTGTAAAAATATTTTATCTTATCTCCAAAAGATAATGCAATGTCCTCTGTATGTCCATCATCATATGACCCATCATTAATTACAAGCACTTCACAATTTGGATATGTTTGATTCACCGCACTTTCAATTGCTTGTTTTAAATAATTTTCGCCGTTATATACCGGTATAATAATTGAAACTTTTGCTATTTTCATAGGTTCTCTCCTTAAAATACTGCAATTGATTTCGCCCATTTAATCTGTTCTAATGGCACTCCCATATTTATTAAATCTATTTTAATTTCACTATATAGTGTCTCATCATTAACAGCTATTAAAATAAAATCAAATTTACAATGAAGAATTTCATCTGGTGATACAACGGGTGATTCCATGTTTTTAAAGTTTTTATCCACCCATAACTTTACTTTACAAGAATGTATCTTTTTCAAATAGAAATACCATTCTCTCCCTGAAACTCCTGCACCATATACAATAATTGCACTATTCTTTTTTATATATTCTGTTGAAAACGGATATTCTGCTCTTTTTCGATTGTATAAACACTTTATTTTTTTTGTTGCATGTTGTATTGCATATAAAGACTTATGTGTCGGCATATATCTTTTAATTTCCATCAATAAATTGTTTTCATATATTTCCAATGTCGATGTTGCCAAGTAATGTTGTCTGGATTTTTCACCTTTTTCATCTAATTGTTCTTGATTATCTATAATATCTTGATAGACTTTCCTTAGATCTTCAACACTTCCTGTTGACACAATCCAACCATTTTCTTGATCTATCATGTATTTGGCACCTACGTTTTCACTTACTATAATTGGCTTTTTCATCATTCCAGCTTCTAATGCCACTAAGGAGCAAGATTCATCTCTAGAAGCAACCACTATGACATCTGATTTGTCAATTAATTTTAAAAGTTTTTCTCTATCTGTCATTTCGCCATCATAATGAATATTATGATAGGATTCTATTTCTAATAAAAGTTCTCTACAATACATACTATCGAAGGCTGCGCCTGCAAAATGCAGCTCGCATTTTTCTTGATATTCTTTATCCATTCTGGTATAGGCATGAATAAATACGTCATATGCCTTGTTGTTTACAATGCTCCCAAGTGCTAAAAAGTTAATTTTTTTATTATTTTTCTTTTTTACTTGATGTACCGTCTCCGTATATTGGTCTTCTACATAATTATGTAAAACCTCTGCATACAATCCAAATTCTTCACGCATATATTGTTGGATATATTCGCTTACCACATATATGTTATTCGCTTGTTTAAAAGTCAATGCTCGTTCATAATTGTTCAAAAGATTTTCCAAAAGAGCTTTTGACTCATGAATGTACCAAATGATAGGAATCCTTTCTTGATATAACTGAACAATTTCATGGGTACAAATTGTATGGGCAATAATCATATCAAATGAGAATATCTGTTTTTTTATCTCTCTGTCTTCGAATCTCTTTGGATGAATAATATGTGGAGTCACTCCAATTTTTTTAAATTCTTTTTCAAATAATCCACTATACCAACTCCATACCTCTACATAAAAATCGTTTTTTAATAACACTATGCACATATTTAACACAGCTCTTGGAGCTCCGGTATAACTCAATCCATTTATCGCCAATAGTATTCTTTTTTGTTTTTTTTCTTTTGTTTTTTTCACCTCATTCACCTCGAATAAGTCATTTCAATTTAAAACATATTATATCTATGTATATAGCCCTTTTGTTCTATGACACTCTGCACTTCTTTACAATTTCCATAATTCAATGCCAAAATAATTCCACATTCTTCAACATGATTTTCGATTTCGGATAGTTCAAAAACCCTATGCCCATTTATCACCTTTTTATCTCTTCTCCCATCAGACACAATGTAACCTTGAAAACATTGTTGATAGCTATCCAAAATATCCGAACACCTTTTTCCGTAATCTCCTGCACCATAAATATAGACATATTTATATTTTTTACAAAATTCTATAAGATTCCTATTTTTTGTACGGTATTCTTTCACATCTTTTGGTAAAAGAATAATCCCATCTTTTCTCAATTCGTTTAACGCTTCTATCAACAACATCTGCAATCCATTTCCACGAAGAGATGCATAATCATTATTCATTATAACTCCTGTATAATATCGTTCATGCTGTGCCACATATGGTAAAATACGCTCTATAGCATGACTAAATGTTCCATCTGATGCCATAGGTTCTTCTGGAAAGTCTTCGTATTGAAATTGATGTTCAAACAATGGTCGCATAGCTACTGTTCTACACCAGAATGTAGTGGAAATAGTAATTGGAAGTTTTTCCTCTTCTAATTTGCAATCTAACTGCAGTTGCTTAGCCAAATTTTTAGTCACCTCAAAACATCTGCCCCAAGATGCACCAAGATTTCCTAATAACGAAGCATAATAAGGTTCCGGAGGGGTTAAAACCCCTAATCGTGGATTATCTATAAAACATTGCAAGACATTGTACATATAGTCTTCACTTTTCACTGTATTTTCAAATATATTATACTGAAAAGATTTTGATTCACTCTCTTTTTTTAAATACGAAGCGCTTTTTTTATCATGTACAAAACAAAGAAATTCATATTTCATCAGTATCTCATGACAAGCAACTAAAAGGGCACTGACATCTCTTCCTCTATTTTCTTTCCATAAGACAGACCAATGAGTCCTCTTTTCTGATAATATATGTTTTTCTGCTTTCTGTTTTATGTGCTTGTTTGTTGTTGTGATGTATACATCCATAAATCTAGGTATTTTGTCTAGATGCATAAAGCTTTCGTCCATTAAATCCTCGTAATGCAAATGAAAAATAATTGCCACTTTTGTTTTTTTTATCTTTTCTACACTTCCACAAAAATAGTTCCATGGAACTATATATTCTAAGTGCAATGCATTTTTAATTTCTTGTACATTATACATACGCAACAGGTGATCCCAAATAAGTTTTGTGTTGTAATCTGTATCGTGTTCAATAGCTTCAAGGGTCTCACGCGCCACTTCACATGAAGATGTGTTTAAGTCTGATTCCATAAAGATTTCTTCGCATACAAACGGATCTATTTTATTAGCAACACCTTCTTTAATAAATTTACTCGTTGCTTTCAAATTCATTTCATTCAATCTTTGAAGTATTGTTTGTATTATCCCTTTTTTTATATACTTAATTGTCATGAAATGTTGCCGTATAGACAATTCGTGTTTATTTTTAATAATAACTAAGTGCAGCGGAACCAGTTCCCAATAATCTGTTGCTTGTGTTATAAATTCTTGTAACAGACTTTTTATTGAATACATTGGTCCAAAACAACTATCATCTATTAATAAATACTGTTCATATTTTTCCAATAAAGTATCGATTTCTTTTCCCTGTTCTATCATTGGATAATAGATATCTGCCGAAAATTGTAATAAGTGCTTCACATATTTTTTTTCTATTACATTTGATGAGATAACAATCCATTTATCTACACAATTTTTTAGATTATCCAATAGAAAAAATATATAATCATCAATGATTTTAGGATTGTTTTCCAGAAATAAAATTCCCAATGTGCTTTTTTCACTTTGCATTATCCATATCCTCACTTTTTATTAAGATTCTCAAATATAATATCTATTCCGAAATCCCAACCTTTCCAACTTCGGAGTTACGTCTTTCTGGTACCGAACATTCATTGCTACTACAATTCCACACGATTCCGGCGGCTCATGTATTTCTGAGATATAATATACCGGAGTACCTGTTATATCACTATTTTTCATCTCACCATCTGACACAATATAACCATCAAATCTCTGTCCATGCTTTATAATAGCATTTGCACATATATGACCATAATTACCTGCTCCATAGATATAAATCTTAGCATAATGTTTTACAAATCGAAGTAGGGTTTCCGTATGTTCTTCTAACCTATCCACATCACGTATATCTAAAACAATATGCTCTTTTCGTAATGCATCTAATGTTTTTACAAGAAGTGCCTGTAATGCTGTCCCACGTAATGATGCATAATCACTATTCATCATTATCCCGGTATAATAGCCTTCACTTTGTGCTACGTATGGGAATATACGTTCAATCGCATGACTAATTGTGCCTTCTACATTCATTGGTTCTTTTTGAAAATCTGTATATTGAAATATATGTTTAAACAATGGATACAACGCTTTTGTGCGACACCAAAATGTAGTAGAAACGGCAATTGGTGGTTTTTCGGGTTCTAAGTTGCATCTCAAATCTAATTGCTGGGCTAAATTTTGTGTAATTGAAAAACTGCCGGCCCAACTTCTCCCAAGATTTCCCAACAACACATCTTGATAGGGTTCCGGTGGTGTCAAAAATCCCAGACAAGGATTATCTTCAAAACATTGAATCACATTGTGAACATACGCATGACTTTTAATTGTATTCTCCCATGTCCCGTACATATAAGACTTTCCGCTTGTCATGGATTTTAAATAAGAATCACTTTTTTTATCATGTACAAAACAAAGATAGTCATATTTCAAAAGTATATCTTTGCATGCAACCAGTAATGCACTAACATCTCTGCCCCTATTTTCTTTCAGTAAGACATGACACTGTTGCATATTGTTTTTTCTAATTAAGTTTTCGATTCTAGCTTTTAACGCTTCACTCGATGTAGTTATATAAATATCTATTTCTTTTGGAATCTGGCCTATGTAAGAAAAACAATCTTCCAACATCTCCATATAATATAGATGTACAATTACAGCCGCTTTAATTTGATTATATGGGTGTTCTTTTGTCTTTTCTATCTTCCATGGGAAAATATATTCCAAATGTAACGCTTCTTTTATATCTAAAACATTATACTCTCTTAAAAGAGATTGCCATATTAACTTACAATCATAATCAAGTTTTTCATTTATAAAATCCAACGCATTTCTGGCATTTTCTCCGGTTGAATCGACATAACTTGTATATAATAAACTATCTTTGGTAATAAATGGACATCGTTTTAATTTCACTAATTCATATGACAATAATAAACTTGGGTCAATATTTTTTTCTTTTGCTTCCACTTCATAACAAGATGTATCAATATAACTTTCCCAATGTAGCTTTGTAGCTTTTAAGCAATGAATTAATTGATCAGCAATGGATTGCTCTTGTATTTTCTCACATAACAAAGTTAAGACATCTGAATTGGCAAGTGCTGTTTCATTTAACATCAGAAAATAGGAATGCAGCTCGGAACAATGACACCTTCCATCTATGTCAATTGTTTCCGGACTCTGTGTAACTCCCCAATAATCAACTTGTCTATGCCCCATTTCTTCAAACATCTCAACCAATGTATACAGCGGGCCAAAAAAACTGTCATCTATTAAGAGAACATTACTATATTGCTTAATATCACTCGGATTCACATTATCATAACGACCGGGAACGTCTCCATGTGTATATTTCGCTAACCTCTCCAAATCAAAGTTTCTTACTTTTGTGCCACAAAAAATCATAAACTTGTCCACAAAGGGCTGCAAACTTTCCAGCAAAAAATACATGTAGTTATCTATGATGTCTGTATTGTCTTTCATATGAATAATACATAACCTCTGTATTGACTGACTTTTCATTTTTCACCTCATCTTAACAGTTCTTTCCAATATTGCATATAGCTGTTCCAATTGCACCGTTTCCGTATAATTTCCCTGCAGATATCTCCATATTTCATAAGATATGTTCGGTTTTTTTCCAGCCTTGCTATCCCCAATGCAATTTGGTCCAGTTTACCCACTTCGCATACATATCCATTATAATTTTCAGTAACAAACTCTTCCACACCACTGACTTTTGTAACCACAGGAACACAACCATATGCCATCGCTTGCAGCATTGCTAAACTGGTTCCCTCATATTCCGAAAAATTCAAATAAACATCTTGTCGTGCCCAAAATTCCGGCATATCTTCCCCCTTCAAACGTCCTAACAAAAACACCTTGTCTTCCAATCTATGCTTATTGATATATTCTTGTATTAAATTATAACAATCTCCGTTACCTGCAATTTCCAGTCTATACAAAATCCCCAACCGTTCTAGTTCTTGAATCAATACCGGGAATAAATCTGCACGTTTTTGTCCACAATCCAACCTTGCACCATATCCTATCCGAATAGGCATTATTGACATTGAGTATACTTTCTTGAACGCAGTATCACAGACAATCGGACTTTCTTTGAAAAAAAGTGTATTTTGGGGGATTTTATACTGTACCATAAGTTCTGTTCTGATTTTTTCACTTACGCAAAAAAAGGAATTGACTTCATCACGCCAAATAACATGTTTATCAAATAAATACCTCATATCATTGTGGACTACAGAAATGATTTTCACTTGATTTGGATAGAAATGTTTTATAACCAGAGCTGCAAAAATCACATAACCGGAGAAATTATTAATAATAATACAAGGTAATTTTTGCATTAAATCTTGAATCATACATTCTATAATCTCTCGTGGTTTTGAATCGTTGACTGAAAATCTTTTCACATACTGTTCCTGTGTCGATTTTGTTCTGATTTGTTCTGATGCTCCATATATAGAAATATCCAATTGGGGGGATGCTAACATTTCAGCCATCTGATAAGACCACACCTCAGTTCCACCCCAGCCGGTCCCACCCATAACATCAAATATAATGGATTTCGGATTTTTATGCATTTTAATTTGTTTAGCAGATGCAAATTCTTGACATGCATATGACAATGCCTTTTTTATATTCTCTAAACTACATATATCAATAATTGGATTCTTAATATTCATTTCAGCTAATTGTACTTTAATCTGTTCTTCAAATGGACACGATATCACAATATCTCCGTCAAAATGATACAATATGTCTGGTGCCATAATTTGATATCCATGCAATAATTTCCCATGTTTATTCACATCATTGTCTACGTAAGCATATAACTCGAAATCTAAAAATTCTAGAAGTATGTCATAAAGCATTACATAAGAACCTGCTCCAAATAATACAATTTTCTTTTTTTTCTGTTTGTCACTCATTTGCATCTCCTGGTTATTTTTCTGCTAATGTGATTGCGTCCATGTTCTCTTTATCCGTGTCTCTTTATCTGTGTCTCTTTATTTGTGTCTCTTTTCCCATGTTCCACATTCCAATACACTACACAAGCCTTCTTCCAAAGAGTATCTTCCATGCCACCCCAGTGCTTCTAACTTTTCTGATGACAATACTGCCAATTCCATAGGATTAAATCTGCTTTTTTCTTCTTGCTTTGGCAATTGGAATTGAACATTTCTGCCTCCCAGTTTAGCCACTATCTCTGCCAGTTCCCTAATCGTTCCTATGGAAATTGGTGTTCCAACATTATATGCTTGTCCCGGATCTCCACAAAGTAATGCTGTCAAGATGCCACTGACTGCATCTGCTACATAACACCAAGAACGCATCTGTTCTCCCTTACTTGTCATCTTTATATCTCTTCCATCTAATACATCTCTTACAAATGTTTGAGAAACTCTATTATCTTCTGTGGAGGCAGTTGGTCCATATGTATGACAAAGTCGTACTATAATTGTTTGAAGTCCATATTGTTTTTGAAAAGATACACATAGATTCTCTGCTGCCCGTTTTCCTAATGGATAACAAGACCGTAATTGCATACTGTCAATATAGCCGCTTTCATCTTCTTTGAATTCTTTTATATGATCCAATGTCTTCCCATACACTTCCCCACTTGACACCAATAAGAAACGTGTAACTTCATTCTGATTGCAGTAAAACAACAACTCACTTGTTCCGTCTACCGATTGTGTAAGCGTCTTCACAGGTTCTTTCATAAATGCAGCTGGATAAGCATTCCCTGCTGCATGTATTACATAATCTACCCGAACCTTAGATGTAACCGGTTGGTCCAAATCATATGCCCAAAAATGCAGCTGGGGCTTTTCATCATCTTCCCCCAAGAATCGCTTTTTAAACTTCATCTCATTTCTACAAGCCGCATATATCTCACATGCAAATCCATGAATTTCATTACAGTATAATAAGAAATCAACGATATAAGATCCAACAAGTCCCGTTGCCCCTGTCACAAGAATGCTACTTCCTCGTAATTTTTCTAATGAAATCACAGAATCATATGTACACGCCAAGTCTTTTCTGTATTGTGGAATATGATATAATTGCATCTTCATTACCTACCCTTTTTAATCCATTCTTCATGTTCCGTCATGCACAACGCCTTGAAGATATCTAAATCATCTAACGTTAATATCTTAAGATTCTTGTCAGAGCCTTTGGAGAAATATACATCTTCCCCAAGTGCAGTCATAATAGTATTCACATAGATTGCTCCTGTAATACCTCTTTGCTCTGCTTCTTTATATACTCTTAAAAGTTTCTTACAAGGGTATGCTTGTGGTGTCTGTATCTTCATGATTTCTGTTCGTTCCAAACTTTCATTACCCTTGATACCATCTCTACTTTTAATAACCGGTTCCTGACTGCGAATAGCTGCAACTCCGGAGTTATATTTCTTACAAGTGTCAATGCAATCCTGTATAATTTCCTGAGTAATCATCGGACGAATTGCATCGTGTATTACAATCATATCATCATCATTGCACCATTCTTTTATCTTATCCACGCCTTTATGTACTGATGTTTGTCCATCTATACCACCTGTTACTATCAATTCCAGTTTCGTAATTCCAAACTGTCTTGCATATGCTTTGCACATCTCCTGCCAACCATCTAAACAAGAGATTACAATCTGATCAATCTGTGGATGCTTTTGAAATGCCTCTAATGCATATACGATAATTGGCTTATCGAATACATTTAAGAATTGTTTTGGAATGTCTTGCAACAAGGTCTGTCCCAATCCACCCGCCATGATAAGTGCTATGTTCATATCCTTCACCCGCCTTATTTTTATGTATAATTAGAATCTAAAATCTTATGATTTCAACCAAGGGACTTGCCTTACAGCAAGCAATGCCCGAAAGATCTCCAGATCTCCTGTAGTTGTTAATTTTATATTCTTCTCTGATCCAATAGAAAAATGCAATGTTTCTCCTAACTCTAACATCATGGTACAAGAAGCCACTGCATTTGTAATCCCACGCTTTAATGCTTCCTCATGGGCCTTTATTAATTTCCCCAAAAAAAATGCCTGAGGGGTTTGGGTACTCATTAGTTTATCTCTATCATAATATGCGGTTGTATACTCTCTATCTTCGGTGACCAACATTGCGGTATTACATGGCACTGCTGCAATTGCCGTCCCATATGCTTTACATTTTTGAATGCAATCTGAGATAATCTCTTCTGATACCATAGGACGTATGGCATCATGTACTAATACAACATCTTCCTCACTAAACTCCTGCTGTAACGCTAACAGACCATTTCGGATAGATTCTTGTCCATTTTTCCCACCTATAACTACATGATGGAGTTTTGTAATATTAAACTGTTTTGCATATGCCCGTACAATTTCAGTCCAACCTTCCAAGCAAACAACTTCAATAACATCAATAGATGGATGCTTTTGAAATGCCTCCAATGTATAGATGATGACTGGTCGATTATCAATATTAATAAATTGTTTTGGAATCTCCTGATTCATACGTTGCCCATTACCACCTGCTATAATCAGTGCGATATTCATCTTCTGTGTGCCTCCTTATAGCCATTATCCATATATCTTTTCTTCCCAATCCTTAGGAAGAATGATGTCTTCTTTCTTAGTGTTCATCACCTTATCAATCTTTGGTGACCCAAGGGCCACAATCTTTTGTTCAAAATAAGTCCTAATATCTTCTGATTTTACAGGATTTAAATGTACTTCTAATGCCTGTAAATACTCTTGTCTAACCTCTTCTGATTGAACTACAACTAAATCAGCATTTATCACCCCTTGTGCTACACACATCTCTTCTTGCACATGCCCCATAGTAACAAAATAGGGGATATATACTAACATCTCTGTGTACTCTTTTAACTTTGAGGAATAATAATCAGGGTGAACACTGGTTACATAATTATACTCATCATATGGATTGTGAATAACTATTACTTCCGGACAATTTTCTTTCAGATCATAAGATAGATAACTTGTAATAGGAACATCATATGGGTATAAATCACCTTCATAATGCATCTTGCCAAATGTTCGATCTGAATTGCGATCAAAATACGGAATTGGCATCACATAACAATTGCAATTTTTATCTTCTTTTGCCGCAAGCCAAACACTCTCCAAACTATCCCACATACTTGCCTTATATGGCATGAAAACTACATCATACTGCTCTTTTATGTCCCACTTTACACTATTCTCGATTCGAATGCATTTCTTTTCTAATTGTTTGCAAATTTTTCGTTGCCTTTCAATTGATTTTTCTTCCCCGCACTGCCATAGCAACTCACAATACTCTTCTAAAACCCCAACCGTCGGGTGTGTTTCTCCCTCTGCCGATTCAATCTCAGCTCCCACTGCAATTGCTGTTTCCTGTAATTCCTGTAACAGATTAAGGAGGGCTTCTTGCTCATTTTTTTCATATAATTGGGAGAGTAATGCATGTCCTTCTTTTAACGAATTTATAATCTCAACTAATTTTTTTTTAATATATCTGCGCATCTTACACTTCCTCACTGAGCATGCAAACTAGAGGTAAACTACCTCTTATATATTATCATAATTCGATTTTGTTTGCAAATTGCACTGCTACAAAAAAGTCCTTTTACTCCTTGTCTGTTTTTCAATTTATTCACTAACTATCTTTATAATCCAATACCCTAACCCAAGTACCCAGCTTGTTACAATTCCATATAAGATAACCGGCCCCGCAATAGTAAATATCTTACAGCCAATTCCAAAAACCTGTCCCTCTTTTTTATATTCTATTGCCGGTGCTGCCACCGAATTGGCAAATCCCGTAATTGGAACCAATGCACCTGCTCCGCCCCACTTTGCAATCTTCGGATAGATATTCATTCCGGTTAAGATTACACTTATCAGCACTAACGATAACGAAACCCATGCTCCACACTGTTGTTCCTCCAGACCTTGAAATTTACAATACTGAAAGATTGCCTGTCCCAAGACACAGATAATGCCACCCACTACAAAGGCTTTTGCCATATTTATATATACATTGTGTACAGGTGTCTTTTTTTTCACGTACGCTTGATATTCCATCTGTTCTTTTGTCATATTACTCATATTCTCACTCCTTTTCTACCATCTGTAAAAGAAAAATATACATGCGCCAATTCCTTTCCCTATTGCCATACTTAAGATAATGTAGGGAATACATTCCACCAATTTAACTCGTCTAATTAAGATAGGAAATAGATGCAGTACCTCTGCAAGTGCCATGGACCAGCACCCTACAAATATACCCGCGAATAATCCGAATACTGGAAGCAGTACGTGACCCCATGGAATTGATATGTGAAAGATAAAGAATAGATTGCCCAAAATTCCACCCATTGCAATACTATCTTCATAAAGACATACCTGCCTTCCCGTATGGGTACGGTCAGCAAAATCTGAGATTACACCCAGTGCCACAATAAACGCAAATAATCCTCCTGCTGCCGTAACTCCGGCACTAAGTCCTACGATTGCCAGTAGTATCTGCTGTACCCACATCTACTTCCCTCTCCTTTCTGGCATATGTTTCAATCAGTGTTGTTTGTATATTGTTTTCATAAAGACGCATCTCTACCTCTACTGGTGTTGGATCCACCGTGAACCGCTTTTTCCCAAAATGATTAAAAAACACTAATATACCTATACTAAGACCAAGACAGTACATTACTTCCAGAATTGTGAATCCATCAGAGGGACTTCCCACCAAGCGTTCATATATCTGTGAAAACAATTTGGACGTAGATACATCATTATTAAATGCCATAATAGAAAACGCAGCCCCTGCAAAACAGGTAATAATTACTCCTGCTATTTTTAATAGATGCACTGGTTTGTTTTGAGGTTTTTGACACTCTAACGTCACAATAAAATCAGCTTCGCCTACACTTTGAACCTCTATATTCGGATAACTTTGGTGAATACATTCTATGACTTTTAAGATGGATACTACTTGTCTTCCTGTCTTTTGATCTGGAAATTTCAATAGTTTTAATGTCTTTACTTTTGCCACTACATTTTGATTACTACACTCTATCTTTAATACATCTCCCAATGTAATATTATGGGTTTTTACTTCTACATTTTTGTCTGCCTTAATATAGATGGTCTCACTTATTGCTGCCATGGTGTTCCTATCTTTGTATTCACATGTGTAATTAAGGTTCCTTGTCCCGTATGCTTTGTTCCCTGCACTTCTAGATAATAATAACCAGCTCCAATAATTACAGCTGTCAAGACAACACAAAACAAGCATATTCGAAGTTTTTTTCTGGATTGATTCATATGTCACACCTCACTTTCATTTGTAGGATAGTATGACAGTATTTCCCAAAATATATACGTCTATATGCTTGTCTTAAATTAATTTTATAAAATGATTTCTTCTAGATTCTCTGTCTTAGACCGAATAAAATTTTCTTTTCTAATCGTGAAACCTGTACCTGCGAAATACCTAGTGTCTTCCCTACTTCAGATTGAGTTTGATTTGCAAAATATCTAAGATAGATTAATTGTCGTTCTTCTTTTTCCAGTTCTTCTAATAACTGTTGAAGTAGCATGTGATTCAGCAATTCTTCTTCCCGACCTTTCTTCTCTTCCAACTTGTCCATTAATTGAATCTCATTTCCATCTTTTTGGTAGATTGGTTTATGCAGAGATTCTACTTCTCCACTAGAATCTAATGCCATAACAAGTTCCTCTTTTTCCACCTCCAGCACTTGTGCTAATTCTTCCAATGTAGGTTCTCGCCCTAACTGCTCTTGCAATTGCTCTCTTGCAAAATACGCTTTATATGCCAATTCTTTTAAGGAGCGACTTACTTTTATCATCCCGTCATCTCTTAAGAATCGCTTGATTTCTCCTGATATCATAGGGACAGCATAGGTGGAAAATTTCACCTCATAAGACAAATCAAATTTATCAATTGCTTTAATTAATCCAATGCTACCTATCTGAAATAAATCTTCCGGTTCTGTGCCTCTTCCATAGAAGCGTTTTACCACACACCATATGAGTCCTACATTCTCCTCTACTACTTGTGCTCTCGCTTTTTCATCGCCCTCGTGTGATTGTTTAATTAAAGCGATTGTGTGGTCCATGCATCTCTTCCTTTTCCAATAGTTTTTTGCATCTTTACCAAGGTCCCTTTCTCTTTTTGGGAACTTACCTCTATTGTATCCATAAACGCTTCCATAAAAGCAAACCCCATTCCGGAACGCTCCAACTCCGGCTTTGATGTATATAAAGGTTCCATTGCCTTTGTAATATCTTCAATTCCTTTTCCATAATCTTCTACTTCTACATAAAGGGTAGATCCTTGTACCCGACTTCGGATTGTAATCTTATGTATCGTCTCCTCATAGCCGTGTATAATGGCATTGGTAACAGCTTCCGAGATAGCAGTCTTTACGTCAGAAACTTCTTCTAGTGTTGGATTTAACTGGGTCATGAATGCAGCAACCGCCACCCTTGCAAATCCTTCATTAGATGAATAACTATCGAATTTGATTTCCATTTCATTTGTATGTTTCATACTTGTTCCTCCTCATACAACTGCATTATTTTAGTAACGCCTGACATGGTCAGTATCTTTTTAATTCTTTCATTGGCATGAACTGCACAGATTTCTCCCCCAAGCAAATGCAGTAAACGATATCTCCCCATAATTACTCCTATTCCTGAACTATCCATAAAATCCGTATCTTTAAAATCAAAAATCACATATTTAATATGATTCCTTTCAATCAATCGGTCTGCCTCTTTTCTGATATCACCTGTATTGTGATGGTCTAACTCATGAGGTAGATAGATGGTCAGACAATTTTCTTGTATTTGATACTTCATATTGCTCCCCCTTTAATGATATTTGACTACACAAAAAGGATATGTAATCTAGTTACATATCCTTTATCTTCTCGTACTTTTCCTATATATGTGAAAACAAATACTTCTGATTTGCTTTCCTAGGTTATTCTGTTTTTGTATCCTCGGCAGGTGGTGTTCCTGCTATAGCAGCTTCTGCAGTTGCAGCCACCTCTGTATCAGGCAATAATTCTACAATCTTTTGATAGGTTTCTTTTGCTTTATCTGCCTGATTTAATTGTGTATATGTCTGTGCCAGCGCAAGTAAGGCACCACCATCATCATACGTTGCCTCTAATGAGATAACAAGCTCCAAAGATGTAGCTGCTTCCTCATAATTGGCAACCTCATAACTCTTTTTCCCCGCCTTATATTTTTTCTCCATCACACTTGGGAAGATATCCCCTGCCAACGCATCGTATCGTGTCTTACCACCATCTCCCAATGCTTCCTTCTTCACTTCAAGCAATTCTTTTGCCAATGTTTCATTGGTATAACTTGAAGATCTTTGATGTTCCTCTACAACCATCAATGCCTCATAGCTAGCTTGAGCCGATGCCGCTGTCTGTTGGGCCTCCGCTGTTTCTTCACTGGTAGCCCGATAGCCCTCCAGCTCCTTTTTTAATGCACTAATTTCTGCTTTCTGTGAAGCAATTTGGTCACTGTATGTTATGATTTCTTTGTTTAATCTGGCTGCTCTGGATTGATTTACTGCCGGTGTAATTAAGAACCAGACAATGGCAGCTCCAACTAGAATACCCAGAATAATATTTACAATGGTAAGTGTACCGGCATTATCTTTTAAACTAGCCGATACCGGTTGAATAATGGTTTCATTTCCCAAGGTATAGGATACTGTCTGATTTTTATCTTCTTTTAATTTTGCAACCTTTTTATTGTGTAGCTGAGTCAACTCATGCATATATGCCAATGTGATTTCATTGGTACTGTCCAGCTTATGCGCCCGTCTTAGTTCTTGACGTGCTTTAGCATACTGTTCCGTCTGAATATAGAGCAATGCCAATAACTGATGTGCTTTTAAAAGTGTCGGATGCGCCACAACTACTTTCTTTAATTGTATAATAGCCAAGTCTTCCCCGTGCTGTTCACAATACGATACACACTGATTATATTTTCGCACTGCTTGATTCACAACTTCAAGTTCACTTGGTGTCTCTTGTACTTTTTTAATATAGTAATTGGCAATATTTTCATAGGATTTTAAATTCTTACTAATAATCCACTCCACCAGTGCTTCCGCCACTTCTCCACGTCCAAAATACACAAGCCCCAATAAATTTCTTGCCGCAATGTTTTCTCTATTATATTGTAAACTACGTTTCAAAGAAGCAATTGCGCCTGATACATCACGAATGTTTGCTTTCTTTAACCCGTCATTATACCAATAATTAGATTGGTATATTAACTTTTGTTTATACTCCATTAAATCTTCACCGCAATCTTTCTTTTACTTCGTCTGTTGCACCATTTCACGTAATATATCTGTCATATCAGTCAAATCTTCTTGATATACCGCATCTTCAATCTGTTCTACTTCTAAACTGGGTTTAAACTTCTTTAATTCTTCCTCATAATTTAGCATACGCCTACCTCCTATATCATTGTTTTGAGCATTCCGACCAAATACAAGGATCCCAGACCATACATTGTCCCATGCTCCCCTTTGATTTCTAATGCTTTCACAACTGCTTGTTCAAACACTTCCTCTGTTACAATTTCACTTGTTGTATATTGTTTCATAATCTGAGCCAGTTCGTGAGCAGGAACACCACGCTCACCCGGTATAGATGTTACCACATATACATCGGTCTCTACCTGTTGACACAGTTCTTTTATCATCTGTTGATACTCTTTTTCTTTTACTGCCGAAAATAAGATAACCGTTGCTTTTGATACACTTTGAACAAATGCTCTGATTGCTGCCGGATTATGGGCACCATCTACAATCACTCCCGGGGCAATCTCTTCCATGCGCCCCTCCCACTGTACCTCTGCAATGGCATCTTTCCATCGTTTTTTATCTATCTTTTTGTCTTTGAATAGTAGATACATGGCCTCAAGAGCAAGTGTGGCATTCATAACCTGATAAACTGCACCGCCTGATAATTTCCATGTAATATCTTCATAATACGCATTCGTACTCAAAAAAGCAATATCTTTCCCATGGTTTTCTATGATTTCGTACGCACAATTCGTGATTTCTCTACAGGTTGTGCCTACAAGATTCGCCTGTTTACGAATCACTTCCACAACTTTAGAATCACCTGCATCGCAGATTGCTGGGACATTTGGCTTTAAAATACCTGCTTTTTCATACGCAATCTGCTCTATAGTTGTCCCTAAAATTTCCATATGGTCTAAACTAATAGATGTTAAAATAGTAAGTATCGGTTGCTCTATAGTATTGGTTGCATCTAATCTGCCTCCAAGTCCTGTCTCAAGGATAATATATTCTACCTCTGCCTGTTCAAACGCAGTCATTGCCATTCCATATAAAAATTCAAAAAACGTAGGGTGTGGCAGTCCATTCTCCTTCATCTTGATAACCGCTTCTCTCACTTTGTGGAACTGTCTTAAAAACTCTTCCTCGGTAATCTGAATTCCATTAATTCGGATACGTTCATTCATCGATACCAGATGGGGTGAAGTAAAAAGACCCACTGTTTTTTTTTCTACCAAAAGAATAGCCTGCATATAAGCACATACAGAACCTTTGCCATTAGTTCCTGCTACATGCAGCACCTTTTTTCCCTTTGCTGGTTCTCCCAGATATTTTAAAAACGCCCTTGTTTGCTCTAAGGAATTCTTCGTTGTAAACTTGGGAATATCCAAAATATACTCTATAGATTCTTGATACGTCACTACTACACCGCCGTTCTCTTTCATTGCAGAATCCATGGGAATTATTGTGGTAATTCCAGTGGTCCTACGCTTACTTCTTCCGTTGGTTCCGGCACAATACTTGCATCTACAAGTTGGCTGCCTTGATAACGATATTCTTTTGAGGTTCTAAAAATTGTATTACTTGACCCAACCTGACTCACTGTAACAATATCATTTTCGTGCAGCTTACTCTCCGGAAGATCAATCCTTGTATTATTTAAAAAGGTAACTTTTTGCTTTTCTCCATTAATATAAGCCTTACTTGCTTTGGTGAAATTAGTTCCATACAGACTATACGTATCATCAAGATGTTGCGCGATTCCCGTTAAGGTTACATCTTTGATTCCCATCTGCATATGACCTTTGGTAATTGGTTTTCCATTCTTCTCATAGATGTACTGTTTACCATATAAGATATCATATTGTAATAATTCTAAATCCTGCAGATAGTTTTTTGTTTTTCTTCTTTGCTGATGATAATTAAATATCGTTCCGGAATGAATCCCCACTTTGTCTAATACATCTGCCATAATCTGATAAGATGGAATATTTCTGTCTTGTTTTTCCAAATCAATATTATCCCATATTACATAATTTGTATTATAAAGGTATCGATTCGTAAGATCTTTTGCCTCTAATCCCATGGTTGGAAGGTGATCTCCATAGAAGACAATTACAGCCGGTTCTTTTCTATTCTGCACCGCAGTAATAAGATTTTGAACAAATTGGTCCATCTCATACACTTGGTTCACATAATATTCCCATGCATTACGTCGTCCCTCATCTTCCACGCCGGCTACTGTAATTTCAGGGTTTACAATAACTTTTTCTTCAGGATAATTCCCATGTCCTTGAACGCTGACTCCAAACACAAAGTCTTGTTGTGTTGTAGTATCCATTGCTTCCATCATGTGTTGAATTAAAATATCATCTTTTGCCCAACCGTTCTCTGTTAATTGCAATACATTCATGAATTCTTTACTTGTAAAACTATCAAATCCCATATTATCAAATACAGTGGAACGGCTATAAAAATTACCACCATTGTTATGAAGCGCATGTGTCCCATATCCTAATTTCCCCAAAGCTGTGGCTGCACTTTCTGCTGTATTTTCTTTTAATACCGTTTTATATGGGTACTCTCCCGGTCCAAAATATCGAAGATTCATGCCTGTTAACACTTCCATCTCTGTATTAGCCGTACCAGCCCCAACAGATGGCACTTTAAAATATCCGGACGAAAACTCTTTGGATAATCTTCGGAAATTAGGAATCGGATCTGATGACATCTGAAGATATTCTACCTCCGTAGGATCAAAAAATGATTCCAATTGTACAAACATAATATTAGGCAATTGTTCAATGTCCGAAACTGTTTCTGTAATTGCCCCGTCATGTCCAATTTTATCAATTGTTTCTTTACTATACCCATGTGGCTCAGAGATTCCGGTATTAAAGATACTGGCAGAAAAACAATATGGGAATCCATAATCTTCATACGCAAAGGCAATGTTTCCAAAATACGTAGATACCACTCGTTTATCTACTGCCAGATTTGTTACAACCGAGAATGCTCCAAACCAGAATACCACACCACCTAAAGCAATGATACGATGCATCTTTCCTGCATATTGACCACCACGTCGCCAAATAGATACCACCCAAATAACAACTGCCACAATTCCTATCACTAATAGAATTAACTCAAATGCATTAAAATACGAATTAATAAGAGAAACTGCATCTCCTGCTACCTTTAGATCTTGTGCATTAAATGGGGTAACTCTTTTCGTCAGCATATACCCATTGCAGACTCCAAGGACCAGCCAAAACACACTAATTAGAATCCGGACAAAGGTACGGCGCCGCACCAGATAAACTAAGGAAAATGTTATAAATATCAAGAATGCATTGTAAAGGAATACCACAGGTGTCTCTGTCATGTAACTCCATGCCCTTACAAAAGAAAGTCTTGAAATTGCCTCAATAAAAAAGTTCAAAATGCATGCCACTAATAGGTGAAACACCAAAGAAAACCGATTGGTCATTCGATAAATTGGTTGCAGTTTTTTTGCAAATTCACTGTTTCGATGTTTTTCAAGAATTGCATCTCGACGTTCTTTCTTTTGTTTCCAATGTTCCTTTATATCCTCTTTTTTCAGATTCTTTATTTTATAAATGAGCCCTTTAAAATCTATCTTTTTTATATGGATTCGTTTCATATATTCCCTCTTTTATTGCAATTATGATTGTCTGAGACTAATAAGTCTTTCTCTTACTTTTGTCATCATCTGTGTATAAGTTTCTAGCTTTTCTTTTTCTTCAGCTATCTTTGTCTCTGGTGCCTTACTAATAAATCGTTCGTTATTCAACATACCATGGACACGTGTCAGTTCTCCTTCCAAACGCGTTTCTTCTTTTGTCAAACGCAGGATCTCCTGTTCTTTGTCTACCAAGTCTTCTAACGGCAGATATGCCACCGCCTCTGATGTCACAACGGACACTGCATCTTCCGGAATCCCTTTTTTTGTATATTGAACTCTGATTTTCCCCGCACCCATTAACATCTGAGATGAATTCTTGATATGCTCAAACCCCTCACACACCATGCGTTTTTCCGAAACAATGTAGATTGTAATCTTTTTATTGTGTGGTACATTCATTTCTGCACGAATGTTACGAACACCACGCACTACTTCTTTGAGTCGTTCCATCATCTCTTCCATTGCAAGAAATTCCCATTCTTCCTTGTATATCGGCCATTCTGATATCATAAGTGACTCTTCTTCCGGTACTAAAGCGCCATAGATCTCTTCTGTAATAAATGGCATAAATGGGTGTAATAATTTAAGTGCCTGACCCAGAACTGTCTTCAATGTCCAGAGTGCATATTCCGCAGAATCCGAATCATATTCAGCATGATAGATACGGTTCTTTGCAATTTCAATATACCAATCGCAGAATTCTTCCCACACAAAATCATATACTTTTTGTACTGCTATTCCAAGTTCAAATTTATCCATATTCTCAGTGACATCTTTTGCAAGACGATTCACTTTTGATAAGATATAACGGTCTTCTGGTTTTAAATGGAAGTCTTCCGGTTCTTCTATCGTCTTTCCTTCCATATGCATCATAATAAATCTTGATGCATTCCACACTTTATTTGCAAAGTTACGGCTTGCCTCTACACGTTCTTTATAGAAACGCATATCATTGCCGGGTGCATTACCAGTTACCAACGTAAGTCGTAATGCATCTGCCCCATATTCGTCTATAATTTCCAGTGGGTCAATTCCATTTCCCAATGATTTACTCATCTTACGTCCCTGGGAATCACGAATCAATCCATGGATAAACACCGTATGAAATGGAGAGGTGTCTGTATGAACATATCCTGAGAATACCATACGGATAACCCAGAAAAAGATAATGTCATATCCGGTTACTAAAACATCTGTTGGATAAAAATAATCCAATTCTTCCGTATTCTCCGGCCAGCCAAGCGTAGAAAATGGCCATAATGCTGAGCTAAACCAAGTGTCTAATGTATCTTCGTCTTGAGTTAAATGTGTTCCACCACAATGTGGGCATGTCTCTGGTGCCTTATGAGCTACTACAACCTCTCCACACTGATCACAATAATATGCCGGAATGCGATGTCCCCACCAGATTTGTCTGGAGATGCACCAATCACGGATATTCTCCAGCCAGTGAAGATATATCTTATCAAATCGTTCCGGAACAAACTTCAAATCTCCTTTTTTTAATGCTTCAATTGCAGGTTTTGCAAGTTCTTCCATCTTTACAAACCACTGTTGTTTTATCAACGGCTCAACAGTTGTATGACAGCGATCATGCGTTCCCACATTATGATTATGATCCACCACTTTCACAAGATACCCTTGTTCATCTAAGTCATGTACCATGGCCGTTCTCGCTTCATACCGATCCATTCCCGCGTATTTCCCACCACATTCATTAATAGTTGCATCATCATTTAGAATATTAATTTCTTCCAAATTATGACGTTTTCCAACCTCAAAATCATTAGGGTCATGGGCCGGTGTAATCTTTACTGCCCCTGTTCCAAATTCTTTATCTACATAATAATCAGCAACAATGGGAATCTCTTTATTCACTAACGGAAGTAATGCTTTTTTCCCTACAATATCTGTGTATCGTTCATCATCTGGATGCACTGCAATTGCAGTATCTCCAAGCATTGTCTCTGGACGTGTAGTTGCAATCTCAAGATAACGGTCAGTTCCTACAATTGGATATTTAATATGCCAGAAATGTCCTGCCTGTTCTTCATGTTCTACTTCTGCATCTGAAAGAGATGTCTTACACACCGGACACCAATTAATAATTCGGGACCCTTTATAGATATATCCATCTTCATATAATTTAATAAATACTTCTTCTACTGCCTTTGAACATCCCTCGTCCATTGTAAAACGTTCGCGCTCCCAATCACAGGACGTTCCGAGTTTCTTTAATTGATCGGTAATTGCACCACCATACTCATCTTTCCACTCCCATGTTCTCTTTAAAAATCCCTCACGTCCCAATTCTTTTTTGTCGATTCCATCTTCTTTCAACTGATTCGTTACCTTTACCTCAGTAGAGATGGCTGCATGATCGGTACCCGGAATCCAAAGGGCATTATATCCCTGCATTCTTCTATAGCGAATCAAGATATCCTGCAATGTATTATCAAGTGCATGTCCCATGTGTAATTTCCCCGTAATATTTGGTGGTGGCATTACAATGGTAAATGGTTTTTTGCTGCGATCTACTTCCGCATGGAAATATTGTTTTTCACACCATTTTTCATAAAGTTTTTCTTCAATTTCCTTTGGATTATATGTTGTTTCTAAATTTTTGCTCATAACTTCCTCCTCTATTGTTTCGTAAATAAAATATCATGATTAATCATTGTATAGAATTCTTTTGTCATCTCTTCATGACTCATCTTAGGCATAGCCATAAGCCACATAAGCTTTGTAATTGTAGATTCCAATGTCATATCATAAGCTTCTATTAGATGAAAATCTTTTTTTACTTTTTTTCCAACTTCATATATGGTCATATTGCTGCCTTCATTGGCAACTTGTGTTGTCATTACAACCAGCTTCCCCTTTTCTTCCCATTCGGTCATGGCATGATAGAATGTTTCCACAATGCGTTCCGGAATCCCACCCACTCCAAAACTTTCAATAACTACGCAATCATAGTGTTCAAAGATATACGTTAAGATATCCGGTTTCATTCCCGGAATTAATTTCAAGACGTAGACGCTATCACACATCTTGTGATAGAATCTTACCCTACTCTTATATGGGACATAAGGAATATAACGAATGACTTTTCCATCTTGAATCACTGCCGGATATGGAAAATTAATGCTGGAAAATGCATTATAACTTTTGGCACGTTCTTTTTTCGCACGGGTTCCCACAATCACCTTTCCATCAAACACAATGCTGACTCCCTGAGATTCCTCATCAGATGCATAGATAAAACTATCCGTTAGATTTGTCTTAGCATCTGTTACGTCCATGTTAATTGGTTTTTGTGCCCCTGTAATTATAATTGGTTTTGCGGAAAACTGTATCATATAAGAAAGTGCCGATGCTGTATACGCCAACGTATCTGTCCCATGACAGACGACAAATCCATCATATCCATTATAATGTTCTTCAATTGTCTTTGATAACAGAGTCCAGTGCTGTGGTGTAACATTGGTGCTATCTATATTACACACTTGTAATGTGTCCACCTCACAGATTGTGGCAATCTGTGGAATATAGGACAATACCTCTTGGGAGGAAAGTCCCGGAGTTAATCCATCTGCAGTCTGTTTGGAGGCAATAGTTCCACCTGTTCCAAGCATTAGTATCTTTTTTTTCATTGGTCATATCCTTTCACTCTATTCAAAATGTTTATTTACTAATTCACAATATTCTTCATAGATCGGATTCCCTTGAAAGCTTTCCTTAAGAGAATCTCGAATCCCTTTATAATACCACCCAATAATATCTTTGTCTTTCATCCGAAATCGATTCCAAAGTTCTTCTCCCATTACAGGATAATCTCGGTCAATATCACGCATATTTGATAATTTATCTGCCAAGCCTATCATCTGTACATTATGGGTTGCATATCGAATCCGTTCTACTGTGTGCTGTTTTCGTTCCATCCATGATCTAGACTTATCTTCGCTTTCCTGCGCAACCATCTGTGCAACTCTTGGTGTGAATCGTTCACAAAGTATCTTCTCCGTTATCCCTGGGCAATCTTCAATGGTATCATGCAAAATTGCCGCACTTATGACTTCTTCATCTTTGGTCATAGATGACACAATATCTCCAACTTCCACCGGGTGAACAATATACGGTCTCTTTGTCCCTTTTCTGAATTGTCCATCATGTGCTTTCGTTGCAAATTCAATTGCCTGATCAATCATGATTCAGTTTCCTCTCTTTTTTGTGAAATAATATAAAGATACATGGTACTACAAAAAGTGTAAGAACTGTTCCATATAACAATCCTCCTATAGTTACGATTGCCATTGGTTGTACCATATCAGACCCCATCCCAACGCCCATTGCCATTGTAGCAAGTCCTAATATGGTGGTCAATGCAGTCATTATAATCGGACGAAGACGCGTTTTTCCCGCTTCAACCAATGCATCTTTGTTCTCCATTCCTTGTTCTATTAATTGATTGGTATAATCTATAAAGACAATCCCATTATTGACAATAATGCCGGATAACATAACAAATCCTATCATTGCAATAACACTGATTGGTGAACCACTTAAAAATAGTCCCAACAATCCTCCCGTAAATGCCAGTGGTATAGTAAACATAATAATAAATGGCGAACGTAAAGATTGAAATTGCGCAACCATAATCAGATACATAAAGACAATTGCAAGTGCAAGCATCTTAAAGACTTCCACCATAGAATCTTGAATGGTCTTGTCTTCTCCTTTCATAATAACATTATATCCCTCTGGTGTCTTGTATCCTTTTAAAGCCGTTTTGACTTTTTGACTAACCTTTCCAATATTGTCCCCATCCTCAATATCAGAAGTAACATTAATATAACGACTTTGTTCCGAGCGATTAATGGATTGAAGACTCTTTCCCTCTTCAAAAGTTGCTACCTCTTTCAATGCTACCTCTTCTGTCGTTCCATCTTTTTTTTCTGCTGTAAGATGCAACTCTTTAATATCATCTCTGGTCAAGGATTCATTCTTTTCATCTAGGACTAAAATATCATAATCCATCACCTCTGTATTAAGCTTTGTCGTGGTAATTGGTTTTGCAAGTTTTACCGATAATTGTTGATACACCTGTGCTACAGTTAGGTTATGAGCAGTCGCTTTTGCTTTGTCTACCATCACACGCAGTTCTCCGGTGGATTTTTCCATACCATTTGACACATTCGTTGTCCCATCGACTCCTTTTACAATCTTTGCAACCTCATCTGCCATCTGCTGTAACTTCTCTACTTCTTTTCCCTTTACTTCAACTACAATTCCGGAACCACCCAACGCACTCATATCCATACTGGACGTATTAATTGTCAATTCACAATTCAGTCCTTTGGTTTCTTTTTCAATAAGGGTTTTCAATTGTTCATTAGACAATTTTTTATCTTCTTTTAAAATAGCATACAATTGTATCTGGTTTGTAGCAGCTGTCTGAGACATCATATTCTCTGAAGAAGCCATGGCTCCCACGTCTTTGATATCAGCAATGGACATCAATCGATCCGTTATCTGATCTGCCATCTTTCCAGTATCTTCTAACGACGTCCCCTCCGGTGTCTTTAACATCATATTGAGTTCCGTACTTTCCATCTCCGGCATAAATGCCGTTCCATTAGAAAGAGCTAATGCAAAGCTTCCTATTAACAAGACAAGTGCCATAATTAATACCACCGGTTTAAACTTTAACGCAACACGTAATAATTTTGCATATCCTTGTTGTATCTTATAAAAAAACTTGCTTTCTTTTTCTTCTGTTCGTTCTAATAACCCAGCAGACATCATTGGCACAAGTGTTAAAGCAACCACTAAGCTTGCTAATAATGAATATGCAATAGTAAGACCCATATCTACAAATAATTGACGAGTAATTCCTTTGGCGAACACAATCGGAGCAAATACACAGATAGTTGTAAGTGTAGATGCCGCAATTGCACTGGCTACCTGTCTTGCACCTTCAATTGCAGCAACCTTAGCAGATGCTCCTTCTTCATTACGCATGCGGTAGATATTCTCAATAACTACAATGGAATTATCCACCAACATGCCAACTCCCAACGCTAATCCTGACAGCGAGATGACATTTAGCGTAACCCCGCTAAAGTACATCAATACAATTGCCGCCAAGATACTGATTGGAATCGAGCATGCAATCACAAGTGTTGGTCGAAAACTTCGTAAAAATAATAATAAAATTAAAATTGCCAGTACTGCTCCGTATGCCAGATTCTGTAAGACGGAATTCACTACCAAATCAATATACACACCTTGGTCCATTAATGCAACCGTTTTCAACCCTTTATAGTTATTTTCCAACTGTTCAAACTTATCCAAAATACGTTTGCTAACATCTCCAGTAGAATATCCGGTTTGCTTTTGAATACTCAGAATAATACCCGGAGTACCATTAATCTTTGCATACATCTCTGATGAATTATTAACCATAGACACATCTGCAACATCTGATAATTTAATGGGATCAATTCCTTCCATCTCTATCAACACTAGATTTGAAATGTCCTCTATACTTTGAAAACGATCCCCAATGCGAACAAGATAATCCATTCCATCTTCATTGACATATCCGGCGGGCATATTAAAGTTTTGAGCAGATAGCAGTGTTTTTACCATCTCTGCATTTAACACACCATCCATGTCAGCATTTGCATATGCTGTATCTTTCCCTTTTTCTAATTCCGCCTCTTGAGATTGTATAGCCGCCTCTCCTACTGCTAATTGTGCTCCTCCACTACTTAATCCTACCGTAGCCTCCACTTGTGCTGAATTCATCTGCCCCCTCGCTTGGGCAAGAGAAATGGCTCCTTGATTGAGTTGCTCTTGAATCTTTTGAATTTCTGCTTTTCCCGTATCCAATTGCTCCTGTTGGACATGAAGCTGTGTTTCCTCTGCCTGTATCTGTCCCATAGTAGCATCATAATTGGCAAGTGTTGCTAACTGCTCTGCATATAGATTTTTGGCCGTAAGAATCTCTGGTGTCTCTTTTATTGCGCCACTGTCAAGTCCTACAATTAATGCATCATATTGTGCCTGTATCTTTGCTTCGTTGGCCTTTAACGCTTCTAATTCTGCCTTTTTGGCAGATAAGGATGCCACTCCTTGGGTTAATTGTGCTTTCGACAGATTAAGCTCACTTATTTTTTCACTTAATTCTAACTGCCCTTGAGTGATTTCGGCACTTCCCTGTGAAAGTTGGGCTTCTGCTTCTCCCATCTGACCGGCTGCCTGTTTCTCTCCTGTTTTTAATTGCGCTTTCCCACGTTCCACCTTTGCTTTTGCATCAGCCAATGCCTGACCGGCTTCCAAAAACTTCTGATCAAGTTCTGCTTTCACTTCATTATTGAGTCCTTGAATCTTACTTGCATTAACCGTAACTTCTATATTCTCATCCACAATACCACTACTTGAAACTGATGCAACCCCTTCTAGACTTTCTAGTTCCGGTAGAATTTCCTGCTCAACTATCTTGCTTGTATCCGCTGCATTCTTCCCCTGTAGACTCACCGCAGATACCATCACCGGCATCATTGTTGGATTTAATTTCATGATAATTGGATTCGCCACAGTTTCTGGCCAAAACCCTTTGATCTGGTCTAAACTTTCTCGTATCTCCAGCGTAACAGAATCCATATTTGCCGTTTGCTCAAACTCTAACATCACGGTAGAAGCATTTTCTTGGGAAGTCGAATTTATATTTTTGATATTACTGACCGTTGCCATTCTTTGCTCAATAACCTTTGTTACTGTAGTCTCTACTTCTTCAGGACTTGCCCCCTGATAATTGGTCATAATCATTGCATAAGGCAAATTCATATTAGGTAATAAGTCAACCGTCATACTTGAGAATGAAACCACACCCAGTATAATGACCAATACAACTGCTACAACTACCGTATATGGCTTTTTAACACTATATTTCGATAACATGTATCTCCTCTTTTCTTAATTGGATCTGACAAAATCATAGATTCAGACACATAGCTAATGATATGACCGAATAATAACAATAATATTTAAATAATACCACTTGACGCTTTAAAAAACAACATTCACATAGTATAATGTAGTAGTTCTTAGAAAGTTCTTAGAAAGTTCTTAGAATATTTTTAGAATTTCGTTACAACGGAGGGATTTTATGAATTATAAAACAGTGTTAGTAACCGGAGCATCAAGAGGCATTGGACGTGCCATTGCCCTTACTTTTGCGTCCCATGGGTATTATGTATATATTAATGCACATCAATCAGTTTCTGACTTAGCACATGTAAAACAAACCATTGAATCCAATGGTGGTTTTTGTCAAATTGTCTCTGGAGATGTCGGGAATAGTTTTGAAGTACAAAAGATGTTTGACGTCATAATTCCCGAAGGAGGATTAGATGTCCTTATTAATAATGCAGGTATTGCCCATATTGGCCTTTTATCCGACATGACAGATGAGGAATGGCATCGTATCTTGCAGACAAATTTATCCTCTGCCTTTTATTGTTCCCGTTTAGCAATTCCACAAATGGTAACAAAAAAGCAAGGAAAGATTATTAATATCTCTTCTATGTGGGGCACTGCAGGTGCATCTTGTGAAG
Organism: Lachnospiraceae bacterium; assembly: GCA_036656795.1. Taxonomy (GTDB): domain Bacteria; phylum Bacillota; class Clostridia; order Lachnospirales; family Lachnospiraceae; genus CAUPWF01. The sequence continues at coordinate 47,774 of JAVXHR010000006.1, read as the reverse complement.
TAGCGTACTCAGCAACAAAAGCAGGTCTTCATGGGTTTACAAAAGCCTTAGCCAAGGAATTGGCGCCAAGTAATATCCAAGTGAATGCAATTGCATGTGGAGTAGTCGATACCATAATGAATCAACAACTAACAGAAGAAGAACGTCAAATACTAAAAGACGAGATTCCGGCAGGAAGATTTGCCACACCGGAAGAAGTCGCAGCACTTACCTTCAGTCTTGCTTCCGATCATGCATACATGACTGGACAGATTATCGGATTTGATGGTGGAATGATTTAGATCAATAAAGGAGTTATTATGAAAGAATATACAGATTCACAAATCGCCACACGCGTTTCTATTATTAGCATTATTCTCAATGTTGTACTTTCTTGTATGAAGCTATTTGTGGGGATTTTTGCCCACTCAGCAGCCATGATATCCGATGCAGTTCATTCTGTGTTTGATGTATTTGATACATTTATAGTAATTTTAGGAGTGAATCTATCTGCCAGAAAACCAGATAGACTTCACCCCTACGGACATGAACGTTTTGAATGCGTTACCTCTATTATATTATCTATAATTCTATTTACTACTGGCCTTGGGATTGGGATTAGTGGATTAGAGAAAATTATTGGAAAGCATTCCTCTGCATTAACTATTCCCGGAGCTTTTGCACTTATTGTAGCCATCGTCTCTATACTACTCAAAGAATGCATGTACTTATTTACCCGTTCCGTTGCCAAATCAATTGATTCAGGAGCACTTATGACCGACGCCTGGCACCATCACTCTGATGCATTGGCATCTCTTGGAACATTTGCAGGCATCTTAGGCGCACGATTGGGGTTCCCAATTCTTGACCCACTGACCAGTATTATTATCTGTCTTTTTATTGGGAAAGCTTCATTTGGTGTTTTCAAAGATGGAATTGATAAGATGATAGATAAATCCTGTGATGATAAAACACTTTCTTCCATGAGGGAACTGATTTGTTCCCAGACAGGGGTTCTACACATTGATTTGTTACAAACCAGATTGTTTGGCTCCAAGATATATGTGGATATTGAGATTACTGCTGATGGACACTTAACACTTATCGATGCACACAAGATTGCAGAACAAGTACACACCTCGATTGAAACACAATTTCCAACAGTTAAACATTGTATGGTTCATGTGAATCCCGATTCAGAAAAAGAACACTAATAGGTGTTCTCTACTTATCTGTTATTCTATTTAATAATTCTTTGAATACGTTTTGCCTCTGCACTTCCCGCCTTTTTTAGAAGTTCAAATAAAATCGCCTCATATGTGGTAATGATTGCACCTTCATTACTTGCTCTTTGTATTGCCATCTCTTTATCTTCTGGCTTGCGACTGGTAATACAATCAGTTACCAAAACCGGTATATAATGATGCTCTATTAAATCAATGACTGTCTGAAGAACGCAGATATGAGATTCAATTCCACAGACAATTACATATTTTTTCCCTTGAAGCGCCTCGTGTAGTTCTTCATAAGCGCTATAACTGATTTTTTCTATATAATCTGTAGTTCCTGCCACATTGGTAATCTCCTCAATTGTCATACCCAAACCCCTTGTATACTGCTGAGTTAGACAGATTGGTACCCCCAATTCCTTTAATCCTGCCAACAGTATACAAGAATTTTCCATCAGTCTTTGTCTTTCATGCATCACAGGCATTAATCGCTCCTGATAGTCTATTGCTATTGCTGTGGTCTGTTCTAATTCAATTCTCATAGTCTAGCTCCTTTTTATTCGCAATTTGTTATTGTTTATGCTATCATAGATGTACCATTCTATTGGCGAAAGTGAGGGAAATCTATGAATATTCTAATTGATGGTGATGCATGTCCTGTCATTGGCATAACCGAACAAGTGGCAAAATCTCAACATATTCCTGTTACAATTATTGTGGACTATAACCACAGGATTCATTCTGATTATAGTGAAGTAATTACCGTAGAACAAGGCAATGACTCTGCGGATTTTGAGCTGATTGGTCGTGTATTACCACAAGACATTGTAATTACGCAAGATTATGGTGTTGCATCTCTCGCCCTTGCAAAGGGTGCTTATGCATTACACCAAAGTGGAAAAGAATACACCCTTGAAAATATTGATTTATTATTGTTTGAACGCCACCTCTCAAAAAAGCAACGAACCAGTGGTGGGAAAAAACATCTAAAGCCAATTCCCAAACGGACAGATAAAGATGACACCTACTTTAAAGAACAACTTATAAAACTTTGCATGCGATAATGGTATTCTATTGATAATATACTTCTTTCAGTGTCAGCCCTCTAGCAGGAGCCAGATATCCCGCCAATGCCCGTTCTTGTCCCTCTAATATCGTCTGCATGTCTCTGGGATTACGCTGACCACTTCCAACTTCTAACAATGTTCCCATCAAGATGCGAACCATATGGTACAAAAAGCCCGTGCCTTGATAGCAAATTTTCACTTTTTGTTGTTCCAGTTGCTCGATGGTAATATTGGTAATACTACGTACTGTGGACTTGTGATTTTTTTTATCCGTAAAACTTTTAAAATCATGCCTGCCTATTAAATACTTGCACGCTTCTCGCATAGCTTCTAAATCTAATTCTTTTGGATAATGGTAACAATATCTTCGCATAAAGACATCTGGTTTTTCTCGTTGATCCAAAAGATATTCATAACACTTCCCTGTAGCATTTCTACGAGCATGAAATCCACCTTTTACTAATTCTACTTTTGTTACTTTAATGTCTTCCGGCAAATGCAGATTCAAAGAATGTCGAAACTCAATTTCATCTACTGCTCCTGATAATTCAACGGTTGCAACCTGTCCTTTTGCATGAACACCACTATCCGTTCGTCCGGAAGCATCTACTTTAACACAATATCCCATTAATTTACCAATGGTCCATTCTAATACCCATTGAATGGTTGCATTTGTATTCACTTGTCTTTGCCAACCTTGATATTGAGAACCATCATAAATAATTGTCATTTTATAAGTACGCATTTTATCTCTGTCTCTTTTCTTCTGAAAGAAAATGAGGAACAGTGGTTTTTCTTGTTCCACTCCTCCCCATCATTCATGTATTTATATCTGTCGTCCACGCAGATACTTCCGAAGCGGGACACTGATGGCACTGCAGATAATAGTTGCTGCTAATACTTCTAAGGAACCATTTAATCCAACCACTGCTAAAAACACCGTCTTAATCACTGTTGAAAAATTCATGTCCGTAAAAAAGAAGAAATAAAGACACCCTAATACTAATACGGTATGAATTATTGTTGACAATGCAGCACTAATTGCTGTACTAATGTGCTCCTTTTTTATTCGTTTACTTAATAGCTTTTGAAATAACGCCGGTACAACACCTAATACAATTCTCGGTGCAATGCACATGATAATTGCTTGAATTGGCATATTATGTCCCCCAAACGGTGTAAACATCATATCTACCGGTGTTGCTCCACGAAACGTGGCGTTTAACATCGCGATAATGCCAAAACAGAATCCTAAAATCCCACCATAATATGGCCCCATTATTAATGAGCCTATAATAACCGGAATGTGTAGGAATGTAATCGACACCACACCTGTGGTAATCAATCCTAGATTTGTGACTGTGAGTATCACCAAAATTGCCACTAGCATCGCTAGCTGGGTCATCTGTGCAATCCCTTTTTTGTTTGCTTTCATATTTAATTGTCCTCCTTGTTATCGTTCCCTTAACGGGATACAATACGGTTTACATTGTTACCTCTTTTCAATAAAATCTATCACTTATTTATCTAATATCTTCTTTAATTCTGACATAAATGTATTCACATCTTTAAATTCACGATATACTGATGCAAATCTAACATAAGCCACTGCATCTAATCCACTTAATTTATCCATCACAATCTCGCCAATGATACTGCTTGGAATTTCTTTTTCCTCTCGGTTAAAGATATCTGTTTCTATGGATTCTATGGTGCGTTGTATATCTGCTGCTGAAACCGGTCTTTTATAGCATGCACGCAACACGCCTGCTTCTATCTTGGATCGCTCATACTGCTCGCGATTGTTGTCCTTTTTAATAATAATAAGTGGAATGGTTTCTACTTTCTCATAGGTTGTAAAACGTTTGCCACATACATCGCAAGAACGTCTTCTACGAATAGAATTGCCATCTTCTGCGGGACGTGAATCAATAACCCTCGTATCTAGATTGTTACAGTATGGACACTTCATATGTATTCCATCCTTTCAATGTTTCTATATATAGTATATAAGGTACTGAAATACTTGTCAAACATCATTTTATCTTTTTTAATATCTTGTCTCTGTTCGCATATAGTTTATAAATCGAATCAATGTATATACAACCAAAAACAATGCTACTACTTTTTCTGTATCCACCAGCATTTTCAACAGTAATGAATGCTGCCCAAGGCTGTCCAGATACTGCATCATCTTCTGTGCCCCCATTGCACTAATTACAAATGGAAATGTAAATGCTGAAAAACTGACATAAAAAGTCCCTCGTAAATGCGAAAATGCTTGAAGAAATGACATCCCACACAAGAACTGTGCCGCCAAGAATAAAAACAGTAATAGCGGATACTCAATGGGACGCACGGAATTTAGATACCCGGTCAGGCAAACACTTATTGGCGATGCATATACACAGAATAAAAGCTTGTCACTTTCTTTCATATCTGGATACCTTAGATAACGATAAGTTACAAAGAACAGCATAAACCCAACACACACCAATGCCACCCACACCGAAGCAGCACCTACTTTTTCCATCTGATAGGCCGGTGCTGTAATGCCAATAGTAGCAATTCCCGCATATCCAATGTAATAAGTGGCAAATACCGTTCTCCAATGTACTTTGAATACATAATGAATTGTAAATCGAACTACAAGGAACAGATGTGCAACCCCGCCCAATATCCATATATAGAAAGATACGTTATGCAATACCGGTTTCAAATAGACACTTAACAGCATCCAAGTCATCGTATAAGTAACCAACACACTGGCAGGTTCCGGTTGTTGTAATGCTTCTTTCAATTGTTTGGGATAACAGATGAATTTCATTGTTAATACTATAAATAATATTCCGGTCAAGATGCCACATAGTAGATGTATTTCTTGTGAATTCTGTTGATAGAGATTGCCAAGTGCCGCTATGCTAAGCATTACTCCTGAGATTGGAATTGGCAGTTCCCGAATCCATTTTTTCATTGGTATTTTATCCTCACTTTTCTCATGTTCTTTGTTACAGTGTACCAAATTTTTAACATTTTTTCAAAAATTTTTCTGCACATATTTCTACCAATATTATATCGGGACCCACTTTCTTAATACACTCAAATGGAATCACATACTCAGATGTATTCCCTAAGAATCCACAGATATGACTTTCTGCCGGAACAATAATAGCGATAACTGTTCCCCTACACATGTCTAACATAACATCTACTACATATCCCAATCTTTTGCAATCACACAAATTCAATACTTCCTTACATCTAAGCTCACACAGCCGCATATTATCACCACCTAAAAAGTGTCAGCATATACTACCTCTTAAACTAGTATATGCCAACACTTAATATACGGTTATCAACACTTCTATATTGACATGACCTTTTCACTTTCAAAAGCCTTCACCATAATTCCTGTCAATATTGCCCCTACAAGTAATGTAATCCCCACCGTGAGTCCATATTGCATCATAGTGATTTCTTGAGTGAGAATCCCCTTTAATGCAACGGAACTATTATAAATCGGGATACAATAAGATGCCGTTGTCGTCTCTCCTGTTGTGAATATGGTTGTCATGCCAATAATTAATATCAGCATATAAGCTGGCATCACATAGGTTCCTGCTTCTTTTGTTGTCTTTGCAAATACGGACATCAACGCAATAATACTAGAATATAAGAACGCCACTGCAACAAGTAGCACCCCTAGCATTATAATCTGTGCTACACTGAAATTCAGATTGAAATTATCTCTTTGACCCGTCATGGATTTCATCATGACCGGTATGAATGCAACCATAGCAACTACATATATGACCGAAGATATTCCGGAAATGCACATAAGCGAACACACTTTTCCAAGTACAATTGCACTTCTCTTGATTGGTGAGACCAACAAACTCGCCATGGTTCCACGCTCTTTTTCTCCGGCTATCATATCAGTACCAATTCCCATAGCTCCTGCAAATAAAAGTATTGTAATAAAATAAGGAAGCATCATACCCAATGCCTTTCCACCAGCTTTGCTTTCATCTTGCATTATCATCTCTTTATTATCTGTATTTACCGTGAAGATAGAAATCTGTTCTAAATTTCCCACCCGCTTAGACAGCAAACTTTGTCGATAAGCCTCCAGCGCATTTTGACTAATCTCTGTAAATGCTTGTCTCGAATAATCTTCCGATGGATTGTAATATGTCTTTACTTGTGGAATTGCATCTCCCTCCTTGTATTGAGCTATTTGTTCTTCCATGTCTACAGGAAATTCAATCAATAAATCTGCATTTCCTTTTATAATCTGAGATTCTGCATCTGTTCGTTCTTGTTTTGTCTTTATGCTTTTTAATTGATAAGTATGATTGTTCTCCGTCAAAAACGAACGAAAACTTTCGGTTTGATTCTGTACATATACAATTGGTTTGTGCTGCTCAATATCTTTTTCCATACTTCCCATCAAACTGTTCATAATAACCAAGATTCCAATCATAACCACAACCGGAAGTATAAATACAGAGAATACCATCTTCTTATCTTTAAAAACACGGTCCATTTCTTTTATAAATATTTGTTTGATTCCATTCATGTTATGCATCCTCCTTTTTCCATTTGTACAATTCAAAAAAGGCATCTTCCAGATCCTTTGTATGTGTCAGCTCCAATAATTCATCTACGGTTCCTTCTGCTTCTTTTGCCCCATCTATGATAATGCCAACTCTATCACACAATTTTTCTGCCTCTGACATAATATGGGTAGAGATGATGACTAATTTTCCTTCGTCCCTTAATTTTTTAAGGTAATCAGTCACACTTCTGGCTGTAATAATATCTAGTCCATTGGTTGGTTCATCAAAGATTACAACTTCCGGATTATGAACCAAACTTACCGCAATCGCTGCTTTTTGCTTCATACCGGTAGACAATTCTTTGATTTTTTTATGTGCAAATTCTGTAATCTCAAAGTAGGTGAATAATTCTTCTTTTCTTTTTTTTAATATATCCATTGGGATGTTATGAATGCGTCCAAAAAAATCAAACATATAATCCACTGAAAACTGTGGATCCAGTTTGATATCACTGGTCAAAAACCCAATTGTATTTCTGATTGCATCAGGTTCTTTTTGTACTTCGTGACCCTCTACATAGATTTCTCCGCTGGTTGGTTTGATGATAGTTGCAATGCAACGAAGGGTTGTTGTTTTACCGGCTCCATTTGGTCCTAGCAATCCGTATATCTCACCTTTTTTTGCTGTAAGGTTTAGATGATCTACTGCTACTTTCTTTGAATTTGTTGTTTTAGATTCTTTCATCTGTTTTTTGTTTAGCTTATATATCTTTGTTAAATCCCTGATTTCTATCATTGTCATTTTCCTCCTTAATTTGATTTCGTATATGTGTTGCTTCTATATCTAGCAGTATCTTCTTCATCTGCAATCCACCCCCATACCCTACAAGTGCGCCATTGGCTCCGATAACCCGATGACATGGTATTAGAATAGGCAATGGATTTTTATGATTCGCCATACCAATAGCACGGCTTGCATGTTCATTACCTGTCTGAATCGCTATTTCTTTATAACTTCGCGTCTCCCCGTAAGGAATCTTCGTTAGGGCATTCCATACCTTTTGCTGAAATGGTGTACCTTGTAATTCATAAGGAATGTCAAATGTGTATCTAAGACCTGCTATATATTCTTGTATCTGCTCTGCCATGTTCTGTATCACAGATGTTTCTTTTTCTAAATAGGTTAATGGAATTGGCATTTGTTCTAATAAAATGTGTGTGATAACGGATTTTTTCTCTTTTGCTTTTTCATCTGACTCATAATCCACAATTCCAATCACACCAATATCTGTATGATAATAATAGATATGTTCCATAGCGCCCCTCCTTCAATCCATAGAATTATAACATATCTGGTTTTATTTGCAATAAATATACTGTGATTTTAAGTTGACTTTTTCGGGTTGTTTTTTGGAGACATTATGATTATACTTATTTTATAATATTTATTGCGAAAGGGGCTTATTATGAATGAAATACATGTAAGTGAGAAACACTTTACAACTGCACCAACAGACGGCAACCGACTTCCAAAAGAGATGGCTGTCTATGCCTTGTTAGATAAATTGAAGATACCTTATGAAAGGGTCGACCATGATGTAGCTGCCACCATTGAGGAATGTCATGTCGTAGATGAAGCACTTGGCATTGAGATGTGCAAGAATCTATTTCTTCGCAACCAACAGAAGACAACTTTCTTTTTATTATTAATTCCGGGGGATAAAAAATTTATGACTAAGGATCTCTCGAAACAATTGAATATCTCCAGATTATCTTTTGCTGAACCTGAGTATATGGAAAAGTATCTTGATATTACTCCTGGTTCAGTCAGTGTCCTCGGTCTTATGAATGATAAGGATTGGTACGTTGACCTCTTAATTGATAAGGACTTATTAGACCATGAATACATCGGTTGTCATCCATGTATCAATACATCGAGTTTAAAGATTAAAACAGAGGATATTCTCAAAAAATTTCTAAAACATACTGGACATCGCCCACATATGGTTAAATTATAGCCCCCTAATGCCTACGAAAGAAGAGAGGACAACCCATGATTGCGCTTTGTTTAATTCCAATTTATCTCGTTGTTAATTTCTACATAGTTCGTTGGGGAATTCGCTGGATGAGTGCTTGTCATCATCATTTTAAAAAGAAATGGATACGGGTCATAATTATTCTCATCTATACATTTATTGCAAGTTCAATCTTAATTGCATTTTTATTGCCAACTTCTCCATTTCAGCGTTGGTTAAAACACTTAAGCAATATTTGGTTTGGCACATTTGCCTATATTATTTTAACCATTATTATAGTAGATCTTGTGCGTATCATCTTGAAACATCTAAAATGTATAGATCAAGAGAAATTGGCATCCCGTACTGTATTTGTAACCACAGGGACTGTTTGCATTGCAATCATTGCCGGATTATCTATCTACGGTACATTAAATGCCCGCAATATCCGAACTACCAATTATGAGATTGACGTTGCAAAACCTTGTATCGCCACTCAATCCCTTCGGGTTGTATTAGTTGCGGACTTTCACTTAGGTTATAGTATTGGCTCCTATCATATGCAGCAAATGGTAGATAAAATTAATGGAATGAATGCTGATGTGGTATGTATTGCAGGAGATATCTTCGACAATGAATATGAAGCTTTAGAGTCCCCTGAACATTTGTCTCAGATTCTTAGAACACTGAAAAGTAAGTATGGTGTGTTTGCCTGTTATGGAAACCATGATATCTCGGAAAAGATATTAGCCGGATTTACATTTTCTAATAAATCAAAAAAAAAGCAGAGTGATATTAGAATGGATCAATTTCTTCAAAATTCAAATATACAACTTCTTCGAGATGACGTAGTTCTCATAGATGATGCCTTTTATATAATCGGAAGACCGGACTATGAGCGTCCCGGCCGTGGAATTACTCAACGAAAATCCCCATCAAAATTACTGACGGGGATTGATAAATCGAAACCAATTATTGTCCTAGATCACGAGCCACGTGAACTCCAGGAATTGGCTGATGCCGGTGTAGATGTCGATCTGGCTGGTCATACTCATGACGGGCAGATGTTTCCCGGTACCCTTACGATTCATTTCTTTTGGGAAAATCCATATGGCTATCTAAAAAAAGATAAGATGCATAATATTGTCACTTCCGGAATTGGTGTCTTTGGCCCCAATATGCGTGTGGATTCTAAAAGTGAAATATGTCAGATAACCATGAACTTTAAATAACCACGTATTGTTGCAAAATTATATATGTAATACATCTTTAATGGTATAGAATCCGGCCGGTTTTCCCTTTAGATATGTAGCACAATCACAAGCTCCTCTTGCAAAACATTCCCAATTATAACTATGATGTGTTATTTCTAACCGTTCTCCCATTCCACCAAAGTATACCGTATGACTGCTTGGAATATTCCCTGCACGTAAAGAATGGTATCCAATTGTTCCTGTTTCTCTTGGAGTAACTCCCTCACGCCCATATACCGCAATATCTTTTAATTCCTTTCCCATTGCTTCTGCTATAATCTCGCCCATTTCTTTCGAAGTCCCACTTGGTGCGTCCTTTTTCCATTGATCATGCATTTCCAGAATTTCAATATCCGTTTCTTGTCCGATAATACTTGTTGCTATTTCCAATAGTTTATTCATTACATTTACTAATTTGGAAGTATTTGCAGCATACAATATAGGAATACTTGTGGCCGCATCTTGAAATCTTTGATATTCTTCCGGTGTAAATCCTGTCGTTCCACATACCAGCGCTTTTTTATGCTTTTTTGCTGACTCTAACACCTCTAAACTTGTCTCTTTTGTAGAAAAATCAATAATAACGTCACATTGTTCAATAATCGATTCTAGATTATCTACCACCAAAGCACCAGTATCATGCCCAATCATAGCTACTTGACCAATGTCGCGACCAATGTAATCTCTTCCTTCCGGTGCTACTCCTGCTATAATTGTCAATTCTGCTGACTCATCTGCCACTTGACAAATTAGTTTCCCCATTTTTCCTCGTGGTGCAATTACAATTAAATTCATATCTACAAACTCCTTTCTTATAATACTTTTTATTAATGCTTTTCTATGGTTACTTTCAAAGCATCTTCTTTTACTTATAGTATACTATAGATTCAGAAGAAAGTAATTGCTTTTTATACTGGAAAATACTATAATTTGGATATAATTATTATCGCAAAATATAAGAAAGAAATAGAGGTACTTCATATGAGAAAAAAAATTGTAATTGCGTTAGGGCATCGCGCCCTTGGTGTTACATTGCCGGATCAAATGACCGCGGTGAAAAAAACGGCTAAATCAATTGCAGATTTAATTGAGGAAGGATACCAAGTTGTAATCTCACATAGTAATGCACCACAAGTAGGAATGATTCATGCTGCTATGAATGAATTTGGAAAATCTCATGATAATTATACTGCAGCACCCATGTCAGTTTGTTCTGCTATGAGCCAAGGCTATATTGGATATGATTTGCAAAATGCAATTCGCGAAGAATTATTTAATCGTGGTATCTTCCGAACAGTATCTACTATACTAACACAAGTAACCGTAGATCCATATGATGAAGCGTTCTACACCCCAACCAAAATAATTGGTCGCTACATGACAGCTGAAGAAGCTAAAGAAGAAGAAAACAAGGGGAATTACGTGGTAGAAGAAGAAAAAGGATTTCGACGTATTGTTGCCGCTCCAAAACCTGTAGATATTATTGAAATTGATGCAATTCGTACACTTGTAGATGCTAACCAAGTAGTCATTGCCTGTGGCGGTGGTGGCATCCCTGTATTGCAGCAAGATAATCGCCTGAAAGGTGCAAGTGCTGTAATTGAAAAAGATCTGACTGCCGGAAAATTGGCAGAACAAATTGATGCTGATGAATTGATTATTCTGACAAGCGTTGAACAAGTTTTACTTAATCATGGTGAATCCAATGAAACTACATTGGGAGAAATTACCGTTGCAGAAGCTAAAACCTATATGGCACAAGGACATTTTGGCGTATATAATATGTTACCGAAGTTTATTGCCTCCGTAGAATTTGTAGAAAAAAAACCTGGACGACAAGCACTCATAACCTCCTTTGATTCATTAAAAGAGGGAATCCATGGAAAAGCAGGAACAATTATTAAATAAAATCCATTGGGGACGGGGTATTTTTCAAAAATACCCCGTCCCCAATTAAAAATACCCTGTCCCTAATTTTGTTTTGGCTTTAAATTTCCCGGCAACATTTTGATAACTACGTAGAGAATCATAAGTGTTCCCACTTTATCAATTAAGTTATTTACAACTTTTGGAATAAAAGATGCTGTGAATATGCTGGATCCACTTTGTTTCAGCCATAATACCGCAACATCTGATACGGTACCTGTTAATCCACCATACACTGCAATTCCAATAGGTGTACCTATCAATGGTGCCACAATGCTTAGTACTAACCCCATAATCAATGCAGAGACTGCTGTGAATTTCACCTTTCTAAATACAAATCCAACTAATAATCCAATCACGATACTTACAAGCATAAATGGCATTCCTGCAATATTGCTCATAATACTTGTCAAAAAATTAGTTGCACCTCCAACTGCCGCACCGTACCACGGGCCAAAATATATTGCAATAAATACAGTTCCAATTGTATCTAAGTACAATGGCAATTTCAAAGCTGATGTAATTAATCCCAAGACAATATTAAGTGCAATTGCCAATCCACATAGCATCAACCTCGTCGTGTTCGATATTTCTTTATTCATGTTTTATTTCTCCTTCTCACTCTTTCCTATGAAATAATATTATGTAATGTATATCTTTAACTAGTTTATCACTTAACAACTTCTATGTGAAATCACTATTTTTTATAAAGATATAGGAGTTTTCTATATCCATTTGAATCAAAATAATGGTATCATAGTATACAGTAATCATAATAGGACTTACTTGGAAAGGAGTTTTTGATAATGAAACAAAGCATCTTAATTGTAAGTCACTGTTTTTTTAATGACAGTGCAAAATTACGAAATCCAAATAGTATAGAACAAGCCGAAGAACGAAAACAAAAACGACTATTTTTAAAACAACAGTTAGACAATGGCGTTGAATTGATTCAATTGCCCTGTCCTGAATTTCTATTATATGGAAGTAATCGTTGGGGGCATGCCGCATCTCAATTTGACACTCCTTATTTTCGGCAAGCTGCCCGAGATATGCTTTCCCCAATTGTCTTGCAATTAGAAGAATATCTGACTTATCCAAATCGATTTGAAATTATTGGAATTATTGGAATTGACGGAAGTCCCAGTTGTGGAATTGATTTTACTTATGATGGGGATTGGGGTGGTGATTTTTCTCAAAATGCGAATCTATCGCACACACTTCATACTTTAAAAAAAGAACATAAAGCCGGAATTTTTATGGATGTGTTAAAAGAAATGCTACGCGAAAAACATTTGCCAATTAAATTCTATTCCTTAGAAACATTTCCGCAGAAATCGCCTACGACATCTTGCGATGCCTCTTTAGTAGATATTCCTATCTATGGAAATACAAAATCAAGCAATCGTTCTACGTCACAGTCCACTCAAGATGGAGATGGTCTACGACTTCTCTAGCGAGGGACAGGGTATTTTCAATTGGGGACGGGGTATTTTTGAAAAATACCCCGTCCCCAATTGAATTAAAATTGTACTACTCCTGAATTGCTATCTTCTGCAGATAAAGAACATGATGCACAATGTACCCCTATTTCTAATGCTTCGCGAATACTCGTTCCTTTATACGCGCCATAAAGTACTCCTGCACAATATGCGTCTCCTGCTCCTGTGGTTCCTTTGATATATCCCTCTGGTAGCACTCGACTTTTCACTTTCACCTTTTCATTGGTTTTGCAATTTAATCCATATCCACATTGAGGGGAATGTATCACTGCCCATTCTTGAACCCCCAATTCCCCAAGTTTTTCTAACGCCTGCCACATGTTTTCTTCAAAAATATTTTCTTCGTTTTTTAATTTTATACCTGTTGCACCTTCAGCTTCTACTTCATTAATGATACAATAATCCGTATACTTTAATGCAGGAAGCACCACTTGTGAGTATCGAACGCTTTCTTCTGATACAACATCTATCGAAGTTTTCATTCCTCTAGATTTCGCCTCATATAATACCTTGGAAGCTTTGGTCCCATACTGATCATCAGCTTCATCTAGTGTTCCCAATAACAACAAATATTCTAAATGAAAGATATCTGCATCAAGCACTTCCCAATCTATATATGTTTCATCATACTCCAACGTTGTTCCAGGATCATAAAAAAATGTTCGTTGTTTACTGCTTCTTTCCGTCATAGCATAAGTAACTGCACTACGACCTTTCGCTGTAATATTATGAATGTTTATATTGGGGTAGTCTTTTAATGTATTTAGAACAACTTTACCATTTTCATCGTCCCCAATCAATCCACTTACTTTTAGTGGAAGATTGGGGTCCATTCTAGCCAAATCCACCAATATATTATTGACACCTCCGGTGTGTACCTTAGGTTCATACATCCATGTGAGATTCCCTTTTTTAGGATATTGGTCTATGGTATATCCAATATCTGTGATTAGATTTCCTGCTATTGCTATGCCTTTTTGGTTCATGTGTCCTCCTTCAAAGTCTAGATTGTGAGTGCAAATACTTGAATAGCCTCTTTTACATTCTCTTTCATTGCCTTTGTTGCAAGCACCGGAATATCATGAAAAAATATATTGTCATCTACCTCTTTTATATCCATTGCTTGTTTTACTGCTTTACCACCTGCCAACGTCATATATGTATAATAGTTTATTTTACGAACACCATTTTTTACTGCTATTTGAAATTCTTCTTTACTTAACCCTGACCCTCCATGCATTACAAATGGAATATCAACCTTTTCTTTTATTTTTGTGATTCGTTCTAAATCCAGAACCGGTTTCTTCGTGTAGATTCCATGACTTGTTCCAAATGCAATTGCAAGCACATCTACACCGGTTTTTTCCACAAAATCTTTTGCCATATCAGGATCTGTGTAAACATCGTCCAAAGATGCAAATGTATCCGCTGTCTCAATCTCCCCTGCTTCCCCAAGCCCTTTGTCCGAAGAGAATATATGACCAAGTTCCGCTTCTACCGTAACTCCTACGCTATGAGCAAGACGAACCACTTCTTTTGTTATAGACACATTCTCTTTGTAATTAACTCCCGACGCATCTATCATAACAGAAGAAAATCCAATTTGAATTGCTTTAATGCAACTTTCAATTGATTCGCCATGGTCAAGATGTACACATACTGGTACCGTTGCCTTTTGTGCAAATCGAATCATAATAGGTCCTATTATATCCATAGTAATAAGTTCGCCATGTACCTCCGCATAATTTAAAATAACCGGCGATTCAGTTTCCTCCGCAGCTTCAATAATAGCAATGACTGATTCTAAATTAGGACAATTAAATGCACCTACTGCATATCCTTTTTCTTGTGCGTCTTTCATAATCTCTTTTAGTGATACTAACATATGTCTGTTCCCTCCTAGTGATAATATAATCCGAATTTTACATTCGGAAATCTTATAGTTTCGAATTTTTGTTTCTGATATAGTCGATAAATACTGCCAATAAAATAACAGTTCCTTTTACAACATACTGCCAAAATGAATTGACATTTAAAAGATTTAACCCATTGTTTAGTACGCCTATAATTAGACCACCAATAATGGTTCCACCAATTTTGCCACTTCCACCTGCCATACTGGTTCCGCCTACAACTACTGCAGCAATAGCATCCATCTCAGCACCATCACCTGCTGTTGGTTGTCCCGAATACATTCTCGATGCCAAGACAATACCTGCAAGCCCTGCCATCAATCCTGAAAATGCATGTACAAAAAATTTAACCTTGGCTACCTTAATTCCAGAAAATTCTGCTGCTTGTGCATTCCCACCAACTGCATAAATATGACGTCCCATTTTTGTCTTATTCATTACAATTGCCGTAATCACCAATACAACAATCAAGATAACAACTGGTGTTGGTACCGGTCCAATGTAACCCGCTCCTACAAATTGCCATTCTTTTGTAACTACACGTACCGGTGAACCACCCGTATACACATATGCAAATCCTTTTGCAATGTTCATGGTTGCCAACGTCACAATAAATGGTGGAATTGTTGTTTTACATATCACAAGTCCATTGAATACACCAACTAACAAACCAATAACTAATCCAGCTAGCAGCGCAACCGGCAAAGGAAGACCATATCTAGCTACACAACCGGCCGATACACAACCAGACAACGCAATAATCGATCCAACAGACAGATCAATTCCACCCAATATAATAACCATTGTCATACCACATGCCAGATATAGATTCGTTGAAATCTGTCTTAAAACATTAAATAAGTTCTTCTGTGTAAAAAAAGAACTACTTGTTGACGGATATACCGACAAAAAGATACACAGTACCAAAAAGGCAATGATAATTCCCATGTTTTCTTTAAAATATACTTTTGCTGCAGCTCCAAAACCAGATGACGCAGCAGTTTTTTTTGTTTTTACTTCCATAAATCTTTCCTCCTATAGCAATTGTTAAGACGGCTATTCCGCTGCAAGCTTCATTATGTTTTCCTGTGTTGCTTCCGTGTGGTGAATACATCCCTTCATTTTTCCATGTGCCATGATGTATATCCTATCGCTCATTCCGATTATTTCAGGCAACTCTGATGAGATCATAATAATGGACACCCCACTTTTTACTAACTGATTCATAATCATATATATCTCTGATTTTGCCCCTACATCAACACCTCTGGTTGGTTCATCTAATATAAGAATATCCGGATTGGTTGCCAACCAGCGTCCAATCAAAACTTTTTGTTGATTTCCACCTGACAAATTACCAATTATCTGCTCTTGAGTAGGTGTTTTTGTAGCCATCTTATCAATATATTCTTGTGTAATTTCTTTTTCTTTTTTATCATTTACCATAATCCCTTTGATAAATTGGTCTAATACTTCAATTGTAGAATTAAATCGTACACTTTGCACTTTATAAAGTCCTTCTACTTTTCTATTCTCAGGAACTAATGCAATTCCATGTTTCATCGCCTGAACAGGTGTTTTAATCTCTACTTTTTCTCCCCTTACATAGATATCTCCTTTTGTCTTTTGAGTAAGACCAAACACACACTTCATAACTTCACTTCGTCCAGCTCCCACTAATCCAGCAAATCCAATAATCTCACCCTTACGCAATTCAAAGCTTACGTTCTCTGCCAATTGGCCGTCCGAGATTCCTTCACATTTTAGCAGTATATCACCTGATTCTTGGTAATCCCTTGTATAATAGTTAGTAAGTTCACGCCCAACCATCATCGCTATTAATTCATCATTTGTTGTTTCCTTCACAACCTTTGTACCCACATATTCCCCATCTCTTAGAACTGTTACACGATCACATATCTGTTCTAATTCTGCCATCTTATGGGATATATAGATAATTCCAACACCTCTTTTTGTAAGAACACGCATGGTTTCAAATAAAAAGTTTACTTCTTTATCTGATATAGATGACGTTGGTTCATCCATAACTAAGATTTTGGAATTATAAGAAATCGCCTTTACAATTTCCACCATTTGTTGTTGTGCAATGGTCAATCTTCCTACCAATATTCCGGCATCAATATTCATATCATATTCATCTAATAATTTTTGAGCATCTTGTAACATCTTCTTTTTATCAATAAATCCTGCTTTCATAGACTCGCGTCCCAGAAAAATATTCTCAGCGACTGTCATATGTGGTACCAATATTAATTCCTGATGAATAATTGCAATTCCATTTTCCTGTGCTGATTTCACCCCATCTATAGTAACTGTGGTTCCATCAATTATAATCTCACCTTTGTCTGCAATATAAATCCCCCCAAGCACTTTAATTAAAGTGGATTTTCCTGCACCATTCTCACCAAGCAATGCATGTACTTCTCCCCTATTCAATTCAAAATCAATTGCATTCAGTGCATATACCCCCGGAAATGTTTTGTGAATATTATTCATTTTTAATAATGTTGTTTCATTCAAAATATCACCTGCTTTTCTCAAGTTTTCTTCTTATAAAATCAGAAAAGTGCTTTATTCCTTGCTAGAATAAAGCACTTTTCCACACTACATAATAACTTTATTGCCAGCCATCAGTTCCATAATCTGCAACATTGTCTTTCGTAATTAAGAAAGTCTCTACCGGATATCTTTCATCAACTTTTTCTTTTGCCATAATCTTATTCATAACTTCCACTGATTTCTCAGCAATACTAACTGGAGATTGTGCTCCTGAACCTTCAATTAAAGATTTTCCTGAAGCAATTTCAGCTTTAATATCAGGAGAACCATCTACACCATATATTTTACAATTTTTAATTCCTGCTGCATTTGCTGATGCCAAAGCTCCAAGTGCAGTTGGATCATTTCCTCCGAAAATTGCAACTACATCTCCATGTGCCTGTAATAAATCTTCTGATATGCCCATTGCATTCTCAAGATTTCCTTTTGCGTCCTGTTGTGCAACAATATTAAAGTTTTTTCCTTTAATAGCTTCTAAAAATCCATCTGTTCTATCCACTACAGAATTCATAGTTGGAGAATCTAATACAATAATATCTCCACCCTCTGGACATTTTTTCACTAAATCTTCTCCACAAACTTTACCTGCATTGAAGTTATCAGAACCTACATAAGATGCTACATAAGACATATCTGCTACTTCTGTATCAAAGTTGATAATTGGAATGCCAGCTTCTTTTAATGCGTCTAATGCAGGTAGGATTCCTTCTGCCTCTGCTGGATTCAAGAAGATTGCATCAATTCCCTGAGAGATTAGATCTTCAATCTGTTGAATCTGAAGAGATACATCATTTGCCGGATCTACCGATACTAATGTATTGCCATCTGCTTTTACTTTTTCTTTAATAGTATCCTCAATTGTTACGAAGAACGGATTGGTTCCATCCATACAAGTATACCCAAACTTAAATCCTCCGTCTTTTTTTGTGCTTTCTGTTTTGGCAGTATCTTTGGCTTCTTTTTTGTCACCATTGCTGCACCCCATCGCCATAGTAGAAACCATAGCTACGCATAATAATGCGCTGATAATTTTCTTTCTCATACTTTTTTCCTCCTTATACTATGCAACTGTTTACTGTGTAAATGAAACTTATAATGCTTCATTTAATATGGATTCATCATATACTTTTCTCTCCACATGTACACCTGCCTTTTGTAACAAAAAAAATATTACATTTGCCATCTCCAAAATGACAAATGTAATATTGTGTGTTACTGTTTTAAAAAATGTTTAATATCTCTTTGAAGAATTTTCATTGAACTGTCTATGTTCTTTTCTTCTTCATAAATCTTGGTCACCTGGCTTTCGGCTAAAGACAGCGCTTCTTTGTATTTACTGAAAGTAGGGGTAATCATTCCATGTTCAATCACATCGCTTAACAATTGACTATCAATAACCTTCTCGCTGACCTCCATGTCTTTGCGCAGAGCACTTTCCGCATATTTTGAATCTGTTACATACTTTAAAACAGATGCTCCTTGTGAATATTGATAAATCATTCTTTGAATTTCAGAATCATAGGTCAGTGTTTTCATAAATTCCCAAGCTAATTCTTGATGTTTTGAGCGCTTGCTCATCCCCAGTGATAATGTATTTACCTCTGATTTATTCGTTCCATTACTTCCGGAAGGCATCGTAATACAATCCCATTTAAAACTTGTGAATTTTTTTATCTTATAAGGATAGGCCTTATAAGTTCTATAATCAGAAAAAGATAATGGCATAAACGCCACATTTCCTCCATCAAAATCATCTTGTGTTACTTTTTTCCCTTGATTCAAATCATTTAAGTGCTTTGCAAATTGAATGGATTCTATAACTTTACTATCCGTAAAATATGCATTTTTACCATCTTCATCAAATAATTTTGCGTTATTGGAATACGCCGCCTCTTTCCAACTATAATTATAGGTTCCAAACTGATCCATCGTTCCATCATTATTGGTATCTTTTGTAATCGCTCGGGAAATTTCTTCTAAATCACTCCACGTCCAGTCTGCTTCCGGTACGCAAAATCCTTCTGTTTCTAATAATGTTTTATTCACAAACATTAGCATCGGAACTGTTTCATACGGAAGTGCATACTGTTGATTCTGATACGTACCAGTATCTAATGTAGACTGGTAGTAATATTCTTTTTTAAAGTGCTTGTCCTGTTCAATTAATTCATCAAGACTATTCAAAACACCCATAGACGAATACTTATAAAAATCATCTGATAAAATCATAAATACATCCGGAGTTTCCCCCTTCAATGTTTTTTTTGCTAGCCATTCTGCATAATCATCTTTTCTGATTCCGCTTTCATAATGGATTTCTACATTAGAATGTTGCGTTTCAAACTTTTGAATTGCTCTATCCACAATTGCATACCCATTTGCATTGGCCACATCCCAGTTACTCTGCGCGAACATTCCAAATTCCAATACAATCGGCTTTCGTAGTTCGTAGATATAGGTGCCAATTCCAACAACTATAAGACTTCCTACTATCAGAATCATCCGGCCTCTGTTTTTTCGTTTCATATCACCACTCCATCTATCACTTATTTATCTGAGATTGTACTGCCCATATTGCCAATTGTGTTCGATCTCTAAGGTCTAATTTATTTAGGGTTGTGCTTAAATAATTACGTACTGTTCCTTCCGAAAGATTCAAGATATCTGCAATTTCTTTATTGGATGCACCACATTTTACCTGTTCGATAATTTTCCACTCCGTTTTTGTTAATTCTTCTTTCCCTTGATTCATCACTTGAATGGTAAAATCAGATTGTGCCATTTGTGAAAATAATTTCACTACTTTCGTTGCAATATCGGGATTAAGCATTGCCTGTCCACTGTGAACAGTATAAATTGCTTTTACCAATCCATCCATGGATACTCCCTTTAATAGGTATCCACTGGCTCCAACTTTTAATGCATTATACACATATTCATCATCATCAAATGTAGTCAATACAATAATTTTTATCTGAGGGTGATTTTCTTTAATAATCTTTGTACATTGAACTCCATCCATCTTAGGCATTCGAATATCCATCAAAATTACATCTGGAGACTCTTTTCGTATACTTGCGATTACTTCTTGCCCATTGGCAACTGCCTCAGTAACCTTTAATCCATCTCTATTGTTTAAAACTATTTCAAGACTTTGTCTTATTAACTCCTGATCATCTGCGATTAATACTTTAATCATATTCTTCCCCCCATCTAATTGGTATTGTAACATCTACAACAAATCCATCTTGTCCATCAAATGATACTCGCCCATTTAACATTGTAATTCGTTCAAGCATATGTCTTGTTCCAAACCCTTTTTTTATCTTTTCACATCCAATACCATTGTCTTGAATCACAATATGAATATCGGAATATTCTTTTTCTATTGTAATCCAAACCTGCTTTGCTTGTCCATGACGAATTGCATTTGTAATACTCTCTTGTACAACTCTATAGATTGTGTTTTCTTCATCTTCATCAAATTTCAAATTCTCAACTTTGCAATCAAAACATACATTTGTACCTGTCATTGTATTGACCTCTGCAACCATTTTATTAATTGCATGTTCAAGGCTAAGCCGTTCAAGTGCGTCCGGTCGCAATTCATTAACAGAACGTCTTACATCTTTGATTCCGTCTCTTGTTACTTGCGAGATTAATTCCAATTGTTGTTTTGTTCGATCCGGTTTTGTGTCTATTGTAGCAAGACATGCATCTATTCCTGCTGATATTCCGGTTAACGTATGGCCTAAAGTATCATGAATCTCTCGTGCCAGTCGATTTCGCTCTTTTGTTTCTCCCATTTTTTCTTTAATAACCATATATTTTTGCAACTCTACATTTGCTTCTTGAAGTTCATTATTGGTTTCTGAAAGACGCTCATAAAGTTGATTGACTTCTTCTATTCTTCCTCTTTGCATTAAGATAACATAGGCACAAAATGTAGCAAATATAATCATATTAATAGACAATAATACATTAAATCCCCCCAATAGATATTGCTGTATATTTGCTTCATAGTAATTCATATAATTGGAAATGGAATACAAGTTGTGATTAATTGCCTCTAATTCCCAATTTGTCCCAATATAACTTGCCACTGCTAAAAAAATAAATATATACTTTCCTTTCAGTTCTTGAATATGTAAAATTGCATTGGCAAATACCCATAATAGAATCCCATTGTAATTAAAATCCAATAATACAACAATTGTCATACTAATCACAAAATCTATAATCAATGTTACATATGTGATCAGTATTTTTTCTATATAAAGATATTCTCGCATAACAAATGAAATAATTAAACTCGCAAGCAATATAAGAACGATTTCTATATTTCTTTGTGGCATCCATGGAATTGTAGTAATTGTTTCTAGAAAATCTCTCGCAATATATTCATTACACACTTTCATTGTTGTAATATAGATAAAAATTGTCACAAATAAAATTGCAATCATATTAATTGCAAGTAAAATAAATTGAATACGTCGTATCACTTTATCCGGCATTCTATCTTCTCCTACTGCCACCCGGCAGTATCATACTCTGCCAGATTCTTTTCTGAAATTAAGGTTACTGGTATAACTATATTCTTCTCAACTTTTATACCCTCTAAATATTTGTACGCCTGTGTTGCTGCTGTTTCTCCTATTTGAATTGGAGACTGTGCACTCGTTGCTTCCATATATCCTGCTTTAATCATTGCTTTGGCATCTGGAGAACCATCTATTCCATATAACAACACCTGACTTTCCATTCCCTGTTGCTGCATTGCTGCAAGGCACCCTAGTGCTGTTGGATCATTTCCACCTAATACAACATTAAATTCAACTCCTGTTTTTAAGATATTTTTCATTTCCTTCATCGCTTTTTCAAGTTCCGCCACTGTAATTCTTTGTGCTACAATCTCATATTCCGATTTTCCTGCAATCGTATCTAAAAAACCTCGAACTCTCTCATTCGTAGAATTGATATTCTGATGATTCACAATAATAATCTTAGCGCTTTCCACCTTCGACATCATATCATTGGCACACTGAACCCCTGCATCATAATTATCGGAAATAATTGTCGAAACAATATACTTTTCATCATACACATCTGTATCAATGCAAAATACAGGAATCCCCTCCCTTTTACAAAGCTCTAAAGATGTTCTTACCCCTTTCCAGTCAACTGGATTCAAAAAAATAGCTTCCACATTCTCATTTATCATTTCTTCAATCTGCTCATTCTGTTTCTCTTGATCTTGAAGTGGATCCCGTGTAATTAAAATATCACCATTTGCCTCAACAACTTCCTTAATATTCTCATTCAACACTTCAAAATAAGGATTGTTCATAGTCATATATGTTGCACCAAATTTCTTTGGAATCGAGCTCCTATCATGATTTGATAGTTGTAATTTACTATATATAACAACAATTGTACCAATTATACATAATACAATTATTGCTGCAACACCATATTTTTTTTTTACTTCAGACATACCTCGTTATCTCTCCTTTCTTTCAATTGGGGACAGGGTATTTTCAATTGGGGACGGGGTATTTTTGAAAAATACCCCGTCCCCAATTGAATTTAAAATTTTTGATATACGGTTTTAGGTACCAAATGACTCCATTCTCTCCCTGTACGCATACATTCTTTTATCTCATCTTCCATTAACGTCAATTCATCTATTTCTCTTCGCCAAAGTACTTCTACTGTCAATCCCAAGTCCTCTAACAATTTTTTCTGTTCTTCTCCTTGTTCGTTACCAATACTGAGTAAATAGGTTGCCTCCCGTGGCGCATATTGAAGAATCATTTCGGGTTGTTCAACTGGAAATGGAATGATTTCAAAGTCTTCTCTTCTCACGCCAATATCCAATAATGCATCATGAATCATCTCATATCTCTGAATATATGTGCTATCGGCATCGTCCGGATATGTGATTCCAACATATAATCTTTGACACCCCATCTTGGCCGCCAATATATATTCTAAGTGTTTCAGATGTACGATTTTAAACCGACTATATATAACCCCCGTATTTACCATTGATTCTCCTTTGTTGTCTCCAACTAATTTAATGCACCAAATCTTATCTTTGCATATTCTTTAATAATTTCACCTGTTTTATCGAATCCTAATTTACTACTATCAAGGCAAAGATCATAATTTCTGGCATCTTCCCATTCGTTCCCTGTATAATAGTGATAAAAATCTCCACGATATTTATCTGTTTTCGCCACATATTTTTCTAATTCTTTCCCTTTTAGCGCAACACGTTCTCCTGCTCTTGCCAGACAATAGTCTTTTGGCGCATGTACGAAGACGCGAACCACATTGGGATATTCTTTCAATACAAAATCTGCACATCTACCTATGATAACACAAGATTCTTTTTCTGCCAAATCTTTCATTACTTTTGCTTGGTAATAGAATAAGTTTTCAGAAGATATGAAATTATCTCGTCCCGGTGCAATCAGTTGTCCGTCATAAATATGTTTTGCTACACCAAACAGAGATCCATTTTGCAATTTTTCATCTGTCTGGTTAAATAAGGCTTCATTAATCCCACTTTCATCTGATGCCATACGTAAAATCTCATTATTGTAGCAAGGAATATTCAGTTCTTTTGCCAATGTCTCTCCTATGGTCTTACCACCACTTCCAAATTGACGGCCAATTGTAATTATCACATTATTCATAAGAATCCTTCCCCCTATTCACCAAGATATGCCTTTTTAACGGAATCATTATTCATCAATTCTTTTGCATCACCTGCCAAGGCAATTGTTCCCGTTTCTAACACATATGCTCTGTTTGCAATTGACAGTGCTTTTTTTGCATTCTGTTCCACCAGCAACACCGTAGTACCACTTGCACTTACTTCTTTTATAATATTAAATATCTCATTAACATAAATTGGAGATAACCCCATAGACGGTTCATCCATTAAGATAATCTTAGGATGGGACATCAATGCTCGCCCCATGGCAAGCATCTGTTGTTCTCCACCACTTAAAGTACCTGCCAATTGATTTTTTCGTTCTTCAAGACGTGGGAATCTTTGGTATACCATCTGCAGTGTTTCTTCAATTTCTGTTTTGTCTTTTCGTGTATATGCTCCTAGTTTTAGGTTTTCATATACTGACAATTGTGCAAATACCCGTCTGCCCTCCGGAACATGCGCCATTCCAAGCGATACTATCTTGTGGGCCGGAACCTTAGTAATGTCTTTTCCTTCAAATTCTATGATTCCATTTTTAGGTTGTATTAATCCAGTAATTGTATGTAATATTGTTGTTTTTCCTGCTCCATTGGCGCCAATCAAAGCCACAACTTCTCCTTCATGTACCTCAAAATCAATTCCTTTGATTGCTTTTATGACTCCATAATATACTTCCAGATTTGTAATTTTTAACATAGACATGATTGCCCACCCCCTTTATTCACCTAAATATGCCGTAATAACCTGTGGATCATTTAGCACTGTACTGGTTGCTCCTTGCGCCAATACATGGCCAAAATTAAGTACCGTCAACTCTTCACAGATTCCTGATACTAATTTCATATCATGTTCAATTAAAAGGATGGTCATATGAAATTCTTTTTGTACAAATTGAATCGTATCCATCAATTCTTTTGTTTCATTTGGATTCATACCTGCTGCCGGTTCATCTAATAATAATAGTTTTGGATTCGTCGCTAATGCTCTAGCAATCTCCAATTTACGTTGCTTTCCATAAGGAAGATTTGCTGCAAGATAGTCACATTCTTTATCTAAATCAAACACTTTTAACAACTTCATTGCCTGCTCATCCATCTGTTTTTCTACTTTGAAATATTGTGGCAGACAAAATATACCTGCAATGCTACTATATCTATATTCATTATGCAATCCTACTTTTACATTGTCAAGCACTGTCAATTCTCTAAATAAACGTATGTTCTGAAATGTTCTTGCAATTCCAGCTTTATTAATATCAATGGTTCGTTTTGCCGTAATGTCCGCTCCATCCAATGTAATTGTTCCCTCATTGGGTTTGTAGACTCCTGTTAAAAGATTAAATATTGTGGTCTTTCCTGCTCCATTTGGACCAATCAAGCCATACAATTGACCTTGTTCAATCGAAACTTGAAAATCATCCACTGCCCGTAATCCACCAAAGGATATCCCTAAGTTTTTCACTTCTAATAATGCCATCTTAGTGTTCCTCCTTTGCTAGCTTTTTTTTACCAAATAATCTTTTCAAAGAATATCTGCTCTTCCACTCCTGCACCTTAGGACTCCAATTAAACAACATCATAAAGATTAATACCAATGCATAAATTAACATGCGGTAATCATTTAACCCACGTAATAATTCCGGTAATAATGTAAGCACTACTGCCGCTATAATCGAACCACGTATATTTCCAATTCCACCAAGCACTACAAAGACAAGAATCATAATCGACATGTTATATCCGAAATTCTTCGGTAATGCCGTTAATGTTGCTAAATTATGTGCATATAAGACACCTGCCATGCCTGCTAATCCCGCTGAGATAGAAAATGCCATGAGTTTATATTTTGTAAGACTAATTCCTACAGACTCTGCCGCTATCCGATTATCACGAATAGACATAATCGCACGTCCATCTCTGGAATTAATCAGATTCAATACGATGATCAATGTTATGAGAATCAAGATGATTCCAATGGTGAATGTTGCATTCTTTGGCGTTCCCGATATACCCTGAGGACCACTAATCAACACTTTCCCACCTTCTTCCAACTTTAAAGACATCACATCTTTTGTAGAAAAATGAATTCCTTTACTATCCGTTCCTATATATAGAACATTTACCACATTCTTAATAATCTCACCAAATGCCAATGTAACAATGGCAAGGTAATCACCACGCAAACGTAATACTGGAATTCCTATTAGAATTCCAAACACGGCTGACAACGCTGCACCTATTATGATTGCAAGAAAAAATCGAAGTCCATCTGGCATAGTACCCATCGCGCATTTTGAAAATAAAGCCCCTGAAAATGCACCAATACACATGAATCCAGCATGACCAAGGCTAAGTTCTCCTGAGATTCCCACTACGAGATTAAGAGAAACTGCAAGAATGACATATGTGCATAATGGAACCAAAAGTCCCTCCATAAGACTAGACATATTTCCTGACAATAGCACGCCCTGGACAACAATGTATGCTACAATCACCATTCCATATGTAATACAATTATTTTTAGTTGTTTTGCTCATCTTTTTTTTCATCTTTCACCACCTACACTTTCTCACTAATCTTCTTACCGAGAAGTCCGGTAGGCTTTACAAGAAGCACAATAATCAAAACACCAAATACAATAGCATCTGATAATTGTGAAGATATATAAGCCTTTGATAAGATTTCAATTACACCCAACAAGATACCACCAATCATTGCCCCTGGTATCGAACCAATGCCTCCAAATACAGCGGCCACAAATGCCTTAATACCGGGCATAGAACCTGTATATGGATTCAAAGTCGGATATGCTGAGCATAATAGCATGCCTGCGATAGCCGCCAATGCCGATCCGATTGCAAATGTCATTGCAATTGTCCCATTGACATTTACTCCCATTAATTGCGCTGCATCTTTATCTTCCGAGACAGCCAGCATTGCCTGCCCCGGTTTTGTTTTTTTAATAAAAAATGATAAAACAATCATAATCACAATTCCTGAAAGTATTGTAACCAATGTTTCTCCTGTAATGGTCAACTGCCCATCTGCCAACACAATCGGTTTCATCGTAACAACAGATGTAAAAGATTTTGGATTGGCACCAAAGATAATAAGTGCCACATTTTGAAGCAAATAACTAACTCCAATTGCCGTAATCAGTACTGCCAAAGGAGATGCTCCTCTTAAAGGCTTGTATGCTACTCTTTCTATCGTCATTCCCAACACCGTACAGATTCCAATGGATAATACAATTCCCAAAAAAGGTGGTAATCCCATCGTACTTGTAGCTGTAAATACTACAAATCCACCTATCATAATTACATCTCCATGGGCAAAGTTAAGCATCTTTGCAATTCCATATACCATTGTATATCCAAGTGCAATAATGGCATATACGCTACCGAGACTAACCCCATTAATTAAATATGATATCATACTCATAAAGCACCTCTCCTACATCTTCCACTCTTTTTCTATCCATCAAACTATATTACATTGCTTTATAAGCACCATCTGTAATCTGAACCGCTTTTGGTGATTTATTTGGCTCTCCATCTGCCGCCCAAGTAATTCCTTCTTCTCCACCTGTCAAACCTTTTACAGTAATAGATGTTATACCTTTTTTTGCAGCCTCACATATATCAGATGCATTCATATCAGGCTTTGCATCTTCTTTTTCCAAAGCTGCTTTCATTGCATACATTCCATCATACGCATCTGCTGCAAATTGATTTGGCACATCTTTATATTTTTCTTTAAATTTTGTAACAAAATTTTTCGTTGCTTCATCTTGCGCATCTGCAGCAAATGGAGTTAACAACATAACGCCTTCGGCCAAAGTTGTATCAAAATTCTCTTGTGTCAAAATACCATCTAAACCATCACAACCAAAGAAGATAGGTTTGTATCCAGTTTTATTTGCCTGATCCAAAATTAACGCCGCTTCTTGATAATAAATTGGTAAAAACACTAATTCTGCACCTGCGTCTTTTGCTTTTTGAATCTGGGTTGAAAAATCTTTATTATTATCTGCTGTAAATGCTTCAGCCGCAACCACTTCAATCTTCTGGGTCTTAGCTTCGGAAGCAAATTTTTCATAAATTCCAGAAGAATATACATCAGAGCTATCATAAATAACCGCCACTTTTTTTGCTAGTCCTTTTTCTCCAATATATTTTGCAGATGCCATTCCTTGGTTTGGATCGGAAAAGCATACACGAAATGCATTATCGCCCTCTACACATTGCACTGCAGAACCGGATGGGGTTAATAAAAACATATTATCCGATTGTGCCTCTGCTTCTACCGCAATACATGGGGTCGAAGTAACCGTACCTAATAACATCTGCATTCCCCAATCTTTTAACGTATTATAAGCATTCACTGCTTTTTCCGCATCGTGTTCATCGTCTTGGAAATTCATCTCCACTTGAAATCCATTAATTCCACCTGCTTCATTAATCTCATCCGTTGCAAGTTCCATGGCATTCTTTACTGCCTGACCATAAATTGCCGCACCACCTGTTGTTGGACCAATTCCACCGATTTTAAAAACAGTACCATCTTTTGCACCTGATGCACTCTCTGACTTTTTACCACAGCCTGCCAACGAACCTACCACCAATACTCCAGCTAATAACATACTCATGATTTTTGTATACTTTTTCATCTTCCCATCCTCCTATTACTTTATGTGATTAGCAATTCAACTTACTAAATCATCTGATTATTACCTTATAATACCGTCTCCGATGTGATTTGTCAAGATTTTTTAGATTGCACTCTGTTTTTTATAAATACAATTTTACTTCCACTCCCATTCGAAACCAGCACATCTTCCTGTTTTATCAAATAGTACCCTTCCGCCAATACTACATCGATAGCGAACCGTACTATCCACACTTTCTTCAATTGTTCGAATCATTGTTCCTCGAATAGGCGCTAATAATGGTTTCCTTTGTTCGTACTCCAATAACCAGATATGCAATAAAAGTTTCCCTTGTTGAATACACACATGATTATTTGCAATTTGTCGTACTTTTGCCCCTAGATAAGTTGCAATACGATATTGCGTTCCTTCATATAAAAAACTACCAATACACCCTGTATAAGAGCCTTTTCTTTTCTCTCCTATTTTCCATAGTGGAATACGGGCAACTGCCATCATAATATTCTGCAATCTTTCATTTGCAAAGCCACATTGCGTCCATACATACTGTTCTGGAAATGAAGTTCCTGCATCTCCCTCAATATATCCAATGCCATCAAAAAATCGAAGGATTCGATCATTGATATCCAATCGACCGACCACGTTATGAAAAGCACTATACAGCTCATGTCTGCATGGCATATATGGTGCTTTTGCAAAGGGTCCCATCATCGGTGGTGCCGATGGTGAAAAGGAGTGATACGTTATATCTCCTTCTATTTTAATCCCCTTTACACAGAGTTCCAGATGACAACCGTGAAACGAGAATCGATTGGGACCAATTCGTACTTCCCATGGCATATCGTTAATGGAACACTCCTCCTCTTGATAGTAACTAACATACGATTCTTTTTTTGTGATTACTTGGACTGTTGCCGTTCTTTTTCCGTCCTCATCTGTATGAAAGGCAGGAATAATTGCCACTGCCTCGTGTTCATTTTGCTGCTTTAGATACCAGCCCTCAAAATATGATTTTTGTCTACTCATTTTATCACCTCATATCTAGTATTGGAACAACTGGTGGTTTTTATGAAAAGATTGTAAATAAAACAGGCATATGATAAGATAGTTCCGTTGCTTTATAAACGAATGGAAGAGGATATCTACAATATGAATAAAAAAGAAGTCTTAGAAATCAGAAAACAATTTTCACCTGAGAATTGTGCTATTACACGTATATGTGGTTGTTACATCGATCATGAAAAAAATAAAATAACAGAATTTAAAAAAGCGTTTCTTTCTTTACCGGAAGATGAATCCTTTAAGTATTATGATATATTCAAACAGACCTTATCGGGAACGATAGGAAAGAATCTACTTCATATGGAATTCCCACTTGCTCAAGAAACTCCTGATGGAACTCAGGCACGCTTATTAAAATTAAGAGATAGTAAATTACAAGATGATGCATTACTAGAACAGTTCTATGATAATATTATTGAGAGTTATAGTACCGCCGAAAATTATTATATTATTTTGATCCATGCCGCTTATGATATTCCAGGAAAATCTTCTGATGGCATGACACAATTTGATGCTTCTGATGATATATACGAACATATTTTATGCAGTATCTGTCCTGTGGGATTATCAAAAGCAGGGCTTTCCTATAATGCCAAATCTAATTGTATCGAAGATTGTATCCGTAATTGGATGGTCGCTCCTCCTGTAAAAGGGTTTTTATTTCCTGCATTTAATGATAGAAATACAGATATTCATTCTGTATTATATTATTCAAAAAAACCAGAAGAATTACAGCCCGATTTTATTGAGCATGTCCTTGGTAGCACTATTCCTATGTCGGCCGATAACCAAAAGGAAACCTTTCATGCCATAATTTCCGATACATTGGGGGACGATTGTGATTATGAAGTTGTAAAAAATATTCACGAAACTTTAAATGGAATTATAGAAGAACGTAAAGATGATCCTGAACCATTAGAATTAACTCAGACTGATGTAAAACATCTTTTTGAACAAAGCGGCGTCCCTCATGAAAAATTAGAAACCTTTGAGACTGACTATGCAACCAATATTGGTGAAAAAACTTCCTTGTTGGCATCAAACATTGCCAATACAAGAAAGTTCAATATCGAAACTCCTGATATTATTATTAAAGTAAATCCAGAACGTACCGATCTTGTAGAAACACGCATGATTGATGACCGGCAGTGTCTTGTAATTGCTGTAGATGACCATATCGAAGTCAATGGTCTGAACGTAAAGACAATTACATATAAATAAGCAACTAAAATCGGCGAATCTTATCCGTTCCATCGTCTTTCGTATTTTCAATGGATTTGACTACAACATAGTACCCATAGTTTTCATTTACCTGAATGTAGATACGATCACCTACTTTATGTCCTAAGATTGCTTTTCCAAGAGGGGACTCCGTGCTAATCAAACCACTAAGGGAGTTCCCTCTTACAGTTGTAATTAATTTATAGGTCTCTAGTACCGCATCTTCTTCAAAATAGATTCCCACTGTATTATTCAATCCAATCTCATCTTCTTTTGAATCATCCGATACAATCTGTGCCGTTCGAATCATACGTTCCAGATATCGCATCCTGCTCTCATTTTGATTCTTATCCTTTTTTGCAGCATGATATTCAAAATTCTCGCTTAGATCTCCGTGTGCTCTTGCCTCTTTCACAGCCTCTAAAGCTTCTTTTCGCACTACGATTTTCCGATACTCAATTTCTTCTTTCATCTTCTGAATATCATTCTTTGTTAATTCATTATACATAGATTCCCGTCCTTAAAATTGCGAATAAATATATTTAGGTGCTGTTGATAAATCTGCGTTCATAAGATACAGATACAGAATCATCATAAGCAGATAAAAGACAAGTACTTGTAAGACAAACCAACAGATTTTATTGTTTTTTATCTTTGTTATAAAAATTGTAAAGTAATTCATCTACTGTAACCCATCCTTTCCCACCAAGGTGTACTCCATCTTCAAAAAAATACTTTGTGAATTCTCTATCCGATAAGTCCTCTAATTGTACATCATATTCCTTTGCAATGGAACGTATATTTTCATAATATTTTGCTCGTGCATGAGATGGGAACCCTGTATAATCATACCAATATCCATTAACCGGAAGCGCTACCAATAAAGGGGTAATATCTTGTTCTTTGCAGACATCTAAAAAACATCGTAAATCTCCATATTCAGGAGATCTTGTATATGCATCCTGAATACCACTTCGACAATTTCTCTTCTTCCCCATCTTCAGCTCTATCTTAGAAAAACTTTTGGGATTCATATAAAATGGATTTTGATTATTCGTTATTCCATCTGCTTCCGCCTGCTTCATGCAAGCCTCCCATTCAATCGGAGTATCTTTCACGACCGGTTTCCCATTCGATGGTACTCCCTCCTGTTCCATTTGCTCCAACACTTTTCCCTGACTTTTTTCCATCAAAAATTGTGCATATATCCGATAATCTAGTTGGTCAAATATAGAAGTATCCCCCCCTGATATCACACGTTGATACCGTTTGATACGATCTCTGGTTGGCTCATCTACTTCTAATAATTGAATTGTTCTTTTTTCCATATAAGTTTTTGTATCAGAAGAAATAGCTTTGTTTTTCAGCATCTCCAGATAACTACTTTCTGAAAATCGAGAGGCAAATGCCTTATTATTCACTCCTTCTTTTCGAAACCATGTTGGTGATAGTAATAATACCACTTTTTTATTTGGAATACTTTTTCCAATTGCAGATAGTGTAATTGCATGGCTTAAGCATTGATAATACCCTGCTCCTATTAACATGGGATTGAGTTTTGCATTTTGAAACATCGTTCTTGGGTGATAAGGCGTATCAAGTCCATGTTCAAATTCCGATGACCCAAATACTACAAGAGATTCCTTATTTAGATTTGTCCGCATTGCGTCAGAAGACATAAACTTGCTTGCATTGGTCCATGTACTAAATTCATTGGTATACGATATTAGACGATTGGACCGATATATATGTACCCCATATGCTGTTCCCATAAACAACACTCCAGCCATAAGAAATGCCATTATTTTTTTCACCTGATTACCCTCTTGCTTCTAATATTTTAATTATTTTATTCGGTGTATTCATATCTTCACGTTGAAATTCTGATGGCGATAATACAATCTGAAATTCTTCTTCTATAAATGCCAATAGCTCCGCAAATCCGAGCGAATCCAACAATCCCGTTTCCACTAAATCTAAATCCATATCTTCTTTCACTACATCGTCTTCGCAAATTTCTGCCAATAATTCTAACAATTGCTCTTTCATCTACATATCCTCCTATTTAAATATCATTAAAATCCTCTCTGAAAAGATTAAAAATCCAAACATAACCATCTGCATGGTAACAAACCATGATACAATTTGATATGATTTCTTATCCTTATACTTTCGATAAAAATTTGATTTTTTCTGATAAATCTCCGTACATCCCAATAATACTCCATGATAAATTCCATATAGCAAATACGACGGATTTAATCCATGCCACATTCCCATCAAAAACATATTTACAAGAAATCCAACAAACGCCCTTGTCAGTCGACTCTTTATCCATTTTTTTCTGACACATTTCATAATGAATCTTGAAAATATAAAATCCCGGAACCAATGAGATAATGTAATATGCCATCGATCCCAAAAATCTTTCATATCTATTGCTAAAAATGGTTTTCTGAAATTATCCGGAGTCCGAACCCCTAAGATATAACTGGTTCCTATTGCCATCAGACTATAACCCGCAAAATCAAAAAACATATATCCACCATATGCATAAGCGTACCCTATCAGATACACCAACGTATTACTTTGTTCGAAATATTGGACACCTTGATAGAATATCGCCGCAAATACGATTTTATAGACCAGTCCCAGTAATAATTTGAAAAGTCCATCTCCTACAAGATTCAGATATTCCTTGCGTTCATAGACCTTATTCCAATCTTCATGAAACCGACGGCTTCTATCAATTGGCCCTGAGCTCAGAGTTGGAAAAAACAATACGTATCCTGTATATTCTAATAAGGGAACTTCTGTAATAATTCCATCATAGATCTCAATAATCATCTGCACACTTTTAAAGGTCAGATATGAGATGCCTAAAAATCCAAAGATATTTCCATGAAAAAGTGGAGCACATTTACTAAGTACCAGTGGCATGATACCTACTCCAATAGCAACATAATATAGCCATTCTATACGTCCATATCTATTGCGCAAAAATAAATATCCTTTCACAACCATACATTCTATCATATAAAAAACAATCAGATAAAACAGTTGTTCCGGTTTCTTGTAAAACACTACACCAATAAAGAAAATTGATAGAATCAAGGTGTACCACCTAAGCGGTTTCTTCCAAAGGCCAAGTACAATTGCCGGTAATAGTGCAAGCATCAAAAATATATAAAAATCATACCCCTCAAAAAAATTCACTATGCCAGCCCTCCTAGCTGTTTCCTATCAATTTTACCATTCACAGTTAATGGTAATTGTTCTAAAAACACGAATTTTTTAGGAATCATATACTCCGGAAGGAACTCCTTTAACTGTTTTTTAAGAAGACTCATTGTCTTTGTTCTATCCTCTATCTTCTGTTTATATACGAGATAAGCACTTAAACTTCTTACTTTTCCATCTTTTTCATTGGGTAATACTACCACTTTGGAAATGGTATCTAATCTCATCATGTTCTGTTCAATGTCTTCTAGTTCTATCCGATATCCATGTAATTTCACCTGCGAATCCATTCTTCCACAGTAGTAGAGCATCTGGTCTTGAAGATATCCCTCATCTCCCGTATGATATCCACGTACCATTTTTCCGTCTACCTCTCGTATAAAGAATGCGTTTTCACTGGTTTTAGAATCTTTATAATATCCTGTACTAACCGTATCTCCCAAGATAATAATCTCTCCCTTTTCCCCATCTTTTGCAATACAGCCATTGGCTTTACGTACCTCTATTATTGTTCCGGGCTTTGCGACACCTACCGGAAGTGATGTGTTTGCTTCCACATATCTTGGAGTAATATACACGTCTGTTACTGCAACCGTTGATTCTGTGGGTCCATAAGTATTTACGATTTTCACACTTGGAAACCGTTCTTGTAATCTGCGTGCCGTATTAGGAGTTAATGTCTCCCCACAAAACAAAAAAGCTTTTAAATTGGGCATCCATTCTCCATTGAATTGCTTATCCGAAAGACAGATATCCGCAAAAGAAGGTGTGGATACCCATATACTTGCATTGGAAACTTTTAAAGACTGCATTAATAATTTATAATCACTTTGCACTTCTTTTGATAACGTCCATAACATGGAACCACTTGCAAGGCTTGTATAAATGTCCATAACCGATAAATCGAACGAAAATGGAGCTTGATTTAAAAAACATTCATCTTTTTTATCTTCTTTTGAAATACCTAAACCAATCGACCAATCCAGATAATGATTTAGACAGTCTGCCGTAATCTGCACTCCTTTTGGTTGCCCTGTACTTCCTGAAGTAAATATAATATAAAAGGTGTCTGTTCCTTTTACCCAGTGGCTTTCCTCAATTCCTTCGGATTCTGATTGAATAATTTTTTTAATTTCTTCCAATTCTATCCTATGCGTATCTGCACATTCTAAGGATTCTGTTGCAAACACCAATGGCGCATTCACACAATCCAATATGGATTGGGTACGAATGTCCGGAACAGATATATCGATTGGACAATATGCTCGTCCTGATTTTACACAAGCTAACATGCAAATTAACATATAGGGAGATTTATGACCATAGACACAGATCGGTGATGTATCTGTCCCACAAGTG
Organism: Lachnospiraceae bacterium; assembly: GCA_036656795.1. Lineage (GTDB taxonomy): Bacteria > Bacillota > Clostridia > Lachnospirales > Lachnospiraceae > CAUPWF01. The sequence continues at coordinate 11,478 of JAVXHR010000006.1, read as the reverse complement.
CGTTCCAGATATTGGGCAAGCAGATCAGACGTTCGATCTAGTTCTCGATAAGTAAGTAATGCATCATCTGTCTGTATAGCAATGTGATTAGGTTGTATCATTGCATAATATTTGATTCTTTTTAATATATTCATATTGATTCCCTCATTTCTACGATGAAATCAGTATAATAAAAATATTAAAAACAATTGATTGTTTTTTCTTAAAATTTTCTTAATTCACGATATGTTGTTTTGCTTTTTTATTTAATTTCTCCACCATTATAATCATAAGCAGTAGCAACGCACTCAAAAAAAGGGGATATAATTTCATATGAATATGCTCTACTGCCAACCCAACCAATGGTGGCATAAACGTACTTCCAACATAAGCACAGGCCATCTGTATCCCCATAATTGCCTGGGACAATTCTTCACCAAAATGAACGGGTGTCGCATGTAATAAACTCGGAAATATAGGTGCACATCCAAGCCCAATAGCTATAAACCCAATACATAATATCATATCCCCTGCTGGTAATAACAAAAGCAATACTCCACTGACTGCAATACCCTGTCCTAAGCGAATCATCTTTTTATCGCCTAGCTTCATTGTTATAAACCCACTTAAGAATCTTCCTAGGGTAATACCTAAATAAAACAAAGAAGTCCATGTGGCTGCCATCTCATTAGAGATTCCACGACCTTTCACCATATAGATACTCCCCCATAACCCCGTTGTAGCTTCTAATGAACAATATGCAAAAAATGCAAGTAATGCAAAGAACGCTCCCGGAATCTGTATCAATTCTTTCACACGCAGATTTTTGTGTGATTTATGTGCATCTTGAATCCTATCACTACTTTTTTTCCAAAGTGGAATGGTGCAGATAAGAACCACAGTTAATAACATCTGAATCACAAACACAATCCGGTATCCCGAATTCCATCTCATTCCTCCTGTTAGACAAAACCCCATAATATAAGGGCCAAATGTAGCCCCCACACCCCAGAAACAATGTAGCCAGCTCATATGTCGCGCCTTATAATGTAATGCCACAAAATTATTCAGTGCTGCATCTACTGAACCTGCACCAAGTCCATAGGGAATTGCCCAGATGCACAATGCTAAAAATGAATGCGATATTGAAAATCCAAATAACGCCGTAGCGGTTATTCCCACACTAATTGCCGTCACTTTCCCTGTGCCTAGCTTTTTTATCAGTCGATTACTTTGCAGACTGGATACAATCGTCCCTCCTGCAATCAGCATAGATATCACACCTGCATAAGACATGGGCACTTGTAATCCTTCATACATACTTGGCCATGCCGACCCCAATAAGGCATCCGGCAATCCCAAACTAATAAATGACAGATAGATAATAATCAATAATATTGTAACCATAGGGTTATGCCTCTTTCTTTTTCGTGTTTTTTAAATATAGCATAAGTTTCTCTTAAAGTAAACTTGCCCTAATGACAATGACCTCCACAGTATTTGCAGTCCCCCCCACACTGTATAGATTTTCCATTTCTCTTATCTCTGCGCATTGTTGTAATAATAAGTACAATACCAATCACCATACCAATCCCCACAATAATGGTACCAATACTTACGGTTCCCACCACTATCAATGTTCCTATCTGATAAATACAAAAAGAAACAACATAAGCAAGGCCTGTCTGATATCCAATTGCAAACCAAAACCATTTTTTACTGTTCATCTCTCGTTTGATTGCTCCCATCGCTGCAAAACAAGGGGCGCACAATAAGTTAAACACTAAAAACGAATATGCCGCCGCTCCTGTCATACTTCCTGCCAAAGAACCCCATATCTGATTCCCATTTTCAGCCACTTCTCCAAATCCATAGAGCACACCAAATGTCCCTACCACATTCTCCTTCGCAATCAATCCTGTAATTACCGCAACTGTTGATTTCCAATCTCCCCACCCCAATGGTTTGAATAGAACGCAGATTGCACTGCCTAGCCATGCCAATAATCCATCACTGATATGTTCCACCATAACAATCTGACCATCTACATATCCAAAGTTAGAGGTAAACCACACAAAAATTGTAGATAATAAGATAATCGTTCCTGCTTTTTTTATAAAAGACCAGCCACGCTCCCATGTACTATAAACTATATTCGATATGGTAGGCATATGATATGCTGGTAATTCTATTACAAATGGTGCCGGTTCCCCTCCAAACATCTTTGTCTTCTTTAAGATGATTCCCGACACTATCACTGCTGCAATCCCGACAAAATATGCACTTGGTGCGACCCACGCTGCCCCATTAAATAGTGCTCCTGCAATTAAAGCAATAATTGGCAATTTTGCTCCACAAGGAATAAAGGTAGTCGTCATAATTGTCATTCTGCGGTCACGATCATTCTCAATGGTTCTAGACGCCATAATTCCTGGCACTCCACAACCTGTGCCAATAAGCATTGGAATAAATGATTTCCCCGATAAACCAAACTTGCGAAAGATTCTATCCATAATAAATGCAATACGCGCCATATAACCACTTGCCTCTAAAAACGCCAAGAATGCAAATAGCACAAACATCTGTGGAACAAACCCAAGCACGGCTCCTACACCACTTAAGATTCCATCTACTAACAACCCTGATAACCATGGCGCACACCCAATTGTATCCAGTCCCTGTTGGGCCAATGGAATAATATAAGTTCCAAACAAAGTATCATTTGTCCAGTCCGTAAGAAGTGTCCCAATGGTTGTAACAGATACATAGTAGACTACAAACATAACTAATACAAAGATTGGTAATGCCCAAAATCGATTAGTTACAATTCTATCAATTCTATCTGATCGAGTCATTCCACCTTGATTTTTTTTTATAAAACAGTCGTCTATTATAGTGGCAATATAGAGATAACGCTCATTAGTAATTATACTCTCCGCATCATCTTCTAATATACTTTCACACTCTTTAATGCATTCTTCTATACAGAATACTTCTTTTTCTTCTATCACCAATTGCTCCCTTACTTTTTTATCTCGCTCAAATATCTTAATTGCATACCACCTTTGTTGTGCTTCCGGAACCATATGTGAGACCACTTTCTTCATATATTCCAATGTACTCTCTACTTTATCTGAAAATTGGTGCTTGGGCAAAATTATGTCCTGTGGAGAAATCTGCAATAACTGACGGATGATATTGGCAATTCCTATGCCCTTTAGTGCTGATATTTCTATCACCAGACACCCCAGTTCTTTTTCTAATTGCTTACAATCAATCTTATCTCCATTTTTTTTTATAATATCAATCATATTCATGGCCACAATTACTGGAATCCCCAATTCCAGTAATTGTGTTGTTAGATAAAGATTCCGTTCCAGATTAGTCCCATCTATAATATTAAGAATTATATCTGGTCGCTCCATAACCAAGTAATTTCTTGCAACTACTTCTTCTAATGTATAAGGGGATAACGAATAGATACCCGGTAGATCAATAATGGTAACCCCCTTATGTTCTTTTAGTTTTCCTTCTTTCTTTTCCACTGTTACTCCCGGCCAGTTTCCAACAAATTGATTAGAACCGGTTAATGCATTGAATAAAGTTGTTTTTCCGCAGTTTGGATTTCCTGCAAGTGCAATTTTCATCGACATTCTTTCTCCTCCCAGTTGTTCATTTCTAATTTTGATTAGTTTTAACTAACCTACGTGTAAAAAAAATTATTACTATGTAACAAATTATAGTTTTCTTATTTCAATCATTTGTGCATCGTCTTTTCTAAGAGATAATTCATAACCTCTTACTGTGATTTCCATAGGGTCTCCTAATGGTGCAACCTTTCTCACATATACCTCAACATGTTTCGTAAGTCCCATATCCATCATGCGACGCTTTACCGCTCCCTCTCCATGTATCTTAATGATTTGAGCCTTTTTACCACATGCTACTTCTTTTAATGTTTCCATATAACTCCTTTCTTAATCACGGGAATACTCGTTCCCGCTACAGATTTTATCCCAAAAATGAGGGACCTATTCTCACAATTATACCATGATTTTATCTGCCATCTCTGCACTAATTGCTACCCTTGATTCTTTCACATGAACAATCAAACTTTCCCCCAGTCTTGATATAATACATATTTTTCCTCCGATAACAAACCCTAGACTTTCTAAAAATCTCCTGGTTTTCTCCTGTCCACCAATTCCTTTAATACAATTAACTTCCCCTATTTTAACTGTAGTTAATGACATCCTTATTCACCTCTTTCTTTAGTAATCATTTTTCGTTTATATCAGTTAGTATACGCTTACTTTAATTAGATGTCAATAACCGTATTTGTCATTCTCTTTTCTCTATGTTATACTTTAATTAGTAATTTCAGAAGAATATTATATACGGTTTAGAAAGGGAGGTTGCTATGAGTACAGATACAAATGAATCCACCGAGAATTATCTTGAAACAATCTTAATATTAGGAAAACAGTTACCCGTTGTCCGTGCTATTGATATTGCGACAGAATTGAATTATAAAAAATCTAGCGTCAGTGTAGCAATGAAACATCTTCGAGAAAAACATCACATCTTAGTAAGTGACGCCGGATTTATAACCTTAACTGCAACCGGTCTTCAGATTGCAGAGATGATTTATGAACGACATACGTTATTGTCTAGCTGGTTGGAACATCTTGGCGTAGACCCTGTAATCGCTGCCAAAGATGCCTGTCGAATGGAACATGTTATAAGTTCTGAAAGCTTTGCAGCTATTAAACAGCACATAAAAGTTCAATAATTTCAGTTGTTGAACACGACTTAGGATTCCGTGATTAAGTTTACTCTAATTGCTATGCAATTCAGTAGATTTTCTATATTGATTTGGTGTCATATTGGTTTCTTTACGAAACACCTGAGAAAAATAGGACTGTGAAGAAAACCCTACTGCATGAGCTATCTTTGCCACCGAATAATTGGAAGATTCCAATAATGATTTTGCCTCAACAATTCTACGTTCAATCAGATAACTAATGGGCGACTTTCCTTTGTAATTTTTAAATACATGAACAAGATAATACTTATTCATATAAGTCATCTCACTTAATGTCTGAAGTGAAATATCTTCCGAAAAATGTTCGTCCAGATATTGCTCTACAAAACGACATTCTTTTGTCATCTTATTCGTAGGTGCATATGTTACATTGTCTTTTGTCTTACGTATCAAATATAGAATCAGACTTTCCAATAAATTCTGACAGATTGTTTCATAATTTTCTTCTTTTTTCTTAACTTCCTGAACCATCATCTTGAGATAAAACGAGATGTCACTACTGTGATTTTGAAAGTTTCTGTGACTATAGTTATATTGTCTGTCACTTCCTTCGGGTTCGAATTGAAGCCCGTCTACTCCGATAACAATATATTCAAGATGAGCTTGATTATCTCCAAATTCTGTATGAGATACATTGGGATTAATTATAATCAAATCATCTTTTTTAACGGAAAATGCATCCTCTTCCACTATGAAATTTCCTGTTCCTGATACCACGTAAAACAATTCTGTAAAATGATGAGAATGAAGTACACTATGCCAATCAATCTCATAGCGTGCTTGGGTAATATAAAGTAGATGAATATTTAATTTCCCAAGCCCTGTATTCTCTAATTGATACCGTTTATAGCTCACTGTATTTCCTCTTTTCTACACAAATGTAACTTCTGTGAATGGAATTGTTAATTCCGTGCCTTTTATATCTATAGCAAGCATACTATAACCTGAAGACTTTAATTCTTTTGGATTCCAATGATCCAATAACAGATAAAACTGATTGTCTTTTTTAAAAACATAAGCACTTTGTCCGTAGAACGTCTGTCTTGCATGTTCACCCAAGCAAGGATTCTCTATAAGTTTCCATCTTGCCTGTATATGAGATGCCATTCCGTATAATGCACTATTGGGATACCAACCCGTACAACCAGATGTAATCATATAATACATTCCCTCATTGTAGAAAAGCGCCGGTGCTTCCCTTTCTTGATCCACAAACGCTTTGGTGCAACTTCCTGTTACATGCCGATAATCCTCTGTGAGCTGCGTGATACATAATGTCTTATTCCAATCTGAGCTATAGATAAGATATGCTTTTTTATCTACATCTTGAAATACCGTCAAGTCCCGGCAATCAGAGCGATTCGGAAGTTCACTGTATACATATGTAAATGGTCCTACCGGAGACGTTGAAACAGCAACTCCTGCTCTTGCACTCATATAGTCTACTGTATCAATATGCATCCACATGACAAATTCTTTTGTAATAGAATTATATATAACTTTGGGACGCTCACAAACCATACTCTTATGTAGATCATGTGTTGGATCATCCGACGGCGATAATACAATTCCTTCGTTCTTCCACTGTACACAATCCTTGGAAGAATAGCAGGAGATTCCTATAAAGTCCACACGTATATCACCGGACGGAGCAACCGATGTGGCGCCATCCTTATTCTCGCCATACCAATAATAGATTCCTTCATGGAACATAATCATGCCCCCATGCGCCTGAATTGAATTGTTGTCTGTATCATACCAAAGAGTTCCATTTTTATTCATTTATTTTTCCTTCACTTTCCCTTTTATTTTTCTATTATAATTGCGTTTTTCTGTTTTTACAACACCTAGATTTTTTAATTTTGATATTTGTATTGTATGAAATGTATAGAAGAAAGAGTTTTTTTCTTTATTTTACTGGTTAAAATGTCTTTTTATTATTAAGAAATAGTTTTTTTTTACGTGAAAAGCAAAATATATAAAAGTAAAGACAACATTGAGATAGAAATAAGGTAAAAGGAAGCGTATCATGTTAAATAGGTACAAATAATAGGAGGAGGCAATTTTATGAAAAAGAAAGTAGTTTTAAAATTAGTATCGTTATGTCTTGTAACATCAATGACCGCCGCTTTGGTTGTAGGGTGTGGTTCCGACAAAAAAGCAAGCGATAACAAAGATTCAAGTAAAGTTTTAAAAGTTGCGGCATTTGAAGGTGGTTATGGCGCAGATATCTGGACTGATGTAGCAAAAGCATTTGAGGAAACACATGACGGTGTGAAAGTCGAATTACAAGTCGATAAAAAAATCGAAGACAAAATTACACCCGCTATGAAAAGTGGTGATTACCCAGATGTAATTCACTGTGCCTTAGGTCGTGATGCTGGACTTACAGAAACAATTACAAAGGAAAAAGGACTTACATGTTTAGATGATGTACTTGCAATGAAAGTTCCGGGCGAAGATGTAACTGTAAAAGAAAAAATTCTTCCTGGATTCCTTGATACACTTGGAACACAACCATACAATGATGGTAAAACATTCTATGCTCCTATGTTCTATGCTCCTTGTGGATTGTTCTACAATGCCGGATTATTAAAAGAAAAAGGCTGGGCTGTTCCTACAACATGGGACGAGATGTGGGCATTAGGCGATACAGCGAAAGCTGAGGGAATTTCTTTATTTACATATCCTCATGCAGGTTACTTTGATGCATTTATCTATGCAATGTTAGAATCTTCAGGTGGTATTGATTTTTATAACAAATGTATGACCTACGAAAAAGGTATCTGGGAAACTCCTGAAGCTACAAAAGTATTTGATACCATCGGAAAACTTGCTCCATATGTAGAACCTACTACACTTGGTAATGCAAACGAAGAAAGCTTTACAAAGAACCAACAATTAGTTCTTGATAATAAAGCAATCTTTATCCCTAACGGAACATGGTTACCTGGAGAAATGAAAGATGCTCCAAGAGCAGACGGTTTTGAATGGGGATTCACAGCAATTCCTGCTGTAGCTGCAGACCAAAAGCCATCTTCATTCACGTTCTTTGAGCAAATGTGGATTCCTGCTGAAGGTAAAAACCAAGAATTAGCAAAAGAATGGATTGCATTCATGTATTCAGATAAAGCATCTGATATCTTTGCAAAATCTAATGCTATTCAACCAATCGTTGGTGCTTCTGAGAAATTAGAAGGCGATAACAAGATGTTCTACAGTGTATATGCTAATGATGCTGCAGTACCTGTTATGGGTGGATTTGCCTCTACTGATCCTGTAGAAGGTGTATCTATGAATGATTCATTATTCAGAGCAGTTGATAGTATCGTAAGTGGTGATAAGACTGTTGCTGATTGGCAGAAATCTGTTGAAGAAGCAAGCTTAAAACTAAAAGCAGCAATGAAATAATAAAAATTAATTAACCGGATAGATGTCTATCTGACATGATACAAAAGGGACATTTCAAAAATGTCCCTTTTGTTTTCACACGTAAGAAAGGAGTTGTTGGGATGAAACATAGAAAAGGCCGAAATGGCTTTATTGCCGCATGTATATTACCGGCAATTATTTTATTTATACTCTTTATGGTAGTTCCCACTTTTAATGTATTCCGAATGTCTCTCTATAAGTGGGGTGGATTTTCTAATAATAAGACATTTGTAGGACTTAATAATTTCAAGATATTGTTTGCAGATCCAAAATTCTATAGGTCATTCCAGAACTCTATTTTATTAATTGTATTTGTGACAATAATAACCATGGCTTTCGCACTTATCTTTGCAGGTATTTTAACAAGAGAAAAAATAAAAGGGCAAAACTTCTTCCGAGTTGTTTTTTATATTCCAAATATTTTATCTGTCGTTGTTATTTCCGCTCTTTTCTCTGCTATCTACGATCCAAACAGTGGTCTGTTAAATAGCCTATTATCCCTATTTCGCGGAGATGGTGCCACTCCAATTCTATGGCTTGGAGATCAAAAAATTGTAATCTACAGTCTTGTAATTGCAATGATATGGCAGGCAATCGGATACTATATGGTTATGTATATGGCGAGCATGTCAAGTGTCCCTGAGAGTTTGTATGAATGTGCAAACCTAGAAGGTGCAAGTCGCATTCATCAATTCTTTAATATTACATTACCATTAATATGGACCAATATCAGAACAACACTTACCTTCTTTATCATTAGCTCCATTAACTTAAGTTTTCTATTCGTACGTGCAATGACTGGTGGGAAACCGGATGGTGCCAGTGAAGTATTCTTGAGTTATATGTATGGACAAGCTTATACGAACTCTTCCTATGGCTATGGTATGGCAATTGGTGTTATCGTATTCTTGTTCTCATTCGGTTTAGCGGGACTTGTTAACTTAGCTACAAAACGTGAACCGTTAGAATTCTAGGAGGAGGAACAGATGAATAAAAAGAATGGAAATACACTATATAAGGTATTTATCTATGTAATTCTTGCATTACTTGCAATTAGTATTGTAGTTCCTGTCGGATGGGTTTTTGTTGCATCTATCAAGCAAAACTCGGAATTCTACGGAAACCCATGGACAATGCCAAAGGGATTTTATTTTCAAAACTTCATTGATGCTTTTCAACAGGCAAAGATGGGGGAATACATGCTGAATTCGGTAATTGTTACCGTTGTAGCACTTGCTATTTTGCTGGTTGTTGCACTTCCAGCAGCTTATGTTCTTGCAAGATACAAATTTAGAGGAAGTAAAGCTTGTAATGTGATGTTTATGGCCGGATTATTTATTAATGTAAACTACATTGTAGTTCCAATATTCCTTATGTTTGTTGGTGCCGATAAGTTTTTCACTAAAATATTCGGAGATGGGTTCTTACTAAACAATCTATTTTTTGTAGCGCTAGTGTATGCTGCAACAGCATTGCCATTTACAATCTATCTATTGTCTGGTTTCTTCGTATCTATTCCCAAAGATTATGAAGAGGCTGCATTTATGGATGGCAGTGGATATTTCAGAACAATGGTTAGCATTATGATGCCTATGGCAAGACCTAGTATCATTACCGTTATTCTGTTTAATTTTCTCTCTTTCTGGAACGAATACATCATTGCAATGACCTTATTAACCGGAGAAACAACAACACTTCCTGTAGGGCTTATGCAATTAATGCAAGCGCAACAAGCCGCAGCTAATTATGGTCGTTTATATGCCGGTCTGGTAATCGTAATGTTACCAACATTAGTTCTATATATGTGTGTTCAGAAAAAATTAACCGAAGGAATGAGCCTAGGTGGACTTAAAGGCTAGATTGTATATAGGAGGCGATTATTATGAGTAAATGGATAGTAAAAATTGTATGCCTGATTATCTTTATTGTATGCATGGGGCTAATTATAACCGGACAAAGAACCATTGGTTTGTCTCACTTGGTTCAGATGTTAATTGGATTAGCTGGTCTTTTGGCATTATTGTTTGCCTACAATAAGAAACATCAATAATACAATAACCTTGTAGCACATCTGCAAGTAAGTATTGTAAAAAAGAGTGAGTCATAAGGGACATACATCTCTCATGACTCACTCTTTTTCTACTATCTTACAGTCTTACTCATATTTCTTTTTTTCCTTTTTTACTTTGACTGCGTCTTTCGGAAGCTCAGCCTTTTTCTTCTTTTCCTGTTTTTTCTCAGGGTTCTTATTTGCCATAGGAATTCACCTCCTCTAAAAATGCTGTAAATACTCTATGACACTATTGTATACTCTTTTCTTATATATTTCAAATCTATATTCCCATTTTTGATTTTAAAATACTTTTATTGCATTTCTGATTGATATTCTAACAAATCTCCCGGCTGACATTCTAGTACTTTACAAATAGCTTCTAATGTGGAAAAGCGAACAGCCCTTACTTTCCCAGTTTTTAAATTGGAAAGATTCGCATAAGATACGCCTACCCGTTCCGTTAATTCATTAAGAGATATCTTGCGATCTGCCATCATTCGATCAAGTCTCATTACAATTGCCATAGTTAATCCCCCCTCTATACCGTAAGTTCTGAATCATATTGATATAATGCACCATACTTGAAGATTTCCGCAAATACCAATAGTATCATTCCATAGGTAAGATAATTTCCACCAATGAAAAAGTCAACCTGGCCGATTTGAACCCCTACCATTTGTAATCCTATGGGTTGGATTCCCGGAACAATCCAGCCCAATAACCCAGCTACAATATAAAGAATTCCGATAAAAGACATTCCTTTTGTCAAAATAGAAGAGAATGGTTTCTCACTAATCCAGATCTTCAATAAAGCTATAAAGCAGGTGGACATACTAATCATAAATAGAAAAGTACTTAACAAAAGATTGGTCTGTGACCATACTCCCCATTGATGATAAAGAAGTACCCCCAATTGCATCACTTCACCAAAACTCACAATTCCACTTAAACACAATCCCCAAACCAATCTCTTCCTAAATGATTTTGAAAAAACTCTGTTCGGTATGTCTTCATTCTCCATACAAACTCTGCTTACTTCCTTGTTTTCTTCTTTCATCTTCACGCCTCCATTATGAATATTTGTTATTTGTTTTATTTCAATTTCTGTTTCTTAGTATTACAATATCATAGTTTTATATGAATTGCAATATAAATATATCGTTATTCGTTATATTTATATTGTTTATAG
>JAVXHR010000005.1:0-107153 GCA_036656795.1 Lachnospiraceae bacterium | reverse complement strand
GGAAATTTTCAAGGTTGTTTTGTCTATTGTTTAATTATCAATGTTCTGTGTTGCTTGCCCGAAATCGGGTCAGCTAGGATATAATAGCATTTTATAGTATAATATGTCAATACCTTTTTTTAAAGTTTTTAAATACTTTTTAAAATTAGCGACTACACATACTATATATGCTGTTTTTCAGCATTCCAAACACTATTTTTGCTTTCAAGCAAACGGAGAAGGAGGGATTTGAACCCTCGCGCCGCTATAAACGACCTACTCCCTTTCCAGGGGAGCCCCTTCGGCCAGCTTGGGTACTTCTCCAAAACGTCCTACCTTGTGCGTAACAAAACCACCCGACAATATGGTGGTTTCATTAAACGGAGAGGGTGGGATTCGAACCCACGCGCCCTTTCGGACAAACGGTTTTCAAGACCGCCTCGTTATGACCACTTCGATACCTCTCCACACTATGCTATTATTGTCACACACGTTCGCGACAATATGAATTTTAACATACATATAAAACCCCTGTCAATAACTATTTAGAGTTTTTATGTTTTTTGTTTAGAAATAATTCTGCAACCCCCAAATCCTCTGGTGTTGTAATCTTAATATTCTGGTAAGATCCCTCTACAAGTTTTACTGATTTTCCCAGCATTTCTTCCACCACCATAGCGTCATCTGTCACTTTTACACCTGACTTCTTCATTAATTTTGCATATGCATCTTGAATCAATTCACTTTTGAAAACTTGAGGTGTCTGCACCATCCATACATAATCTCTGTCTGGTGTTTCATTTGCATATCCTCCTGCATCTACTATTTTAATAGTATCTTTTACCGGCATACCCACCACACAGGCATCACATTCTTGAACCATCTGATAGACGCGTTCTATCATAGGCTCATCTACAAAAGGCCTTGCTCCATCATGGATAAATACATACCCATCTCGTGGTGTCTTCTGTAATCCATTCCATACAGATTGATAGCGTTCTGCGCCACCGATCACAATAGACTTTACTTTATCCAGCTTATAGTTGTTCACAATTTCCTTTTCACAATAAGATTTTTGCCCTCTACCAACAACAAGAATAATTCGATCAATAATAGGTGATTGTTGAAATACTTGAAGGGAATAATAAAGTATAGGGTTCCCTTCTATATGTAGATATTGTTTTTGTATATCCGTTCCCATACGTTTTCCCTGGCCTGCTGCCAACACGATAGCTGTACATTGTTCCTTATTCATATCTACCGTTCCCCCAACTTTAGATTTGGTACCGCATTGAGATCCCACCCATGTCTTGTTCCAGCCATATATTCATAATAAGCCGCAACTCCTATCATTGCTGCATTATCTGTACAAAAGATAGGCGAAGGATGATAAAATGCTATTCCCTGTTCCTCACACGCTGCTTGCATGGCACTACGCAATGCACTATTTGAAGCTACTCCACCTGCAATCGCTAATTTTTTCATACCATATTGAGTTGTTGCGCGAATCGCATTTTCAACTAATACATCTACAACTGCTTTCTGAAAAGATGCGGCAATATCCGCTTGGTGATATGCGATTCCTTTCATCTGACACCCATTGATATAATTTAGGACAGAAGATTTCACGCCACTAAAGCTAAAATCATAAGGAGCATCTTCCATATGAGCCTTTGGAAAGACAATTGCCTCCGGATTTCCTTCTTTTGCCAATTTGTCAATCTTTGGACCTCCCGGATATCCAAGACCAATTGCACGCGCAACCTTATCAAAAGCTTCTCCTGCTGCATCATCTCGTGTTCTTCCTATAATTTCATAATGTCCATATCCTTTCACACACACAAGATGTGTATGACCACCAGATACTACAAGGCAGATAAATGGAGGTTCCAGCTCTTGATTCTCAATATAATTTGCTGAGATATGTCCTTCAATATGATGAACCCCCACCAACGGAAGATTCTTTGCATACGCGATTGCTTTAGCCTCTGCCACACCTACAAGTAATGCCCCTACTAATCCAGGTCCATAAGTCACCCCTATCGCATCTATCTCATCAAGGGTTACTTTCGCTTCCAACAAAGCCTCTTCAATGACCTGATTTATTTTTTCAATATGTTTTCTAGATGCAATCTCAGGAACTACTCCACCATAAAGTTTATGTAATTCAATTTGAGATGAGATTACATTTGACAACACCTGTCGTCCATTTTTCACTACAGATGCTGCTGTCTCATCACAAGAACTTTCAATTGCTAATATAAAGATATCTTTTGTTTCACTCATCACCGCGCCTCTATTCTATTGATACACTAATTCTCAGGGAACTCTAATTCTATAGTCATTCTATCTTTTCCCGCTTTTGCATTTGGGAAAATAGCTCTTACATCGTCCATAAATACTTCTGCTCTCGGTAATGACGGACTGTAGTGCGTCAGCCACATCTCATGTACGTTGGCTGCTTTTGCTAACTGTGCAGCTTCATAAAATGTCATATGCTTATATTCCACTGCTTTAGCTGCTTTTTCTTTTTCTCCGTACATTCCCTCACAGATAAATAGATCCGACTCTTTCGCATACTCTTTAATTGAATCTGTTGGACGTGTGTCAGTGCAGTACGTCAGCTTAATTCCTTTTCGTGGTGATCCAAGAACCATATCCGGAGTATAAATCTTTGCATCCACTGTTACATTTTCCCCTTTTTGAAGGTGCTTCCAATATTGCTTTGGAATCTCATTCTGTATTGCTTGTTCAACATTGAATTTTCCAATTCGGTCTATCTCAATCGTATAACCATAACATATCACATTATGATTTACTCGAAATGCCGTCAAACGATATCCTTTAATTTCTAATGTCTGTACAGGCTCTGTAATTTCTATAAATTTAATTTCAAATGGCAATTCCGGAGCAATCACACGCAATGCATTTACTACACGTTCTAGCCCCTTAGGGCCTATTAACGTCAGTGGCTCCCGACGATCTGCATTTCCCATTGTTAATAATAGTCCCGGCAAACCACTAATATGATCTCCATGATAATGGGTAAAACATATCACATCTATCGGCTTAAAACTCCACCCCTTCTCTTTGATTGCAATCTGAGTTCCCTCTCCACAATCAATTAAAAGATTACTTCCATTAAACCGAGTCATTAACGCCGTCAGCCAACGATATGGCAATGGCATCATTCCTCCAGTACCTAACAAACATACATCTAACATACCATATCCCCTATTCCTTGTAACCTTATTGTGGTTACATTGTTATTCGGTTATCTTATCATATTTTTTTTTTTTTGCCAAGGTGGGACAGGGTGTTTTTAGTTTGGGACGGGGTGTTTTTAAAAAACACCCCGTCCCAAACTAAAAACAAGCTAAAAATCTACAATGGAATTAAAAAACCTTCTATCATTTTATCATAACATTCTTCACACAGATCAAACGCATGTGTTGCTCCATCTTTATTTGAAAAATATCCCCATTTATATTCTACACTAAATACCCCTTCCTCCGGATTACCATCTGTAATAAGGATTTCTTTTCCACATTGGTTACAGATAATTTTATCTACTTCTTTTATGTCTTTTATTTCTTTTGTTCTGTAATGTCGCATATGATTGATCCTCCTATATTGTTATGTTCTTTCGGTTGATACTTTATATATGTCTCATGTTTATTATACTTTCTTAACAGGCCTACAACCAGTGGGAACTGTTTCCACTTCTGTTAATTTCTATAATAAGACTTTAGCCATAATAATACCGTCCTCCACTGGACATGTATAATAAGCTTTTCTGATTGCACATGAAGCAAATTCATGTTTCTGATAAAGCCTTATGGCCGTATGATTGTTTTCCCTCACTTCCAATGTAATTCTCGTAATGCCCTGCTGATGGCACCATTCCCACATTGTGGATAGTAGACTGTCACCTACCCCTTGTCTTCGCATATCTTCCGATACCGCAATACGCACAATCTCAGCTTCTTCTAATACATAATACAAAATACAATACCCTTCTATATGGCCTTTTACTTCTACCACGTAAATCAGTGAATGCTCCTGCCGAAATGAATCGGCAAGAGCACATTCGCTCCAAGCATCGGAAAATATCTGTTCTTCTAATGTAGCCATATCCGCTATATCTTCATTTACCATCTTCCGAATCTTTAGCATACTGACTCCTTTTTTGCAAGTTCCCGTTCTTCTCGCTCACGCTCTGCTTGAGACACTCGCAGATAATTCGGTTGATGTTCTCTCGCATTTTCTGTCTGTCCATTGCATATGTAGTGAATACCAAGCACTCCCACTGACGCCCCACGTTGTCGGTTCATGTGTGCTGGTGCAAATATATATGGCA
The DNA here is from genome assembly GCA_036656795.1 of Lachnospiraceae bacterium. Lineage (GTDB taxonomy): Bacteria > Bacillota > Clostridia > Lachnospirales > Lachnospiraceae > CAUPWF01. The sequence goes on along the minus strand of JAVXHR010000005.1, from coordinate 102,814 downwards.
CCTGCAATCCTTCTACCAGCTGTTCACGATAAACCGGAACGCCATCTCCCAAAAATGTAACTTTTTCTCCTCGCTCATTCAACAATTGAATCAGAGTATTTATTGATATCACCATCTGTGGTTGTAACACGTCCAGTGTATCTTGTACATAATAAAGTCCTGTATAAACTTGATTCCGTCTCGCATCCATAATCGGGCACACAATACCTCCTGTACCATACATGTTATAAGCTAATCCATCTACGGTTGGTATATGAACCAACGGTTTTCCAAGTGCCAACCCCAGTCCTTTTGCCGTCGCCGATCCAATACGAAGCCCTGTGAATGACCCCGGACCTCCTGATACAGCAATCGCATCAATGGTATCTAAATCAAGTTCTATCATTTTCACAACTTCATCTATCATAGGAAGTAATGTCTGTGAGTGTGTCTTTTTATAATTAACAGTATATTCAGCTACTGTTTGTTCTTCTTCTACCACTGCAACCGATGCCACAAGTCCCGAACTATCTAACGCCAATACACGCATATCCATACCTGCCTTTCTATTTTACTTCTTTGATTGTAATCTTTCGATAATCAAAACCATACTTCAACACTTTCTCTATGCGAATCTCGGTGTACACTGTTGGAAGAATGTCTTCAATTAAATCTGCCCATTCAATAAGCGAAACTCCTTCTCCATACACGTAATCTTCATAACTAACTTCGTCCATCTCAGATATATCCCCAATACGATACACATCAAAATGATAAAAGGGCAGTCGACCCTCTTCATATACTTGTACAATTGTAAATGTAGGACTACTGATTGGTTCTCTAATTCCCAGACCATATGCCAGACCTTGGGTAAATACAGTTTTACCAACTCCCAAGTCCCCAACCAAAGTATATACCTGTCCTTGTTGCGCAGTACGACCTAAGCTGGCACCAAGTTCATACGTCTCCTTGGCACTTTGTGATTCTATTATTTTATTCATATTCCCATCCTATCTCACTTGTCTTAACTTCACTTTGGACGGTGGCATATGTGTGGAAATCATCTCCACAACTGTCGCATATTGTTCGCCCATTGCTTCTCTTGTAAATATAATCGCACGCACTCTCGTAATATATAATATAATCGCACCACCACTGGAAACTGCTTTTGAAAAATCTTTCCATGAATTGACTACTTCCTGACCATCTTGAGACACCTTCACTCCTTCTTCTAACAGTTCATAAGAGATTGGCTTTTGAAACATTGGCGTTCCCTTTACTTGTGCTTTGGCCTTACTTCGTAATGTGATTGGTGTCATTAATAAAAACAAAACTCCCATAAAAAAGAAAGTTGCCATTGCTGTATAATCCCCCTGTAAAGCTGCCCTAACTCCCAGAATTACTGCAATAACACCAAACACCGCTCCTAGTACACCGCCAAACGTAGAATATGTATGAAACAACATAAAATTGTACATGGCCTTTGTTGTCATCTGAACATCAAATTTTACACCCATTTTTATTCCTCCTAGTATCTTTAACTCTACACATTATAACACATCTTGCAAAGAGAAGAAAAGCCTGAAGAAATAAATCTTTCTTCAGGCTTTTCTTAAACATCTTTATATACAACTATACTCTGCTTATCTTAAAGATAGGACTGATTTTCTTATAAATCAAAAATACAACCAGTGAAACTAAGACTCCCTTTAATAAATTGAATGGAGCTACCGCAAATATCACCAATGTTGCAACACTTGTAATATGAGCATTTATTGCTGTTCCTATTCCAACCAAAGCATCTAATGGCATCTCAAATACTTTTGCATACACAGGCAGTAATACATACGCATTTAAAAAGCACCCAACCACTGTCATAAATATAGTTCCAACACCCATTCCAATAATTGCACCTTTTCGCGTTCTTAGATTCTTATAAATAAGTCCGGCCGGAACGCAAAGCCCACACCCGATAATAAAATTGGCAATTTCGCCAATTCCACCCGTTGCTGTTCCATTAATCACAAAATTTAATATAATCTTAACCATCTCGATAACAACTCCTGCTAACGGGCCCATTGTAAAGCAACCGATTAATACCGGTACTTCGCTAAAATCAATTTCATAAAAACTTGGTGCAAATGGCAGGGGAATCTCAAATAGCATTAATACTACTGCAATTGCTGACAACATTCCTATCTGGGCAATAACCCTTACTCCGAATCTTGTTCCTGCGTGTTTCTTTGTCATAACATCTGTACTCATTTTTTCTCTCCTTTTTTTTAACTGTTTTTAGTTAAAGAAAGAAATCTTCCGGAAATCATGTGCATTTCCAATATAAAAAGCCCCTGATAGTATTCCTATCTGGGGCTTTAATTTCACACACAATATTCTTCTCTCATCCAGACTTTACTGTCGGTTTTGGAGTTCTAGCTTATGAAATCGCATTCCATAAGAGTCACCAAATCAACTATCTGTAAACAGATAGGTCGCGGACTTTACCGCCGGTTGGGAATTACACCCTACCCCGAAGAATTCCTTATTCTTTGTAATTCAGTATATCATCTTAAGACCTTCATTTCAACCTTTATTTGCATTCCCTTTCCAGACTAAACCCTCGTCCTTTCACCTCATTAATCTGTGAGATTGTAATAAATGCTTTGTCGTCCATCTTTTGTATCATACTATTTACCGCATATAATTTACGATTGGGAATAACGCATAGCACTCCGGCCTGTTCTTGTTTATCAAGGCCTGTTTCAATCTTGACCATGGTAGCTCCTACATGCATAGTCTTAAGAAGGCTCTCCCTAATCTCTTCATAAGACTGTGAGATAATAAATAGTTGAATCTGTGATTGACCAAAAAGAGTGACTCTACCTAATACAAGAGAAGTTAACAACAGTGCCAACACACCATATAATATTTGTTCTGTTGTAGAAAAAACAGTTTGAAATGCGATGATAATAAAATCCACTCCATACATACAGATTGCTACCGGAATATGAAACCATTTATTAATTGAAAGTGCTAAAATATCTGTGCCACCTGTGGACGACCCCACACGCACAATAATCCCAATTCCAAGACCTAAGAGCATTCCTGCATAGATGGTTGCCAAAAGGGTATTATCTGTAAGGTTATCAATTCCCGGAATGGTACGAATCACTTTTAACATCAGTGGGTAGAACAAACTGCTAATAATTGTATTGATTGCAAATTGCTTTCCCAGTACAGCTGCACCCAAGATAAAAAGCAATGCATTTGCCGCTAATATAATAAGTGACAGATCGACAGACACATAATGACCCAGTGTAATACCAATTCCTGTTGCACCACCCATAACCAATCCATGTGGTAAGATAAAGCCCGCAACTGTAAATGACAGGATTAGATTACCTAGCAATACTCCACCAATGACTTTCGCTCTTTTTTTGAAATTCATTCTACACACCCCTTCTTGATTTTTCTCAAGAAATTCCTTTCATTGTTAATTGGATTCTCTTCTTTTGTAAATCCACACTCATTACTTTTACTTCCACAATATCACCCACACTTACAATTTCCAATGGGTGCTTAATGAATTTTTTATCCGTAATCTGAGAGATATGAACTAAACCGTCCTGATGTACACCGATATCTACAAATGCTCCAAAATCAATAACATTACGAACCGTACCTTTTAATATCATACCCTCTGTCAAATCTTTCATATCCAAAACATCCGTCCTAAGTATTGGCTTTGGCATCTCGTCTCGTGGATCTCTTCCAGGTTTCTCCAATTCCTTTACCATATCCCGTAATGTAATCTCACCAACTTCAAGATTTTGTGCTAATTTCTTATAATCTTTAATGGTAAGAGATAAACCAACTAGATTCCCTCCCACAATATCCTGCGGTTGAAATCCTTGTATCTCAAGTAATTGTAGTGCTGCATCATAGCTTTCCGGGTGCACACTTGTTGCATCCAATGGATTTTTACCACCTTGAATACGCATGAAACCTGCACATTGTTCATATGCTTTTGGTCCTAACTTTGGCACTTTTAATAATTGCTTACGACTGGTAAATCCACCATGTTCTTCCCGATACACAACAATGTTTTTCGCAATTACATTACTAATTCCTGCAATATAAGACAATAATGGGGCCGATGCTGTATTCAGGTCTACCCCCACTTTGTTTACACACCCCTCAACCACTCCTGACAAGGCTTCCCCCAATTTCTTTTGATTCATATCGTGCTGATACTGTCCAACACCAATAGATTGTGGGTCGATTTTAACAAGCTCTGCCAACGGATCTTGTAGTCGTCTTGCAATAGACGCCGCACTTCGCTGACCTACATCAAAATTCGGAAATTCTTCTGTTGCTAACTTGCTTGCAGAATATACAGAAGCACCTGCTTCATTTACAATAATATATTGCACATTTTCCGAAATTTCTTTTAATAACTCCACAATAATAATCTCCGACTCTCTGGAAGCAGTTCCATTTCCCACAGATATCAAAGTTACATGATATTTTTTTATGATTTTTTTCAATGTTTCTTTTGCTGTTGCAATCTTCTGCGGTGTAGTTGGAGCTGTTGGATATATCACCGTAGTAGCTAACACTTTTCCTGTAGGATCTACTACTGCTAATTTACACCCTGTTCGAAATGCTGGATCCCAACCAAGCACTACCTGTCCTGTAATTGGAGGTTGCATAAGCAATTGCTCTAGATTCTTTCCAAAGACCTGAATCGCTCCATCTTCTGCCATCTCAGTAAGACCATTACGAATTTCTCGTTCAATTGCCGGCGCAATTAAACGTTTATAACTATCCTCAATAACCGCCTGCAAAATCGGTGTTGTATATGGATTCTCTGATACAAATATTTTTTTTGCCAAAAATTGAAGAATTCTATCTTCCGGTGCTTCCACTTTAACCGTTAAAATCTTTTCTTTCTCTCCACGATTCAATGCTAAAATTCGATGCCCTGCCAGTTTTGAAATCGGCTCTTCAAAATCATAATACATCTCATATACCGATTCTGACTCTGCATCTTTCGCAACTGATACAATCTTCCCTTGCTTTTCTGTAATATCTCGAATATAGATACGGTAATCTGCTTCATCAGAGATTGCTTCTGCAATAATGTCTTTAGCTCCTGCAATCGCTTCTTCTACAGTTGCAACCCCCAGGTCTTCAGAGAGATATCCCTGCGCCAATTCTTCTACCGGATTCTTGGCATCTTGCAATCGAATCAATACTGCCAATGGTTCCAAACCCTTTTCCTTTGCAATCGTTGCCCTTGTACGTCTTTTCGGTCTAAATGGACGATATAAATCCTCTACCACAACTAATGTTTCAGCTGCTATAATCTGGTTTTTTAACTCTTCTGTCAACTTCCCTTGTTCTTCAATACTAGATAACACTTGTTGCTTTTTCTCTTCCAAATTTCGAAGATAAGTCAAACGCTCAAACAATTTTCTCAACTGTTCATCATCTAAAGAACCTGTGATTTCTTTTCTATATCTTGAAATAAATGGTATGGTATTCCCCTCATCAATAAGACCAATTGCCGCATCTACCTGCCATTTTTGCACCTGTAATTCTTCTGTTAATCTTTTACTAATATCCATTTATAATTTATCCTTTCAAACAATTCTTTTACTGTATGGTATTATAACGCAAAACTACACCAAGCGCAATTATAGAGTCCACTCTGTTTTCTTGAAAATAGAAATAGAATGTGCTATACTAAATGTAGTATTTAGAAATTTAAGAAAGTAAAGGTATTGAAATGAAACAATCCGGCGAATTATCCAAACAACAACTCAAGTCTCAAGAAACAAAGGCTCGCATCTTTGCTGCTGCAAAAAAGATTCTTCAAAAACAGGGATATGAGCAACTTTCCATTAAAAATATATGCGAGGAGGCCGGTGTTTCTAACGGAAGTTTTTATCATCATTTCCAGACAAAAGATGATCTTCTTTCTTATTATATAGAAGAACAGCCAAGTATTGACCCGAATTTACTGGCCCTTCCTACAGATGCAGATGAAGCAAAGACTGCAATTATCGGTGTTTATTTGAATTACGTAACTTATTGTCGCGAATTAGGTGTTTCCTTTATGGCGAATTATTATACCCCTAAAAACCAAGCGCTGAATCCCATTCTTCGTACAGAGCGTCCTTATCCTATTATTACAGTGCAATCTTACTTGGAAAAAGCAATCAGTGCAAACATTCTTCCACAAACCTTAAATCTCGAAGAAATTACAACCGATATAAGAATGATTATCATTGGCAATGTATTTGAATGGTGCTTAAGCAATGGAACTGCAGACTTTGAAGGAAATATAAAACGCTCTCTTGGAGCTTACTTGTCTACAGCCTTATCATAAGGGACAGGGTATTGTTTAATTGGGGACGGGGTATTATTCAAAAATACCCCGTCCCCAATTAAACAATTAAAAAGAACCATCAAGCAAGCGTCTTGATGATTCTTAGGAAGGGGATTTCGCAATATAGCTAACCTGTTCTTTGGAACAACTTAGCTGTTAATCACAGTATACCCTTGTTAGATTGATATAGCCAATCACTATTTTTTATATATATTATCGATTTATTTGTATCCTCTATAAATCAGTTTCTCTATTTATCTAATGTGCAATTCCGGTGGTTCGTCTAGATGTTCCGAAACATATTTTCCATTTTTCTTACGTTGTCTTACACACTCTGACAACAAATATTCTATTTGTCCATTGACAGATCGAAAATCATCTTCTGCCCATGCTGCCAATGCATCGTACAACTCTTTTGACAATCTCAGCGGAATTTGTTTTTTTGTTATATCACCCATATTTAATATAAGCTTCCTGAATTTACAATTGGCTGTACATCATGATTTCCACAAAGTACTACTAACAGGTTCGATACCATCGCTGCTTTTCGCTCTTCATCTAACACAACGACATCATGTTCGCTTAACTGTCCAAGCGCCATCTCCACCATGCCAACAGCTCCGTCCACAATCATCTTGCGAGCATCTATAATTGCTGATGCTTGTTGTCTTTGTAACATAACCGCCGCTATCTCCGGTGCATACGCTAAGTAAGTAATTCGCGCTTCTAAGATATCAAGACCTGCTTCTGATACTTTACCTTGAATTTCATCCTTGATACGTGCAGCCACAATTTCGCTGGAACCACGCAAGCTTCCCTCATCAGCAATTCCATCTCCCGTTGTATCTACATCCGGTGCCACATCATAAGGATATACCCTTACGATGTTACGCAATGCGCTATCACACTGTAATGACAGATATTCTTTATAATTATCTACTGTAAACACTGCTTTTGCAGTATCCGCTACACGCCACATTACTGCAATTCCGATTTCAATTGGATTTCCCAAACAATCATTAATTTTTTGTCTATTATTATTAAGTGTCATAATTTTTAAAGGTATCTTCTTCGTATCACTGTCTAATGTGAGATTTTCACTGGTAATACCTGTTGCTTTTCTAATATTGCTTCTCACATCACCACTTTGACTAAGCTTTGTTCCAGCAGCTGGATTCACAGCAGTACAAAATGGATTAACATAATAAAATCCTTCTGACTTTAATGTTCCAACATAATCTCCAAATAACGTTAATACAAGTGCTTCTTGTGGTTTGATTACTTTTAGTCCTAAAAATGGTATCCACCCTACACAAGCCCAGATGATGCCTATTATCATAAGCGGTGTATTGTATTGTGCTCCCACAATAATAGCTCCCACCGATGCAAGGTACAACAACAATAATGCCATTAAAATTGCCAAACCATTTTTCTTATTTTTAAGTATTTTTTCCTCCATAACAAATCCCTCTTTTCTATTTGATATTAAAATGATATCAAATAGAATCAGGTTTGTCAATCTTTTTAACAATTGTTTATTTATTTGGTTCTATCTTAAATTGATACTCCGTCCGTGTATAATACCGTTCTCCACCTAAGGTAATTGGTGTTATAAATCGCTCTTTATGAATAGCATCTGGGAAAAACTGTGTTTCAAAACATACACCTTGATGTTTCTGATAGATAATCCCCCCTTTTCCCAATACATCTTTTATAAAATTCCCGGTATACATCTGAACTCCCGGGAGATCAGTCGACACTTCCATTGTAATTTTGCTTACATCGGAGGATAATTCCGCCACTTTTTTATAATTACCATAAGTAGAAAGCACCCAATTATGATCATAACCGTGTCCAAAGTTTAATGCCTCATACTCTTCTTCTATCTCTCTTCCAATCGCCTTCTTTATAGTGAAATCCATAGGTGTTCCTTTGACATTCACAAGCTCACCTGTAGGAATGGATTCTTCATCTGCCCTTGTATATGACTCTGCATCCATCCACACCAGGTGGTCAAGTACCGTTCCAGATGCATGCCCATCCAGATTAAAATAACTATGATTCGTCAAATTCAACAGGGTATCTTCTTTTGGTATCGCCTCATATTCAATCCGAATACCATTATCCTCTGTCAATGTATAGGTTACAGATATCCCAACTTCCCCAGGATACCCTTGGTCTCCATTCGGGCTCCATAGATAGAAAGTGATTCTATCTTCTTCCAGTTTCTCAACTTTCCACATTCTTTTACTGTAAAAATCCGTTCCACTGTGTAAATTATTATGATGGTCATTTTTCTCTAATTGATAAACCGTTCCACGAAGTGTAAATGTTGCCTTTCCAATACGGTTTGCGCTTCTGCCTACCGTTGCTCCAAAAAAAGTCCCTTCGCTTGCTTCATAGCCTTGCACCGAATCATACCCTAATACCACATCACACAAATCACCATTTTTATCCGGCACTAATACATTCACCAAAGTTGCACCATAATCACTCACAGACATCTCCATCTGATTTTTATTTGTAAATGTATATAATGTAGCCTTCTCACCCTTGCTCGTCTTTCCAAACTCTGTGGAATTCATCTTACGGTTTCCTCCTTATAAGGTATTCAAAAATCGTTTGAATGCAGCTCTTCCTTCTGGTGTACATTTGTATACTCCGGCATCTTCCAACACTTTTATAAATACAATCCCAATTTCCTGCTGTAGGATATGATTGATATTCTCATGCGTAATCTGGGAGTATTTTGGTAAAAATTCAGCAACCCATTGGGCATGCTTTGCAATCATCTCATTTTCTAAAATTTCTTTTCCTTCTATAATATAAGTTGCCAACAACTCCATCTCTTCTCTTAATCTTGCCGGTAAAACAGCTAACCCCATAACCTCAATTAATCCAATGTTTTCTTTCTTAATATGATGCAGATTTGCGTGGGGATGATACAGGCCTAATGGGTGTTCCACTGTCGTAATATTATTGCGAAGTGCTAAGTCAAGTTCAAAATCATCTCCCACTTTTCTTGCAATTGGAGTGATTGTATTGTGACATTCGTCCTCTGTTCTCGCATAGATATACGCTTCTTCATCTGTGTAATTGCGCCATGTCTCTAACACATGTGCACCTAATTCTATTAATCTCTTTTCATTTTTACATCTCAACCGTAAGACCGATAACGGCCACTTCACAATCCCTACTTCAACGTCCTCGTACCCCTGAATATCTATCACTTCTTCTATAGGTGCCTTTGCCATAGCAAATGTATAATGTCCTCCTTGAAAATGGTCATGGCTTAAGATTGATCCACCTACAATGGGCAAATCCGCATTGGATCCCAAAAAATAATGTGGAAAAAGTTTCACAAAATCAAATAATTTAATAAACGTCTGTTTGTCAATTTTCATCGGAATATGTTGTCCATTGAATACAATACAATGCTCATTGTAGTATACATATGGTGAGTATTGAAATCCCCATGGTGCTCCATTCATCGTAATGGGAATCACCCTATGATTATCTCTAGCCGGATGATTTACCCTTCCGGCATATCCCTCATTCTCTATACATAATAAACACTTTGGATAACTTCCGGATTTCACATGTTTTGCTGCTGCAATAGCTTTAGGATCTTTTTCTGGTTTTGATAAATTCACCGTAATATCTATCGTTCCATAAGGACTTTCTACCGTCCATTTTTTATCTTTTTTCACTCGATAGCGACGAATATAATCACTGTCCTGGCTAAATTTATAATAATAATCGGTTGCCGTCTTCGGAGATTTTGCATATGCTCTTGCAAAAGTATCTTGCACTTGCACCGGTCGTGGTACAAGACAGTTCATAATCTTCGCATCAAATAAATCCCGATACACGATACTGTCCTCAATAAGTCCACGTCTAATTGCCTCATCTAATAAGTTTGTTAATATCTTTTCTAAAACAATCTCTTCCTCATTGATTTCTTCCTGAATATCCTCATTCACGTAATTATCTTCTTGAAACAATGCCAATAATAGATTCGTAGTATAGATTCTTTCACATTCCGGAACCAATCCCGTTTCCACTCCATATTGTACCAGCTCTTTCAGACTTTTATAAAACATGTGCACCTTCTCCAATCTCTACTACGTAGAATTCCGCCTTATGACCCACTTGTTCTTCATAAGCCCTTCCTATCGTTTCAACAAATGCATCTACCACTTCATTCTTTACAATACTTACCGTACAGCCTCCAAAACCTCCTCCTGTAATACGCGACCCCATAACACCCTTTGTGTTCCATGCTAAATCAACCAGAATATCAATCTCTTTACAAGACACTTCATAATCATCTCTTAACGAAATATGAGATTCATTCATCAATTGACCAAATGCATCTATTCGGTTTTCTTTTAATGCGCTAACTGCCTTGATAGTTCTTTGATTCTCATATACCGCATGTTTCACACGTTTTTGTCTAATTGGGTCCATAATGGCATCTTTATATTGTTCATACTGTTCTTCTGATAATTCTCCAAGGGCTTGAATTGACACTGCCTTCTGTAATTCTTTCAATGCTATTTCGCATTGTTGTCTTCGCTCATTGTATGCTGAATCAACAAGGCTATGCTTTACTTTACTATTCGTAATCACAATCTTTGCATCTTCTAGTTTTACTTTTGCATATTCGTATCGAAGAGTACTTGTATCCAAAAATATTGCTGAATCTTTCTTGCCCATAGCACTGGCAAATTGATCCATAATCCCACAATTCATTCCACAATATTCATTCTCTGCACATTGACCAAGTAACGCAATATCTACCATAGAAAGTTCTTGAAACTCAAATATATCTTTCAAAATCAATCCCATCAATACTTCCACCGACGCCGAAGACGATAAGCCGGAACCATTGGGAATATTTCCATACAACAAGATATCTAAGCCATAAGGGATATGATATCCTCGCTTTTCAAATGCCCATATAACACCCTTCGGATAATTTGTCCAATCAGCCTGTTTAGATGGAACCAGATCTTCTAAACTCGATTCAATCACTCCCAGGTGAGCAAAATTTGCAGAATAAAAACATAATTTACGATCTGTTCTTTTTCGCACAACGCCATATGTGCCAAGCGTCAATGCGCAAGGAAATACGTGTCCTCCGGAATAATCTGTATGTTCTCCAATTAAATTCACACGCCCTGGGGCAAAATACGCAGTCACATTTCCTGTGGTACCATAGACTTCTCTAAATGTTTGAATCACTCGATTTTTCATGTAGCATCTCCCTTTATTCTGATATTAAACAATAATAAATTCTCTTTTATTATTGTACCATATTTTATATAGAGAGAAAATAATTTTATTAAGTTTGACTATATTTTAACTTTTATTGTACATTTTTCCATTATACCTTACAATGGGTACATAAGAGAATTCTTAAAAAAAATGTGAGAGGTGATATTATGAGCAGACTCGAGATTCCAACGCCCGGCAGAGCACAACTTGTCGTGGAAGGTCTATACAAAGATCTAGAGCATAGAATCGAAGCCAGCCCGCCCGGCTTATGTCCGGTAGATATGTCAAGAGCATTCCTTGAATTGTGCCATGCACAAACTTGTGGTAAATGTGTTCCTTGCCGAATCGGATTAGGGCAACTAAAAAACTTAATAACAGATGTACTTGATGGTAATGCGACCATGGATACATTGGATTTAATGGAGACAACTGCACTTTCAATTATGCATTCTGCAGATTGTGCCATCGGCTATGAAGCCGCGCATATGGTATACAAAGGATTGATTGGTTTTCGTGAAGATTACGAGGAGCATATTAAAGAAGGACGATGTACCTGTACATTTCATCAATCTGTTCCTTGTGTATCACTTTGTCCTGCCCATGTTGATATTCCTGGATATGTGGCACTTGTTGGAGAAGGACGTTATGCAGATGCAATACGTCTCATTCGAAAAGATAATCCATTTCCAACTACTTGTGGTTTTATCTGCGAGCACCCATGTGAAGCTCGTTGCCGTCGCAATATGGTAGATAATGCCATTAACATTCGAGGATTAAAACGAATGGCCGCTGATTATGCTGGTGAAGTTCCAACCCCTGAATGTGCCAAATCGACCGGCAAACGCATCGCTATTGTAGGTGGTGGACCTGGTGGATTAAGTACCGCATATTATTTACAATTAATGGGACATCAAGTAACTGTATATGAGATGCTTCCTAAATTAGGCGGTATGTTACGTTATGGTATTCCAAACTATCGTTTACCAAAGGAACGCTTAGATGATGATATCAATGCCATATTATCTACCGGTGTTGAAGTAAAACATGGACTACGTATTGGTCAAGATATTACGATTCAGAGTCTTCGTAAAGATTATGATGCCGTTCTAATTACAATTGGTGCCAGCACCGATAAGAAATTAGGCATTGAAGGAGAACATTCAGAAGGTGTTCTTTCTGCAGTACAGTTTTTACGTGATGTAGGAAAAAATCAGAATCCTGACCTTACAGGACAAGAAGTTGCTGTAATTGGTGGTGGTAACGTGTCTATGGACGCTGTTCGTACTGCTGCTCGTTTAGGTGCTAAAAAAGTCAGCATCTTATATCGAAGACGTATTGCTGATATGACTGCTCTTCCTGCTGAAATTGAGGGTGCTGTAGCAGAAGGAATCGAAGTGCAGACATTGATGGCTCCTTCTAAGATTGATCTAGATGAAAACGGACATATTAAAGGAATCTGGGTAACCCCTCAGATGATTAGCAAAATTAAAGACGGACGTGCAAGTGTAAAACCTACCGGAGCTGACGATATCTTTGTTCCTTGTACTACACTCATTGTTGCAATCGGTCAGGATATTGAGTCCCAACACTTTGAAGAAGCCGGTGTACCAGTAGAACGTGGCAAGATCATGGCGCAAACTTATGGTGGATTTGATGATGTTCCTGGTGTATTTGCCGGTGGAGATTGTGCAACCGGTCCATCTTCTGTTATCAAAGCAATTGCAGCTTCCAAAGTAATTGCAGCTAATATTGACGAGTATTTGGGATTCCATCACGTTATCTCTTGTGATGTTGAAATTCCACCGGCACGGCTTGAGGATCGTACCCCTTGTGGACGTGTCAATATGACAGAACGCGAGTCTTGTGAACGCGTAAAAGATTTTAAAGGTGTAGAAAATTGTATGACAGAACAAGAGTCTAAGCAAGAGGCATCTAGATGTCTTCGTTGCGACCACTTCGGTTATGGCATATTCAAAGGAGGTCGAGAAACATTATGGTAAATCTTACTATTGATCATAAATCTATCAGTGTTCCTGCTGGAACCACCGTTTTAGAAGCGGCAGAACATAATGGAATCCCGATTCCAAAACTTTGTTATCTAAAAGAAATTAATGAAATCGCAGCCTGTCGCGTATGTGTTGTTGAATTAGAGGGCAATGATCGACTGATTACTTCTTGTAATAATGTAGTAGAAGAAGGAATGGTCATCTATACAAACAGTCCTAAAGTACGTGCCGACCGTCGTAAAACTGTAGAATTAATACTCTCGCAACACGATTTCCGATGCGCAACCTGTGTAAGAAGTCAGAATTGTACATTGCAATCCATTGCAAACGATTTAAATATTATTGACTTACCATTCAAACAAGAACCAGAACATACCCCTTGGGATAAAAATTTCCCATTGATTCGTGACGCTTCCAAGTGTGTGAAGTGTATGCGTTGTATTCAGATATGTGACAAAGTTCAAAGTTTAAAGATATGGGACGTAGAAAGTACCGGTTCTAGAACCACAGTACATGTTTCCAAAAATCGTACCATTAACGCAGCTGACTGTGCACTTTGTGGGCAATGTATTACACACTGTCCCGTTGGTGCTTTACGCGAACGCGATGATACTGAAAAAGTTTGGGATGCAATTGCAGATAAGAAAAAAGTGACGGTTGTGCAAGTAGCACCTGCAGTTCGTGCTGCATGGGGTGAAGCACTTGGAATGTCACGCGAAGAAGCAACCATCGGAAAAATTATGGATGCATTAAAACAAATGGGATTTGATTATGTATTTGATACTACTTTTTCTGCCGATCTTACAATTATGGAAGAAGGAAATGAATTCTTATCACGTTTTACAAAAGGTGAATTAAGCGAGAAACCGATGTTTACTTCTTGTTGTCCTGGATGGATTCGTTTTATTAAATCACAATATCCACACTTGGTACCTCAATTATCTACCGCAAAATCACCACAACAGATGTTTGGTGCTGTGATGAAAACATATTTTGCAGAATCAATTGGTGTAAAGCCAGAAGATATCTACACCGTATCAATAATGCCTTGCCTTGCCAAAAAAGGAGAACGTAACATGGAACTCTTCTATGGCGAATATGCCGGACATGATATCGATACTGTATTAACTACCCGTGAGCTGACCCGTATGATTCGTTCTGCCCACATTAAACCTTCTACACTTGTAGATCGCGAATGCGACCAACTTATGAAAGAAGGTTCTGGAGCCGGCGTTATCTTTGGCGCAACCGGTGGTGTTATGGAAGCTGCCCTTCGTTCTGCATATTTCTTAGTAACAGGGACCAATCCTGATGTGGATGCATTTAAGATTGTACGAAGTACTAGCATGAACCAGGGTGTTGTTGCCGCTGAAGTTACAATGGGCGATGCAACCGTCCGTGCCGCAGTAGTCAGTGGTCTTGGAAATGCAAGAAAATTGATTGAATTAATTGAACGTGGTGATGTCCATTATGACTTTGTAGAAGTCATGGCTTGTCCGGGCGGTTGTGTTGGTGGTGGTGGTCAGCCAATTCATGATGGTCAGGAATTAGCATTAGAACGAGGAGCAAACTTATACTTCCTCGACAAAAACGCACCAATTCGTTTTTCCCATGAAAATCCTGATATCACAAAATTATACGCTGATTACATGGAAAAACCATTGTCACATAAGGCTCATGCTTTACTTCATACTGATCATAATGCATGGAGTATGCCTGTACAAAAGAAATAATATATTAAAGACTTTATTCATAAGAAAGGAAGATGTTTTACGACATCTTCCTTTTTAATATGTTTCTCTTGTTGTCCCATGAAACAGCTGATATAATAGCATATGAGTTCTATGAGGAGGATCTTATGTATACATTTATTATCAACCCAAATTCCCGTTCCGGACAAGGACGAAAGATTTGGCATCGCATTGAGCCCGTACTACAAAAAAAAGGTACGATATATCAATCTTTTTTTACAAAGTTTCAGGGACATGCAACCACTTTTATTCGAGACCTTACAGGAGATGGTCTATATCATACCATTGTAATCCTTGGTGGTGATGGTACTGTAAATGAAGTAATCAATGGCATTACAAATTATGAAAAAGTAACTATTGGTTATATTCCAACCGGATCCAGCAATGATTTTGCAAGAAGTTTGAAATTACCTACAGACCCTATGAAAGCATTAGATTATATTCTTGCTCCCTCCCACATCAAACTGATGGACATCGGCATTATATCTTATGGAAATAAACAACGAAAGTTTGCTGTCAGTACCGGAATTGGCTTTGATGCTGACATCTGTCATAAAGCAGTCGTTTCTAAATTAAAAATATGGTTAAATCACCTAAAGATGGGAAAACTTACTTATGTAGGTATTGCCTTAAACCGTCTGTTTTATTGTCAACCAGAACCCATGTTTCTTACGTTAGACAACACACAACCTATTTCCTTTGAAAAAGGATATTTTATTGCAGTTATGAATCATCCTTACGAAGGTGGTGGCTTTGCTTTTTGTCCCAAGGCAGATCCAAGCGACCGGCAATTAGATGTCATTGTCATCTCTGATATGCCTAAATTAAAAATGCTTTTATTGTTGCCCACTGCTTTCTGGGGCAAACACGTATTATTCAAAGGAGTGCACACTTATCGTTGTACAACTGCCACAGTACAGACAACACATGCACTTCCGGTACATACAGATGGAGAACCTGTTTTTCTACAAAATACCATACATGTAAATTGCAATCCAACACAATTGCATGTTATCACATACAACTAAAGAGTAAGGGGAAATTATGATTAAGATATCTCTACTATTGCTGATTTTGTTTATAATAATTATACTGTATCTATGGAGTATTTGTCCAAACACTACTCGTATTCAAGAATTTGCCGTATTTAATCATATGGCTTTTGCACACCGTGGTTACCACGCAAAAGAAGAATTGATACCTGAAAATTCTATGCTGGCCTTTAAAGAAGCAGTAAAACATGGATATGGAATTGAATTAGATGTCCATTTAACAAAAGATAATCAAGTTGTCGTCTTCCATGATGATACGCTCATGCGGTTATGCAATATAGACAGTACGATTGAATCGATGACTTATCTCGAATTACAACAGTTGCACTTATTAAATACACCAGAGCGAATTCCTCTGCTTTCCAAAGTCTTAGATTATATTGATGGAAAAGTACCCTTGTTGATTGAGCTGAAATTACCCACGAAAAGTACCTTGCTCTGTAATTATCTGAATAAACAATTAAAAAATTACGATGGTTTATATCTAATTCAATCATTTAATAGCATGGGGCTATGGTGGTTTCGATTGCATGCTCCTGCTATCTTGCGTGGACAACTTTCATCAAACTTAACCAGGAAAGCTTCCAAAGAACCACTAATGATTCGATTAATGATACAATATTTACTTACAAACTGGATTGGCAGACCCGATTTTATCTCTTACAAATTAGCAGATGCGCACAATTTAAGTTTATGGATTAACCAGCATATCTTCCATATACCGGTAGCTGTCTGGACTTTGCGTTCTCAGAAAGCATATGAAGACGCACGTGCCAACTATAATATGGAAATATTCGAAAAATTTACGTAAGTTTATTAAGAAAGTATGAACTATGTTGTGATGTATATATACACATGGTATAATTTCGATGTAATTAAAAACATGATAAATGGTATTTATAAAGGAGTTATGTATGTCATTTTTTTCTTCAGCAAAAACAATTATTCAACGATATAAACATGCCTGGGTCTTATTATATGTCCTGATTTATATCCCTTGGTTTCTATATTTGGAGCAGCATGTAACAACTAATTATTATACTATTCATTCTGCCATTGATGATTACATTCCTTTTGTTGAATATTTTATAATTCCATATGCCTTATGGTTTGCATATATTGCATTGACCATTGGATACTTTTTCTTTACAGATACCAAAGGATTTTACCGGTTGACGGCTTATCTCTTCTCCGGCATGACCATTTGCCTTTTGATCTGTACTGTATTTCCCAATGGCTTAGCATTACGTCCGGAAGTATTCGTACGGGATAATATCTGGGTAGATATGGTGAAAACACTTTACCAAACTGATACACCAACTAATGTGCTTCCAAGCATTCATGTGTTTAACTCTATCGTTGCATATATTGCAATCTCACGTTGTGAACGGTTAAAAGACAAGAAATTTATACGATATGGTGCATTGATATTAAGCATCTCTATTGTATTATCTACCATGTTTTTAAAGCAGCATTCTATCATTGATGTGATTATGGCAGTCGGACTCGCCCTTATTCTGTATCCATTTATCTATATGGTAGAGGTAAAAAAAGAACGCCAATTGTCAAAACAACCTATATAAGAACTGTTGTAAAAAGGAGTCCCTATGGAAAAACGAATTGATTTACATGTACATTCCACTTATTCCGATGGTACACTTACTCCTACTGAATTAGTGACCCTTGCTGTCAAACGCAATCTATGCGCCTTTGCATTAACTGACCACGACACCACCGATGGACTTCCCGAAGCTATTATAGCTGCTCGTACCAAACAAATCGAACTCATTTCCGGCATCGAACTATCCTGCAACTACCACGGAAAAGAGATTCATATTGTTGGGCTCGGAATCGAATATGAACATATATCCTTTGTAGATACTCTGTCAGAATTTAAAACTCTTCGAGACTGTCGCAATAAAAAGATGATTAAGAAATTACAGGATACCAAGATTGACATCTCTTATGATCAGATGTTTTCTACTTTTGGTAATATCATCTGGACTAGGGCGCACTTTGCAAAGTACTTACAAACTCATGGATATGTAGCACAGATGTGGGACGCTTTCCCACGATATATCGGAGATGGAGCCCCTTGCTTTGTACCCAAGGAAAATATTACCCCTTATCAAGT
This sequence comes from Lachnospiraceae bacterium, assembly GCA_036656795.1. GTDB lineage: Bacteria > Bacillota > Clostridia > Lachnospirales > Lachnospiraceae > CAUPWF01. Next base: position 84,221 of record JAVXHR010000005.1, on the reverse strand, counting down.
AATTAAACTGATTCACGAAAACAATGGCTACGCAATTCTTGCTCACCCCCTTTTATACCACTATACCACTTCAGAACTGGATACGTTAGTTTACGAATTAAGCAAACTCGGTATCGATGGGTTAGAGGCTATCTATTCTTCCAACCATTATATGGACGAATCCAATATGAAACTCCTCGCACATAAATACCATCTGAAAATATCTGGTGGTTCCGATTATCATGGTGCAAACAAACCCAATATTCAATTAGGAACCGGAAAAGGAAACGTCAATATCCCTTATTACATATGGAAAGACCTCTGTTCTTAAACAGAGGTCTTATTTTAAAATGCACGTTGTCCTAATTGGATATTCATGTAATCTGTATACCCTTCAAATGCAGACGGAATAGGATATGTTGCCTGCACCTCTTGCGGTAATACAAATAACATGGGTTCCGTACATGCCTTTTCTAATTCATCTACCCTTACTTCATATCCAATCATTTGCCACTCCACATGACTGAAAATATGTTTTGCCGGTTGTAATTCTTTCACCTTAATAGGTGTTAATCCAATGGATTTACTATAAGCAACCACTTCTTCCAGCGATAAATGTCCCTGATAATTAGGTAGCTCATAGAGTCCTGCCAGCAAACCTTTCCTTGGACGTTTTCGAATTGCTACCGTTTCTCCGTCTTTATAAATTAATATAGTCTTTTTTTCTATCTTACGTGCTTTTGCTTTTGTCTTTACTGGTAATTCCATGACCATATCCTTAGCTTTTGCCTGACATAGATGCGCAAGTGGACATTTCTCGCACTTTGCCATTCCATTTGGCACACAGACCGTTGCCCCAAGTTCAATCAAACCTTGATTAAAGTCGCTAGCGCAGTTTTTCGGAATGACCTGTTCCAATTGATATTCCACATTTGTTCTTACCTGTTGTTTCATAATGTCATCGGTACTTGCCAATAATCTGGATATCACCCGTAATACATTGCCATCAACTGCAGGTTTTGGAATTCCATACGCAAAAGAAGCAATAGCACCGGCTGTATAATTTCCAATTCCTTGCAATGTATGTATCTCTTCATATGTCTTGGGAAATTCTCCCTGATATTCTTCCATAATCTGTCGTGCAGCTTTTTGCATGTTGCGAACACGATTATAATATCCCAGTCCTTCCCATACTTTTAACAACTCATCTTCTGTTGCCTCTGCTAATTCTTTTTGGGTTGGAAATCGCTCCAAGAATCGAGCATAAAATGGTTTTACTGCCTCTACTCGCGTCTGTTGTAACATAATCTCCGACACCCAGATTCGATAAGCATTTAGATGAGTTCTCCAAGGTAATGGTCTTTGATTTTCTTGATACCACTTTACTAATGGTTCCGTCATCTCATATAAAATTGGAGTTTCCAATACCACCGGTACTTCCTTGTTAATCGTAAGTGTATCCGACGTAACCTTGCAATCATAGGCTAGAATATGAACTCCTGCTGCCTTGGCTTTTTTCAATACTTCTCCAAAAACTCTATGAGTATCTACATTTGGTGTGAAATAACGCACACCCTCCATCTGTATCACAAAGACAATATACGTCTCATATCCGTCTTCTATTGCCTCACATAGCTCTTCTACGTGCTTGACTGCCCGTTCACTTGGTGCGTCTGGAAACCGAACCACACTGTCCTCTTCTAGCGTAACACCCTTTACTTCCAGATATATTTGACGTTCTTCTTCTCTGATATAAAAATCAAACCGTGACTTTTTATAAGTAGACTCTGGTTTAATCAAAGAAGCATTTGGAAAGAGCGCTCCCTTTTGTAGCCATTCTTTAACCACTTGGTTGGGGGCTTGCGAATCCATATTAATCATACGGTTTCCTTTCTCAACCCCAATCAGATCCCACCCAGTCTTTCGCTCTGGATTCTCACTTTTTTGTACGTAAACCAGAGCTCCTGATTTCAGAAGCTCCTTACATCTACCCGTATTCTTTACATGTACGATTTCTTTCTTCCCTGCGATTTCTATATGGGCTATAAATCGATTGGGACGTTCCAAAAATATCCCTTGTTGTATCCGTTCATATTTCATATTTTATCTCTTTTTTCATTTTTATTGAAAATTACAATATCTTTGATAAAAATTCCTGCAATCTTGGATTTTGAGGATGAGCAAAAAACTCTTGTGGATTATTCTGTTCTTTAATTTCACCCTCATCCATAAAGATAACTCTAGATGCCACTTCTTTTGCAAATCCCATCTCATGTGTTACCACAACCATCGTCATACCGTCTAATGCCAATTTTTTCATCAATTCCAAGACTTCTCCTACCATCTCCGGATCAAGTGCCGAGGTCGGTTCATCAAAAAGCATCACATCTGGATTCATAGCCAACGAACGAATAATTGCGATTCGCTGTTTTTGCCCACCGGATAATTGAGATGGATACGCATGTGCTTTTTCTTCCAATCCAACTAGTTGAAGTAATTCCATTGCTTTTTGTTCTGCTTCTATCTTACTTTTTCCCAATACCTTAATTGGTGCTAGCGTAATATTTTCCATAATTGTCTTATGTGGAAACAAATTAAAATGTTGGAACACCATGCCCATCTTTTGACGATGTTTATCAATATTTGTATTCTTATCTGTAATATCTACACCTTCAAAAAATATCTGTCCTTTGGATGGACTTTCCAATAGATTCAAAGAACGTAAGAATGTGGATTTTCCCGAACCAGATGGTCCAACAATTACAACCACTTCCCCTTGGAGAATTTCCTCCGAAACACCGTTTAGCGCATGTAACTTATCATATATCTTATGTAGATCTTTTACTTTTATTAAGACTTCTCCCTTAGTGATCACTATTACGCAGCCTCCTCTCTAACATATTTACAAGTTTTGTAAATATCATAACCATAACCAGATAAATCAGTGCTACGGCAAATAGTGGCATATATGCATTATATGTACGGCTACGAATAATATCTCCACCCTTTGTTAAATCCTGTAACGCAATGTATCCTGATACTGATGTTTCTTTTAATAATACAATAAACTCATTGCCCAATGCAGGCAGAACATTTTTAAACGCTTGTGGCATTATAATATGAATCATAGTTTTCCCATAGCTTAATCCCAGACTTCTTCCTGCTTCAAACTGACCTTCATCAATAGACATAATTCCCGAACGGAATATCTCTGCTACGTATGCCCCCGAATTTAATCCAAATGCCAGAATCGCTACTGGCACTTTACTAATGCGTGAATCACCAAAGATTACAAAATATATGATTAACAATTGTACAACTACCGGTGTTCCACGTATGACTGTAATATAGATATTACATAATGCGTTGAAAAATTTCAACTTTTTGGTTTTATCATATGTAGAACGAATAATTGCAACCGTAAATCCAAGTACTACACCAATAATAAGTGCAAATAGCGTAACTTGTAGCGTTACAAGTAAACCATTCCAAATATATTCCCAGCGATTTTTTTCTATAAAATTGATGAAAAATTGCTCTTTAAATTCCTGCATCTGCTCAACCTACCTATTCTTTTACAATAATTACTTGACGTCCTGTATAATATGAATCAGAAAATGCAATTTGTTTTTCACGTTCCGGTGTTACGGTCATACCCGCTGCACCAAAATCTGCTTTTCCACTATCAACTGCTGCAATAATAGAATCAAATGCCATATCCTCAATCTTTAATTCCATTCCTAATTTGTTTGCAATTGCCAAAGCGAAATCTGCATCAATACCAATAATCTTGTCACCATCATAGTATTCATATGGTTCGAATTCTGCATTTGTAGCCATCGTAAGTGTTCCTTTTGACTTATCAACACCTTCTGGCTCTTGGTAACGCTCTTCTGTTGTATTTTCATCAATATAGTAACTTACAATTTTATCAAATGTGCCTTCTGATTTTAATTCCGCAATTGCACCATTTACTTTTTCCACTAATTCTGTATTGTCTTTCTTGAAGCACATTGCATAATTTTCTTCTACATATTCAGCGTCCAGAATTTTCAATCCCTTTGTAGCTTGCACAAATGCTTTGGCCGGTTGGTCATCAATAACCACTGCATCTATCTTACCTTGTGATAATGCCTGAACAGCTTCAAACCCTTTGTTATATCGTTCTACATTCTCGTCACCAATATCATCCGTAATATAAAGATCTCCTGTTGTTCCTAATTGAACTCCTACAATCTTGCCTTTTAAATCATCTGGACCTTTAATTGTTGTGCTTTCCTTTTTTTCAGTTTTGCTTTCACTACCTTTTTTAGAACCACATGCTACCATCGAAAGGACACATGTTAATACCAATGCTACACTTAATAATTTTTTCATTTTCATAATCATTTCCTCCACATTTTGGTTTTTGTTATGCATAAAGATGCATCTCTGTTTTATATAATACCACACTTTCAGCAAAAATCAAGTGGCTATTTATACATATTTTTGTATAAATAGCCACTTTTTTTATACTTTTTTACAATACGCTCTCATTATCCCCATATTAAAAAGTATAATAACACTATAACACCAAGCACTATACGATAATATCCAAAGGCTTTAAAGTCATGCTTTTTAATGTAACTCATAAGAAATTTAATTGCAAATACAGATACAAAAAATGCAACAATACAACCTACTAATAAAATTGCCACCTCTCCCATCGAATAATGTAGCCCAAATTTAATCATCTTTAACATACTGGCTCCAAACATTGCCGGAATAGCAAGATAAAAGGTGAATTCCGTTGCTACACCTCTTGAAACACCAATTAGCAATGCTCCTATAATTGTTGCTCCTGAACGTGAAGTTCCGGGAATAAGAGCAAGCACTTGAAAACCACCTATCATCAATGCCGCTGTATAACTAAGGTCTGTCAGCCGTTCAATACGTGGCTGTATTCCCTGATTTCGATTTTCTACTATAATAAAGAGCACTCCATATACCACCAGCATAATTGCAACTACAATGTAATTATAGAATAGTTCATCTATCTTATCATTAAACGGAAGTCCAATCACCAATGCAGGAAGACTTGCAACAATTACTTTTGCCCATAACACAAATGTGTTCTTCTTCTGCTTTGTCGTTTTTCTCGGAGAAAATGGATTTAGCTTATGGAAGTATAATACAACAACCGCCATAATAGCACCCAATTGTATCACTACAAAAAACATCTCCTTGAAGGCAGCACTCGTTCCTAGTTTTAAAAATTCGTCCACCAAAATCATATGGCCCGTACTACTAATTGGCAGCCACTCTGTAATTCCCTCCACTATCCCCAAGATTATTGCTTTTAAAATATTTAACATTACGTTCTCCTTTTCTTATCTTGTATTTTTATTTCTTATTCGTTTGTATGACTCTTTATTACTTCTTTGCTTCATAAACACTCAGTTCATTCTTCTCCTTAGAGAATAAGAAGATGGCTGTACTGATTTTATCCTGATTCCGTTCATATGCTTCCATTCCATACGCAGTCATCTGTTCCACTTGTTCTTGATTACTTGCTGGCACAAAAAGCACCATATCTTTGGCCGGAACCATAATTGCAATATCATCATCTAGTTTCTCCGCACACATATTCCATATATGCTTAAAACACAGTGCACTTGCCTCATGGTATCCATCTGCAATAATCCCAAATCCGCCATACAAAGTGCGAGAAATTACAAATTTAACATCTCTGGAAAGATTTTCACATGCCGTATGGTATAGTTCTTCCATATTGCAATCCTCGGGCAGCATATTGTCTTTTATTATCTCATAACGATCTTCCCCTCGTGCAATTACAAATAAAATCATTAACTCCCCTACAAAGGATATAAGTGGGGTATCCTTTTCGGAGATGAATTTTCCGTTCAAGGCTTGATGATCTACTAGCGATTCTTTTATCCATGGGTAAATATGCTCTTTAATATTCGCAAATAGATAATGTGCTTCCTCATGTTTTTTCATATGATACTCTCCTCAATAATAATATAGTTGTTACCATACATTCTAACAAAATTTGCGTAATAACGCAATTTATAGTATAATAGATTTGCAATTTGTTTTTATTAAGAAAGGAAAATGATATGAAAACGAAAACTAAACGCTTAATACGCATTTGTTTGCTTTTCGCTTGCACCTTTGTCTTTGGAATATTAAGCTTCCCGACATATGCAACAGAAACAGTGGAAACTTTAGAAAATACCACTTCTTCTTTGCAAGGTGAATTGTCAAGTTTAAACAAAGAATTGAATGGTTTGAGTTCTGAAATGAATTCAATCACCAAGAAAATCGAGAAAACCAATGCAGATGTAGAACAGGCTAAGCTTGATTTATTTGATGCAGAGCAGTTGCAAGCACACCAATATGAAGATATGAAGAAGCGAATCAGATATGTATATGAACAAGGAGAATTATCCTTTCTACAGATATTACTAAGTTCAGAGAATATGGCTGATTTTTTAAATAAAGCTGACTTCGTTGCCGCAATGAATTCATATGATCGTGCAATGCTTACCAAATTACAAAATACAGAAAAAGAAATCGAGAAAAATAAACAAACACTAGAAGAAGAACAAGCTTCCTTAGCGACATTACAAGAGCAATTACATGCAAAAGAAAGTACATTGACTCATAAAATCACTTCTACTTCCAGTGAGTTAACACAGTATTCAGAACAATTGGCAAGAGCAAAATCTGCGGCAGATGAGGCTGCTTCTTTATTGCAACCGGATGATTCAGATAGTTCTTCCGGAAGCAGCAATAGTGATGGTTCTTCATCAAGTACTCCCTCTTCTTCTGATGACTACACCTTGTTAGCAGCATTAATCTACTGCGAGGCCGGTGCTGAACCTTATGAGGGTCAAGTAGCAGTTGGTGCTGTGGTATTGAATCGTGTGCGAAGCGGTTCCTATCCCAATTCCATTCGTGAAGTTATCTACCAACGTGGTCAATTTGGACCTGCAATTACCGGTAAATTAGATCGTGTTATTGCTAACGGAAGAACTTCTGATAGTTGTTATCAAGCCGCAACCGATGCACTTGGTGGATCTAATCCAATTGGAGGTGCCTTACATTTTGGCTACGGAAATTATGGGATTAAAATAGGAAGTCATTGGTTTCACTAATGTAAAATAGTAAAAGACATGTAAGCTAAAATTAAAGAGGCTGTGAGAACAGCCCCTTTTTTGTACCCTCAATATTATTGATAATCTACAACATCAATCCATTTCATTAAAAACTCTTTTTCCAGTTCATTATCTTTTGTTAATTGTGCGGCTGCAACAATTGGCAACCATTGTTGTACATATTGTTTTGGTGTGTCACTTTTTTTGCAGAACAACTCCATATATTGAGCAGCTAATGTTTCATCTTTCAACGCAAACAATAGATAAGTCATAGCCGCATCTGCACTTGCATTCCCCTGTGTGGCATGAGACCAGTCTAGGATTGTCATATTCCCATCTTCGTCTACAATCACATTACTTGGATTGAAATCACCATGACATACCTTTGTATGTTTCGGCATACCATCTAAGCGTGTTAATAATTCATATCTGGTTGTAGCATCTACTTCTTTCAAACTATTAATTTGTCTTACTAATTTGTCTTTTAATTTAGTGAGTAATGGTGCTTTTTTTTCATGAATTAACAATTGCAACTCTACAAACTGTTCCATGTATTCTCCTACCTGTTGCGTACGTTCATTCATCAATTTTTCTAATGTCTGACCATGTTTGCACTCTAAGACAAGTGCCCATTTATCTTCTACTTGTGTTACTTCTAGAATCTTTGGTATCTCTAACCCCGTTTCTTCAATTCTGGCTTGGTTAAGGGCTTCATTAAATACGTCAGCCTTAGGGTGAGTCTTTTCAAATACTTTAATGATTTTATCTTCAGATTGATATACTTTTTTGTAAGAACGCTCTGATATTATATTTTTTTCTTCTAATTTCATAAGAAACTCCTTTCTATTTGCCATAATATGCTTTTAAATATAGTTCCTTCATTTCTTTCATCAATGGATATCTTGGATTTGCACCAGTACATTGATCATTGAATGCCTGTTCTACCATATCGTCTAATGTATCCAGAAATTTCTTTTCATCAATTCCATAGTCCTTAATACACTTTTTGATTCCAATTGTTTCCTTTAGTTCTTCCAATTTTTGCAAAAACTTTTCAAAAGTATCTTGATCGTCTTTTCCCACAATTCCAGCAAATCTGGCGCATTCTGCATAACGTGCTAATGCATGTGGATATTCATATTGAGAGAATGTCCCCATCTTCGTTGGAACTTCTACTGCATTATATCGCATCACATCTGTCAATATAAGCGCATTAGCTACACCATGTGGAAGGTGATGGAATGCCCCAAGCTTATGTGCCATAGAATGATTTAATCCAAGGAATGCGTTTGCAAATGCCATACCAGCCATACAAGATGCGTTTGCCATCATCTCTCTTGCTTTTGGATCCTTTGCACCATTTTCATATGCGGATGGCAGATACTCAAAGACATTTTTAATTGCCTTTAATGCAAGTCCATCGGTATAATCCGTTGCCATAATTGATACATAAGCTTCAATAGCATGTGTCATAACATCAATTCCTGAAGCACTGGTCAACCCTTTTGGCTGTTCCATCATATTGTCAACATCTACAATTGCCATATTTGGTAACAATTCATAATCTGCCAACGGATACTTTACTCCACTTTCTTCGTCTGTAATTATCGCAAATGGAGTGACCTCTGAACCAGTTCCTGAAGATGTTGGCACTGCTACAAAATAAGCCTTTTCGCCCATCTTAGGGAATGTATAGACTCTTTTTCGGATATCCATAAAATCCATGGCCATATCTTCAAAATTCACTTCCGGGTGTTCATACATTACCCACATAATTTTGGCCGCATCCATTGCAGATCCACCACCTAATGCAATAATGGTATCTGGTTCAAACTCTGTCATTGCTTTTGCCCCTGCTCTTGCACAAGCGAGTGTTGGGTCCGGTGCCACATCAAAGAAACACGTATGTTGAATTCCCATTTCATCTAATTTGTCTTCGATTGGTTTGACATAATTATTCTTATATAAAAAACTATCTGTTACAATAAATGCTTTTTTCTTATGCATGATTGTTCCTAATTCATCTAGTGCAACCGGCATACAACCTTTTTTAAAGTAAACCTTCTCCGGTGTTCTAAACCACAGCATATTCTCTCTCCTCTCAGCAACTGTTTTAATATTAAGTAAATGTTTGACACCTACATTCTCTGATACAGAATTCCCTCCCCAAGAGCCACAGCCTAATGTAAGAGATGGTGTTAATTTAAAATTATAAAGATCACCAATCCCACCTTGAGATGCCGGTGTATTTACCAATATTCTACATGTTTTCATTGTTGCTGCATGTTGTTCCAATTTCTCTGTCTGAGCCGGGTGTACATATAGAGATGATGTGTGTCCATATCCACCATCGGCAACTAATTGCTCTGCTTTTTTAATAGCTTCATCAAAAGTCTTCGCTTTATACATTGCCAGTACTGGTGATAATTTCTCATGTGCAAACTCTTCTTCTATATCTACAGATTCTACCTCACCTATTAGAATCTTAGTAGTTTCTGGGACTGTTACACCCGCAAGTTCTGCAATCGTATACGCAGATTGTCCTACTATCTTTGCATTTAATGCCCCATTAATAATAATGGTCTTCCTTACTTTTTCCAATTCGTCCTTTTTCAAAAAATAACAACCACGATAGATGAATTCATCTTTAACTGCTTTGTATACTTTTTCAAGGACTGTCACTGATTGTTCTGATGCACAGATCATACCATTATCAAATGTTTTAGAATGAATAATAGAATTAACAGCCATCTTTATGTCTGCTGTATCATCAATAATGACCGGTGTATTACCCGCTCCTACTCCCAATGCCGGTTTCCCTGAAGAATAAGCTGCCTTTACCATACCCGGACCACCGGTTGCTAAGATAGTATCTGCTCCCTTCATAACCTCGTTTGTCAGTTCTAAAGAAGGGACATCTATCCACCCAATAATTCCTTCGGGTGCTCCTGCCTTTACTGCCGCTTCTAAAACAATTTTAGCTGCGGCAATGGTCGAATTCTTTGCACGTGGGTGAGGACTGATTATAATTGCATTTCTTGTCTTTAAAGAAATTAATGTTTTAAAAATAGCCGTAGATGTTGGATTTGTTGTAGGAATTACTGCCGCAATTAAACCAATTGGTGTAGCAACTTTTTTTATTCCATAAGCTTTGTCTTCTTCAACTACACCACATGTTTTAGTATTTCTATAGGCATTATAGATATACTCTGCCGCATAATGATTCTTAATAACCTTATCTTCAACAATACCCATGCCTGTTTCTTCTACTGCCATCTTTGCAAGTGGAATACGTTGCTTATTTGCTGCCATTGCTGCCTCGTAGAATATCTTGTCTACTTGTTCTTGCGAATATGATGCATATATCTTCTGTGCCTCTCTCATTGCATTCATCTTTGCAATTAAAGCATCCAGATTATCAATCATATCCGGTATTAGTTCATTCTTGCTGGCCATACTAAATTCCTCCCATATACATAATTTGTTTTCTGTTCTAGAACCTAGTATATCCAATTGTTAATTATTTGTCAATATTAAATGATAATTTTTTCACATTCTTTTTGCATAAAAAAACACCTCTCGTTATTCACTCAAGAGGTGTTTGATTTATATGTCCATATATTTTGCTTATACTAATTCAAGAACTACTGTCATTGCCGCATCACCTTTACGTAAACCAATCTTTACGATTCTAGTGTATCCACCTTTACGATCTGCATACTTTGGAGCAATTTCAGTAAATAATTTTTCTACTAAATCTACTTCTTTTGTATTTTTCTTTTTTCCGGCAACAGCAGTTGGCACTTCTGTCACAGGGTAAAGAACTTTAAGCATCTCTCTTCTTGCGTGTAGTCTGCTTGCTTGATCTTTTTTAATTTTCTTTTCTACTTCATCATATAACGTAACTTTTTTACCATCTACTACTTCTTTTACTCTTTTTCCATCTTTGTCTTTACGAGCAACTTTAGCTGTAACTGTCACTTCATCAAAGTTGTCTTTTTCTTTGACAGCTGATGCAATAAGTCCTTCTGCAATCTTACGGATTTCTTTTGCTTTTGCTTCTGTAGTAACAATTTTACCATGGTTAATCAATGCAGTTACTTGATTTCTGAGTAATGCTTTTCTTTGACTTGAAGTTCTTCCAAGTTTTCTATACTTTGACATTTTTCTTTCCTCCATCTTTGTAACATCTAATTATGCATCTTCGGACTTATTAATTAGATGCTCCGGCTACGCATCATTGGGCTTACTAACCGGATATATGTTTTATTCGTCTCCTTGACAAAGTTCTAAGCCAAGTTCTTTTAATTTTGCTAACACTTCTTCTAAAGACTTCCGTCCAAGATTACGTACTTTCATCATGTCTTCCGGTGTACGATTTGTTAATTCTTCTACTGTATTAATACCTGCTCTCTTCAAGCAATTGTAAGAACGCACAGAAAGTTCCAACTCATCAATACTCATTTCCAACACTTTTTCTTTTTCATCATCTTCTTTTTCAATCATAACCTCAGCCGCTTGTGCAACCTCAGATAAATCGATAAATAATTTCAAATGTTCGTTCAGTACTTTTGCTGCTAAACTAACTGCTTCATCTGGAACCAATGTCCCATTTGTATAGACATCAAGTGTTAATTTATCAAAATCTGTAATTTGTCCGACACGTGTATTTTCTACGGTAAGATTTACCCGTTCAACAGGTGTGTAAATCGAATCAATTGGAATCACTGCGATAGGCAATTCATCGTTCTTATTCTTATCTGCACTCACATATCCTCTACCTTTGGTAATCGTAAGTTCCATGTATATCTTACTGTCTGCTCCACCATTCAGTGTTGCAATTACAACTTCCGGATTCATGATTTCAATATCTGGATCTACCTGGATATCTCCCGCAGTAACAACGCCCTCGCCTTCAAACTCTACGTATGCCGTCTTAGGTTCGTCTGTTTCTGAAGTGTTTTTGATAGCCAACGATTTAAGATTCATTATAATTTCAGTAACATCCTCTTTTACACCCGGAATAGAACTGAATTCATGTAACACACCATCAATCTTCACCTGGCTAACAGCTGCTCCCGGTAATGAAGAAAGCATAATTCTTCTAAGAGAATTGCCTAATGTTGTGCCAAATCCTCTTTCCAGAGGTTCCACAATGAATCTTCCATACTTTTTATCTTCTGAAATTTCAGTAATTTCAATATTGGGTTTGTTAAAATCAAACACTCAAGCCACCTCCTGTGGTGTTACTTTACGGGGTTATTATTTAGAATATAATTCGACAATTAACATCTCATCTACAGGTACGTCAATCACTTCACGAAGTGGTACTTCTTTGACTGTACATTTCAAGTTATCTGTATCTACATCTAACCATTCAGGTACCATACGTCCGCCTGTAACTTCAATAATGTCTTTATATCTTTGTGAACCTTTGTGTTTTTCTCTGATTTCAATAACATCTCCAGCTTTTACTAAATATGATGGGATATTTACTGTCTTTCCGTTTACCATAATGTGCTTATGGTCTACGATTTGTCTTGCCTCACGTCTTGTTCTTGCAAGTCCCATACGGAATACAACATTGTCTAATCTTAATTCAAGAAGAACCATAAGGTTAGCACCCGTCATTCCACTCATTTGTTTTGCCTTTTTATAATAATTTCTAAAAGGTTTTTCTAATACACCATAGATAAATTTTGCTTTTTGTTTTTCACGTAATTGAAGGCCATACTCGCTCATTTTTCTATTTGCTCTTTTTAATTGTCTGTTAGATTTTTTATCAATTCCTAAATAAATCGGATCCATACCTAATGATCTGCATCTTTTAAGAACCGGAACTCTATTTACTGCCATGTTCTATATTCCTCCTTACACTCTTCTACGTTTTGGTGGGCGACATCCATTATGTGGTACTGGAGTTACGTCTTTAATACTAGTTACATCAATGCCGCATGCTTGTAACGCACGAATTGCTGCTTCTCTCCCAGAACCTGGTCCCTTTACGAAAACGTCTACAGTTTTAAGACCATGGATTAGCGCTGCTTTAGCTGCAGTTTCTGCTGCCATTTGAGCTGCATAAGGAGTAGATTTTCTTGAACCTCTGAATCCTAGACCACCGGCACTTGCCCATGATAACGCATTTCCTTGAGCATCTGTTAATGTAACAATTGTATTGTTAAAAGATGATTGGATATGTGCTTGTCCGCGTTCAACGTTTTTCTTGACACGTTTCTTTGTCACTTTTTTGGTAACTTTTTTAGCCATTTAAACTAACCTACTTTCTCTTGATTTTGATTATTTCTTCTTATTTGCTACAGTTCTCTTTGGTCCCTTACATGTTCTTGCATTTGTCTTAGTCTTTTGACCACGAACAGGAAGACCTTTTCTATGACGGATACCTCTATAGCATCCAATTTCGCGTAATCTCTTAATATTCAGTTGCACTTCTCTACGAAGTTCACCTTCTACTTGGAATGTTTCCTCAATTACTGCACTGATTTTTTTTACTTCTTCGTCAGTTATATCTCTGCAACGAGTGTCAGGATTAACTTCTGCTTCTTTTAGAATACGAGTTGCACTTGTTCTACCAATTCCGTAGATATAAGTCAAACCGATTTCTACACGTTTGTCTCTAGGTAAGTCTACACCAGCGATACGAGCCATGTGATTTTCCTCCATTTTGAATCTTGGTTAATATTGTCTCAAATTGGGATGCTTTTTCTGCATCCAGCTGTAAGTTACAGCCTTTCTGGCGAAATGAGCGCCAGTATTATAAGCAATATGCGGTGAAGCTAAGGCCTCACTTTATATTATAATTGCGTGCACACGTTTCCACGTGTATCGCACTACAGCCGCCTACATAATTACACACAATCCACAACACAGATATTCAAAAATTCTTGATTATCCCTGTCTTTGTTTGTGTTTAGGATTTTCGCAGATTACTCTAACGCTTCCTTTTCTCTTAATAATTTTGCATTTTTCGCAAATTGGTTTAACTGATGATCTAACCTTCACGTCAAATCCTCCTTTCATCCATTGCCTGCCTACATTGCCTGCTATTTTTGTATAAATTTCCTCAAAAACAGCGCTTTAACATTATAGCACTTCTTGTTTGACAAAGTCAATAGTATTTTGGTTTTCTTATTTATCTCTCCAAATAATCCTACCTTTTGATAAATCATATGGTGATAATTCTAATGTCACTTTATCTCCCGGCAGAATTTTAATAAAATTCATTCTCAATTTTCCGCTAATATGTGCTAATACTTGATGCCCATTTTCTAACTCCACCTGAAACATTGCATTTGGCAACTTTTCTATTACCGTTCCTTCAATTTCTATTACGTCAGTTTTTGACATGTTACATATCCTCCTCGTTTTCTGCTTCTTCCTTATAATCTTTAAGTATTCGTTTGATCACAACATCTGTACTTGCGGTAATGTCATGTTTTTTGCATATCACTTGTACATGCTTCTTCTTTTTTTTCTTTAATCTATCTATCGTTCTGATTGAACCATCTGTCAGATATACATACGCATCATCTATGTCTTTTATGACATATGTGTGTCCTAAATCATGACCCGCTTTTGATTTTGCAAGCATTCCTATCTCGTATCTACTCATAGTTTGTCCTCTTATCTTAATAAGGCAAAAAGCCGGGGTTCGTTACTCGTACGCGTTGCAATATCATTGTTACGCTCCCAGGATATCTACGATTGCATGAAATACATCATTCATATCCATCGTTCCATCTACTTCTTTCAAGATATGTTTGTCTTCATAGTAATTGATAAGTGGTTGTGTTTGTTCATGGTACACACCTAGACGTTTTAAGACCGTCTCCGGCTTATCGTCATCTCGAAGTACCAATCCTTCACCACAAATATCACAGAGGCCTTCTGTTTTTGCAGGAGCATATTGTAGATGGTATGTAGCACCACAAGCAATACAAGCTCGACGTCCGGACATTCTCTGAACAATATTTTCATCTGGTACTTCCACATTAATTGCGTAATCCATAGATTGATTTAATTCTCCTAATGCTGCATCTAACGCTTCTGCCTGTGGAATGGTTCTTGGAAACCCATCTAATACATACCCTTTGCCACAGTCTGCTTGATTTACACGATCAACTACCAGATCTACGACTAATTCATCTGGAACAAGAAGGCCTTGATCCATATAGGTCTTTGCTTTCGTTCCTAATTCTGTACCATTTTTAATATTGGCACGAAAGATATCTCCTGTAGAAATATGTGGAATACCATATTTCTCTGCAATTTTTTTTGCCTGTGTTCCTTTACCTGCACCTGGTGCACCTAACATAATAATTTTCATGTGTGTTCCTCCACTTCATAAATGTCTCTATAGCATTTTAGTGTTCTGCACTAATTGGCATTGCAATTAGCACAGGACACTAAACAATTAACTATTTAAAAACCCTTTGTAATTACGAACAAGCATCTGTGACTCAATCTGCTTAATGGTCTCTAACACAACACCTACGATGATGATTAGGGACGTTCCACCGAAGGATACATTGGCACCATACACCCCATTGAAGAAGAATGGAATCGCCTGTACAATCACAAGTCCACATGCTCCAATGAATATAATATAGTTTAATATCCTGGTTAAGTAATCAGTTGTTGGTTTTCCCGGACGGATTCCCGGAATAAATCCACCACTTTTCTTCATGTTATTGGCTATTTCCATTGGATTAAACGTAATGGAAGTATAAAAATATGCAAAAAATACAGTTAATATAATATAGATGATTAATCCCCAAGAATATTGAAGACTCTTAGGATTACACCAGTTATTGGAACTTAAGCCTTTCAAAATCTGACTTCCAATACCCGTTCCATTTCCTTTTCCAAGAAATGTTGCAATCACAACCGGAAATTGCATCAATGATGATGCGAAAATAACCGGAATAACACCTGCTGTGTTAACCTTTAGAGGAATATGAGACGATTGTCCTCCAACTGTTTTCCTGCCTTGTACTTTTTGTGAATATTGAACTGCTATTCTTCTTTCTCCATCTTGAAGAATAATTACAAACACTACTAATGCTACTACAATTGCTAGAATAATAATTGCTGCAAGGCCTCCTGATGCAATACTTTTACCTTTTACAAATTGATTGTATAATGAGATAAAATCATCAGGTACTCGTGAAATAATATTAATTAACAAAACAATCGAAATACCATTTCCCACACCTTTTTCAGTAATTCTTTCTCCTATCCACATAAGAAATGCGGAACCTGCTGTAAGTGTAAGCACTACAATTGCCGCATTCACAAAATTGTATTCAATTAGTAGACCCTGACGACCGAATCCAACTGCCATAGCTGTTGATTCAATCAATGCAAGTCCTACTGTTAGATATCTTGTGATTGTAGCGATTTTCTTTCTACCATCTTCACCCTCTTTTTGCATCTCCTCTAATTTAGGAATTGCAATTGTAAGAAGCTGCATAATAATAGATGATGTAATATAAGGTGTAATGCTCAACGCAAATATTGACATCTGTGTAAACGAACCACCGGTGAAAGCGTTAAAGAAATTAAACGCTTCCCCTGTTTGATTCGCAAAAAAATCTTGGATGTATGTTGGATCTACACCAGGTGTTGGCAATTGAGATCCAATTCTAATTACGATTAACATTAAAAATGTGTAAAAGAGTTTCTTACGAATATCCTCTACATGAAATGCCTTTCGAAATGTTTCTAGCATTAGATCACCTCTGCTTTTCCACCAAGAGCTTCAATTTTAGCTGCTGCTGTTGCACTAAATGCATTTACTTGTACTGTAAGCTTCTTGGTTAATTCTCCATTTCCTAAGATCTTAACTCCATCTCTTGGATTTTTAACAATACCACTTTCAATAAGTGTTTCAACTGAAACTACTGCATCATTTTCAAATACCTCTAATGCACTTAAATTAATACCAATGATTTCTTTAGAGTTTGGACATGTAAATCCTCTTTTTGGTATTCTTCTATATAATGGCATTTGTCCACCTTCAAAACCAGGTCTTGTACCACCTGAACGAGCTCTTTGACCTTTATGACCTTTACCGGCTGTCTTACCATTTCCAGAGCCGTGTCCACGGCCTCGTCTGAAATTATCACTTTGTTTGGACCCATCTGCTGGTCTTAAATTTGATAAGTTCATTATGACACCTCCTTATCTCTTGCTTATGGAATAATTTTTATTCCACAAGATTTTATTTTTAAGCTTCTTCTACTTTTACTAAATGTCTAACTTGTTGAACCATACCTCTGGTTGCTGCATTATCAGGTAGTTCTACTGTCTTATGAAGTTTGTTAAGTCCTAATGCTTCAACAGTTTTTCTATGCTTTGGCACAGCGCCAATTGTAGATTTAACTAGTGTGATTTTTAAATTTGCCATTCTAATTTCCTCCTTAGCCTAAAATCTCTTCAACAGATTTACCGCGAAGTTTAGCTACCTCTTCTGGAGTTTTTACTTGGCTTAACCCATTAATTGTAGCAAGAACTACGTTTTGTTTATTATTAGATCCTAATGATTTTGTACGAATATTCTTGATACCTGAAAGTTCAATTACTGCACGAGCAGGTCCACCTGCGATAACTCCGGTACCATCTGGAGCTTTCTTAAGTAATACAGAAGAACTTCCAAATTTACCAGTTAAATCATGTGTAATACTTCCATTTTCATCTAATGTTATAGAAATTAGTTTCTTTGCCGCATCTTCTTTTCCCTTACGAATTGCTTCCGGAATTTCAGTTGCCTTCCCTAAACCTGCACCAACATGGCCATTTTCATCGCCAACAACTACTAAAGCTGTGAATCTGAAGTTACGACCACCTTTAACAACTTTGGTAACACGTTTAATTGATACTACTTTTTCTGTAAGCTCTAATTGACTAGCATCAATACGATTTTGTTTCATGTGTGTTCCTCCTCCTAAAATTCTAATCCAGCTTCTCTAGCTGCATCTGCTAATGCCTTGACTTTTCCTTGGTATATGAATCCGCCTCTATCAAAGACAACAGTCTTAATACCTTTGTCTATTGCTTTTTTAGCAATTACGGTTCCTAAGTATGCTGCTGCATCAACGTTGTTAGTTTTTTCTAATTCTGCTTTCACTTCATTTTGTAGAGTGGAAGCTGAAACTAGAGTGTTTCCAACTGTATCGTCAATAATTTGAGCATACATATGATTATTACTTCTAAACACAGCCAAACGAGGTCTCTCAGTTGTTCCACTGAAGCGATTACGCAATTTTCTATGTTTGTTTAAACGAACTTCCGCTCTTGATTTCTTACTAACCATTTTCGCACTCTCCTTAATTATTTTTTACCAGTCTTACCAACTTTACGTCTAATAACTTCATCAGCATATTTAATTCCTTTACCTTTATAAGGTTCTGGTCTTCTTTTATCTCTGATTTCAGCTGCGTATTGGCCTACTTTTTCTTTATCGATACCCTTAACTGTAATCTTATTTTGTCCTTCAAGTACACTTTCGAGACCTTCTGGATCTTCCATAATTACAGGATGAGAATATCCTAAACTCAATGTTAATGTGTTTCCTGCTTTTGCCGCTCTGTAACCCACACCATTAACTTCAAGTACTTTTTCGTAACCATCTGTTACACCAACAACCATGTTGTTGATTAGTGTTCTTGTTAAACCATGTAATGATTTCATACGTTTCAAATCATTGGGTCTTGTTACAACGATTTCTGTTCCTTCTTGTTTAATTTCTAATTCTTCTGCAAGACTTTTTACAAGAGTTCCCTTTGGACCTTTTACAGTCACTTGATTATGCTCAGCAATCTCAACAGTCACTCCTGCTGGAATTGTGATTGGTTGTCTACCTATACGTGACATACCCTACCTCCTACACTTAAATTTTCGGAAAAGCTCTAAGCTTTTCTGTTTTCAGTTGCTTTTAATACCATTGCTTTGACAAATGTTACTTAGTAATATCTACCAAATAAATGCCAAAACTTCTCCACCTACATTAAGTTTTCTAGCTTCTTTATCTGTAATAACACCTACATTTGTTGAAATAACAGCCGTTCCAAGTCCACCTAATACTCTAGGAAGTTCATCCTTGCTTGCGTATACACGCAATCCCGGTTTTGAAATTCTTTTAAGACCTGATATAACTTTTTCATTCTTATCTTCACCATATTTTAGAGCTACACGGATAGATTGAAAGTTCCCATCTTCTACAATATCGTATTTTGTGATATATCCTTCATTAAAAAGAATATCTGCAATAGCTACTTTCATCTTTGACGCCGGAATATCTACTGTGTCATGCTTAGCAGTATTTGCATTACGAATTCTTGTAAGCATATCTGCGATTGGATCACTCATAGTCATTTAAGTTGCCTCCTTTTATCTTCTAATTTTATTCTTAGGTCGTTTTACCAGCTTGCTTTTCTTACGCCTGGAATCTGTCCTTTATATGCTAACTCACGGAAGCAAATTCTGCAAATTCCGTATTTTCTTAAATATGCATGTGGACGGCCACAAATTCTACAACGATTATATTCTCTAGTAGAGAATTTAGCTTTACGTTGTTGTTTTTCTTTCATTGATGTTTTTGCCATGAATTTCCCTCCTTTACTTTGTAAACGGCATATTGAATAATGTCAATAATTCACGAGCTTCTTCGTCTGTGTTAGCTGTTGTAACAAAAATTACATCCATACCTCTAACTTTGTCAATTTTATCATATTCGATTTCAGGGAAAATCAATTGTTCTTTGATACCAAGAGCATAGTTACCTCTTCCATCAAATGCATTTGGGTTAACCCCTCTAAAGTCACGTACACGAGGTAATGCCAAGTTAATCAAACGATCAACAAATTCATACATTTTGGCACCTCTTAAAGTAACTTTACATCCAATCGCCATACCTTCTCTAAGCTTAAAATTAGCTACAGAGTTTTTAGCTTTTGTAAGTACAGCCTTCTGACCTGTGATTTTCTCAAGATCTGCAACAGCTGCATCTAATACTTTTGCGTTTTCTTTTGCTTCGCCAACACCCATGTTAATTACAACTTTATCAAGCTTTGGCACTTCCATAATGTTTTTATATCCAAATTTTTTAACCATTTCATCAACAATTTCATTTTGGTATATTTCTTTAAGTCTACTCAAAGTCTAGGACCTCCTTCCTCAAATTAATCAATCACGTCGCCTGTTGATTTTGCTATACGTACTTTCTTATCTCCATCCATTTTAAACCCTACTCTTGTAGCAGTTCCTTTATGAATGTACATTACGTTAGACATATCAATAGGTCCTTCTTGATGAACAATACCACCATTTTGATTAGCCGCACTTGGTTTCGTGTGTTTCGTCAGCATGTTGATACCTTCAACTAATATTTTATTGTCTTTTTTGTTAATTGAAATCACTTTGCCTTCTTTATCTTTATCTTTTCCGGCAATTATCTTTACTGTATCACCTTTTTTGATTTTCGTAGTTGACATCTAGGCACCTCCTTATAGTACTTCTGGAGCTAACGAAACAATTTTCATAAATTGTTTTTCACGAAGCTCTCTAGCTACTGGTCCAAAAATACGAGTTCCTTTTGGGTTTTTGTCATCTTTAATAATTACTGCAGCGTTCTCATCAAATCTAATGTAAGAACCATCTTTACGACGAGCACCTTTAACAGTACGAACAACTACAGCTTTTACTACGTCGCCCTTTTTAACAACGCCACCTGGTGTTGCATCTTTAACCGTTGCAACAATCGTATCTCCAATATTGGCATATCTTCTTGTAGAACCGCCTAATACGCGGATACAAAGTAATTCTTTAGCGCCTGTATTGTCTGCTACTCTAAGTCTACTTTCTTGTTGTATCATGCAGGTAAACCTCCTTATATTATACTTGCAAACAAAATTATCCTATTTTGCTTTTTCCATAACTTCCACAAGTCTCCATCTTTTATCCTTAGATAATGGTCTTGTTTCCATAACTTTTACTTTATCACCAATGTTACATTCATTGTTTTCATCATGTGCTTTTAATTTATAAGTTCTTTTAATAATCTTATTATAAAGTGGATGCTTTACATGATTTACAACTGCAACTACGATAGTTTTATCCATTTTATCACTAACAACCTTACCAGTACGTGTTTTTCTTAGATTTCTTTCCACCATATATCTCCTTTCTGCTAAATGCTTTACAAGGACGTTCCTCGTTAGTCTCTATCGGCCTCTGTAATAACCGTTTGAATTCGAGCAATATTCTTTCTTACTTCTTTAATTCTACTTGTATTATCCAATTGATTTGTTGCGTTTTGGAATCTCAAGTTAAAAAGTTCCTTTTTAGCAGCTACTAATTCTTCTTTTAATTCAGTAGCTGATTTTGTCTTTAAATCTTCTACAAATGTATTAATTTTCACTGTTATCACCGCCTTCTAAGTCTTCGCGAGAAACAATCTTACATTTACAAGGTAATTTATGCATAGCAAGACGTAGTGCTTCACGTGCAACTTCTTCTGGTACTCCTGCAAGTTCAAACAAAACGCGTCCTGGCTTTACAACTGCTACCCAGTATTCTAGTGTTCCTTTACCGGAACCCATACGTGTCTCGGCTGGTTTTGTAGTTACTGGCTTATCTGGGAATATCTTAATCCAAACTTTACCACCACGTTTGATATAACGAGTCATAGCAACACGGGCTGCTTCAATTTGATTAGAACGAATCCAACATGGTTCTGTTGAAATAAGGCCGTATTCACCATTTGAAATTGTGTTTCCTCTTAAGGCTTTCCCTTTCATGGAACCACGGAATTGCTTACGACGTTTAACTCTCTTTGGCATTAACATTATTTATCTCTCCCTTCCTTAGGTGCTTTAGTTGGAAGAACTTCGCCTTTATAGATCCATGCTTTCACGCCAACTTTACCAAAAGTTGTATTTGCTTCAGCAAATCCATAATCAATATCAGCTCTTAGTGTTTGAAGTGGAATTGTTCCTTCGCTGTAGAACTCTGTACGAGCCATATCAGCTCCGCCTAAACGTCCTGCCACAGCAGTTTTCACACCCAAAGCTCCTGATTTCATTGTTCTAGACATACAAGATTTCATGGCACGTCTGAAAGAAATACGGTTTTCCAATTGTAATGCGATGTTCTCTGCTACTAATTGAGCATCTTTGTCTGGTCTTTTAATTTCTTTAATATCTACAACTAACTTCTTATCTGTATACTTAGCAAGCTCTGTTTTAACTTTTTCAATCTCAGAACCACCTTTACCGATTACCACACCCGGTTTAGCTGTATAGATAATAATTTTGATGCGTTCTGATGCTCTTTCAATTTCAATCTTAGAAACACCTGCGCTATATAATTTCTTCTTAAGAAACGTTCTGATTTCATGGTCTTCTACCAAATAGTCTGCAAAGTCTTTTTCTGCATACCATTTAGAGTCCCAATCTTTAATAACACCGACTCTTAAGCCATGAGGATTAACTTTTTGTCCCATGATTGCCCTCCTTATCTTTCATTAAGCACTACAGTGATATGGCTCATTCTCTTTTCGATTCTATAAGCTCTACCTTGCGCTCTCGGTTTAATTCTCTTCATTGTTGGCCCTTTATTTGCATAACATTCTTCAACATAAAGGTTTTCAACGTTCATACCGTTGTTGTTTTCAGCATTTGCCATCGCTGATTTAATTATTTTTTCTATTAAACTAGAAGCATATCTTGGGTTGTAAGCTACAATACCCAGTGCTGTTTGTACATCCTTACCTCTAATGGCGTCTAATACGAAAGATGCTTTTTGTACTGAGATTCTAGCGTAAGATAACTTCGCTGATGGTCTCGTGTCTTTAACAGCATTTCTCTCTCTTTTGATTTGGGATCTATGTCCTTTTGCCATGGATGAACCCTCCTTTCAACTACGTTAATTAACTATTTAACTTTTGATTTCTTTTCGTCTTTTCCATGTCCTCTGTAAGTTCTGGTTGCTACAAACTCTCCGAGTTTGTGTCCAACCATATCTTCTGTAACATATACAGGCACATGTTTTCTTCCATCATGAACTGCAATTGTATGTCCGATCATTTGTGGGAAAATTGTAGAGCGACGAGACCATGTCTTAATTACCGATTTATCTCCTGCTGCATTCATTGTGTCAATTTTCTTTAATAGACTTGCGTCTGCAAATGGTCCTTTTTTAAGTGAGCGAGCCATAGGTTCTAACCTCCTTGTATACTGATTTATTTGATACCCTTACCATCTCTTCTTCTAACAATCATCTTATTAGATTGTTTATGTTTCTTTCTTGTCTTAAGACCAAGAGCCGGTTTACCCCAAGGTGTACATGGACCTGGACGACCAATTCCTGTCTTTCCTTCACCACCACCGTGTGGATGATCATTTGGATTCATAACAGAACCACGTACTGTTGGTCTGAATCCCATATGGCGCTTACGTCCGGCCTTACCAATATTAATAAGGTTATGATCCCCGTTTCCAACTACACCGATAGAAGCTCTACAGATGATTGGAACCATTCTCATTTCCCCTGAAGGTAATCGAAGTGTTGCATATTTTCCTTCTTTTGCCATTAATTGTGCGCTATTTCCTGCTGAGCGAACAAATTGTCCACCTTTTCCAGGATACAACTCAATATTATGAATCTGAGTACCAACTGGAATCTCAGCTAAAGGTAAACAGTTCCCAATTTTGACCTCTGCTCCCGAACCATTCATAACAGTCATTCCGTCTGTTAATCCTTCCGGTGCAAGAATATAAGTTTTTTCACCATCTGTATAACAGATGAGTGCAATGTTAGCCGTTCTGTTTGGATCGTACTCGATACCTATTACAGTTGCCGGAATTCCATCTTTTTTTCTCTTAAAATCAATAATTCTATATTTTCTTTTTGCACCGCCTCCGCGATGTCTTACAGTAATTTTACCTTGATTATTACGACCAGCTGTTCTTTTCCAATTATCTAATAAAGATTTTTCTGGAGTTGACTTTGTGATTTCCGAAAAATCAGAACCTGTCATCTGCCTTCTGGAAGGTGTATATGGGCGATATGTTTTAATTCCCATTATATTCACTCCTTTCATGTTCCTAATTTTTAGTTTCACGGAATTGCACCGTATAAAGTTATTACTTCGATTGATTTTCTAGTGCTTATAGACCTTCAAAAATCTCGATATCTGAACTATCTTGTGTTAATTGAACGATAGCTTTTTTTGATTTTGCAGTCTTTCCTGTTGTTGCTCCACGTCTCTTGTTCTTACCATCAAGATTCATTGTATGAACACTCTTTACTTTCGTTCCTGCAAACATCTTCTCTACAGCTTCTTTTACTTGAGACTTTGTAGCATTTACGTGAACAATAAATGTGTATTTCTTGTCCGCCATAAGCTCCATGCTCTTTTCTGTAACGACTGGTTTGAGGATTACATCATAATATTGAATATTTGCCATTACGCGTACACCTCCTCGATCGTTGCAACAGCAGCTTTCGTTACGATTACTGTGTTGTATTTTAAGATATCATATACATTGATTGTATTAGTATGAGCCGTTTTAACTCTTGGAATATTTCTAGCTGAAACCTCTGCGTTTTTATTACCGTCTTCTAATACTACTAATGCTTTTGATACTTTTAAGTTATTTAATACAGCTTGGAATTTTTTCGTTTTAATCTCATCAAAATTGATTTCATCAAGTACGATAAACTTCTTTTCTTCTACCTTTGTTGTAAGAACTGATTGAAGTGCTGCTCTTTTTTCTTTCTTATTTAACTTGAAAGAATAATCTCTTGGTGTTGGAGCAAATACAACTCCACCGCCTGTCCACTGAGGAGATCTTGTAGAACCTTGTCTTGCATGACCCGTTCCTTTTTGTCTCCATGGTTTTTTTCCGCCACCACGAACTTCTGAACGAGTTTTCGCTTTTTGAGTTCCTTGACGTTTATTTGCAAGTTGACTAACAACCGCCATGTGTACTAAGTGTTCATTAACCTCAACACCAAACACTGCATCGCTTAAATCGATTGTTCCAACTTCATTGCCTTCGATATTGTAAACAGATACGTTTGCCATCTGTGTGTTCCTCCTTTCCTACTTAAAAGCTTACGCTTTTACAGTTTCTCTAATTGTTACTAAAGATTTTTTAGGTCCTGGTACAGCACCCTTTACTAAGATAATGTTCTTCTCAGCATCTACTCTAACAATTTCAAGATTTTGAATTGTAATTTGTTTGCTTCCCATGTGCCCTGGCATCTTCTTGCCCTTAAATACTTTACTTGGGTCTGATGCAGAACCATTAGAACCTGCGTGACGATGAAACTTAGAACCATGAGTCATAGGACCTCTACTTTGGTTATGTCTCTTGATTGCACCTTGAAATCCTTTACCCTTTGATACTGCAGTTGCGTCAATTTTGTCGCCCACTTCAAAGATGTCAGCCTTTACTTCTTGTGCAAGTTGATATTCGTCAGCGTTCTCGAATCTAAACTCTCTTACAAATCTCTTTCCAGAAACACCAGCTTTGTCAAAATGTCCTTTTTCTGCTTTTGTCACACCGTGTCTGTGCACGATTTCTTTTTTACCATTCTTATCAACGTTAACAATCTTATCGTTTTTGTCAGCGAATCCAACTTGAATAGCACTGTAACCATCATTATCAACCGTCTTAACTTGTGTTACCACACAAGGGCCAGCCTGTAATACAGTTACGGGAGTTAACACTCCGTCTTCGTTGAAGATTTGAGTCATTCCGACTTTTGTAGCTAAAATAGCTTTCTTCATTATTACTCCTCCTGTAATATACAGCGGATTGCATTTTGCAATCATCCTACATCTAGGATACTTACTGTTTCTTATTTGTTTTTCATTTTGATATCGATATAAACACCAGCCGGCATTTCTAATCTAGATAATGCATCAACCGTCTTTTGTGTAGGTGTGATGATATCGATAAGTCTCTTGTGAGTTCTTTGTTCAAATTGTTCTCTAGAGTCTTTGTACTTGTGTACCGCTCTTAAGATTGTCACTACTTCCTTTTTAGTTGGAAGTGGAACAGGGCCACTCACTTGTGATCCGTTCTTCTTAACAGTTTCAATAATTTTCTTTGCAGATGCATCTACCAGTTGGTGATCATATGCTTTTAATGTGATTCTCATTACTTGACTTGCCATAAAAAAAGTCGCCTCCTTTTCGTACTATTCAACTTCAGTACGACAAGCGGTGACTGTACACTCTCCCGTGTGTGTCGTGAGTAACTCACACGTTGTTTCCACTCCATTGGTGGACGTTATGATTCGTACAGTGACTTGTCGCCAGTTTCCTAACTTGACATTCGCTCCATGGAAAACCTACTAAATATATAGTAGCAACCTCGCATTTCAACGCTATCGATGTCACAGCCCTCTTAGTATACTAAATGAATCTGTATTTTTCAAGTAGTTTTTTTAAATTATTGTATTTTTTTAAGAACAATCTTACATTATGCATTTACATGTTTAATCCGTAATACATTATATAGAAGAAACCGAACTCTACATTGTCTTATTATAAACAAAGTTTTCCAATTTTACTCAAAATTATCCAAAATACATTTGACTTTTACAAGATAAATTGGTAGAATTAGATAACGAATAGGTGGTTGGAAGTGTATACATATCGGGGTGGCTATTCTTCCCAACAAGTTTGCCTGTTTATAATGAAACTCAAATAATAATCTGGAGGGATGATTTATGAATGTTATTACTATTTTACGTATCGTGCTAGGTATTTTCGTCTTATGTTCTGCCGCTTTTTTCATCAAAGACTGTTTAGCACACAAAGAAGATTTTGGCAAAGGTGGAAAATGGATTCCATTAGCAATTATTGGTGTTATCACTAACTTATTGGACACATGGGGAATCGGAAGTTATGCTACAACACAAGCAGGATTTAAATTCACAAAGTCTAGTCCTGACGAAACTGTTCCTGGTACATTAAACGTAGGCGATACATTCCCTGTTACATTAGAAGCTCTTTTATTCTTTAGCTTTGTTGATGTAGAACCACTCACTTTAGTATTGATGTTGGTTGCTGCAATTGCAGGTGCTCTTGTTGGTGCTGGTATCGTTTGTAAATGGGAAGTTAAATACGTTCGTATCGGTCTTGGTGTTGGTCTTGCCATTTTAGCTGTTGTTATGGCATGTCGTAATGCTGGAATCGGACCTTTTGGTTTAGTAGGAACCGCAACCGGATTAACTGGTGTTAAACTAGTTATTGGTGTTGTTTGCAACTTCTTCTTAGGAGCTTTTATGATGATTGGTGTTGGTCTTTACGCACCTTGTATGGCTCTTACAAATGCTTTAGGTATGAGTCCAAAGGTTACTTTCCCTATCATGATGGGATCTTGTGCTTTCTTAATGAATGCAGCATGTTTCAAATTTATCAAAGAAGGTAAATATGATCGAAAAGCATCTGTATGCTTAGCTACTTTTGGTTGTGTTGGTGTTGTCATCGCTTACAAGGTAGCTTCTATGTTACCAATGACCGCTTTAACATGGATTATCATCGTAGTTATGATTTACACATCTATTACATTCTTTAAAGATGCATTTAAAGCTCAAGCATAATTGTAAAATCAAAAAGAAGTCTTTATACAAAGGCTTCTTTTTTTGTAGCTTTTATGTAGTTTCCATATAACTTTTCAAAAACATCATTTCTACATATCTTTTTGTCGCATCTTGAGCTTAAGTAAAGCAGTTGCCTTTTTACAATCAAGCTCTGTCATATTATTTTCACCAACCATATTTGTCTCTGTTCCATCTACACTCTTATTAATGTCAATAATATTACCTTCTAAATAATCATTTACTACCACAAACTGTGCAACAGTTCCACTAAAATTAAGTCCAGTTGTTGGAATTCCACGAACCCCCAATTGCTCTACTGTATTCGTATAATCTACATCGCTATTTCCCCAACCGTCAGAAGAAAGAATTACGCCGTCCGCACGCATGCATTCCGCTAAGATAGCAGCCCTTGTTCCAACCAGCATCTTGTCCTCATTGCCGTCCGGCGTACCCACAAACAAAACACCCATAAGGTCTAAGTCTGTATCGTTAGATACAACATCCAATAATGGATCTCTAAAATGATGTAATGATGTTTCTTTTGTTGATGGTCCTATTCCCATATCAGCACCCCCTACTGCATTGAGCGAATAATACCGTCTCGATACTCGTTAGGAGTAACCATAATCGGCATATTGCCCATATCAATAATTGATCGTCCACCTTCCACACCGGAAGGTTCCTTTGAAAACATGTGTGTATCATACATAGCGCCCTGTCCTGCCACTTGTTTTATGATTAAAACGCGTTTTTTCCCGGTTCTAACAATATCATGATACTCGTGACGCTCTGTACATTGATCGCCTTTTAGCTTTTTCATCTTATCACGATAGGACTGTATGAAACGGTCGCAAGCACAGTGTGCAGCAAACGGACCGGGTCTTTCTTGCCCTTTTCCTGCCGCTAACGTTACATCGAAAGAAATAATATAATCTGTATCCGATGGTGTTCCCGCACGATTTAAGTATAATTTTTCTTTCATATTTCCTTCTGAAGAACCAAACTCGTGAGTTGGCTTTCCATTTGTATCAACGCCTGTTAAGATAACGTACACGCCGGTAATTGTATGTGTAATTCCTTCCCCTAACTTTCCAAGAACTTTAGTGGAAATTGGAATAATATCCATCATTGTCTCCGTATAACGGTCATGATCTCCCGGTTTTATAATCTGTATATCAATTTTTTCAATTAATGGTTCGGATTTCACAAGCTCGTCAATCATCTCTTTACTGACTACCATCTTGCCATCTGCTGACACATCATTATGTTCCCCCCATTCCACACGATCCATATGGAATGCTTTTATTACAAGACGTCTCAAATCTTTTATTTGTTCAGACACCCAATTCACCTCCGCAAATTAATCATTGAATATTCGTTATATTAGACAAATTTCCAATATAACCTCACTCTTTTTTTCAAGAAAAGGCAGATGTTTATCATCTGCCTTTCTTTAAGTTTACTAAACCTTTGCTGCGTATTCAAAAGGCAATGGAACAATTTTTCCAGGTGTCTGGATTGCTATTAATTGTTCTAATGTCGCTTTTACGATAGCTGTTTGTTGTTCTACGTTATTAGGAGCACCCGCATTTGCACCCATTGGAACCAATGGAGCTACTGCACGAGGCGTACCTGTTTGACGAACTACTGGTGGAAGAGCTGCAATAATAATTGTAGGAATTCCAGCTTCTTCGATTGCTCTCTGCACCAATACTGCAGAGCGGTGACAAGTACCTCAGCCTGCGGTGAGAAGTACGCCATCAACGCCTTCTTCTTTAAACATCTCCGCTACAGCCGGGCCTGTTTCATTCTTGAACTTTTCTTGGTTTCCACCACCACCCATGAATCCTGCATGTACAGGAGCACAAGCTTTAATGAAACCTTCTTTAGCTAATTCATGAATTCTATCAATTGGGAACATACAGTTGATATCTTTATTAACATCACTGTTATCATATCCACCATGTGAAACCATCAATTCTTTAGATGGCATCTTATCTGTAATCTTTCTCCATGTAAAATCACCGGCAAGATTAAATCTATCTTGTTCAATATGATGTACACCTGCTGCTGTTGCAAGGGCAATTGTCATATCTTTAAGCTCTTTTGTTACAGGAGTCCATACTGACGGTGGAGTAATAGGAACGAATATTTCTGATTGCATTCCTTTAACGACTGTTAAACTCATTGTTATACCTCCTCGTTTATTTGGTTTTTGCGAGCACGCATCTCTTCTTGGCGTCTCATATACGTGTCTAGGTTACTAACATATTTTTCATTGGCTTCTGCTCCAAGTTGTTCCACAAAACTCATGTTCCATGCAACTTCCTGCCCCAATACTAATGGATAGTCAGTAATTAACATTCTCATAGGAATTTTTAAAAATCCAAGACGGCCCTTTAGGTCAATGCCTACGCAACCGTCGTGAATCTCCACGATTACGCCTTCCATTCTTATAATTTTATCGCCATATTTCATATTAATCACCTAGTCTTAGCTATATTTTTCTTTTCTCTTCTCGCTCATTGGTAAGTCTTGTTCATTCTTTGCTAATTCAACCGCTTTACCTGTTACGCTAGAAATTAATTCAACATTTGTGGTTTTAACGTTTGGATTCCATTTTTTCTCAGCCTTTTTAATATCGTCGCCATCCATAGCAGCTTTTAACATCTCAAGCGCTCTAACAGCATCTTCTGGGCAAAGAGTATTGCAAGAAAGAACTTCATTCTCAATACCAGCTTCTGATTTGTTATTATCTATCATAGCAGTCATGTACTTGTTACCAACAACAAGAGCACCTTGAACCGCACAGAAAGACATACCAACTACTGGTGTTCCTCGCATACCAATTTGTTCAATATGACTTGCAAAATCAATATGGTTGTTTCCAAATCCTTCTGTTGTAACGAAAGCTCCATCAACGTCCATAGCTTCTACTGTCATACCAACACGTCTTGATACATAGAATTTCTCAGCATTAATCTGTGGGCTACCAACAAATACAACACCACAAAGGTCAACATCTTCATCATGTAATGCTTCAAGTACTAAAGGTTCTCTCCAGTAATGTCTAGACATTTCTTTTGATGCAGGCCCAATACATGTTAATGCATGGATACAACCATCTAATACTTCCAGTGGAGATACAACAACTGGTACGTTTCCTAAATCAACGTTAGGTTTTGCACCAAGAACACCAACTGGTTCAACTGGTAAGATAAAGTTATCATGCATAGCGCCTTGGCCCATGATTTCTTTTACGATAACAACTTTTTTCTTTCCTGGTCTACGAACTTGTTTCAACTCTTCTGTGTTAACTACTAAGCTATCTTCAAGCTCTTTGATTGCTTCTCTGATTTCTTGTGTGATATGGTCAAATGCTGTATGAGCAGCAATAGGTCCACGTCTTTCCATGTTCGTTTTTTCTTGAATCGTAATTTGTCCTTTGATGAAAATCTCGCCTTTATCAGGACATCCTGGTCTATTCCATTGAATGTTCTCATCTAAGTAGCCTTCTGAAGAACCGAACTCACCAATTTGAACTCCATTGTCATCTGTACCTGTAAGCATCATTACAACACCATCAAGAACTCTCGTTACACCAGAACCTAATTCAGATTCTCCTTCTTTTGTAGCGATTGGTTGAACATCCATTACTGTTTCAGAATATGTGTGATATTCAGCTTCTGTAATAATTTCGATCTTTACATCATGTACTAAATCTTGTAGTGCAATACATTCTTGTTCAATACCTTCGCGAATGAAAAGTGTAGTTCCTTCAATCTTAGTTTCAGGACCTCTCTTAACTTCTGTAATCTTGTAGTGTTTTCTGGTTAAACTTCTAACCACCTTAGGTTCTCCCACTACTGGTACTCCTGCCACTGCTCCTACTCCTGCTGGAACTTCTGCAATTGCTGCTCCGCTACTTAAACCTGTAGGTAATTCAATATCAATATCTTTTCCTTCTCCGATATGAATCTTTAACATTCCTCCGGATACTGTACTGTGTGCACCTGGTGCTACCGGTGGTGCCACTGGTGCTGCTTCTGCCACTGGTGCTGCAGGAGCTTCCACTTCTTTCACGCCCTCTACTACATCTGCAGTAATTGGTGTGAGAGAATCACAAGTTTTAGTAAGTGTTGCTCCTAAAATTTGTCCGATGGTTAAACAACCATCTAATTTCAATAACCCTGAATCCACCAAATCATCAAAGATTGCTGGATCTTCCAAGTTTGCAGCTTGAATTGTAACGCCTGCTTCGGCTCTACAACACAAAACTGCAGGGTCATTTGCATGTTCCTTAGCTGTTTCAGCTGTAATTGACATATTAATTTCCCTCCTTATATGTTTTGTTTTGGGTTCCCCCAAGATTATATATACAATCACCCGCATATATGTATGTCCGCTTAATGTAAAGGGTAGGCAAAAAAATCGGGGGTTCCTTGCCCTTATATATTGTGCGTGTGATAGTAATACCGTAAATTGATACCCTTATTTAGATATCTTGATCAACTTTCTTTGACACTGTCAAATGTCTGTATAACGGATGTCCAATTGTTCTCATTACATGATCTGTCTGATGGAATACTTTCAGTCCCATCTTTGGTGCAGATCCCATAACGGTGTTCGAACAATCAGAACAGTTTCCTATAATAATATATTCGCATTTATCTTTTCTAAATTGTATGCTGTTTTGTACTTGTCCCGGACAATTTCCAGGTCTCTCGCATTTCAACGAGCCATTTTTCATCTCTGCTGCTTGTTTACATCTTGCTACAGAAACAACTTTTCCATTCATCTTTGCACATAGTTCTCTCATACGAGTTTCGTCTCCACCACAAGCACATACCAGTAATCCAACTGGTGCTCCATGTAAGTCCATGAATTCCAAAGTCACAAGTATACCACCTGTTGTCTTGGTAATCGGTGCTTCCACTGTTGTAGATTTTCCTGTGAATGCTCCGCCCATGATAATCTCGCCGTATTCCCCATCAATTCCGCCTGCGCGTTCTATTAAATCACCTACGCTTGTTCCTACAGGAACGTCCATAAACACGTGTTCTTCATTTCCACCAACTATCTTGCCACGCACTGTAACATTCTTGCTAAAGCAAGGTTTTCTATCCTCAATCGCCTCTGTAATTCTTGAAATCGTCTCGCTGTTCAAAACCACTGCATTAGCTGCTGATGGTAATTGAGTTGGATCCAATTCAATACCTAAGCATTCCCTAACCACCGCACGCTCTTCACCCATTGGGTAAATATCTGGTAATAAGAAAATGGAAATAGCAGATTCCCCTTTAATTGCTTCTTTTAAGATCTGAACTGCTTTTGTATTCTTCTTTTTAATTGCAAAGATTGCCTTTGCCGCATTGGATATCTCCATTGCATATTTAACACCGCGAACAATCTTGTCGCACTCCTCTTCGATTTGAAGAATATTATGACGAAGTCCCGGTTCACATTCAGCTGCGTTAATTAGTATGTAACCACCATTAAGGTCTGTTCCAAGTTTAACACCGGTTGGAAAACCTGCGCCGCCCATTCCAACAATTCCGGCTGCCTTTACCATATCAAGCTTGCTTCCTTCTTCTATAGGAATAAACTCTTCTTTTTGTTCTGCATCTGCTTTAATTATAATTCTGTCTTCTCTTACCTCTTCAACAACACCATATACTCCTGAAAAGATATTGGCACCAAGCCCTGTTGGTGTAGCAATCAATGTTCCTTTTGCTACTTTATCGCCAGCTTTGACAATCGCTTCGCAAGGTGCACCTACATGTTGTCTTAATAAAATCTGTAAATTATCCATGACACGTTCTCCTTTTTATTTTATTAATAAGTTAAAAGCTGAGTCCCTCTCCGCTTGCTTATTTTTTTCATAATCTTCACTTATAGTTTTCTTCTATACTTAATGCAATATTTATAATCATAAAATCCTAGTCTATTTTTTAACATTTGGCGGAGGTATGTGGGAATCGAACCCACCCAGGACGCTACTAACGCCCAACACTAGTTTTGAAGACTAGGAGGCACACCAGTTACCCATCTACCCCCAGGCTGACTTCTCATGCCCCTTCACTGTAACACATGTTTTGTCATATTTCAAGATGGTTTTACTAGTTTTTAGATTAATTTTATTTTATCAAATTATCATTGACTTTTCAAGTAATTTAGGACATAATAAATTATAGAAACTGAACTTGATACTAGAACGTGGTCTACTCGTTATTTTTTTGTCACAATTGGCGTTTTGAATGTGGAAAGACACCTCGAAAGCATAGGGTTTTCGAGTTGCTTTAATAAACATCTATAGATAGCGTCTATAGGAACAAACAATTATAAGGAGGTATTGATATGGAAATCAATCCAAAAATCAACAAAGATGCTTTTGAAGCATCCTTCAAAGTAATCGACACACACACAGTAGGTGAGTTTACACGTGTTATCTTCTCAGGTTTTCCAGAGTTAAAAGGTGATACTATGATCGAACGTAAACATGACCTTGCAAAAAATCATGACAAATACCGTCAAGCTCTTATGTTCGAGCCTCGTGGACATCATGATATGTTCGGTGCCTACATTACAGAACCAGTAAGTAAGGAAGCTGATTTTGGTGTGTACTTTATGGATACTGGCGAATACTTAAACATGTGTGGACACGGAACAATCGGTTCTGTAACTGCAATTATTGAGTCCGGTCTTGTTCCTGCTGTTGAGCCTTACACAGAAGTAGTTCTTGAAGCTCCTGCCGGAATCATTCGTACAAAAGCAGAAGTAAAGAATGGCAAAGTAGTAAGTGTAACATTGACAAACGTTCCTGCATTTCTTTATAAAGAAAACCTTACTACAGTAATTGATGGAAAAGAAATTAAATATGACATTTCTTTTGGTGGAAGTTTCTTCGCTTTATGTGATATCACACAACTCGGAATGAATGTAGAGCCTAAGACAATTCCTGCACTTACTGATTTCGGTATGAAATTAATGGAAAACGTTAATAAAGAAGTTGAAATTCAACATCCTACATTAGACATTACAACTTGTGATTTATCCGAATTATATTGTCCAACAACAACTCCTGGTTGTGATATGAGAAACGTTGTAATCTTTGGTGATAAAATGGCTGACCGTTCTCCATGTGGTACAGGTACAAGTGCTAAACTTGGTTATCTTTATGCAAAAGGTGAAATTGGTGTTGGCGAGAAATACGTATATGAAAGCTTTATCGGTTCTCGTTTTACTGGTGTCATTAAAGAAGAAACAACAGTTGGTGACTTTAAAGCTGTTATTCCACAAATTACAGGTAGTGCTTACGTAACTGGAGAAGCTACATATGTTATTGATGCTGATGATCCATTAAAATATGGTTTCCAAGTAGGTTAAGATTTCATATCTAAACTATCTAACAACATAACTAATAAAAGCGGATTGTATAATCCGCTTTTATTTATATAGAAATTCACAAAAGGACGTGATCTCCGATGCCACGTAAAAGGCAATCAACCAAAAGCAGAATTGTAAAATCCGCTTGGAATCTATTCTACAAAAAAGGATACGATAAGACTACAGTTGATGACATCATTGCCGCTTCAAAAACTTCAAAAGGTACATTTTATCATTACTTTAAAGGAAAAGATTCATTACTCAGCTCTCTTTCTTACTTATTTGATGAAAAGTATGTAGAACTCTCCGGTATTGTCGATCCCAAGCTACCTGCTTATGACAAACTACTGTTTCTAAATCACGAGCTTTTCTATATGATAGAGACAAGCGTGGATATCCAGTTGCTAGCATCACTTTATTCCTCACAATTAGTTACCAAAGATAAACGTTCTCTCTTAGATAACAAACGATATTATTTTACATGGGTCACGCAGATTGTAGAAGAAGCTTTAGAACGTGGTGAATTTAAAAATACAAGCACTGCAAAAGAAATCGTCAAAATCTATGCCATGTTTGAACGTGCACTTCTCTATGATTGGGCATTGTGTAAAGGAAAATATTCTCTTTCAGAATATAGCGACCTATTATTACCACATTTGCTAGAGCGGTTCAAACTAGGACTATAGGTATACAAATACATTGTGGTACAGTATTCTGCACTTCTCTTTGCTTTTGATATAAAATGGTGGCGTAACCAAAAGAGGTTACACCACCATTTTATATTGTTATACCAAGCATTCATGCATGTCTTCCTCTTCAATCCCTACCAATTGCATCATGCTGCAAAGATTCTCCCGCTCTGCCAATTCTGCACACCAAGATAAACCACACCCCGCTGAAATCGCCCTTGGAACCGGAATCAGACGACCTGCCACTTTATGTTCTTTACAAGATTTTTCCATATGCATTGCATCTGCCGTTGTATGAAATGTAATCACTAACTTTAATTCTTTTCTTTTCATATTATTCTATCACAATTTCGAATTCCGAGTCCTTTTCTATCGTTACAGCCTTTTTCCCATGATCTTTTGCGTACTTTTCTATATTGGTCTTCTGATGTGGTTCTGACACCAATACTTTAACCGGTTCTTTCGTTTCTTTCAGTATCGCAGCAGTCATCATAAGTGGCTCTGGGCAAGAAAGACCTCTTGCATCTACTTCTTTCATGTTATTTACCTTCTTTCCTAGAATAGCATATTCTTTATGCAAAATCTACACTTGTCATCTATGATTTTCTTTTGTTCCCTACAAACGCAATTACAAGCAACACTAAAATACATAGGATACATGCAATACGTCCTGCAGGCGTCGTGCCTTCTCCACTAGAAGCAAGTCCGAAATTATGGCAAACCGCGGCTCCTGCAAATAAACCGAGCACCGTTACTCCCGCATCTGAGGAACCTTGCCCCGCAAGTACCAATTGGCGAAGTGGACATCCTCCAGCCAACACTGCCGCCAATCCAACCGCATACATTCCCAAGATATTCCAGATATGTTCTGTATGTGCAATTGGTTGTCCAACAAAGCTTGCATGGAAATTGCCTGTTGCAATATTATAGATAAGCATCACTACAAATAACCCAGCAATAACAGTAAGTAGATCAAAATTTTTCATGAGAATCACGTCACGAATACTTCCTGCAAAACACATTCTTGATTTCTGTGCAAATGCTCCAAATATCAATCCACCAATCAATGCTATGATAATTGGCGCATGCATACTTCCAGGACCTTCTTTACTGCTAATTAATAATGTAGTTCCCACCGCTAATGCTAAGATTACTACCATCATTGCTGATAAAATAGCTCCACTCATTGCATTCGTTTCATGCGCTCTTCCTAAACTAAATCCTTTTTTCAGGGCATATGCTCCGGTTGCAATTCCTGCTACAAATCCAATCAATGCTACATATGCATTTAAATCTCCTGCTGACATACGAATTACCATGCGTAATGGGCATCCCAAAAAGACCAAAGAACCAATCATGATAACCATGCCGAGTACAAACCGTGTCATCGGTGAAGAACCACCCGTAGATCGGTATTCCTTTGTAGCAATTGAAATCAAAAATGCACCCAATACAATACCGACAATCTCAGGTCTTGCATACTGCACAACCGCTGCCTGATGCATTCCCAATGCTCCTGCTGTATCACGCACAAAACATGCGATACAGATTGCCATATTAGCTGGATTTCCAAAGTATGCCAATGCCGCCGCTACCAAGCCACATACTACACCTGCTAATGCCAATTTTTTCTTTGAATCTGATAAATTCACGTGTGTATCCTCCTCTTTCTCTCATCCGTCTATTCTTCAACGGATAATTCTTTAATTGCTTGAATCGCAATATTGATTTCTTCTTCTGTGTTGTAATGTGAAAAGCTGAACCTTACTGCCCCTTGTTCTACTGTTCCCAAAGCCTCATGCATAAGTGGCGCACAGTGTGCTCCCGGTCGCGTAGATATTTCATATAATGTAAGAAGTTCATCACTCACTTCAGAAGAATCATAATCACCAATATTTAATGTCACTATTGCACAACGTTCTTTCGTTTCAAAATCACCATATATTTTAATATTTGGAATATCCTTAATTCCATTATAAAATTTCCACATATATGTCTGTTCTATTTGGCGAATTTTTTCCATTCCATATGTATTCAGGTACATTAACGCCGCATGCAATCCTGCAAGTCCATGTCCATTTAACGTCCCGGCCTCTAATGCTGTCGGCATCTCGCTTGGGTGAGATTTGCTATATGTTAATATCCCACTGCCACCACTTTTTAGTGGTGCAACTGTTATTCCTTCACGTACATACATTCCACCGGTTCCTTGTGGACCCAATAATCCTTTATGCCCTGTAAAGCATAGAATATCAATGTTCATCTCTTTTACATCAATAGGAACCACACCTGCGGTCTGTGATGCATCTACAATAAAAAGAAGCTTGTATTGTTTCGCAATCCTACCTATATGCCGAATATCCACAATATTTCCCGTTAGATTTGATCCATGCGTACAGACAATTGCTTTTGTATTGGATTGTATCGCAGATTCTATTTCTTCATATGATACAACACCTTTTTTATTACTTGACACAATTGTTAGCTCTACCCCTTGCTTTTCCATCTCATACAATGGCCGAAGTACTGAATTATGCTCTAACATCGTTGTAATTACATGATCACCTTTTGATAACGTTCCTTTAATTGCAATATTTAAACTTTCTGTTGAATTGCACGTAAATGCAATTTGCTTTGGATTGTTTGCTCCAAATAAATCACTTAATTGTTCTCTTGTATTATAAATTATCCGAGATGCGTCCAGCGATGCCGCATGCGCACCACGTCCTGCATTTCCCATCGATTCCATAGCTTCTACGACTGCAGCAATTACTTCTTTTGGTTTGTGCATTGTCGTAGCTGCATTATCCATATATATCATAGTCCTACTCCTTTATTCTTTCTACTTATTAGTATAATGCTTGTCATTCCTATAGTCTAATTGCTTCTTTCAATATAAAAGCGCCACTTATTTGTATTATCTATAAGTGGCGCTTTTATATTTGATTTTCACAATAATTTATACCCATTGCTAACTATTTTTTATCATACTGATAAACTTCCTTTACAACTCTTAAAAATTTTTCTGTCAATCGTGACATTTGATAATTGCGATTATAGACAACATTAATACTTCGTCCACCATCTACTATTGGTAGGGAAAAGCTCAACATTCGGCCGCCCTCTATCTCTTCTTGTGCAGCCAACTTTGAGATGACTGAGATTCCCATTCCATTTGCAACGGATTTTTTTATAGTCTCCGGATTTTCTATACTTGCAACAACATTAAGCATAGACATACTAATTCCACTTTTTTTCAGTTGCTTTTCAGCTTCTTTTCTGGTTCCGGACCCTTCTTCTCGCATCAGAATTGATTCTTCACACAACCAGTTAATATCTGTTTGTTCTTCCCTGATTTTTTGATATTTTTCAGTATTGGGTGTGATTATCACCAATTCATCATGATAAAACGGAATATATTTACAATGCTTTTTCTCTAACATTGTCCCTGTAAATCCTACGTCTATAGAATTTGCAACCACATGCTCTACCACCCGACTACTGTCCATCTCCATTACTTTAAATTGTTCCATTGGATATTTTTCATTAAACCTCGCCAATATTCTTGGAAGCAAATACTGCGCAGGTATAGTAGAAGCAGCAATTGTAATATACTGTGAACTCTGTTCTTTCTCCAGAGAAAAAACTTGTTCGATTTTCTTCTCCATATCTATCATCGCTCGGGCATACTCATACAACTTATCTCCATCTTGAGATAGATTTACTTCTTTTGTATTTCGAACAAACAAGCGTGCATTTAACTCTTTTTCCAAAGAAGCAATATGAGCACTAATAGTTGGTTGCGTCAGATACAATTCTTTCGCCGCTTTTGAAAAGCTCCCACTATCAGCTACCTGCACAAATGCCTCTAATTGTTTTAAATTCATATATATGCTACCCTTTCGCTTTCTGCACCTGTTTTCTTGGTCACTTTTTGGCTATCCATGTACTCCAAGATGGGCTTTGCACTTTTCCTACTGGTTGCAAATAAATCACGTACCTCCGCAATAGTTATGACCGGATTTTGTTCTAATTTATTGCGAATAACTTCTTCTGCGTAGTCTATCAATGTTTTTAAGGTATACATATCTTCCGCTATCTTCACTACTTTTACACGCTCTATTAACAACAGCAAGATATCAGTTACAACTCCTTGTTCGATACCTTTAAAATTAATCTCTGAAAATTTAGCAAAATCATATTGTGCTTCCTCTAACGTTGTTTGTATAATACGAACAACGTTCTCGTATGTCTCATCTTCCGGAACCATATAATCCGGTAATGCCAAAAACTCTTCTGAGCGTTTGATTATTCCTTCCTCAACAAGCGTTGCAATATAAAGGTCGAATACATTTAATTTAATCTTCTTGAAGAAGGTAATATGTACTTCTGCTTTTTTCATACCAATACGATATGGGTGCTCCTTATGATAAGTGTGTAATGCATGTATCAGTTCTTTTCTTGAAACCTGCTCACTATCTTGATGCCATACAAAGGTATCTTTCTTCATGGCAAATGTATGCACGATTCCTTGTTCTGTCAATTGTGCTACATCAGAAACCACTTCTTCCATAGAAAGTGCCGTTAACTTTGCTAATTCTGCTAACGTTACCATGGTATCTCCATGTTGTTTTACATGCATCTCTATTACATCTGCCGAAGATCCCGACTCTTTCTTACTCAATTCTGTGATTGCATCTTCTTGAAATCGTTTCTTTTTTGTTGGATTTGGTTCTAATACTATACCACCACCAATCGTTTCCATTGGAGAATAGAATCGCACTACAAATCTATCGCCTCGACGTAATGCAATTTCCTCCTCTAGACGTAATTGTACATAGCCACTTTCTCCTGGACCCAATTCTTCCTTATCTAGCAGCACTGCACGACATAAGATTTCACTTGTTCCTGTATAAAGATGCAATCTACTATGATTAGTTAATACACGTAATGAATTCGATAACATATTCAACTTTACATCTAAAAGTAATGTATTTTTCATACTATTAGGAGGCGCTAATACGCATCCTCTTTGCAGTTCTTTTTTCTTGGCATTGGATATATTTATTGCTACCCTCTGCCCTGCATAGCAACGTTCTACATCTTGACCATGAACTTGAATGCTGCGGATCTTACACTCCTTGCCAATTGGATACATCTCTAACGTATCTTCCTTTGTAATGGTTCCAGCCAGTAAGGTTCCTGTAATGACAGTTCCAAATCCCGACAATGAAAACACACGATCTATCGGAAGTCTTGAAATGGTCTGAGTGTCTTTTGGAGTAACCTCATCCATGGTAAGGTGTTCAATCATATCCACTAACTGTGGAATCCCCTGTCCAGTTGCTGCCGATACTTCTACCAATGGAGCCCCTTCTAGAAAAGTTCCTTCTAATTCTTCTTTAATCTCTTCTTCTACTAATTCCAGCCACTCTTCTTCCACTAAATCACATTTATTTACAACTAAAATGCTCTTTTCCACACCTAGTTGACCTAGAATATCCATATGTTCTCTGGTCTGTGGCATAATACCTTCATCTGCCGCTACTACAAGCATCACCAAATCCATTCCCACAACCCCTGCAACCATATTGTTAATAAAGCGCTCATGTCCCGGAACATCAATAATTCCTACACGGTCACCACTTTTTAAATCAAAATAAGTAAAACCAAGATCAATCGTAATTCCTCGTCGTTGTTCTTCCTCCCATCGATCCGTATTTCGTCCCGTTAATGCTTTAATGAGGGTCGTCTTTCCGTGATCAATGTGTCCAGCTGTTCCAATTATAATATTTTTCATGTTGTTAGTTCCTCAACGATATGTTTAAACCAGCGTCTTTCAATGGTTCTCACATCTAAGATAATCTTATCATTTGCAGTTCTTGGTACAATCGGAAGTGGAAAATGTCTCATTCGTTCTTCTAATTCCGGCGTACTCATATGATATGGTCGAATAGTGACTGCCATACTTTTAATTCTCTCTAATGGCAATGAGCCCCCACCAATCTGTGATTCACACGGTTCTACATGCACACTTGCATCTATATGTGCTAACTGTAACATACGGCTCAAGCTTTTTGCATCTTTGGTAACTTCTTCCAATGATTTTGTAATCATGCGAAGTACCGGAATATTTTTAATTGCCTGTTCTTCCGACAAATATTCCTGTAAGACAACTTCCAATGTTGTTGCTGTAAACTTATCAATGCGAAGCGCTCTAGTCAATTGATTTTTTTTCATTATATCTATATACTTTTTCTTTCCAACAATAATACCCGCCTGAGGTCCACCTAGAAGTTTATCTCCACTAAATGATACAACATCAGCACCTGCTGCAATTGATTCTTGCACCGTTGGCTCATGATGAAGACCGTATTTTTCAAGATCAATTAGCACACCACTTCCTATATCTTCAATAACTGGAATGTCGTGTGTTTTTGCAAGAGGCACCAGTTCTTCCACACTGACAGTATCTGTAAATCCTACAATGCGATAATTACTGGTGTGTACTTTTAATAGTGCTACTGTCTCCTCGGTAATCGCCTCTTCATAGTCATCATAATGCGTCTTATTAGTTGTTCCAACTTCAACAAGGGTTGCACCACTTTGTTCCATTACATCTGGTATACGGAATTTGCCACCAATCTCTACTAACTCCCCACGCGAAACAATAACTTCTCCACCTTTGGCCATACTACTTAACACAAGCATCACTGCTGCTGCATTATTATTAACGGCCATCGCAGCTTCTGCTCCTGTAATCTCACATAATAATTTTTCGAAATGTGCGTAACGCTCGCCTCTCTTTCCTGCTTCTAGATTATATTCCAGATTGGAATATCCGGTAGCAATGGCGGCCACATGTTCCATGTGTTTCCGGCTAATAGGCGCACGTCCTAAATTGGTATGTAAGATTGTCCCTGTTGCATTGATAACTTGCTGCATATTGGGAGTGTTCATTGCCACTACTGAAGATTCAATATTTTCTAATAACTGTTGAATCTGCTCCTGTATAATGTCTTCCTCCTGACATGTACCAATAAATGTACGCAATGTCTCTGTCTCTTGGCGAATCGCCTCAACAACTGTATCCCGATTGTACTGTACAATCATCTCTTGAATCGCTGTTTCTTCCAAAAGCACATCTACTTTTGGAATACTACGGTACCATATGTTTTTATTCATTTCTTTCTCCTAACAAAGTCGTATTAATTTATCACCTTTTTCCACAACTCTTCCAATGACAGACACCTTGGTGTCCAACCCTTTTTTCTTGAAATCCTCTAAAAGTTCTCCTATATGCTCTGGTGCAAGACTTATCAATAACCCTCCTGAAGTCTGCGGATCATATAACAAGTCAATATAATGTTCCTGAATACCATCAGCTTCTACCTGTTGAAAAGAATATCCTTTGTTCTTATATGCTCCTGCCGGCACAAGTCCCATCTTGGCATAATCAATAGCATCTTCAAAATAAGCAATATCCCTTACATGAAGTTCAAATGTCACGTCACTTGCAGTTGCCATCTCTGCACAATGTCCCAAAAGCCCAAATCCAGTAATATCAGTACACGCTGTAACTTGGTATTGTTCTACAACTTCTTTTCCTTTTTTATTTAATGAGGCCATTACAGTCGAAACTTCTTCAATCGCGTGTGCCGACGCCATTTCCGCTTTAATCGCGGTATTTACAATACCACTCCCTATTTGTTTCGTTAATACTAACACATCTCCTGCTTTGCAACCATAATTTTTAAAGATTTTGTCCGGGTGTACAAACCCAGATACACACAACCCATACTTTGGCTCATCATCTTGTACCGAATGACCTCCCACTAATATTGCTCCTGCTTCTTTTACCTTATCAGCACCTCCGGTTAAGATGTCGCCTAAGATTGATGGGTCCAGACAATTTGGAAATCCCACAATATTTAATGCTACTTTAGGCTCCCCACCCATAGCCCATACATCACTTAATGAATTTGCAGCCGCAATCTGGCCAAACATATAAGGATCATCAACAATGGGAGTAAAAAAATCAACCGTTTGAATCATTGCAATCTCATCTGTGATTTTGTAAATAGCAGCATCATCTGATGTTTCAATTCCTACGATGAGATTATCATCGTGAAATGTTGGTAGCTTACCCAATACTTGGGCAAGGGTCTCAGGACCTATCTTCGCTGCTCAGCCCGCTGTCTTTGTCATATGTGTTAATTTAACATCTTGCTTCATCTTATATGTTCCTCCGCAGTTATATTTTCTTAAGGTCTTAGAATGTTACTTGCACTAGCCATTGTCTCCACAATACTATACATATTTGTTACACTTCCCACTTGTAATTTATCTTTTAAATGATAATAGTCCAAGCAAGTCCCACAAGTTAAAATCTCTACTCCTTGTTCTTCTAGTCCCTTTAGATCTTCCAATGAATCTGATCCCTCAGCAGTTAATGTTGCACCACCGTTATAGAATAAGATTGCTTTCGGTAATATTTCTAATTGTGTAACCGCATAGATAAACCCTTTAATTAGTACTTTCCCCAATTCATCATTTCCTTCGCCCATGCGATCAGAAGCAATTGCTACCACCATTTGATTTCGGTTCATTTGTTCTCCATCTTCACAGGTTTCTGCATCTTGAATTGGTACACTCAACATTTGAATGACCACTTTGTATTCTTGGTCACTAATTTTCTCAGATGTTACCGTTCCTCCTGAACTTGTTGCCATCTTTGTTACATTAGCTACAGCAATCTCATTGTCAACAAATACCTCAATTGCCCCCGGTCCTGTTAATGACTGCATTGCTTTCTTTGTCTTAATTACTGGAACTGGGCAATTATCACCTATTGCATTTACTGTTATCATGGATATACCACCTTTCGTTATTTATAGATATATTCTATCACTGAACAGGAGGCACGTAA
The DNA here is from genome assembly GCA_036656795.1 of Lachnospiraceae bacterium. GTDB lineage: Bacteria > Bacillota > Clostridia > Lachnospirales > Lachnospiraceae > CAUPWF01. The sequence goes on along the minus strand of JAVXHR010000005.1, from coordinate 39,441 downwards.
ACCTTTTATCTATTACTTTTTCTTATATACCTATAGGAATATTCTATAGTATACATTTTCAACAATTATTGATATAATGGAATTCAGAAAATGGAGATAACGAAAGGATTATATCGACTATGTGGATTGCAAATGAATGGAAAGATTATGAAGTAATAGATTCTTCAAATGGCGAAAAATTGGAACGTTGGGGCAATTACACCCTTGTTCGTCCTGACCCCCAGGTAATATGGGACACCCCCAAACATCAAAATGGTTGGACAAAGATGGACGGCCATTATCATCGTAGCCAAAAAGGTGGTGGTGAATGGGAATTTTTCTCCTTACCCAAACAATGGCAGATTCAATACAAGACACTTACATTTAATCTAAAACCCTTTAACTTTAAACATACCGGATTATTTCCAGAACAGGCCACAAACTGGGATTGGTTTTCCAATAAAATCAAACAGTCCAATCGACCAATCAAAGTATTGAATCTCTTCGCCTATACAGGTGGCGCCACACTTGCAGCTGCAGCTGCCGGAGCCACAGTCACCCATGTAGATGCCTCCAAAGGCATGGTTGCCTGGGCAAAAGAAAACGCCCTGTCTTCCAACCTGCAAGATGCGCCTATCCGCTGGTTGGTAGATGATTGCGTGAAATTTGTAGAACGAGAAATTCGACGTGGAAACCAGTACGATGCAATTATTATGGATCCGCCATCTTATGGACGTGGACCCAAAGGTGAGATATGGAAGATAGAAGAGTCCATACACCCATTTATTCATCTATGTACAAAACTTTTAACCAGTCAGCCTCTATTCTTCTTAGTAAATTCTTATACAACAGGTCTGGCACCTGCCGTACTTACTTATATGTTAGCAACCGAATTAAAACAATATCATGGTCATGTTGATTCACAGGAAATTGGATTACCAGTATCTTGTAACGGTTTAATACTACCTTGTGGAGCATCTGGACGATGGGAAAGTTGATTTTTCAATTTGTTTAATTTGGGACGGGGTATTTTTGAAAAATACCCCGTCCCAAATTAAAATAACCCTGTCCCCAATTATAAATCTGCCATCCATTTTATTATTTCTTGATAAAATACTTCTCTGCTTTCTCCCTTTTGAATTGTCCCAAGAATCTCTCCATCTTTTAAAAATATAATTCGCTTGCAATAACTCGCAACCTGTGGATCGTGTGTTACCATTACAATAGTTTTCTGAATCTCATTATTAATAGTCTGTAATGCATCTATTACAACATTAGCTGACTTTGAGTCTAAGTTACCTGTTGGTTCATCCGCCAAGATTAAATCAGGATCATTAATAAGTGCTCTGCATATTGCAACCCTTTGTTTTTCTCCTCCTGATAATTCGTATGGGTTTTTATCCAATAATTTCTGAAGTCCAAACTGTATTGCATAAGTATCTGCGGCTTTTAACATAACAGCAGAATCTTCCTGATTTAATATCATTGGAAGCATGATATTCTCACGTACAGATAAGCTATCCATAAGATAAAAATCTTGAAAAATGAACCCAATCTCATTACGGCGAATATCTGATAATTGATCTCCCCACAATGTCTGCGTCTCTTTGTCTTTAAAGTAGACTTTTCCTTTGGTTGGTTGATCAATAAGACCAAGTACTTTTAGTAATGTGGTCTTTCCACAACCAGATTTCCCCATAATCCCAACGAAATCATGTTCTTCAATTCCGAAGTTTAGCCCTTTTAACACTTCAATATCTTCTGATGATTCTTTGTTTTTGCGTATGGACTTCTTGTAATTACGAATTAAATCTTCTACTTTAATTACCTGCATCTTATCGCTCCTCTACTTTCCTAACTACATGATGTTGAATTGCTATTATACCAATCAGATAGATTGCTAGATATGTCACTATAAACCAACCACCATAACTTCCATAAAATTGCATCTCTTTTTTAGTGAAAAATCTCAAATAAAAAAGTATCTTTGTAAATCCAATACTGCAAAGAATTGCTATGACTAACGGCAAGATAACAAATGCATAATACTCTTGACGTAGATTTTTACGTCGTTGTTTTTTTCTCATACCCATGCATGTTAAAAACTGATATTTGGTACGAAGATACGGAACTTCTGAAGCCATTTTTATGTAAATGATAAATAATCCACTTGCCATTAACGTAATCATAATAAATAAATTCACAATAAACTTTAAGACATGCTCCGCCTTTGCATCCTTTAGCATAAGTTCCTTATTATACACCGCTTTAATATGATAATCCGATACATAAGGATATTCACTGTAAGTCTTCTCATATTCTGTCTGAATCTTCGCAAGCCTTGTTTCTATCTTATCTTTTATATCGGAAGATGTATCTGGCTCCATCTTCATTAGGATTAAGTTTTTTTCACCGGTTGCCTGTTGCATGGCCTCTTTGAAATACCTATCTGAAAATACAACCAGATCTTCTTGAATTCCACCAGCCAGATATCCAATTAATGACTGTCGTTCTTCTGATATTACTGGATAATCCGCGTGAAAATAAGTATCTCGTTCATACCATGCATATTCCATAGCCGGAGCAATTCGAATCTTTGGTTTTTCTCTCATCCCATCCCAATCAAGCGGATGTGTTTTGTCTGCAATATCTTCTTGAAATACAATATGAATCTCTTTTCCTTTTAAAGATAATTTTTCTCCCGTTAATTTCTCATAAGTACTCGCTGAGATTCCCATATGTTGACCCTGAAATGCAGTCGTCATTCCTCCTGTATACTCTTCACTTCCGCCCGGTACGGACAGTTGAAACATAGGAACACTTATAATCTCCATGCCATACTTCTTCGCTAATTCATCCACCTGTGCTTTTCCTGTATCCGATACCTTGCACACATAGTCATAGGGATAAAGTTTCTCCAATGAAGTATTAGGAGCAGTTGTAATAATCTGAGAGGCAAAATAAAAGAGCGCCAGAAAATGCAATGCAAACAGCACAAACATATTATTTGCATTGTTTCGAAAACGATAATAAAAATTATTAAGCGGCATAATATTCCGATAATAATAACGCCTTCTTCTTCGCAACCATGCTAAAGCCAAACTTCCTCCGTACTTTAATAGCAGAAATACTCCCATAAAAAAGATATATATAAATCCGACACCCTCTGCCATCTTCCGTTTGTGGTAGAATACAATCGCAATTGTAATACAGATGATGCCTACCACACACAGTGGTTTACATATCTTAGCCGGTAGTTTGTCTTTAATCACTGCTACATTCATAGTATGAGACATATCTGATTCTATAAAAATCTCATAGTTAACTACTGCTGCAAATAAAAAGATAATTGTACAAATCAACAATGTCATTCCTGATGTAAGTGCAACTGGAAAATGTAATCCTCCAATCTCTACAAAATAATGCCCTAAGATTTTTTGAAAGATGAATGCCAATACATTTCCAAAGATAAAGCCCATTAGCAATGAAAACACCAAACTGCACACATATTCTGCACCAATCAGAAGATGTAGCGTCTTCTTTTGAATCCCTAAGATGATAAACATACTGTAATCTTTGATGCGGCTTTTTACATAATATTTCAGAGAAAACAACATCAGCATAATGGTTAGTGCACCTATAATCTGTATCGTTGTCTTTAAGATACCAAATAAGCCTTCCCCCATGTATATCCGTTCTGCACTATGTATATTCCCCATCATTCCTTTAATTGCAAGCGTTGCATAGACAAGTGTTACAGAGATTACCGTACTGGAAAAGAACAACATATAATTGCGCCAATTATGCATAAAGTTCTTAAACATCACGCGATATAATTCTTTGGAATTATGCTTAATTATAGGTGGTACCATCGCCTGTGTATCTTTTTTTTGAATTTCTTTTGTAGATCTTTCTTTTGTTTTTGCTTCTTTTAGTTTTTTATTTTCCTCAATCCAACTGTCTACCATTCTTGTGATAAGAAATTCAATTATTATCAGCACATAATTAATGACCGGATAACACGTAAAAGAAATAATATCCCCAATCCCAGTTAACATTATTACGAAGAAACTCAAAAACAAACTAATCATACTGAGATATATAATCACACTTTCATATCGGAAAGTATCTCTTCCACGCAATAATTGGATTATGTAGATAGAATAAAGAGTGGGGAGGATGAGAAACAGCCCCCCCAATACCTGAATTGGTATAATTCCACTAACCGAGGGGGAACCCAACAGCATATTCCATATAAAGATGCCTTTTCCATTATTAAAATCTGTAAACCATGGAAAAAATGACAAGACAACAATCGCAAGACTTAAACATAACGAAATTATCTGTCCTTTTGAATACTTACTCTTTTTCATGTGAATTCCTCATTTTTTCTAAACTTTATATATATAATTCTTAATTAAAGTATATATATATGGTATATATTGTCAATACATTCTGTGTAAATAATGTGATTTGGGGTAACCGTATATGATGTAACCCTTTCACATGCTATATGGTACACCAACGGATTTCACATGGTTTCATAATTAGTTCTTCACATCGTCCTTGACCATCATAGAATTTTGTTGTTTGTTCCATATTGGAGTTATTTAAAATTGCATATTTACCAGTCTCCGGATATGCATGTACTTCACAATTCAAATTATCTGCATACCATATTTTAAATTGCGATTCTTTTGATGCCGCATAATAAAGACTTCGCATCAGTAATCGAGTATTTTCATAGCTATATGGAAGCCCTGCAATGTAGACACAATTTCCTTCTCCATATGCATTTGTAGCAATATGGACTTCATGATTGGAATACTCCAATATCTTCGTCTCTGCGGAAAGTGCATAAACATTCTTCATACTTTCCCCAAATTCATAAGCGGCCGTTCTATCTTCTGTAATAAAATGAGTGTCTACTGCTGTTTTAAAGTATTTATCAGTGGATAATGTATAACCTAATTCTTTATCCACTCCCAGCGCATCTGCTAATTGAAAGAAGCGTCCACCATGATGCACTGCTGTTGGTTCTCCTACCCCTACAAATCCCCCACCATTATAGATCCATTCACGCAAGGTTGTTACCAGTTCCACATCCAGCCATTCATCCCCACCTGAGAATGCGGTTCCTGCATCACCCGCATTAATGATGACATCAATATCCTCTGGAATTCCATGTGTACGAATATCATCAAAACTTATAAAGCTAACATCTACACTGGCACCACTTAGAGACTCTAACATACCAAAATAAGAATACGTCTGTTGATACCATAATGCATGTGCAACCATATAAGTCTGCCATGAACGAAGTTTCCCCCATGAATTTAGAATTGCAACTTTCAAACCATTATAAGGCTTAACTCCTTTCACATTGTCATAGATAAGTCGAAATTCATCCGTTACTGCCTCTATATAATCCACAAATTTAGGGAACTTATAGGCAAGACTTAGATATCCACCATATCCAATACGATCCACCGGACTTCTCATGATTGCACGACGTGCGCTTAACCAATTTTCAATAGCTTCTTCACATGGATCATTTCCCTCATAAAACGTATCTGGAAAAAAGTAAGGTAAAAATCTTCCCTCTGTATATTTCACATGAGGAATATCCGATATCAGCCGAAGTGTTGCACCACCACCTACACTCCCCACAACTGCATCTAATCCTATTTCTTGAAAATGTTCTCCATATGGCTCAGTTCCAATCCAGTTATCTCCTAAAAACATCATAGCTTCGCGACCTGCATCATGAACAATCTCTACCAATTCTTTTGCTTTCTTTGCCACAAACATCTGGATAAATTCCATATAATCTCTGTATGCTTTTGTTGGCACACGAAATGACGTATTATAATAGCCATTGTCCACAATATCCTCTGGACAAAGTGCATATCCATACGCTTGTTCAAACTCTTCCAGAGCTTTAATTGATACCGTAGCACCATACCCAAACCAATCAACAAATTTCTCCTTTGCCTGATCATTAAACACCAGGGTGAAATGGTAGAAAAAAGTGGTAAAACGAACCACATCTGTTGCCGGATTCTCACGTAGCCATTGGGTCAGATACTCTTTTGCATAAGTTCCTGAATTTACTTGTCTAACATCAAACGGAATATCATGTGGCTTATCCCCCCATTGATTGGTAATATGATTATACATCTGTGTTGGATCCCAAATCGCATACACAAAAAAAGAAACCGTATATTCATGGAATTTCTTTGCATCCGTAAGGACAACCACATCTTCCTTTTGATTTACAGTCCATTGTGATACAGGCACAACTTCCCCTGTTGTACGGTCAATAACTTCCCACCATTTTCTAGGTTCATGTACATAATCTGCAACTACTTGCTCTTTATAATATCCATCCAAAAAATGAATGTTCACTGTCTCCTCAATTGCCAGATTATGCTTGGACATCAATAGCATTTGCTGACATTCATCCATATGTTCCTTTGCAAACTCATTATGTGCTCTTGACACAAAATAAGTAGTATATATCTTAGCATCTAAAGCCTTAATATCATCATCTAACTTCGTTCCATCACTGTCTCGCAACGCATCTGCTCCCCATCTTTCCAGCATTTCTTTTGTTTCTTCTAAAAAATCAGATTCACTCGGAAGCGTTACTCGTCCTTTCGTTTTTGACATCTTAATTCCTCCTTTGATATTGTCTTAGTTTCCGGGTTCATCTGGGACGGGGTATTTTTGAAAAATACCCCGTCCCAGATGAAAAACTCCCTGTCCCTTTAGTATATGAAATTACGATTCACAACGCAATAGTACAATCGTAGGTTTTTTATAATTGTATATTTAAAATTGCAACAAAAATCACAAAAAAATCACAAAAATTAACTTTACATATCTCTTTAGATTTGATATACCTTACGTATGGACAATTTATATCAAACGTAGGGAGTGCGCTTGTCCATAATTTTTATAAGGTATCAGAAACCAAACGCATAGAACAGCAACAGTGTTCTAATTACGAAGGGAGCATACAATATGCAAATTATTAAAACAAAAAACTATAACGACATGAGTAGAAAAGCAGCAAATATTATCTCTGCACAGATTATTATGAATCCACACTGTGTACTTGGTTTAGCTACAGGTTCTACGCCAATTGGAACTTACAAGGAATTAGTGAAGGGTTACGAGAATGGTGATCTTGATTTTTCCAATGTACGTTCTGTAAATCTAGATGAATATAAAGGTCTTCCTAAGGAAAATGACCAAAGTTATTATTATTTTATGCATGATAATCTTTTTGATCATGTAAATATTGATGTGGCAAATACAAATCTTCCTGATGGTACTAAAGAAAATGCCACTGAGGAATGTGCACGATATGAGGCACTCATTGCATCTCTTGGCTATGCAGACTTACAATTACTAGGACTTGGGCATAACGGACATATTGGGTTTAATGAACCTGCTGATGCATTTGCAAAAGACACCAACTGTGTAGACTTACAAGAAAGTACTATCGAAGCGAATAAACGTTTCTTCGCTTCCGCTGCTGATGTTCCACGCCAAGCTTATACCATGGGCATTAAGACAATTATGCAAGCAAAGAGGATTTTGATTGTAGCAAGTGGAGAAGATAAAGCAGACATTATAAGAGATGCTTTCTTTGGTCCTGTAACACCTCGTGTTCCCGCTTCTATCTTGCAATTACACAACAATGTAACATTAGTTGCAGATGCTGCTGCATTATCGAAGATTCCTACCAAATAATAAAACAATAATTAATCAAGGCGAGTACTTATCAAAGTAACTCGCCTGTCTTTATAAGGAGGCACTTATGATTATTAAAAATGTAACTGTATTCGGAGAAGACTTGCAATTCACTTCCCATGATATCTATATTGAAAATGGTCGATTTGTTAACCATAGTTCAGATACCTCGCAGGTAATCGACGGCGAAGGTTGTTATGCCATTCCTGCTCTTGTAGATATTCATTTTCATGGGTGTATGGGTGATGATTTCTGTGATGGAACACCTGAAGCCATTGAGCATATCGCCGCATATGAAGCATCCATCGGTGTGGGCGCAATTGCCCCTGCCACCATGACACTTCCAGAGCCCACACTTGTACGCATTATGAAGTCCGCCGCTCAGTATACACAACAGCCAAAGCATGCTGCCTTAATGGGGATTAATATGGAAGGTCCATTTATCAGTCCCGAAAAAAAAGGAGCCCAAGCTGCGGAATTCATTATTCCTTGTGATGTTACACTCTTTCACCGACTACAGCAACATGCAAACGGTCTGATTAAATTAGTAGATATTGCACCTGAAGAACCGGGCGCAATGGAGTTTATCCAAGCCGTTAAAGATGAAGTTGTTGTATCTCTTGCGCATACCGCTGCCAATTATGACACTGCAAAACTTGCTTATGATACCGGAGCAAAACATGCAACACACCTTTATAACGCCATGTTGCCTTTTACCCATCGAGCACCCGGTGTCATCGGTGCCGCCCATGACAGTAAGCAATGTATGGTAGAATTAATATGTGATGGAATTCATATTCATCCCTCTGTAGTACGTACAACTTTTGATATGTTTGGCCCTGAACGTATCGTTATGATTAGCGATAGCATGTGTGCTACCGGAATGCCGAACGGACGCTATTCCTTAGGTGGGCAAGATGTGGATGTCATTGGAAATCGTGCAACACTAACATCAGATGGGGCACTGGCCGGTTCAGCTACCAATCTAATGGATTGCCTGCGTGTAGCTGTTATGCAAATGGGTATCCCTCTAGAATATGCAGTTGCCTGCACCACCATAAACCCTGCAAAAGTCATTGGAATTGAAAAAGACTATGGGAGTATTGCAATTGGGAAAATAGCAAATGTCGTATTACTTGATAAAGAATTGAACACAAAACGGATTATCATAAACGAAGGTTAATTTTAAAGAGGATGCATTCTGCTAGTTCATCAGAATACACCCTCTTTTTTTGCTTTCCTCTACCCTATAACTTCTTATCCTGTTGTATATTGATCAATATACGTGCACGCAGCTAATGCCGCCACTGCACCATCTGCCGCTGCCGTGGTCAGTTGTCTTACTTCTTTCGTACGACAATCGCCCGCCACATATATTCCACGACCTGATGTCATACAATCTTCCGCTGCCAGTACATATCCATCTTCATTTAATTTCACAACTTCTGCAAACATCTCATTATTTGGTACTTGTCCAATTGCAACAAACAACCCTTCCACTGGTAATACTGTCGTCTCACCGTCTTTTTTGTTTAATAATTCAATCATCTCTAAGCTATCAGTTCCTTGTAACCCTTTAATGACTGTATCTAAGATGACCGTCACATTTTCTTTTCGTTGTAAACGCTGTATCAGATGGTTATCTCCTCTAAATGTATCTCTTCTATGGATCAAAAATACTTCTTCACATGTATTAGATAATAACATAGCATCTTCTAATGCCGTATTTCCACCGCCAACAACTGCGACTTTCCTTCCTTTAAAAAATGGTCCATCACAGATTGCACAATAAGACACCCCTGCACCAGCTAACTCCGCCTCTCTCTTTAGACCGAGATGACGATGTTTTACTCCCGTTGCAATAATAATACTTTTACAAGGATACTCTTTTTCTTTTGTAACCACTACTTTTTGCACGCTTTCCGGTCTCACTTCTGTCACTTGTTCTAATATTGTATCTGCTCCTAGTGCAACAGCTTGTTCTAACAGGTTTGTCGCAAATTCATCGCCACTAATCTTAGCAATTCCCGGATAATTCTCTATCTGTGGTGAGAATGTGATCTGCCCACCGAAGTTTTCAGCCTCAATAAGTAATACACTTTTTCCTGCACGTAATCCATAGATTGCCGCTGTCATTCCTGCTGTGCCTGCACCAATGATTATTATATCATGCATTGGACTGCCTCCTATTTCATGCTATTTCATTTCTACATATTTTCTTATATTAGACGCATTGGAAAGTTTCTCAACTCCCACTTCATTAATAACAACTAGGGTAGGTGCTTGCTTAATATCATATTTGCTCACCAACTCTGTTTGTTCCTCCGCATCTACGACTTCAAAAGGAATCTGTGCTTGCTCCAACATTCCTCTTGCTATCTTACAGTTTGGACATGTCTTTGTTGTAAACAATAATGTCTTTGGTTGCACCATTTCCGTTGATTTTTGGTTCTTTACAGACTCTTTTGAATCCACAACATGCTTTACATGCAACTTAGAATTAGGAATATTGTATAGTTTCCGTTCCTTAAATTCTTGAGCCTTTCCATCATTCCAGTTTTGTACCGGTCGATAATATCCGGTGATACGACTATAAACTTCTGTTACACCACCACATTCCGGACACGTATATTGTTCTCCCGAAAGATAACCATGATCTTTACAGATTGAATATGTAGGTGACATTGTATAATAAGGCAATTTATAATTTTCTGCAATCTTTCTTACTAAAGATGCTGCTGCTTTCCAATCTGGAAGTTTCTCCCCCAAAAAGGCATGAAATACAGTCCCTGATGTATAAAGTGTCTGCATCTCATCTTGAATATCAAGTGCTTCAAAGATGTCTTCTGTATATCCAACTGGAAGATGTGAACTGTTCGTATAATAAGGAGTACCACAATCTTCTGCTGCAGTAATAATATCTGGGAACTGAGCCACATCATGTTTTGCCAAACGATACGTAGTTGATTCTGCCGGAGTTGCTTCTAGATTATAAAGATCTCCATATTCTTCCTGATAATCTGATAAACGTTCCCTCATATGATTCAACACATTTTTCGAGAATTCCTGTGTCTTTTCGTGAGTCATATCTTCACCAATCCAACATGCATTCAGGCCAGCTTCATTCATTCCAATCAACCCAATGGTTGAAAAATGACTGTCAAATGATCCCAAATATCGTCTTGTATAAGGATATAATCCCTCTTCTAATAATTTAGAGATAATCTCTCGTTTAATATGCAATGAACGTGCCGAAATATCCATCATCCGATCTAAACGTTTATAAAATTCCGCTTCATCATGTGCTAAGTACGCAATCTTTGGAAGATTAATGGTTACAACACCTACAGAACCTGTGCTTTCACCACTTCCAAAGAACCCACCGGATTTTTTTCGTAATTCGCGCAGATCTAATCTTAATCTACAGCACATGCTTCGCACATCACTTGGTTCCATCTCACTGTTAATAAAATTTGAAAAGTAAGGTGTCCCATATTTTGCAGTCATTTCAAACAATAAACGATTGTTCTCGGTATCAGACCAATCAAAATCACGGGTAATAGAGTACGTTGGAATTGGGTATTGGAACCCACGTCCGTTTGCATCTCCTTCAATCATAATCTCAATAAATGCCTTATTAACCATATCCATTTCTTTTTTACAGTCTTTATATTTAAAGTCCATATCTTTACCACCCACAATGGCCGGCAATTCTGCAAGATCATTCGGTACCGTCCAGTCCAGGGTAATATTGGAAAATGGTGCCTGTGTTCCCCATCTACTTGGCGTATTCACACCATATATAAAAGATTCAATACATTTTTTCACTTCTGGATAACCTAGATTATCTACTTTTACAAATGGTGCCAGATACGTATCAAATGATGAAAATGCTTGTGCTCCCGCCCATTCATTTTGCATAATTCCAAGAAAGTTTACCATCTGATTGCATAACGGTGCCAGGTGCTTCGCCGGTGCGGATGTAATCTTTCCCGGAATTCCCCCAAGTCCCTCTTGAATCAGTTGTTTTAAAGACCAGCCTGCACAATAGCCGGTTAACATGGACAAATCGTGAATATGAATGTCTGCATTGCGATGAGCATTTCCAATCTCTTCGTCATAAATCTCCGATAGCCAATAATTAGCTGTAATTGCCCCTGAATTACTTAAAATCAATCCACCTACTGAATAAGTAACGGTAGAATTCTCTTTCACTCTCCAATCTGTAACCTTTACGTAACTATCTACAATCTCCTTGTAATCCAATACTGTAGACTTCATATTACGAATCTTTTCTCGTTGCTTTCTATAAAGAATATATCCTTTTGCAACGTCTGCATATCCTGCTTGTACCAGCACTTCTTCTACACTGTCCTGAACATCTTCAACTTGAACCAAATCCTCTTTTATCTTTGGTTCAAAATCTGCAGTTACCTTAAGTGCCAATAAATCAATAATATTGGGATGGTACTGTTTTTCCTGTGCTTCAAATGCTTGTGAGATAGCATGACTTATCTTAGATAAATCAAATTCCGCAATTTTTCCGTCTCTTTTCCTTACTTGGTACATGGTATCTTGACCCCTTTCGTCTTCCACAATATTCACTTAATTTTTCATCTTTGTTTTATCTTCGTTTCTCTATTGTAGCACCACAAAAAAAGACTGTCAACCGAAAACAACAACATCTAGTGTTGTATACAATGCACATTTACTAGATGTTGTTAATTTCTTTTAATCAATTCCTCGCAAGCAAACATGAGGAATACAGGGTTTTAAGATGGATTCTATCTGTTCCATAATCTTTTTATCGTAAGCATGTAAATTGGATTGAATCAAATCCCCCGAATCAATAAATCCTTGAAGAAAATATTGTTCTGCCCCTTTTAACCACGTTCCTATATTCATAAAATCTTCTCTTGTATGTAACTCACGTACCACTGTTGTTCGAAATTCATACGGAATCACCCCTGACATCAGAAATTCTACACTTTCTTCTATAGCAGTCGTATCATAATTTTCAATTCCCACCGTCTTTCCATAATGTGCTGGCGAATTTTTGATATCCATAGCCACGTAGTCTACCAGTTTCCGTTGTACCAATTCCTTCAATTTACCAGGAAATGTTCCATTGGTATCTAATTTCACTAAGTAACCTAACTCCTTAATTTCCTCTATCACATTTACAATATCCGACTGAATCAATGGCTCTCCACCACTAATACATACACCATCTAATATTCCTTGTCGTTTTTTTAAAAAAGTCAGAACCTCTTGCTTGGTTAATTGATTGTCACTGTCTTCTCCTATTACTAAAGATGCATTGTGGCAAAATGGACATCGTAAATTGCATCCACCTGTAAAAATTGTGCAGCTTACTTTTCCCGGATAATCTAATAATGTCAATTTCTGTAGTCCTTGGATATTCATAGTCTGCTCCCTTCATTTCCCTTTTTCCATTTGCTTTCTTTTTTATAATCTTTTACCTATTGTAGTCTTGCTTCCTGAAAATGTAAATCACAAAACTGATAAAAAAGTAAAGAATGTCAAAAAATAAACTTTCATTGTGTATACAACATTCTCATGATATACTTGAAAAAACGTACTAATTGTAAAGGGTAACACCTAAACAAAAAGGCGCACAGACTCGTACTGAACCTGCGCCCTTGGCGTAGGTTTTTTTAATGGTTGGGGACGGGGTATGTTTGCCCCCTGTCCCCAACCAAACCAAAACCCGAAAGGAGAATTATATGGATTCTAGAATTGCACTTATTGGCATTGTGATTTCCAGTAAGGAATCAATTGATGAACTAAATCATCTATTAAGTGATTATGCCACTTATATCGTTGGTCGTATGGGAATTCCATACCGAGAAAAGGAAGTATCAATTATGAGTGTCGCTATAGATGCTCCCAATGACATTATCAGTGCCTTATCTGGAAAGATAGGCATGCTTACTGGTATTAGTACTAAAACCATCTATGCAAAGACAAATTAGAGGTGGATATGAAGAATTTAATTGATAAACTTAAGGAGACGCAAACACTTACCACGGAAGAATGGATTACTTTAATTGACCACCGTTCTCCTGAGCTGGCAGATTATCTATTTGGACAGGCACGTCAAGTACGACATCAATATTACAACCATGATGTATATATTCGTGGATTGATTGAATTTTCCAATTACTGTAAAAATGATTGTCTCTACTGTGGAATTCGAAAAAGCAACACTTCGGCCTTTCGCTATCGTCTAACAAAGGATCAGATTCTGAATTGTTGTAGACAAGGTTATGCACTTGGATTTCGAACATTTGTCCTACAAGGTGGAGAAGATGCTTATTATACTGAAGAACGAATGGTGGATATTGTAAAATCAATTCGGACCAACTATCCGGATTGCGCAATTACACTTTCTATCGGCGAGCGAAGTCATGATAGTTATCAGGCACTCTATGAAGCAGGAGCAAATCGTTATTTATTACGACACGAAACTTATGATGCCACACACTATGCCAAATTACACCCCAAGAATCTCACCGCCACCCATCGGCAACAGTGTATTAACGATTTACGGGCAATTGGCTACCAAATCGGAACCGGATTTATGGTTGGGTCTCCTTATCAGACCACGCAACATCTGGCACAAGATATGCTCTATATTAAACAATTAAATCCACACATGGTTGGGATTGGTCCCTTTATTCCCCATCATCAAACTCCTTTTGCAAAGGAATGTGCTGGAACATCGGAACTAACACTTTTTATGCTTGGTCTTCTACGGTTGATGTTGCCACAAGCCCTATTGCCTGCGACCACTGCTCTTGGCACCATTCATTCCGAAGGACGTCAACTTGGAATTTTGGCCGGTGCAAATGTAGTAATGCCAAACCTGTCACCACTAGATGTACGAACTGCCTATTCTCTATATGATCATAAGATATGTACAGGCGAAGAAGCAGCAGAAGGAATTCAGAAATTAAAAGAACACATGAAAACAATTGGCTATGAGGTAGTTGTATCACGAGGAGATTCCCTTGTAACTTCTGCCCCTCACAAAAAGGAGGATTCACATGTATAACGTAGCATCAAAAAAAGCAACTGAATTTATTGACAATGAGGAGATTCTTTCTACCCTTGAATATGCCGCTGCAAATAAGCATAATGTAGAATTAATTGATTCCATTATTGCAAAAGCACGAGAACGAAAAGGGTTAACTCATCGCGAGGCTGCTGTATTATTAGATTGTGATATTGAAGAAAAGAACCAAGAAATCTATGCCCTTGCAGAACAAATCAAAAAAGATTTCTACGGAAATCGTATTGTTATGTTTGCACCACTCTATCTATCCAACTACTGTATCAATGGTTGTACTTATTGTCCATACCATATGAAAAACAAACATATTGCACGTAAAAAATTAACACAAGAAGAAGTTCGAAAAGAAACCATCGCACTACAGGATATGGGGCACAAACGTCTTGCCTTAGAAGCAGGTGAAGACCCTGTGAATAACCCAATTGAATACATTTTAGAATGTATCGACACCATCTACAGTATCAAACATAAAAATGGAGAAATTCGTCGTGTAAATGTAAATATTGCTGCTACTACAGTAGAAAATTATCGAAAATTAAAAGATGCAGGAATTGGCACTTACATTTTATTTCAAGAAACCTACCACAAAGAAAGCTACCTTAATCTTCACCCTACAGGGCCAAAACATGACTACGATTATCATACAGAAGCTATGGATCGTGCTATGGAAGGTGGTATCGATGACGTTGGTATCGGCGTATTATTTGGATTAGACAAATATCGTTATGAATTCTCCGGATTACTAATGCATGCCGAACATCTTGAAGCCGCTTGTGGTGTAGGTCCTCATACCATTAGTGTTCCTCGTCTGTGTTCAGCCGATGATATTGATAAAACAACATTTGACAATGGTATTAATGATGATATCTTTGCCAAAATTGTCGCATGTATCCGCATCTCTGTTCCATATACCGGTATGATTATCTCTACCAGAGAAAGTCAGAAATGTCGTGAACGTGTATTACATCTTGGTGTATCACAAATTAGTGGAGGTTCAAAAACCAGTGTTGGTGGATACGCAGAACCGGAGCCACCGGAAGATAATTCCGCACAATTTGATGTGAGCGATACCAGAACCCTTGACGAAATCGTAAAATGGCTCATGGAACAAGGCTATCTCCCAAGTTTTTGTACTGCTTGTTATCGAGAAGGCCGAACCGGAGACCGTTTTATGCAATTATGTAAAAGTGGTCAGATTCAAAATTGTTGTCAGCCAAATGCAATGATGACTTTAAAGGAATATCTTATGGATTATGCTTCACCGGAAACAAAAAAAATAGGTGATCAGTTAATCACAAATGAAATTCAAAATGTCTCAAATGAAAAAGTACGTGAGATTGTAAAACAGAATTTGAAACTAATTGAAGAAGATAATCGCCGCGATTTCCGTTTCTAGATATCTCGTGCGCTACAAATAAGGAGTTTCTATGAGTTTAACCAATACCCCCTTAGCCGATCGTGTCCATATTGGAATCTTTGGACGACGAAATGCCGGGAAATCAAGTGTCCTAAATGCTATTACTGGGCAAAGCCTTGCTATTGTATCTGATGTCAAAGGTACAACAACAGACCCAGTATTAAAATCTATGGAGTTATTACCTTTAGGCCCCGTTGTTATGATTGATACGCCCGGAATTGATGATGAAGGTTCCCTTGGTTCACTTCGGATTCAAAAAACCTATCAAATTCTAAATAAAACAGATATTGCTCTTTTAGTTGTAGATGGAACTGTAGGAATGGCACATGAAGATTTTCAGATATTAACGCGTATTAAAGAAAAAAGAATTCCATATCTTCTTGTTATGAATAAGGCTGATGTTGCGACAACATCAGCCCATGATACAGAAACTATGGAAAAACAGTCAACAGAACAAATATGGGTAAGTGCCATAACCGGCCTCCATATCCATGAATTAAAAGAACGGATTGCTGGACTTGTGTCAACAGATATTGCTGCAATTCCTATTATACAGGATCTCTTACATACTGGAGATTTTGTAGTATTAGTCGTACCAATTGATAGTGCCGCTCCAAAAGGGCGCTTGATTTTGCCACAACAACAGACAATTAGAGATATCCTCGAAATAGGCGCAACTGCAATTGTGGTACAAGAGACTCAATTACCCGATACATTGCAGTCTTTGGGGAAAATGCCTGCATTTGTTATAACCGATAGTCAGGTCTTTTCTAGTGTGTCAAAAAACACACCCCCTTCAATTCCTTTAACTTCATTTTCCATTTTATTTGCTCGACACAAGGGAAATCTTGCGCTTGTTGTACAAGGAGCAAAAGCCATCGATACCTTAGAAGAAGACGATATCATTTTAATCTCCGAAGGTTGCACCCACCATCGACAATGTGAAGATATTGGAACGGTGAAATTACCACGTATGCTTCAGAAATATACAGGACACCACTTGCACTTCGAGTTTACAAGTGGAACAGAATTCCCTACCGACCTCTCCACTTACAAGATGATTATTCATTGTGGCGGGTGTATGTTAAATGAACGTGAAATGAAATATCGCCTACAGTGTGCCGACGATGTTGCCGTTCCAATTACAAATTATGGTATTGCTATTGCCCATATGCAGGGGATCTTAGAACGAAGTATTGAGCCATTTACAGAACACCTTGTTCCAACACTTGACGTATAAATTCCGGATTTGAAGCTAACGAGTAAAAAAATACTCCCAACCCAATCACGAAGATTGCAATGGTTAAGAACACTAATAATACCACTGTCTTTCGTTTTTCTTTTGAAAAAACATCTCCTGCATACCCTGGCATTCCCTGATGAAGGAGATGATTTCCCAGATAGAGACAAAAGGGAATCATCGCTCCCCATATGATATAAATTGCAATCGAGGTCAACGGAACCCCCTGTTCTGTCATCACACTCATCTGTGCCTGCATTTGTGGGTTATTATATACCCCTTGAAGTCCATATAGCATAACTATGGGAACCGCATTATTAATACCATGCATCAAAGCTGTATAAAAGAGATTATCGGTTTCTACTAAGATATATCCCAACATCATTCCAAGAAGAGCTGTTGGAAGAAATCTCCAGATACTTCCGTGAAACGCACCAAAGATAAGTCCGGTCCCTATAATCATAATCCATTTATTGCGAAATGGGCGAAAGCTGTTTAATACCACCCCGCGAAATACCGATTCTTCACAAATAGCCGGCGCAATTGCAACAATCACAAATGATACTGCAAATGGAACACTGGTAAAACCGGCCCCTAATTCTTGACTTACACCAATAACTTGTTCCGGAAAAAAATAACTCAGAATCAACGTAATAATCATAACACCTACAAAAGTACCAAGCCAAAGTAGCCCTGTTCCAATCGTCGGTGCCAGCTTTGGCTTTTTTAGTGGAAAAACTCGATGCATATCCCCATGAAATACTACAGCAACTCCAATGGATAAGAGTAAGAATATACATTCTCCTATAAGCGAACCATACAATCCAAACCGAGCCCCAAGATAAGGGCTAATGGTAACCATTGATAATAAGCACAACACTAATAGTAAAATACCATGATAAGGTTTTAATATATTTTTTTTCATAAGTTCCCACTCCTTTATTCATTTGGATAGATAAATTCCATAAAATTATCTCTGTAAATTTTCTCAAGTACTCTCTGTTCCAGCCCCAATCCATGCATGACTCTTGTGCCACCATCTTTCACATAATATCCATCAGGTTCCAGCAGATACGTTCCTGATTCTTCTAAAAATCTAGTAATCAATTGGATTCTCCCCCTTGTTTCCTCTATTGATAAAGGGATATCCTCTGCATGAATTACCGATCTTGCTCCAATATCTGTTCCATAACAGATCCGGTCTTGATAAGTTTGAAAAAAATTGACTGCTTCTTTATGACGTTGCGATAAATTCTCATATAGCTCAATCCCCGGTGTTACATCAATACGCACATTTGGATAACAATCCAGTAAATGTCCTAGACGTTCCAGCTGTTTAGAACAAAAGAAAAAATGTGGGAACAAAATACGTAATTTGGGATGTTTTTCTAAGACATGTAATACTTGTGTATATTGTTCTTCATTATTGATAAAACTACAATCGTAGAACCACCCTACTTTTTTGGCATACTCCGATACTTTATCCGGATCCCAAAATTCTTCAGGATCATTAACATGCATATAGACAGGGGTCTGTTCTTGTTCCAGCAATTCCCAGTAAGCCTCCCATGGTTCTGTATCAAAATCTGGGATTGGGTATGCCTTTCGTACATCCGGCTTTCCTTCCAACATCTTTATACCGATGCACCCCATCTTATGCAATCGTTTTACTTCCTCTACCAATGCTCCGGATAATTCTTTCTTATCCATTGCAAATATCTCACGAGAAATTCCTCCAAATATATATACAGGCACTTTGCATTGTTTTTGAAATTCCAATGCATCTGTTTCTACAGGTGCATTTCCACCTTTAGGAATACAAAGGAGTGCAATTCTTTCTAACTGATATTCTTCTATAATTGCATTCAAACGTTCCGTTTTCATACTCTTTGCAAAATGAATATGACCATCAATCATAACTTCTTACCTCCTGTCGATATCAAAGTGGATATCCATAATCCACTTCACAGCGTCCTATCGGTTATTGTAACTCGCTTCTATTTAAATGTCAAAAAATCATAGATTCATTTACTGTACCTTACTTTATATGTTATGATAAAACAATAAAACTATTCTTGGGAGGAATTATACATGAACTTTTTAAGTATCTTTGACGTCATTGGCCCCAATATGATTGGTCCGTCTAGCTCTCACACTGCTGGCGCTGTATCCATCTCTTTGTTGGCGCGAAAGATGTTTTCGGAACCAATTAAAAAAGTCACCTTTACTTTATATGGCTCTTTTGCTAAAACCTACCATGGGCATGGAACTGACCGTGCACTTCTAGGTGGTCTCTTAGGATATGCCACTGATGATGAACGTATTCGCGATGCTTTTTCACTCGCCACTAAACAAGGTCTGGAATATCACTATGTCATTGATGAGGAAACCATGACTGATCATCCAAATACTGCTGATATCTATATTGAAGGAATCTATGGCCGTACACTAAGTGTCCGTGGTGAATCCATTGGTGGTGGAAAAATTCGTATTGTACGCATTAATAATATTGATGTGGAATTTACTGGTGAATATAGTACCCTCATTGTAAGACAAACTGATACTCCCGGCGTAGTTGCTCATATTACTCAATGCTTAAGCCACTACAATGTCAACATTGCTTTTATGAGATTATTTCGCGAGGATAAAGGAGCTACCGCTTATACCGTTGTAGAATCCGATCAGAATATTCCCGAGATTTTACTAGATGAAATGAAAAAAAATGAGCATATTCAAGAACTAATGCTCATTCAGATATAGGAGGAACATTATATGGACTTTTTAACAGGACACGCACTCTTAGACATGTGCGTTGCAGAACATTTACCTATTTCCAATGTCATGAAACGACGTGAAATTGAATGTGGTTCTTTGACTGAGGAAGAAATTAATCGAAAATTAGCTACCGTTCTTTCTATTATGAGAGACTCTGTACATGTTCCACTGGTAGCACCCAAGAAATCTATTGGTGGACTAATTGGTGGAGAAGCAAAAATGGTATCTGATCACGCCACAACTTCAACTACCATCTGCGGTTCTATGCTCTCTAAAGCGATTGCCTATAGTATGGCTGTTCTGGAGGTAAATGCATCTATGGGACTGATTGTAGCTGCACCTACTGCAGGTTCTTCCGGAGTTGTACCAGGAGTGCTCTTTGCACTGCAGGAAGAACAATCTCTTCCTAATGACGTACTCTTTCAAGGCTTATTAAATGCCAGTGCAATTGGATATCTGCTTATGCGCAATGCTTCTGTATCCGGTGCGGAAGCCGGCTGTCAGGCAGAAGTTGGCGCTGCATCTGCTATGGCCGCCTCTGCCGTCACTGAGATGATGGGTGGAACTCCAAATCAATGCCTCCAAGCAGCCGTTATTGCCCTCTCTAATCTATTAGGTTTGGTTTGTGATCCCATTGCCGGATTAGTAGAATCCCCTTGTCAAAGTAGAAATGCCATAGGAGTGGCAAATGCTATTACATGTGCCGAACTAGCACTTAGTGGTGTTACCCACCCCATCCCATTTGACGAAATGGCACAAGCTATGTATACCGTAGGCAAAAGTCTTCCATTTTCGCTAAGAGAAAGTGCCTTAGGTGGTTGTGCCGGAACTCCCACCGGTTGTACACTTGGTTGCAATATCTGTGGGAAATAAACTATAAAATGGACAAAAGACACACCGGCAATGGTGTGTCTTTTGCAATACATCAATAATACTGTTAGAAAAGCAATACAATTCTATGAATATGATGTCTCATAGATATGTAGACAGTCTTCATCTGTTAATGGTACTGGATCTACTTCATACAATCCACCCATAGTTTCCCTCGCTTCTTTTGCATATGTTGGAAGTTCTTCTTTTTGAATCCCATAGTCAGACATCTGAAGTCCACGTACATTACATGCCTGTTGTAACTCTACTAACGCTACCACAAAATCCATTGCACAGGTTGCATGTGTCTTCCCCATTGCTTTTGCCATATCAATCATACGTTTATCACATGCTCCCGTCTGTGCAAAATGGGTATAATATGCCTCACTAATCATAATTAATCCAGCACCATGTGGAAGATTTGGATGGTATGCTGACATCAAGTGTTCCATGGAATGTTCCGATGTACAACCAGATGTGGATTCTACCATACCTGCCAAAGTATTAGCTAATGCAACTGCTTCTCTTGCATCGATATCATCACCTTTATGTACTGCCTTTGCCAGATTCTGCGCTACTAATTCTATAGCTTTTAAAGCATACATATCGCTTAATGGATATGCAGTCGTATTTAGATACCCCTCTGTACTATGAAAGAGTGCATCAAACCCTTGGTATGCAGTAAGATTTGCCGGAACAGTAAGCATTAATTCCGGATCTATAACAGAGAGTACCGGAAATGTCTTATCATATCCAAATCCAATTTTTTCATTAGTCTCCGTCTTTGTAATAACAGTCCATGGATCTGCTTCCGTTCCAGTTCCCGCCGTTGTTGTAATTGCAACAATTGGCAATGGTTGATTTGAAACCGGCTGTTCTTTTCCAGAACCTCCACTGATATAATCCCAATAATCACCCTCATTTGTTGCCATCACTGCAATTGCTTTTGAAGTATCAATACTACTGCCACCACCTAAACCAACGACGAAATCACAGCCTTGTGCTTTACAAAATGCTGCTCCTTCCATGACATGGTCTTTCAATGGATTCGGTAATACCTTATCAAAAATCACAGATTCTACACCTGCTAGCTGTAATTGATTTATCACGCGATCTAAATAACCATTTGCCCTTGTAGATCTCCCTGCTGAGATAACAATCAATGCTTTCTTTCCAGGTAATGCTTCTTCGTGAAGATGCTCCAATTGTCCACGTCCAAATAATAATTTTGTAGGAATATAATAATTGAAATTCATGCTTTTTTTCCTCCTCTTTCTAAGGTAATCGACTGTTTTTATTCTATTCTTCTTTTCGTTTTTTGTCAATTTTGTTCTATCGTCATATTTTCCAATATTTCGCTTTTATTTTTCTTTTATTTCCTTTGGTGTTATTTGGACTTCATGTAACAATGTGAATGCTAAAATTAATGCTCCTCCAAGAATCTGTATCCTACTCATAGATTCGTGTAATACTAATACAGATATAAAAATCGCCACTAAAGGATCCATATAACTTAAAAGCGCTACTTCTTGTCCTTTTAGTTCTTGAATTGCCGTAAAATACAGACAATATCCAATTCCGGTATGAACAACCCCCAATATAAGTAGATTCCATAATCCTTTTATTTGAATGGTTCCAATCTGCATTCCAGTTGTAAGCAATACATAAGGCAACATCACAAAGGCTCCCGCCAGAAATTGAACCAAGGTACGATCAATTCCGGTAACCTGTTTGATATATTTATTTAACAATATTACCATGGCATATAAGACTGCTGCCCCTAGTCCATATCCGATTCCTATCAGCGTGCTTTGATCCACTTTTGCACCGCCTGTCCCTACAATCAATACCAAA
Source organism: Lachnospiraceae bacterium (assembly GCA_036656795.1). GTDB lineage: Bacteria > Bacillota > Clostridia > Lachnospirales > Lachnospiraceae > CAUPWF01. Next base: position 16,449 of record JAVXHR010000005.1, on the reverse strand, counting down.
CCGATGGTTGCCATGCTAAAGCATACCAGTTGACGAAGGGTAAATCGTTCCTTAAAAAGAATAGGACAGACAATCATCACTATCATCGGTGCAAAATAATAACTTAATGTCGCTAAAGACACCGTTGTATAACGATAAGACTGAAACAATAATATCCAGTTAAACCCCACCAATACTCCTGAAAGGCCTAATAAAGGAAGTTCTTTTTTAATGGCACCCAATGACAGTCCTTGTCCTTTTATCAACTTATAGAACAAAATCACTACAATTGCAATAAGCGCACGAAACAACGCAATTTCTCCCGTTGGCAGTGGAATATTTTTTACAAATACTCCAATGGTGCCAAAGACAGACATAGCAACCGCCAATTTTACTTTTGCTTTCATACTAATTTTCCTTGTTTTATTGTCTTTTGAATCATTTGAATCCCAAATGCTTTCTCGTAATTCTTAATCCTTGGTAGCTCCGATGTTGTAACAATAGACACACTCAACCCCTCTTCTTTCCCACGTCCCGCACGCCCTGCACGATGTAGGTAATCTGTTGGTTCCTCCGGAATCGACAGGTGAAATACTGCTTCTACATCTTCAAAATGTAATCCCCGTGCCGCAATATCCGTAGCCACTAAAAATTGTAGTTTCCCTTGTCCAAACTCCTGGATTATTTTTTTACGCTCCTGTTTGACATGCTGCCCATGAATGGCACCACAACTGTAATGATGATACCGTAATTTGGACAAAGTTTCCTCCACATCATAGGCCTTATTTGTAAAAATCATAGCCTTTTTAGGTTGTAGACTACTTACTAATTTTCTTAAAGTCTCAATCTTTTCTCGTTTATCCACCACCACATAAAAATGCTGTAGATTCTTTGGAATTGTGAATTCATTGGTAACACGTATCTCCACCATATCCTTACGCAATTCTTTCGCCTCTAGAATTGTCTGTTTTGGAATACTGGCAGAAAACATCAATAATTTTGTATCACGCATACAACACTTTAACACTGCTTTGACTATTTCATTATTATTCTTATCTAATAATTTATCCGCTTCATCTATCACAACCGTTTTCATGGTATGGGCTGAGATTTTCTTCTTCTTTATCAATTCTAACACACGCCCCGGTGTGCCAATTACAATCTGTGGTTTTTCTCGCAGCCACTCAATTTGACGTTTTATATTCACATTTCCCACAATTGTTGTAGAACAAAATGGTACACCAGTGTTCTTTGCCAACTTCTGAACCTGATGATGCACTTGCATTGCCAATTCGTGAGTTGGCACTAGTACTAATGTTGTCATTTCCCTTTTCAAAGGTTGCATCTTCATACATAATGGCAATAGATAGGCCAATGTTTTTCCCGAGCCGGTCTCCGATTGTACCAATAGATTCTGGTCTTCGAATACCTTTGGTATTACAAGCTCTTGCACCTTTGTTGGTTGCATAATTCTTTCCTTCTTTAATCCATTAATCAAAACTTCATTTAATCCAAGTTCTTTAAATTGCATAGGTCTCCTCCAATTTGGGACAGGGTATTTTTAATTTGGGACGGGGTGTTTTTGAAAAACACCCCGTCCCAAATTGAATTTAAAATAAATTTTGTAACGTTTGATACATCATCTCTGGCTCAATTGGTTTCGCCAAATGAGCATTCATTCCTGCTGCCTTTGTCTCTTCTACATCTTCGTCAAATGCATTTGCAGTCATTGCTATAATTGGAATTGTTTTTGCATCTCTATGTTGCATCTGTCTGATAGATTTTGTTGCCGTAATTCCATCCATAATTGGCATACGAATATCCATGAGAATTGCTTGATAGTACCCTTCTTCCGCTTTTGCAAACCGCTCAATTGCTTGTAAACCATTTTCACAGACATCTACTTCTAATGATTTAGCCAGTAATAATCTTTTTGCAACTTCAATATTTAGAATATGATCTTCAACTAAAAGCACTCTTTTTCCGGAAAAATCGTATTCTTCTATCTTTTCTTTTTCTCTGGACTCCCGTTCTATCTCTTCTGAATGATACAGTTTTGCAAAGGTGTTTGTCAATGAGGTTTCAAAGATTGGTTTTGATATTAAAACATCTACCCCTGCTGCTTTTGCTTCTTGTTCAATGACAAACCAATCATATGCCGTCATGATAATAATAGTTACATCTTTTCCTACAATCTCACGCAATCGGCGTGTAGTTTCTATTCCATCCATTCCCGGCATCTTCCAGTCTACAAGAATGACATCATAATGTTGGGTCTGCGCTAACTTTCTTTTCACTTTATCAATAGCTTTTTGTCCCGAATCAACCCATTCTGCCACTATTCCCATATCTGCAAGAATTTGTTTTGTATGTCTGCAAATCAAGACATCATCATCAATAATCAACGCCCTTAACGTACTGTAATTAAATTGTTGTACCTTTCTATTCTTGTGATGTTTACTGTCTTTAGAAATTCCAAGCTTTATCTTAATGATAAATTCTGTTCCTATGCCCTCTATACTATTCACACTGATACTACCATCCATAAGGGCTACTAGATTCTTACAAATGGCAAGGCCTAAGCCGGTTCCTCCATATGTTGAGGTCGCACCTATCGATTCTTGTGTGAATGGTTCAAAAAGATGTGGTAAAAATTCATCACTAATTCCAACGCCCGTATCATTAATAGTAAACTGCATGACTGCTTGGTCTTGTTTGATTCGTTCTTCATTAATAATAAATTGTACTTTTCCACCCGCAGGAGTGAATTTAATTGCATTCGATATCACATTAATGAGAATTTGCTGTAATTTAGTTGCATCCCCTATATAATAATCTTCTGTGTAACTAGTAAGAATGGAATCAAATTCCACTTTCTTTTCCTCAGCCTGTGCATAACATATTGTATCAATTCCAGCGAGAAATTCTTCAAATGCAATTTTTTCTTGTTTGATATTTACTTTTCCGCTTTCAATTCTAGACATATCTAATATATCATTAATTAAAGATAACAAAAATCTTGCAGAAATTCCCACTTTCGACAAGCAATCTGACACCTGCTCAGGATCATTAATACACTGTGCCGCAAGCGTTGACATTCCTATGATTGCATTCATTGGGGTACGAATTTCATGACTCATGCGAGATAGGAACTCACTCTTTGCGTTATTGGCCTGCTCCGCTGCTATCAAAGCTTGCCTTAACACTTCTTTTTTTTGTTCTTCTTTTCTTGTCAAATCTGTAATATCTGTTCTGGTTAAGCAAAGGTTTCTTTTTGTATCATCAATATAAAGTGCTTGTATTCTCTTAACCTTTGATTCACCCTTATTGCCTTTCATTCCATATGTTACAGACGTAATTGTATCATTCTCCAAATTGGCACACAAACTGCTGATACGAAGTTCTTGTTTACATCGTTCCCTATCTTCTTCCACTACAAAATCCTGAATATATTGTTCATCAAGCTCTTCAAAATCCCCACTTTCCGGGAATGTAATATGATCTGCTTCCATATTCAGAGAACGTGTATTATATTTTCCTGTATGAACATCAATCTCTAAGATAAATTCATAATCTACCGATACAACTGTGTCAATTAACGCCTGAGTCATCTTTTTATCATTGATATCATAGGTATAAGTAAAACACATAAGCTCATCTGTATTTGGTTTTTTAAGTAATTTAGTTGTTGTTTCCACCCAAATAATACTCTCATCTTTTAATCTTCGCTGATATTCAAAAGAAAATTTCTTTTCCCCCGTTTCATACGCTTTGCGTAATGCATTAATATCAAATATCTTATTGAATTCTTCTTGTTGTTCCTTTTTAAAGATTGTTTTCCTAACAATCTCTACATAATTTGTGAATGTATCCCCTTTACATGTACTGGTTAAAAGTTTACATTCTGCATTCATCTCATCAATTAAATTTGCAGATAAATTTGCTTTTATCTTTGCCAACAAATTATCTGCATTTATGGCATCTTTATATATCAGTTCTTCATTATATCGCTGTTCAATTCCCTTCATCAATGTAAGATTACTGGTACATCCTACTGCCTTAATTGGCATCCCTGCATCATCAAATACCGTAATAAACTTGATGCGCTTCCAAATATCTTCCCCATTCTTCTCTATGTAATGAACATCCGCAGTAGCATCTTTTGATCCATTTGAAATAGATGCATAGATATTTCGATAATCCTGAACACTCTCCGGGTGTATAGTTCCATTTTCAATTGCAGATTCCGGGATATTATCAATTGCTTTCACAATCTCTTTACCATCTACTGTTTCTATTCGTTGATATAATTGTTTGCTTTGTATGTCATATTCCCATACATCCACTTCGGAGTTTTCCAGTGCAATCTGGGATTTTCTTTGTTGCATAATCAAATCTAACTCTATCAGTTTTTCCTCTGTAACATCTGTAAGAATCATTACACAATAATCTTCTTGCATCTGATAAGCGTAGGCTTTTAGATAGCGTTCGCTTTCTTCACTATACATAACTGCCTTATGCGCCTCTTTACTTCCTACTACCAACTGATAAAATTCTACCCAGTGAGAATCTGCTATTGGAAATTGCTGATATAAACTTGTGTCCTGTAACACATCTAATTTTCTTCCAATTAGATCCGCCAAAGCTTGATTGGAGTAACAAAAATACAGGTCACAAACCTGCCCTTCTTGATTCTCTATCTTTTTTACAATTCCAACCGCTACAGGACTTTTATCAAAGCAATGTTTGAATTCCAATAATCTTTCTCTTATTTCCAAATTTTATTCCTCCTATGTGCATCTCCGTATTTTCATTGTAGTATATTTTACAGTTCTCGGCAATACACGAAACTATGATTTTTCTTTTTTGTGTAAGATTTTACGAAATTCAATAAAAAATAAAGTTCCGGTTACTACTACGGCAATAAAATCTGCCACTGGCTCTGCCAGATAAACTGCATCTACTTTATTTGTTACAAACAATGGAAATACAAAAATAAATGGAATCAATAAAAACACTTTCCGAAGCAACGCTAAAAATACCGAAGTCTTTGCATTACCAAGGGCAATAAATGTCTGTTGACAGGCAATCTGAATTCCAAACATCAACGAAGTCGCCATATATATGCGCAATGCATGTACGGTCATCTTCACTAACTCTGCATCATTTGTGAAAATGTGCGCAAATGCCTGTGGACACAGCATTACAAGAAGCCACAATGTAGTAGAATATAATACACAAGATTTTAACAACAAGATAAATGTTTGTTTTACACGTTGTAAATTATTTGCCCCGTAATTAAAGCTTAAGATAGGCTGTGCTCCTTGTGTCAATCCACTTAATGGTAACATAGAAAATTGCATAACACTACTTAAGATAGTCATAGCACCAACGGCAACATCTCCACCATATTTTAACAATGAAGAATTGAAGCAAATTGCCAAAATACTTTCTGTAGACTGCATAATAAATGGAGATAGTCCAAGTGCCACACATGGTCCAAATATCCGAAAGTCTAATTTCAAATTCTTCTTCTTTAATTGTAAAATAGTTTTCTTTCCCATTAAAAATCGCAATACCCATATTGCCGAGATTCCCTGAGATATAATGGTCGCTAATGCCGCACCTTTAACTCCCATTCCAAAACCAAAGATGAAGATAGGATCTAAGATAATATTTGCAATTGCGCCTATAAGTACCGTCATCATACTAATCTTTGAAAACCCTTGTGCCGTAATAAATGCATTCAGTCCTAACGCAAATTGTACAAATATAGTACCCAGTGCATATACCGACATGTAGTCCCAAGCATGTCTTATTGTATTTCCACTGGCTCCAAATAACAATAATAAATCCTTACCAAACAAAAAGATACAGCCGGTAATAACAACTGCAATAATTGCAAGTGCTGTGGTACAGTTTCCCAATATCTTTTCTGCTGTTTTCTTGTCACCTTTCCCCATCATGATAGAAGCTCTCGGTGCCCCACCCATACTCACTAATGCAGCAAATGCAGAGATAATCATAATCAAAGGCAATGTAACTCCAACTCCCGTAAGTGCCTGTGCGCCAATATTTGGTATATGCCCTATGTACATACGGTCAACCATATTATAAAGCACATTAACTACTTGTGCCGTGATTGCCGGCAACGCAAGACTAAATAACAACTTTCCAATACTTTTTGTTCCTAATTCATTTTCTTTTACTTCTGTTCCCTGTTCCATACTTATAAACCTCTCCTGCTCTTACTAATTATAATGAAGAGGGTACAGCCTTATTGACCGCACCCCCTATTTTACATATTCTACACTTACAATATGTTTTATTCTCTATGCTTCTTCTACTTGTTCAGGTTCTTTACATATGAATTTATATACAAACGCCGCAATATATTTCTTCATATAAATTTCCTCCAAAGTAAACTTATAACTTGTACTAATCGTGTGCTTCCAACCATTCGTTCAACATTGCTACATATTTTTCGTTTTCTTCTACAAAACACATATGACGACTGAATTGGAATAATTCCCATTTCGAATCAGGAATTCTATCATACATAAACTTTGCGATCCATGGTGTACAAAGATCTAAAAGTCCACTTACTACCAAACATGGCTCTTTGATATCTTTTAACTGATCTCTATAGTCAAAGTCCTTCAATGTTCCACTTGGTGCAAATTCACTTTGTCCCCAACCTACAACGTATGCCTCTGATCCTGATACTTTTGGTCTTCTTAAGCATTCCGGCGAATTCTCATCTGGAACGCCTGCACAAAAGCGAATCATGAATTCATCGACTGCTGCCAGATAATCTGGATCTTCATAATCCCCAGCTGCCTCTGCTCTTGCAATATCATCTTGCATCTTCTGAGGAAGCTCTGTAATATGACGTCTTTGCTCTGTTTCCCACATACAAGATGCTGGTAATGTGCTAGAAAGAACTGCGCTCTTAATTCCTTCTGGTTTGTACTCACACAGATATTGAATTAATTGCATACCACCCCAAGACTGTCCCAACAGATGAATTTCATCAAGTCCAAGATGCTTACGTAATGCCACTAACTCATCAATCCATGTTTTTGCTGTCCAAAGATCTGGACGGTTTGCTACAAATGACTTTCCACAACCCAATTGATCATACATAATGACTGCACGGCCTTCATTTGCAACAATATCAAGGACTTCAAAATAATTGTGTGTAGAACCTGGCCCACCATGTAATAAAACAAGTGGTTTTTTGTTTCCAGTACATTCTCCCACAATGCGGTAATATGTCTGATACTCAAGGTATGGCATATATCCTTCTGTAATCTTCATAGCTAAATTCCTCCTTGCCATTTTGGCTAACATGTTCCCTTCATTATAGCACAACTATCCCATGCATACAATTCACTTATGTCTAAAAGATAACAAACTTTATAAAACTTTTGTAAACTTTTATCTTGCCTTTTATACCGAAAACTGAGAATGATATAGCTGTTCATAGAATCCGCCTGCACGTAATAGCCCTTCATGAGTTCCTTGTTCCACGATATTGCCATCTTTCATGACTAAAATAATATCTGCATTCTTAATGGTTGAAAGACGATGTGCAATCACAAAACTTGTACGCCCCTCCATCACACGTTTCATCGCTTCTTGAAGCAATTGTTCAATTCTTGTATCTACCGAAGAAGTTGCTTCATCAAGAATCATAATATCTGGATTCTTTAAAATGGCTCTTGCAATGGTAAGAAGTTGTTTCTCTCCTTGTGAGATATTACCACCTTCTTCATCTATTACCATGTCATAACCTCCAGGAAGAGTCCTGATAAAATGATGTACATTGGCAGCCTTCGCTGCTTGAATGACCTCATCTTTTCTGGCGTTCAGTCTTCCATAACGGATATTATCATAGATACTGCCACTAAATAGCCATGTATCTTGAAGTACCATGCCAAAAGCAGAACGCATTTCCCCTCGTTTCATCTCTCGAATATCGACTCCATCAATTAGAATTCTTCCTTTCTCAACATCATAAAAACGCATTAAAAGATTGATAAGAGTCGTCTTTCCTGCTCCGGTAGGTCCAACAATCGCTACCATCTGCCCTTTTTTTACTTCTATACTTAAATCTTGTATAATTGATTGTTCTCCGTATCCAAAAGTCACATGGTCAAATGTTACGTTTCCACATACTTGTTCTAGTGTAACGGGTGAATCAACCTCAGGTATTTCTTCCTCTTCTTCTAAGATTTCTACCACTCTTCCTAATGCCGCAAACGCAGATTGAATCTGAGACGATAACTGTGATACCTGAGATAATGGATCATTAATCTGCCAGATGTATCGAATAAATGCCTGTAGATTACCAATTGTCATACCTCCTTGAATTGCAGCAATAGAACCAACCACTGCAATACCCCCTATAATAAGATACGTGACTAAAGAAATAAGTGGTGATATTAAAGAAGAAACAAATTGTGCACGAAATGCATGCTTTCTCAATTCCTCACTTAATTCTTGGAATTCTTCCTGCATCTTCTTTTGTCTGTTAAAAAAGATAATCTCTTGAAATCCTGTGTACATTTCCGTAATTGCACCATTCATCTCTCCTACGGAATCCTGTTGTGCACGAAATTGATTCTGGCTCTTTTTCACAATTAGTTTTGTAATGATTAAACTCAATGGAATAATCACAAGCACCATACAAGCCATCATAGGTTGAATCGAAAACATCATGATAACTGCCAAGATCAATGTTAGAATTCCACTTATTACCTGGCTGAAACTCTGCTGTAATGCTCCGGATATGGTTTCAATATCATTGGTAACACGACTTAAGACATCTCCAAAACTATGGGTATCAAAATACTGAACCGGAAGTCTTCGTATCTTCTCCTGTACTGCATTCCTCAAATCGTGCATAGTACTTTGGATAGCATTGGTCAAAAATGTGATGCTGGCCATCTGTGCAATCGTTTTAATTAGATAAATAACCATTAATAACGATAATATCTGAATTACTATTGTAAAATGAACTCCGGATCCTGACACATGATTGGTAATATCTTTGGCATCTTTTGCCAATTGTGTAGTAATCAGCCCTTCAATTCTTGGTGCAGTCGTCATGGCCGTTACAAAGATAAAAATCATGGAAATCGCCCCGAAAAATTTATACTTGTAAGGTGCAATAAATGGAGATAACATTTTTATATTTTGCTTTACTTTCTCTAATTTTTTATGCATGAGCCAGTTCCTCCTTACTAAACTGCGATGTTGCAATCTCATAATAGATGGGACAGCTCTTTAATAATTCTTGATGGGTTCCCGTACCCACAACATGTCCCTCATTCAATACTACAATTCGATCCGCATCCATAATCGTTGCAATTCGCTGTGCTACTATTAATACAATTGCATCTTTTGTATCTTTCTTTAATTCCTTTCGAAGTGCTGCATCGGTTTTGAAATCCAAAGCTGAAAAAGAATCATCAAATATGTATAATTTAGGGGACTTTGCCAATGCTCTGGCAATGGAAATTCGCTGTTTTTGTCCCCCGGATACATTAGTTGCATTCTCTGTAATCTCTTGTTCAAACCCACCCTTTTCCATAATAAACTCATATGCCTGTGCAGTCTTTGCCGCATGAATCACTTGTTCTATGGAGATTGATTCTCCACCAAATCCGATATTCTCTGCAATACTCCCACGAAATAGCATTGCCTTCTGAGGTATAAATCCAATCTGCTCTCTTAGAGAATACAAGTCGTAGTCTCTAATATCTGTGCCATCGACCATAATCCTCCCCCCTGTCACATCATAAGCACGGGGAATCAAATTAATCAATGTACTTTTCCCAGATCCCGTACTACCGATAAAAGCAACTGTTTCACCCCTTTTTGCTTGAAATGTAACATCTTTTAACACCGGCTCTTCTCCATCTGGATATACAAAAGTCACATGTTCAAATGTCAATTCTTCAATTCCATCTTTTACAAACTTACCGCACTCCTTATTCTGAATCGCAATAGACTTTTTAATCACGCTTTCAATTCTTCTGGCACTAACTCGGGCCCTTGGGTACATCATAAATACCATACAAAAAAGCATTACTGAAAACATAGCATGAAACAGATAATCCATAAAAGCCACCAATTGTCCAATTTCCAACTGATTTTTGTGAATCATTGTTGCCGCGACCCAAAAAATCCCCATTCCTGCAAGATTCATTAACATAAAAAATACAGGTTGCGTCATGGACATCAGTTTAAATATTTGTTTTGAAAATTTCATATATCTATTATTGGCTTCATCAAAGCGTCCTTTTTCATGTGCGTCATTGTTAAATGCCCGTATTACTCTGATTCCACTCAGATTCTCTTTGGACACACGATTAATTGTATCCATAGAAAGCTGTTGATTCTCACTCAATGGTTCTGACATTTTTGCAACTATAATCACTCCTATAATAATCAATGGAATGGTAGAAAGTATGATGACCGCCAGTGGAATGGATGCACGAAAGACAAGTGTAAAACTTACAAGCATCATAACCGGTGCCATCAACGCCGTTCGAAAAAGCACATTCATGAACATCTGAATCTGAAATGCATCATTATTTGTTCGTGTAATCAGTGATGCCGGACCAAAGTATTGATATTCACTGTGGGAAAATTGTTGGACATGTTCAAACATCTCCTTTCGAATATCTCTTGTAATTGCCGTAGATAAATATGCACAGCAATACCCCATAAGGATCGTTCCTGCAACACCTAAAAATGATATCACTGCAATAACGACTCCCATCTTCAAGATATATGCTTGATCTCCTCTATTGACCCCTTTATCTATCATCTGAGCGACAACTGTTGGAATCCCAAGTTCTACAAGTGCAAATCCAAAAACAGATATGACATTTAAGAAAAACATCTTTTTATACTGTTTTAAATATTTGAAAATCAACTTCATAATTTCTCCTACTGATAGGTATTTACCTATCCTTTTTATAGTTTATATATATTGTACATATGTATTCCTTTGGGATATACTCTCGTTAGAACAAAAAAGGAGAACATATTACATGATGAAAAAAACAGAACGTTCAAAAAAAATTCTATGGCAATTATTTAAAGCAACATTTACATTAAGCGCTTTCACCTTTGGAGGAGGATTTGTCATCGTCTCTCTGATGAAGAAAAAGTTTGTGGAAGAACTTGACTGGTTTGATGAAAATGAAATGCTTGATATTACCGCAATCGCACAATCTTCACCTGGTCCTATTCCCATCAATGCTTCCGTAATCATTGGATATCGCATGTATGGTGTACTTGGTTCCCTCATTGCTGTACTTGGAACCTCTATTCCTCCTATGGTCATCATCTCCGTAATCGCAGTCTTCTATAACCAATTTCGTGAAAATGCGATGATTGCCACTGCGCTTTTAGTTATGCGTGCTGGTGTTGCCGCTGTCATCTTTGATGTCGTCATTAATCTTGCAATCAATGTATATAAGACCAAACGATTCTTGTATATTGCTCTGATGATTCTTGCATTTGTTGCAACTTTTGTCTTAGACATCAGTGCCATGATTGTTATCTTAACCTGCCTTGGAGTTGGAATTCTCGATCTATTATGGAATCTGCAACTGCAAAAAAAACAACGTATCATTCAAACAGAAAGCGAGGTTTAAGATGTCACTCATACTTCAATTATTTTTTAGTTTTATTCAGGTTGGATTGTTTAGCGTCGGTGGTGGATATGCGGCAATTCCACTAATTCAGTATCAGATTGTAACTGTCCACAAGTTAATGACTATGGCAGAGTTCACAGACTTAATTACCATCGCTGAGATGACTCCCGGTCCAATCTCCATTAATTCTGCTACCTTTGTTGGAACAAGAATTGCTGGGATTCCCGGGGCAATTATCTGTACCTTAGGTTGCGTATTGCCTGCATTTATTATCTGTCTATTATTAGCACACTTCTATTATAAATACCGAAATTTCAGTGGCGTGCAAACCGTTCTGGCTGCACTTCGTCCGGCTGTTGTAGCACTGATTGCTTCTGCCGGTATGTCCATCTTGCTATTAGGGTTATTTCAGGCAGACAAACATTCCATTATATTGTCGGATTTCCGATGGGTTGAATTCGGGTTGTTTATCAGTGCCTTGTATCTTCTTCGACGTTACAAGATAAGTGCAATTAAAATTATCTTTGGCACCGGTGTCCTTGGTACCTGTATCTACGCATTCTTATAAATATCATGTGGCAAGGTGGATTCTCTAAATCCACCTTGCCATATGATGTTTATTGTTTACTCATCGTCTGTCTGCTGATTTCTATAAATTTCAAAAGATGGCCGGATAGATATTTATTATGATGATAAGTCAGTTGCATCTCTCGCTCTACTTTTATTCCATGAACGGGAACAATATAAAGGGTTCCCTCTTTCACCTCTTTTTCGACTAACATGCGAGATAAAATCGTCAATCCACTTCCTGCAATAACTGCATTCTTAATAGCCTCTGTATTCGTGCAGCTCCACTTCTTTTCCAAGGTGATACGTTCCTCTAATAACAGACGTTCGTATTGATTTCTTAAAAGGCTTCCATCTTCCCTTGCAATCAAGGACTGACCCTCCAACTGTCCTAACGTAATTTCTTTCTTCTGATAAAACTCATGGGTTTTACCAACAACTACTACAAGCTCATCTTTGCACAACGATTCCTGAACAAAATCCACACTACTCACAACCCCTTCTACAATTCCTATATCAAGTTGACTATTTTGTAGCATCTGTTCAATCCTAGAGGTATTATCTACAACAACCTGGATATTCATTCCAGGTTGTTGTTGTTCTACTTCTTCTACAATTGTTCCAATCAGGCAAGTTCCGACGGATACACTGGCACCAACACGCAGTTTAGGGTGTTCTCCTGCATTTTTCATCACTATGTCCATTGTTTCAAAAGATTCTACCACATGTCTTGCATAAGAAAGCAATTGTTTTCCACTATCTGTAATATATAATTTCCTAGAGAATCGTTCAAAGAGTTTGATTCCATAATAATCCTCTAACTCCCGTATTGCTTGGCTTACCGATGGCTGTGAGATATATAATATCTTAGCTGCTGCATTCATCTTTCCAGTATCTGCCACCGTAATAAAAATCTTTAAATGTCGAATCGTCATAGTGTTCTACGATTCCACACTACGAATATGTGCCGCAACTTTTGCATCTTCACGTTTGATATGATTCAATAGCCAACCTGCAATTGCCGTATTGACTTTCCCTACCATTACAATGGTGGGGCCTTCTTTATCTAACTCTTTTGTAATATTCTGAACTACTTTTACGAACTCCGTATGATAACGCTTGTGATTTGGGTAATCCGGATATTTACTTTGAATCTGCAGTTTTTCCTCATCTGCAAAATGTCTCGATGTATAATTAAGTAAAAATTGACTTGTTTGTTCAACTTCTGCTCGTCCTTTTCCCGCAGAACATGCATCTAAAAGCTTATTAATTGCTTGAATGAGTTCTTTGTGCTGCCCATCAATTGTCGCATTTCCAGTTTCTAAATCTTTTGACCATGTATATGACATAACTCTTCCTCCATTTGATATGAAAACTCTTCTCAATTTAACAATTGAATTATAACAGAATTTTTCTGATATATCAATCAATTGCAGCACATCGATAGCGTAAATTATATAGGCTTGACAAATTTATAGAGTTCCTTTACAATTTAGTTTCCTACCTTACGTTAGGTAGGTCAATAATATGACAGGAGGCATTAACTTGGAAACTAAAAATAAAATTATGGCTTCTGCATTTGGTTTATTTGCCACAAAAGGAATTCATTTTTCTTTATCAGAAGTTGCGCAAGCAGTCGGCATTAAAAAAGCTTCTATCTATGCACATTTTGAAAGTAAAGATTTGTTGATTTATAATGTGATTGATCAAGAAATTAAGGAATATTTTTTTAAAATTAATCAAGAAAATGATGACTTGGAAAAATTATTTTTTGGTGTCTTAAATTATTATAATGATTCCCACGTTAAATTACTTTTTTGGAAACGGCTTTTGCTTCTTCCATCCGAATCAACGAATCCTATTCTTCTGGAGCAGATTCATCACATGTCAGTAGAACGATACACCATTGTAAATACGCTCATAAAAAGAGATATGCAATTGGGTCTATTAAAGGATCAATCCGACGAAGAAATTTCATTGATGTTTTTTTCACTTCTTCACGGTCTTTTATCAAGTACCATGCTTTACCACTCGAAAGATATCAAGAAACACTATGCTAGTATATGGAACATTTTTTATGCTAGTATCAAACTATAGAATAGGAGATAACACATGCTAAAACCCAAACTTTTTTCCATAATAAAACATCGTGGTACGGAACTGTCAAAAGAACAGATTTCTAACGATATCATCTCAGGGATTATTGTCGCCATTATTGCCCTTCCTTTATCGGTAGCACTAGCAATTGCCTCTGGTGTAACCCCAGAAAAAGGACTGATTACGGCTATTATTGCAGGATTTTTAATTTCTTTTCTAGGTGGAAGCCGAGTACAAATTGGTGGACCTACCGGGGCATTTGTTATTATTGTATCCGGCATTATTGCTCAATTTGGATTGCAGGGACTAACTATTGCCACCATCATGGCTGGTTTGTTTATGATTTTTTTTGGACTCATGAAATTGGGGGGTATTATAAAGTTTATCCCTTATCCCACAACCACAGGATTTACAAGTGGAATTGCCATTGTATTATTCTCTACACAAATAAATGATTTTCTTGGATTGTCCATTGAAAATGTTCCCGCTGACTTTGTCGGAAAATGGCATGCTTATTTTACAAATATATCTTCTATACATATTCTAACTGTTTGTGTTGGTTTGGTTTCTCTCTTACTTATTATCCTTTGGCCTAAAATAAACAAGACAATTCCGGGATCTTTAGTTGCATTGGTCGTGGTAACTTTAGGTGTTAAAATATTTCACATTCCTGTAGAAACGATTGGCAGTCAGTTTGGCGAAATCTCCAATTCATTTCATCTTATAGACTTTTCAAGTTACCACATTACAAGTCCCATGTTAAAAGAATTAATACCACCGGCTGTTACAATTGCCTTTCTTGCCAGCATTGAATCTTTATTATCAGCTGTTGTATCTGATGATATGATTGGAAAAAAGCATAATTCAAATGTGGAACTTGTGGCTCTTGGAATTGCCAATATTGCTTCTGCTATCTTCGGCGGTATACCCGCAACTGGTGCTATCGCAAGAACTGCTGCTAATGTAAAAAATGGTGGACGTACTCCCATTGCAGGAATTACTCATGCAGTCACTTTATTCCTAATTATGATCTTCTTTATGCCCCTGGCAAAATTAATACCCATGTCTACACTAGCTGCAATTCTTATGGTCGTTTCTTATAATATGAGCGAATGGCGCTCATTTAAGGACTTGCTTAAATCAACCAAAAGTGATGTGGCCGTTTTAATTATCACGTTTTTATTAACCATATTCTTTGACTTGGTTGTTGCCATTGAAATTGGTATGATTGTTGCAATGTTTTTATTTGTCAGAAGAATGTCCGAAACTACAATGATTTCTAACATCAGCAATGAATATGCCAATATGTTAACTGATGACCTTGCACATAACAATCAATTGCAAAAAGAAACGAATACTTTGCATCTTGATTCCCAGATAATGCTCTATGAAATTAACGGTCCTCTTTTCTTTGGAGCATCAAGCTCATTTGCTGACGTTATGAATAAAGTAGATATACAAACAAACATTATTATACTTAAGATGACTCACGTTTCTACTATGGATGCCACTGCTTTAAATGCGTTAAAACAAATCGATCAACGTTGTCGGAATCACCATATATTATTGCTTTATTCAGAACTCAATCATCAACCCGCTAAGTTACTGAATAAAACTGGTTTTACAACACTTATTGGTGAAGACCGATTTTTTGATACAACCGAAGATGCCATCAATGTGGCTAATGAAATCATTCATATTCATATTACTTCTTCAACTTCAAAACGCAACATGTCCTAATATTAAACGTTACCGAAAGACTAATTGCAGATATCTAAAGAGGATTGAAAGTTTTGGATAATAACTCAATCAATCCTTTATCTGCCGGTAACCATTCCACACTAAAAAGTTCCTCTTTTATCAACCACTTTGCTGCTTTATGTTCTTTTAGAAACAATTCTCCTTTTTTTATTGTACAATAAAAACAATGCATGGTCAGATGAAAATTAGGATAATCATATTCCACAATATCTACCAATTCCCCTACATTAATTTCCGTATCTAATTCTTCCCATATCTCGCGCATCAACGCTTCTTGTGGTGTTTCACCGGTTTCTATCTTGCCTCCCGGAAATTCCCCACTCATGATTTTTAACTAGTCCATTTGAAGTAAAATTGGATGAAGATATTA